>JAGAGL010000144.1:0-12016 GCA_017627595.1 Oribacterium sp. | reverse complement strand
TAAGGATTTCTTTTTCAGATTGCCTGAATATATGCAGGATGCTCTAACAAGTGATTACAAAGTGGCGTAATTGTATTTTTATAGTCTAGAATATAGAGTTTTCAAGGTACGATACCCACTATTTATGTGGGAAGTTTAAGTGACTAGATATCGCTAAAACAACATTCATATTTCTAGTCACCCAAAAATTCCTAAGAACCGATGATATATAAGCCTTATGCGGTAAAAATGGGTGGTTGTAAAAGAATCCGTTTTGAGTATGAATCCGGCTTTAATAAACATCCAATAAAAATCAAACTGCAATTGCATTTTAAAGTGCAAATATGCGTATGGCGGTTACCGCCACAAGAAAATTTTGGGGCTAAAAAAAATTCATTATTAGCACCCCAAAATCATGGTTATCCGAGATATCCCCTCTCATAATATTTTTAGAAACAACTATGGAGGTACGAAATGACCACTCAGACTATTATCAATACAAAATACGAGCACGACGGAAGGGTGTTCTACGAACTGGATGGGAAGCTCTATCTGTTCGACTGCATGGGAATCCATTATCTTTCTCCTGCATCTCCTCAGGCCAACGGTATATTCTATTCTAACGAAGAATACATTAAGGAGGATCCGGAGGGATTGATAGAGAAGATTAACTCTGCATCCAACAAAAGAAAGAATGACCAACTTAGAACTAATGAGAACGAAAATAACAGGACATTGGTGCAGGATTTAGAAGAAATGATCGATTGCATAGAATCACCTAAGTCCATTGCGGCATCTGATTCCAAAAAGCTCACAGAACACTCACACTTCAGCCAGACATTCCCACGAAAAGAATTAATTGAGGATTTTGAAATTCTGGACAAAGATGTATTTAAGCCAGTGGAAACAAAGAGTGCCGAAGAAAAACCATTAAATCGACTCGTAGAGTTCGTTAATAACACCAAGAACAATCTTCAGCTTCAGGTAAAGTAAACAGGAGAAAATATGCAGAATTTATTTTTAAGCTCGGTTATGACGGTGTTTTCAATCAAAACACTTATTGCCGGAATGACAGAAGTAACAAGAGAAAAGGAAGAGACAGGCTGTGGCGATATCGTAAGTGGGATAGTGAAAGCCTATCACGGTATCTTTGGCTTGGTATTGGCAGTGCCGATCTTCTTCGGATTCTTCCATAACGTGTATGCGTTCATGCCGGTAGCGCTTTATGTAGTAAGTCTGTATTTCTTTGGACAAAAAGTAACAGTTAACAGAAAAGCAAGCCGAAAAGTAAAGAAAGAAAAAAGAAGAAGCAGTGAACGAGATTAAAAACAAGAATGACCGCGAAAAAGAAGTCGGAATTAGGTATAATCTTTTCGAGAATCAATCTTTTGGGAGGTATGTAGATGAGTTCAAAAGAACAACAGGAATTAAAAGACCTTTTGAAGACAGACCCAAGATTCTTTTTTGAACAGGAATTTTTTTGCAAGATGTATCTGGATAATCCGGATAAGACAATAAAGACATTAATAGACCTAAGGGAGGCAGGCGGTGTTTTCATTCTGATGCGAAACCTTTATGAGAAAACAGGAATGGAGTTTCCGTACTTCGAAGAACAGTTTCGTATGACATTCAATGACCATGAGGACTACGGCATCAGTACCGTGAATATCCTTATGCCACCTACGGAAAAAGACTTTCACTCAAAAAACATAATCCTTCTCCGAACAACGATTAAGGGCAGAATGCCGATGTACGTGAGAGCCTTTAATCCATTCTGCGAACTGTACAAGGCAGAATATCTTGCATCATTCTCAAACGGTGTGTATCGCAAGTTCGGTTCATTTGCTCTTGATGAAGAGCGAAGCGCCGTAGACTACTATAAATCATATATAGAGGAAGATACACCTGACATAACATTGGAATTTCAGTAAAGAAAAACACGAAAGATGTACTGAATAATAATCAAAAACAAATATAAAAAGAGTCTCCGGATCATCATGATTTGATACCGTGAGACTCTTTTGTTGGAAATTATGTATCACAAATTGATAACCATATTGTTAATAAACCCGAATGTTTTAGGCGCTACAATGGCTAATTCAGCCGGATGGTTTACATAAGCCGCAAAGGACCCTGCAAAATACTCGCACTGATCCTGCGCTTCATAGTTGGATACAAGATAATTACCTGCTCGTTCTTCATGATAGATAGCCTTAAAATCCTCTAACTCCGAACGGGAACGGATGCCGCCCCTTGCATATTTAAAAAAGTGCCCATTATAATTCAGTTCTGCCTTCTCCGATCCGATATCCTCAAAGACATAATCATCAAGGAAATGTGCCATCTCATGGATAAGCGTACCGGCACCATCATCATTTGTATTAGTTAGGATCAGACACCCCTGTCCCTCGGCACCTGCGTATATACCGAGGAGCTGAGAATACTCTGGCTCATACCCATCAAAGAAAGTAATGTAGTTGCCAAGACTTTCAAAACGTGCGGTAACATTGCCTGGTAACTTATTGTATTCAGCTCTTACAGCATCCTTCTGGTGTGATGTCACAGGAACATCGAAGTCCTGAAAAAGCACATCGGCATAAGATGGAGTTGCCATTAGAAATGTGGCCACTGTCAGTGACAGGATAGTCTTTACAGTCTTGTTTTTCATCGCCAAATGCCTCTCTTAAAGAAAATCCCCGGGCACATACAACGAGGGGCAGTTCAGCTGATTCATAACAATAATATACTATAAATACACGATGTTTTATACGTTTCAGATAATCAAACATATCAGATTTTTGCGACAGCGGATTTAGTGGAATTAATTTCCAAAAGCAAAAAGGCATATTATAATGTGTGCGAAGGGTGACTTAAATAGTTGCCACTAAAAATATGATGAATCCGCCCTCTATATCAAATATCGTTCCCCATAATTTATGTGTAAATCGAAAAAAGGTATTCGGAGCGTTCGCGTTTTGCGAAAGGAGGAAAGAAATATGGGAAACATGCCGATGCCAAACGAGCAGTTCGTCGCAATGCTTAATGACGTCTTTTTAAAGATATGGAAACCATTCCAAAAAGAGACAGAGCTGAACAAAGAGGACTATGCCAGGCTGCTTAGTATAGTTGACGAGATCATCGATAAATATAAAAACTATACATATACAGCCAATAATGGTGAGGTCAAATCATACGTAGAAGACTACGCACTTGATGCAATGACCATTGTGATGGCAAATGAGAAAGAGAAAATCAAAGAACAACAAAGGCTTCTAGATATTCTCAACGGAATTGCATGACGTGATTAAAGGGGACTACGATATTCGTGGTTCCTTTTTTTGTGGCATTGTCTCTGTAAATCGTTATAAATAATCAGCCAGAAAACCCATGACCTTTTGGCCGTGGGATGAATGGCGTCGCTTTTGGAAACGTAAAACCGGCTTCTTTTTGCACTTGAAAAAGTCACGGACTTGCTGTACTATAAGTTATACGAAAAAGACAACCAAACAACAAGCAGGTAGATAATAAAATGAAGAAAAAATCGACTAAGGAACTACTGGCAGATTCCTTTTTGGAATTGGCAGAAAAAGTACCGATAAACAAGATAACCATCGCAAATATAGCGGAGAACTGTGAGGTGACACAGCCTACCTTCTATCGTTACTTCAAAGATAAGTACGATATGATCGCATGGATCTATGCCAGACAGGCTGGCGAATTTATAGGGAAAATTGGTGAAAAAGGATACCTGTGGAAAGATACTCTTCTGGATGGTATGCGGTTTTATGATGAGAACCGAAAATTCATGGTGAATGCACTGAAGCACACAAGTGGAAGAGATTCATTTCTATTCCAGATGTCTGACATGAACATCCGGTTTATAGAAAATGAGATCAGAGAAAAACTTGGCGTCAGCGAATGTCCGAAGGATCTGTCTGCCGTTGTGAAGATGTTTTGTTATGGGACAAATCAGTTCCTCTATGACTGGCTTACGGAAAGATCCGACTTGTCCTACAAGCAGGTGGCAGATCTGATGGAAAGAAGCATTCCGGAGGTGCTGAGACCCTTTCTTTGTGAGTGAGCGGCATCAATAACTTTATAATTTCATCGATTTATAAAACGGCGTTATAAACGGAAAGGATTATAATGTGACTTAAAACAGACCTTCGGTTAACATGTAGTTGTGCGCAACAAGCGAAAGGCAATAGCCGCTAATTATGATTTGGAGGTATATTATTATGACGCTCGATGAAAAGATCAAGATGCTTAACGATTATGCAATCGCATGGTATTCCAGCTCACAGGCAGATTACATTCATGAAGCTGCTTTCCGCGCGCAGGGGTTCGGAAAGTTTGCTGACCGCTGCAAGGAAGAAGGGGACGAGGAACTGGAAGAAGCCAGAAACTGCACGAAAAGGGTGATCGAACTCGGCGGACAGCCGGTGTTCGGATGCATCGAACAGCCGATTTTCTGTGAGATCAAAGATCTCCTGAAGGATTGGGACGATGGCTTCAAGGAACAGAAGGGCGTGGAAGAACTCGAAAAGATCGCAGCCTCTCTGACGGATGATTCCATTACCAGAAAGCTGGTGGAAAGCTTTGTAGAGTGCGAGGCAGAGCACAGAGCGTGGGTAGCACAGCATATAGGTATTATCGAAAAGATCGGTTACGAAAACTATCTGATCGAGCAGCTGGGTTAATAAGCAGGAGGTACTGCCATGAGTGGAATTGAGAGAGTTTATCAGTTTTTGGATGAGGCAAACACCTATTATCTGGCAACAGTAGAAGGAGACCAGCCGAGAGTCCGGGCATTCGGTACGGTACTTCTGTATGATGGGAAACTGTATATACAGACCGGCAAGATAAAGCCTGTTTCAAAACAGATCGCGGCAAATCCGAAGGTTGAGATCTGCGCGTTCAAAGGCGGAAAATGGGTACGCATCACAGGCGAACTTGTGAATGACGATAATCATGATGTAAAAGTCGCCATGCTTGAAAAGATGCCTTCTCTGAAAGCTATGTACAGCGCGGATGATGATAACATGCAGATGCTCTACTTTAAGAGTGCCACGGCAACATTCAGTTCCTTTACCGAGGAACCGGAAACCATCACGATATAAGGAGGGCAGCCATGAACGAGAAAGAGATCATCCTTGAGGCAATGAAGAAAGCCGGAGAGCCGCTAAACGCAGGCAAAGTCGCAGAGCTGACCGGATTGGACAGGAAAGTTGTAGACAAGGCTTTCGCTGCTATGAAGAAGGAAGGTTCCATCGTTTCACCGGTCAGGTGCAAATGGGAGCCGGCAGAAAAGTAAAACAGTAATGACAAGGCTGACGCTGCGGCAATGCGCGCCAGCCTTTTTGCAAAGAGAAACAGACTTTGGAGTAATACAATGGCTGATACAAAGACAATGAGGCTTGATGAAGTCCCGCGCCTTGACGATCAGTTCTGTTTTCCGCTCTATGCCTGCGCGAAAGAAGTGGTCAGGCAGTACAGAAAACCTCTTGAAGCATTAAATCTGACCTATACCCAGTATCTTGTGATGATGGTGCTCTGGGAACACGGCGGCATGACGGAAGGGCAACTTGGCAGGAAAGTTTATCTTGATTCAGGGACGCTGGCGCCTCTCTTAAAAAGGATGGAGAGAACGGGACTGATTAACAGGATCAAGCCGGACGGAAATGTGCGAAAACTATATGTTACGCTGACGCAGGAGGGACGGGATCTGAAAGAAAAAGCAAAGAGTGTGCCGGGGGAGATCCAAAATTGTTTACCCCTGCCGCAGGAGGATCTTTTGGTGCTCCGTGAACTGTTGAACCACCTGCTTGTCAGCATGGAAAAGAATATGTAGGAGGGAACAAAGAATGTTGGAGATTGGCAGTAAAGCGCCGGAGTTTTCACTTCCGGATCAAAACGGAGAAGTACATACTCTGTCGGATTATAAAGGAAAGAAAGTGATCCTGTATTTCTATCCGAAGGATATGACCGGAGGCTGCACCAGCCAGGCGTGTAATTTTCGGGACCGTTATCCGCAGATACAGGAAAAAGGTGCAGTCGTACTTGGCGTAAGCAAGGACAGCGTGGAATCCCACAAGCGGTTTGAGGAAAAGCATGGTCTGCCGTTCCCTCTGCTTGCTGACGAGTCGCTGGAAGTGATTACAGCCTACGATGTCCTGAAACCGGGCAAGGACGGAAAACCCACCAAAAGCCTGATTCGTTCCACTTATCTGATCGATGAAGATGGGATGATCGTCCAGGCGATCGGTGGCGTGAAGCCAAAGGAAAATGCTGATCAGATGTTGGAAATGTTGGGTTAAGGGAGAAATGGGATGCACTTTACAGAAACAATATATCGCAGCCCTTATTGGCCTACCTATCCACTTTTGCAGGTGACGCAGGGCTGTACACACAATAAATGTAAGTTTTGTACGATGTATGCGGGAGTCTCCTTCCGTATGCAGCCGATGGAGTGGATTGAGGAGGACTTACGGGAACTGGCTGAAACAGTGCCGGAGGCGAGAACGATACAGCTCCTGTCTGCCAATCCTCTCTGCATGACATATGATAAACTTGCGCCAATTCTGGAAATGATCCGGCACTATCTGCCGAAGATGGAGCATATCTATACGGTAGGCCGGGTCACAGATGTGAGAAACAAGACCGTGGAACAGCTTCGCTCTTTAAGAGATCTGGGCATGAGCGAGATTTCCCTGGGCGTTGAAAGTGGCGATGACTGGACTCTTGAACGGATCAACAAAGGTTATCAGGCTAAAGACATTCTGGAACAGTGCCATAGACTGGATGAGGCCGGCATTGCGTATTGGATGACATTCCTCAATGGTGTGGCTGGGAAAGAACACAGTCATGAACATGCTGTTAACTCAGCTCTGATCTTTAATCAGTGCCATCCGATGGTCGTGGGAACGGGAGGACTGACGCTGTTTCCCGGCACTCCCCTTTTGGAAGAAGCAGAGCGCGGCGAGTTTACGCCGCTATCAGAGAAGGAAATGCTTGAAGAATTGAAGACTTTTGCTGAGATACTGGACCGGGACTGCGGATTCATCACGCATCATACGATCTCCGGGGTCAACCTGACCGGGCCGGATTTCCTTGGAAGGAAAGAAGAGATTATTGAAGCGCTTGATAATGAGATCAGGCACGGAAACCTTGATAGGATGGCAGCGATCAGAAGGAATAAGCAGACATTGTAGGAGGACGGCAGATGACGATATGCTATTTTACGGCAACAGGAAACTGCCTATATGTAGCTAAAAGGATCGGCGGTGTGCTGTTGTCCATTCCTCAGCTGATGAGGAAGGACGAAATAGAAATATCAGATGAAGCAGTAGGAATCGTCTGTCCGGTATATAACGCTGAGATGCCGATGATGGTCAGAGCGTTTATGAAGAAGGCGAAAATTGAAACGGACTATTTCTTCTTCATCTACACTTATGGCGCAGGGTTCGGAGAGGCTTATGCCCATGCGAAACTGACGGCGCAGGAGGCTGGGCTCACACTCAGTTATGTGAATGCCGTTCAGATGGTAGATAATTTTATCCCGTACTTTGATATGCAGGAGCAGATCGATACACTGCCGAAGAAGAATGTGGAAGGACAGCTTGAAATCGTTTGTGCTGATATTGCCGCCCGGAAGACTAAAGAAGTCAAGATCACGCCTATCACAAAGGAACAGATGGCAACGTACCGCAAGATGTTGGCGGACAAGTGGCTGAGGAAGGATACTGCACTTTCGTATACCGTAAATGAAAGCTGTATTCACTGTGGTATCTGTGCGAAGGTCTGTCCTGCAAATAACATCACTGTCACAGAGGATGAAGTGAAATTCTCTGATCATTGCGAGGTGTGCTACGCCTGTCTGCACAACTGTCCGCAAAGTGCGATTCATATGAAACTAGAAGCCGGGACAACACATTTCCGTAATGGATCTGTGACGCTGAATGATATCATCGAATCAAACGAGTAAGGAGAAATGCGAATGAGTGAAAGAATCGTTGCGGTCAACGCAGGACCGAGAAAAGGGTGGAACACAGACACGCTGATTGATGAAGCGATAAAGGGTGCCGAATCTGCCGGAGCAGAGGTGGAAAAATTCGATCTTTTCAAGCTGGAAAGATATACCGGATGTATTTCCTGCTTTGGGTGTAAGAGAGAAAAGAATAAAGGTCATTGCATTTGCAGAGATGGTCTTACTCCGGTGCTCAACGCAATCCGGGAAGCGGATGGCCTGATCATCGGATCTCCGAATTATCTTGGTGAGATGACGGCATCTTTCCGTGCACTCTATGAACGACTGATCTTTCAGAACCTGACCTATAATGCTGAAACGCCATGCTGCAATCAGAATGTGCTCCCGGTGCTTTTGATCATGACCAGCAATGCGCCGGATTATGGCTATCAGGCACTTTTGAATAATTACCAGCAGACAATGAGCAGGTTTGTCGGACCGACGGAAGTTTTTGTCAGCGGCGAGACCTTACAGCTGAAGGACTATTCCAAACTGGACTGGGAATGGTCAATATTTGATCCGGAGGCAAAGAGGATACGACATGAGACGATTTTCCCGCAGGAGTGCCAAAAGGCATATGAACTAGGAGCAGCATTAACAAACAAGGTGAAGGAGGATTGAAATGGAGATCAAGGCAGTTAAATTCAGGACAGGCGGCTTTTATGCTCAGCCGTTTGTATTCGGTGGTGAAGAAGGAGCAGAGAAATTTGATCCGAAGGTCAGGTATCGTGGTAGCCTTCAGAATTATCTGATTGATACCGGTGATGAAGTGATCCTTGTGGATACGGGGCTCCCGGCGGGCACTCCGGAAGAGGTGCCGGACGAGAACAGCACCCTGTATACAGGAAAAGACATCTGCAGTTATATGGAGGCATTTACAGCTTTGGGATACAAACCGGAGCAGGTAACGAAGATCCTTCTTACACACAAGCATGGTGATCATTCCGACGAGCTAAGATCGTTCCCGAATGCGAAGATTTATGTGAATGCAGATGAGCTTTCAGCCGAAGAACTGCAGGGCGTAGATAATCTTGTTCCTGTAAGTTTTACGGATGGGGCTTATTACAATTTCCCTGAGAGCCAGAAGATACAGGATGGTATCTATTTCATTAAAGCGAAAGGCCATACAAACGGAAACAGCCTTGTGATCGTAGAAAATGAAGGTCTGTTCTATATGTTTGAGGCGGACATCACATATGTGGATGAAGCCCTTTATGAAAACAAGCTCTCTGTAGTTTATGACGATCTTCCGGCAGCCCGTGAAGCGCTTGACAGAGTGCGAGAGTTTGTTCGCAATCATCCGACTGTTTATATGGGAACACATACACCGCAGGGATATGAGAATCTGGAAGCAAAGCGAGTGATGGATCTGGATAATCCGGTGCCGACAGTGTTTGCGGAGGTGGATTTCAGCAAGGCTGAAAGCTCAGGCAAATATGTATGCTCCATCTGCGGATATTTATATGATCCTGCGGAGCATGATGGAGTGGCATTCGAGGACCTGCCGAGAGACTTCCAGTGCCCGAGGTGTAAGCAGGGGAAGGATAAATTTAGCAAGGCATAACAAAGGAGGAAATCGAGATGGCAGAAAATGATAAGAAAGATGCAGTGAGTCTGGGAGACGGACGGTATAAGTGCCCCTGTGGATATATCTACGATCCTGAGAAGGGCGATCCGAAACAGGATATCCCAGCCGGGACAAAGTTCGAGGATCTACCGGATGATTGGAAATGTCCGAGATGCAAGAGGAAGAAAGAAAAATTCAAGGCTTTGTAAGACCTGTTCATATAGTTTCGTAACAAAATATTTTGGAGGCTTGCTGATAGCGGGCCTCTTTTTTTGGCCTTGCAGAAATGAAAGAAATAGGGTACTATAAGTTATACGAAAAAGATAACCAATTATTAGCCACAGGTGGATGTTATGGTAAGGAATAATATTGAAGTCGATGTAAAGGTCAAATGTATAGAGCAGGGCAAGACACAGGTGAAGGTGGCAGAAGAGATTGACACTACCAAGGCATATGTGAACCGGGTTATCAAGAAACCGGATGGAGTTGTGAATAGGACTTTTGTGCGGATGATGGAAGCGCTGGGGTATGATATTGAGCTTCACTATGTGAAGAGAGAAGAATGATTTGTGTCAACAGTGTTGTCACTAAATGTGATTTCACGGGAAAAGATTTTGGTTCCAAATAGGAAGATCAAAGAAAGGCTATGAGGCCACGGTTTGTGACCTCAAATACAGAAATGTTTAGCCAGTTAGAAAACTTATGAGGTGCTGAGAAAAATTTTTTCAAAAATTTGATTGTCCCTATTGACAATACGCTGACGAGGTACATCGTTCGATATATAAGAAGTATCAGGCAATTTTTGATTATTTTGATGCCATGCTCTTGGGCATGACCGCAACGCCCAAGAATGAAATTGATAGAAATACTTATGGAGTGTTTGAGTGCCTTGTAGCTAGAACTATTCTTTAACAATGAATAGTTCTTCTCATACTTAAGAAACTTGCCTTCCGCGAAGTAATACTGGCGCACATTGTAAATGGCTTCATTGGTCAGTTTTTTTGCAGTATGGCAAAGTTCTTTTATAGAACAGTAGTCATCTTTAGAGAGATTCTTCACCTGTTGTTTAATGGTTAGATACATACAGTTTTTTCCTTTCGTAAGACTCGGATCACTCCTGTATATATATGATAGCACATTATGTGTCATATTCATGGTGGCACTCTGGATATTTTACATTTCTAAAAGTGACGCCATTCATTCCACGACCTAAAGGTCATGGGTTTTCTGGCTGATTACTTATAAAAAAGAAACACGAAAACAAGTAATGATTAGTATGAAAAATAAGACCTATGATATACTTGAGCTCATGATTTGCGGTCTCTTTTTTAGCAAATGAGCCAGATATAAGTTATTTTTAGTAGAAGAAATCTTGTAGATTTATAATTGGGGTGTCATGAATAAGAAACGATTACATATCATAGGAATTACAGCGATCATCGTATGTCTTATTTGTTTTTTGTTAATATATATCAGATTTTCTCCAAAGCCGGATCCTAATGGACAGAAAGCATATACACTTGAAGTATCGGATGGGAACGAAAGTATTCATTACTCCGGGAACACCGATGCAGAATATCTGTCAGGATTAATGGATGATTTAAAAAACACGGTAGATTTTACATATGAAAGTTCTACTAGCGATTATGGAATGTATATCTCTTCAGTTAATGGTTTAAAAGCCGATGATACTAAGAAAACCTATTGGGCAATATATGTGAATGGTGAGTACGGTCAGTACGGAGCAGATTCACAGCCTGTAAATGATGGGGATGAATATGCCCTTAAGCTTGAGAGTTATGCGTAAAAACGTATTATCAGTAAAAGATGTAGCATATATGGGGATTTCACTCTCGCAATACTGGAAACCTCGAAACTTGCTCTTGATTTCCTGCCAAATGTTGAAGTCGTAACGTTTCTTTTTATTGTATATACACTCTTTTTCGGCAGAAAAACCCTGCTTATTGCCTTTGGATTTACAGCTATTGAATGCTTTCTTAAGGGAGTTAATGTATGGTCGCTTATGTATCTGTACATATGGCCACTGTTGATCATAATTGTATTCCATGCAAACAGGAAGAATGCAGATTATGTGTTCTATTGTATATTATCAGGGATTTTCGGATTGTTTTTCGGGATGTTCTGTTCTATTCCATATCTGTTTATAGGTGGATGGAGCATGGCTGTGACATGGTGGATTGCCGGAATACCATACGATATCATCCATTGTGTTAGTAACGTTTTCCTAACTCTGATACTATTTAAACCTCTTTTTGACGTACTCCCACGGATAAATCCGTGGAATTCTCACTTAGATTCACCCGATTCCACCTGACCATATAGGGCAGGATATGACCGGTTATTTCAGTGTTTACCCGAGAATTCGATACGCGTGTACCTACTTTCCAAAAGGATGGTCTACGTCTGGACCATTAAAAAAATAT
>JAGAGL010000143.1:0-2854 GCA_017627595.1 Oribacterium sp. | reverse complement strand
GCTACCTGCTCCGTTACTGTTGTCCGCTCCTCTGATAAGTCCTCCGCTATCTTTTCATTGCCGGGTATCTTAAACATACCGTATTTATTTGCTTGCGTAACTCCCGCCAAAAGACAGAACGCTGCAAGAACAATAGCCGCAATAGGAAACCCCTTTAGCTTGAATTTTTTCGTAAGACAGAAGATCGCTCCTCCTATAATCCCCGCCGAAAGGATTATTGTAAGTATCGGGGGATCCGTGGCAAAGTCCACTATGGCAAGGATCAGAAGTCCTATCCCTATAAACTTCCCATATTTATCGAGTCCTGTGACATTTCCGGCATCCGCCTGTTGGCCCATGTATGGTTTCTGCTGATAAGCATTCTGCTCATAAGCTCTCTGATTATCCATGCCGGGCTGGTTTTCGTATACTCCACTGCTTTCAAAAACTTTATCAACCGCATCGTTATTATTGTTCTGGGTACTTCCTACAGGTGCGCCGCAATTTGCGCAGAACTTTGTACCTTCAGGAATCTCACTTCCGCAGTTTGTACAAAAAGCCATATCTCGCTCCCTTCCCCTACTTGCTATGGTAGGTAATCAAAACATTTGAGTTCTTCGGATAAATATCCCCTTCCTCAAAATCATCATTTCCATTGATCGTGACCTCTTCGACCTGTCCATTCTTCTTCTGATTAAATACCGTGAGGTCGTTTAACGGAACCGCCGTTACATTTACAAAGCCAGCTCCCTTAAACAGAAGCACCGCACTGTTAAAGTTTTTCTCACAGCAGTCCGTCATGGCACTTGAAATAACAACTTCATTTGCACCTGCGACAATAGTTGACTTTTTCTTCTTATTGTCGCCCATGAATAACCCTATACCGCCCCACATTCCTACGCACATGGCAAAGAGCATACACATCCCCATGCCTTCGTTATCTATAGTGAAGCCGATGATTCCAATGAGGATAAGGATCGCCGTTGCCGCAAGCCATGCGACTATCAGCGTTTTTCTGGAGAAATTCGATTTTTCCTCCATATCAAGCTGGCGCAGCTTTACTATTCTATCTGTCTCCGCCTGCTTGATCCCAGCCTCATCTATAGTACGGTAGATATACTCATTTTCATTGTTCAGCATTACCTTTGTTCCGCAGTACTGGCAAAACGAAAACTCTCTTGTGCTTTCGACTGACAATGTCGCACCGCACTCCGGGCACTTAATTGAAATCAAGCTGATAGCCATATGTCCTCGTCCTCCTTTACCAAGTCATAGCAGAGCATTCGATGGTATCGTGCTCCGGCCAGTTATGATACCTCTGGAACTCAAAAGCCTTTGTTTTTCCAGCTTTAAGACCGTCCACAAATGTATTCTCCATATAAACGATCTTTCCGTCTTTTCTAAGAACAATGGAGAGATTCACCGTATCAAGGTCTATCGAGGAATTATTTGTAATCTCCCCTGTTATGAAGTTCTCATCACTACTGCTTCTCTCTGATACATTTGTGAATGTGAAGTCTGTAGTCTTCACAGCGTCATAGAAAGAATTCCCGGATGTAAAATCACTCCAATCAACATCAAACATGATCTGAGCATCGTCAGAGATATCAGCTATCGGCATGGAGAACATTCCGCACAGCGTTATTGTGTCTCCCGGCATTATGATACTTCCGGTCTGTTCCTCCGTTGCCAGAATACTTCCATCACCATTCTTTACAGTAACGATAGCTTTCGGAAATTCAGCTATGAGAGATTCATTCGGGTTATAAATCATGGTACAGAAATCAATATACGCACTGTCATCGTATGAAGATACCTCATTCATAAACCAACCGTAATCCGTAATTTCCAAAGGTTTCTCTGATGCCGAAGTCCCACCTCCGACTGAAAAAGAAGATGAACTTCCGGTATCCTCAGACTCCGCTGCCGCTTCCGTATCCGTTGCCGGTGTCTCTGCGGATTCAGTATTCGTAGTAGAAGCACTACCTGCCGATATGGTTGCATCCGTGACCTCTGCGTTATCGACCTTTTCATATTTGATGAACCATGAACCTAATGAACTGGTAATCTCGCCCGCTCTGACCACAACGGTATCCCCGGCTTTAATATCAGGATTCCTGCTGGATATAAAATTCAGGTGTTCACCTGCCCATACGTTATATCCCGCAGCTGAATCCGGATGAAGCTCAAGTGCGGTGAATCTAACCACTTTTCCCTCAAGATTCTCTCCGGCATTAAGCGCAGCCTCAAATGACTCGGCATCACCGTAATCAATAGCGACCTTTGAACTGCCTCCGCAACCGCATATCGACATTGCCAGAACCAGTACAAGTACAAATCCTACAACCTTCTTAAAACCTTTTCTCATTGCTCGCCCTCCTTGCTGCTCTCTCCGTCCGGTCTGATAACCTTATACCCATATGATTCAAGGGTTGCGATCACCTCCGGCGTGATGTTTAACTTCAGATCCACATCTTTCACGTCTGCCCTTTCAATTATCCTGTGCAGATCATCCACGGACACA
Source organism: Oribacterium sp. (assembly GCA_017627595.1). Lineage (GTDB taxonomy): Bacteria > Bacillota > Clostridia > Lachnospirales > Lachnospiraceae > Oribacterium. The sequence continues at coordinate 351 of JAGAGL010000143.1, read as the reverse complement.
TTTATAACCTCCGACAGTCGTTTGAGATTATCACGGTCAGGAAGCCCACCATCGGTCTCCCATTTTGCTATGGCGGACTTTGATACGCCAATCTTTTTTGCCAGCTCTTCCTGGGTTAATCTCATATACTTGCGTCTTGCAGAAATGAAGTGTCCTAAGCTCTTTGCATCTTTCATCCTGCCTCCTTATGTCTCCGACAACAGGTTTTCAAAAACCACTTTTGACTTACGCTGCGTAATCTCGTTTTCTGTTTCTATTGATATCCTATCAGTTTTTAAAAACAAAAATCCCCACCAAAATGGTGGGGAAATTCACTCTGCGTAAACATTTTTTATTCTGTCGTAAGTTTTT
>JAGAGL010000142.1:0-31635 GCA_017627595.1 Oribacterium sp. | reverse complement strand
GGTTCCGTACGTGTAGGTCAGCTTTGCAATGACTTCGGTCTTATGTGGGGCTGCCACTCAAACAACCATTTCGATATCTCACTTGCAATGGTAGCACAGTGCGCAGCTGCAGTACCGGGCAAGCTTAATGGAATCGATACTCACTGGATCTGGCAGGAAGGCAGAGAGCGCCTTACAAAGAACCCTATGCAGATCGTAGGCGGATGCATTAACGATATCGACAGGACTGTAGGTCTCGGCATCGAGGTTGACCGTGAGCAGATCATGAAGGCAAACAAGCTTTACATCGACAACTGTCTCGGCGCACGTGATGATGCTATCGGAATGCAGTATCTCATTCCGGGCTGGAAGTTCGATAACAAGCGTCCCTGCATGGTCAGATAATTAATGAAGAATAGTATCTGAATGCTTGATGCAGGTCTATCTGCGTTATCAGGCAATTAAAAAAGAAATTACGGGTAGAGGGATAAGTCTTCCTCTACTCGTCAGTCGATTTAAATAAATATGAAGCGTCAGGACTTCGCATCAATAATAGTCTGACGTATTTAGACTTTAGGGGGGATTACAATGACTGACTCACCAATTATTACCAAAATGCAGGTGATTCCCGTTGCGGGATATGACAGTATGATGATGACATTATCAGGATGTCATGCGCCATGCTTTACCAGAAATCTGGTTATCCTTGAGGATAATGCGGGCCATCAGGGCATAGGCGAGATCCATGGAGGAGATTATACCTGCGAATGTTTAAAGGCTGTGAGACCGCTGGTTGAGGGACAGCCCATAGCAAAGTACCGCCAGATCCTTCAGAAGATTCATAAGGCTGCAAATCCTTCTGCCGCTGATGACGGAGAGGGCATACAGACACTGGATATCTCAAAGCTTAAGTTTGTAGTTAAGAGTGAGTGGGCAATCGAGTGTGCGATGCTTGACCTTATGGGACAGTATCTCAATGTCCCTATGTGCGATCTTATGGGCGAAGGCCAGCAGCGTAAGGAAGTTGAGATGCTTGGATATCTTTTCTATGTTTCCGACAAGAAGAAGGTTCCTGCAGGAGATATGCAGTATCTTGATGAGAGCAGCAGTCTGGATCCCTGGTTCCGTTTAAGAAGAGAAGAGATACTTACTCCCGAAAGAATCGTTGAAGAGGCAGAAACTCTTACAGAGAAGTATGGCTTCAAGAACTTCAAGCTTAAGGGCGGAGTTCTGGCAGGCGCTGATGAAATGGAGGCCTGCAGAGCACTTAAGAAGCGTTTTCCGAATGCACGTATAAACATTGACCCTAACGGCGCATGGAGCCTTAAGGAGGCCATCGACCTTTGCAAGGATATGCATAATGTCATCACCTATATGGAGGACCCTTGCGGTCCTGAGGCAGGTTATTCAAGCCGTGAGATCATGCGTGAGTTTAAGAATGCAACACAGTTCCAGGTGGCTACGAACATGATCGCTACCGACTGGCGTCAGTTCTATCACACTGTAAGTCTCAATGCCTGCGACATCATCCTTGCTGATCCTCATTTCTGGGGCTTTGATGGCGCTATCCGTATGTCACAGCTTCTGGATTCCTGGGGACTTACATGGGGCGTTCATTCAAACAACCACTTTGATATCACTCTTGCTGCATTTGCACAAGTCGGTGCTGCGGCGGTTGGCGAACCTGCTCCTCTGGATACTCACTGGATCTGGCAGGATGGCCAGAATCTTCTGTATGATACACCGCAGATTGTTGACGGTAAGCTTCAGGTTCCTGAGGCACCGGGTCTCGGAGTTCATCTCAACATGGAGAGGGTTATGGAGGCCAATAAGCTGTACAACAGTCTTCCAAGCCATGACAGAGATGATGCGAAGTCAATGCAGTATCTCATTCCCGGATGGAAATATGATCATAAGAAGCCTTGTCTCGTGAGATGATTTAGGCATTCTAAGACGGACGAAAAAATGAGTCTTCATGTCAATGGGGGGCTGTGGCTTCGCGGACGAAAAAAAGAATCTTCATGTCAACGGCCCACTGAATTGAAAGTACATTACGTTCAAAAATTCCGTCCGGGATGTACACTTACGTGTTCATCCCGGACGGAATTTTTTCTCTTCATGTTCTTTCAATCAGCAAGCCTTGTTGCCATTGAAGATTCTTTTTTTCTGTGTTACTAAAACGGTATTGTGATAATTGCTTGAAATTGAAGACTCATTTTTTCTGGTTTTCGAAATGGTTTAAAATATACTAAAGATGACGAGACAAGGCGGGGGGAGGTCAGTAAAGAGGACCTATGGTTTTGGGCTATTAATCAAAATGTTTTGAAAATTTCAATTTTAACTTTTTTATCTTTTACTCCGACTTTTATGTCATCTACGATATTGGCGATTACGGACTTTGACAATTCCTCAAGGGAGGCGTCAAGGTTCTTGTTTTTTATAGTGGATTTGTAGTCTTTGAGAGACCAGGAAATATCACCGGAGGATTCGTTGTAGCCGCAGTCGAAGGTTTTGACATTGGCGGCGTTGCCTCCCTTTGCAAAGAAACAGAAAAGGGAACCGATCTTGTCCATGATACCCGAATCCTCAGAGTTTTCGCCGGTGGAAGAAATGGACAGGAGATCTTTTTTTGCTTCATCAGGGAGCTCTTTTGCGTCGGCCTCAAGTACTATACGGAAATCCCTGTTTTGGTTCTCTGCCCAGAACTTGGCGGTAAAATCGCCGGCATTTGCACTTACTATACCAAAGAGTTCTTCTGCCATGAGTCTCAGGTAATGACCGTTTTTATCTGACTTGGTAACGGAATTTGCAAGACCTTCAATCCTGTTCAGTGCAAGTTGAAGAGAATCACCTTTGTTGTCTACTGTGATCACGTCGGTTTTCATGGAAGCCCTCCTTTATTTAAACAATAACTTTATAACTGAATTAGATTATACCATATTGTAGTGTCAACGGGGACAGTTCTCGCCGGTGAGAACCGTTCCCATTGGTTTTCCGATAGTTTATGTTTATAATCTTTTGGAAAAGTGTCGAAGTAACCACATAGAATAGACCATCTATAAGGAGGGAAATCAATGGATATTCAGTATCTGTTATGGCTTCAGGAACTAAGAAATGCTTCCGGCGGAGTGTTTGATGAGTTTTTTAACGGTATATCAAAGGTGGCGGTGGATCTGATGCCGTTTTTGCCGTTTTTTATTTTCTGGTGTGTTGACAAGAAATGGGGATATAGGTTTATCACTACCTTCGGTTTGGCGGGACTTTTGAATGGAATCATCAAACTGACTGTATGTGCGTACCGTCCCTGGATACGTTCCGATCTCATAGAACCGGCGGGAGATTCCAAGGTTGCCGCCACGGGATACTCCTTCCCCAGCGGACATACAACGGAGGCAACGGCTGTATACGGAACCGTTACTTTATGGCAAAAGGATGTACGAAGGTGGCTTGCCATATTGGGCGGAGTTCTTATAGCATTGACCGGTTTCTCACGAAATTTTCTGGGTGTACATACTCCCCAGGATGTTGTTGTCGGATTCGCTTCAACATTGATCATCATAATCGCAGTTGAAAAAGCCGGGGAAAAGATCGCCGGTGATGAAAAGAAGCTTGACGGGTTGTCCTTTATTGGTCTTTTGGTGGTTATAGCTTCATTGATCTATATCATGGTGAAGCCTTATCCCATGGATTATGTAGACGGTAAGCTTTTGGTGGATCCGGTCAAGATGATGAATGATACTTTTAAGGCATGCGGCGCATTTACCGGTTTTTTGGCCGGAAGCTATTTTGAAAGACATTTTATCAAATATGAAATACCGGAAAGGTCTAAGAATCTTCCTATTTTGGGATTTGTTGGATTCCTGATCACTTTTTCCTGGAAAGAGTTCTTTGCACCTGCAACAATCGTAGCTGCCCTTGGCGGTCATTGGGGAAACTTTATCGCACGATTTTTGATGTGGTTCTTCGTTATGGCTGTCTGGCCTGTGGTGATAACCAAAAATGCGGAGTGAAATAATTTGAGAAGTCAACGGGTATGGTTCTTATTTTCGGGAATCATACCCGTAAATCGTAACAGTTCAGTCGGTGTGCCGGGGGGACGCCGACTGAACTGTTATCGTAAATCAATATCAGTTGAATATTCCGCTCTGATTTATGCTTTTGTTTGTGATACAATTATCAGTGAAAGACAATATTAATATACGTTTTTACATTACTGAAAAGGGGGATTTTTTATGTGGAACAGAGCAGAGATTAAAGCCCGCGGAAAAGCGGCATTCAAAAACAATTACTGGAATTCAGTTCTGGTATCCTTGATCTACGCAATATTCTTTATGGCATCAGGTTCAACCTACAGATCAAGACAGGGGCAGATCAAAGAGCAGCTTGAAAATAATCCTGATGCAGCAAAGATACTGGTGGCAGTGCTTGCTGTGCTTGGTGTGATCATTGTGTTTGGAATTGTGTTAAAGATTCTGGTAATAAATCCTTTGGAAGTAGGCTGCAGCAAATTCTTCCTGATGAATCAGACAGGAAGACCACAGCCCATGATTATAGGAGACGGATATTCACAGAACTATAAGAACAATGTTCTGGGCATTTTCCTGAAGGATCTGTTTATCGGCTTGGGATATATAGCTTTCATCATTCCGGGAGTCATACTCAGCTACTCCTTCAGACTGGTTCCTTACATCCTTGCCGAAAACCCGGGCATCAGCGGACCGGATGCACTCAGAAAATCAAGGGAAATGATGCAGGGACAGAAGATGAACTGCTTCATCTATGACTGGTCCTTTATCCTCTGGAATCTTCTGGTTTTAGTAACCTGCGGTATCGCCGGTCTCTTCTATGTTCGTCCGTATAAGATGAATGCTGACGCCGTGCTGTATCAGGCTATAAAGGGAGAAGCCTCAAATCCCAATGCATATGACCAGTACGTGAATTTCTGATAAACATCGTACTGATAAATACTGAAAACATCTATAAACAAAACTTGGGCAGGTTGGCATTTGGCTGACCTGTCTTTTTGATTGGGCCAATTAGATTGACATCTGTGTGATGCTTATCGGTCTCGGGTTTTGGAAAAATTGGAAAAAATATCCTATTTTTTTTCGAAAACAGAGATTTTTATGGTATAATGTACCAATAAAAGATGCACTAGGGGAGTGCAGGAAAGGTTGGGGATACCCTATGAGCAAAAAAGTAAAGAGAAATGTTATAGTTGGACAGTCCGGAGGTCCGACAGCGGCCATCAATTCATCTCTGGCTGGAGTTTTCAGAACAGCCAAGGACAGAGGATACAAGAAGGTTTACGGAATGATCCACGGTGTTCAGGGACTTCTGGAGGGAAGATACATTGATCTTTCAGAGCATATCCGTACAGGACTTGATGCAGAGCTTCTGAAGAGAACTCCGTCAGCTTACCTCGGATCCTGCAGATACAAGCTTCCGGATATCTATGAGAACAAGGAAGTTTACGAGAAGATCTTCAAGATCCTCGAAGACCTCGAAATCGACTGCTTCATCTATATCGGTGGTAATGACTCCATGGATACCATCAAGAAGCTTTCAGATTACGCAATCGTAACAGGTTCAGACGTTCGCTTTGTCGGATGTCCAAAGACTATTGATAATGATCTTGCTTTGACAGATCATACTCCGGGCTATGGTTCAGCAGCCAAGTACATCGGAACCTCTGTAAAGGAAATCATCCGTGACGGATGGAGCCTTGAGACCAGCAAGGGACAGGTAATCGTTGTTGAGATCATGGGAAGAAATGCAGGCTGGCTCACCGGTGCTGCAGCACTTTCAAAGGGTGAGGACTGTGACGGACCTGATGCTATCTATCTTCCTGAGTTACCGTTTGATGTTCCGGCATTTGTTCAGAAGTGCAGGGAGCTTCTTGAGAAGAAACGTTCGATAGTTATAGCTATTTCGGAAGGTATCCATACAGCAGACGGAACCTATATCAGTGAGCTCGGAAATGCTACAGAGTATGTAGATGCCTTCGGACATAAGCAGCTTACAGGAACAGCAAGATATCTCTGCAATGTTCTCTCACAGGAGATCGGCTGCAAGACCCGTTCAATCGAGCTTTCAACTCTTCAGAGAGCAGCAAGCCACTGTGCTTCCAGAGTTGATATCCTTGAAGCTTACGAGGTAGGCGGTGCCGCAATGAAGGCAGCAGATGAAGGCGACAGCGGGAAGATGGTTGTTATCCAGAGACTTTCCGACGATCCATATCAGGCCGGAACAGAAGTTAAGGACGTTCACAAGATCGCTAACGACGAGCGTCTCGTTCCGAGAAACTGGATCACCCCGGACGGAACATATGTAACAAACGAGTTCATCACATATGTTCGTCCTCTCATTCAGGGTGATGTGGGAGCCGTAATGGTAGACGGAATTCCAAGACACCTCTACGTGCCTGGTTACCAGGAGCTCCTGTAATAGTTTGGTAAGTAGATCGATACGGTACTTGATAGTGATATCAGGTACCGTATTTTTTCGCCATCGAAGCCATCAGGGACAGTTCTCGCCGGCAGAGAACCGTCCCTGCCGGCGAGAACCGTCCCCGATGGGCAGCCGATTTCGAGCTCCGCACCATTTATACCATGATAATAGACGGACTTGATATCACCTGTTTCCAAAGCTCAAAGAGCCGTCTCTCAGGCGTGGTGATATACGTTCCCTTGAGATAGGCCACACACCTCATCCAGTTGAGATCCTCCTTGATTCTGAAATACGCAAGCGGGAAATTCTCGTTAACATAGGACTGTGGAAAGAACGCAGGCCCCATCTGGTTAATGGCCATTTTGAGTATAGTAACAGAGCTGCTGGACTCAAAGAGAATTTTCGGATGAATATTATATTCACTAAAAACCTTATCCAGCATTCCACGGAGCATGGTTTCGTAGGAAGGCATGATGAAATTCTCATCTTTTAACAGATTAAGATCTATAAGCGGAAGAGTCTTCCAGCTTTCTTTTCCTGCAAGGTGAGCCAAAGGATGCGAAGACGGAAGCCCCAGTATCACATCCTCGGGAGCAAGATCTATATGCTCAAAAGAAGGGTTCAGAGGCCTTTCTTTTGAATAACTCAGAAAAGCATATTCTGTTTCACGATGCAGGAGCATTTGCTCCATTCTAGGAACTCTTGCACATTGAAATTTGATGCTGAAATCCGGATATTCCTGATGAAACTGAGGATAAAGGTCCGAAAATGTAGCCGCTCCACGTTCCGGAGTGCAGGCGATTGAGATTTCACCAACTGAATTCCTGGCACTGTCTCTTATGATCTTATAGGTCTCGTTTTTTATCTGTAAAACATTTTTTGCGGCATTCACATAGATACGACCTGCAAAAGTCGGAATAAGTTTATGATAGCGTCTTTCGAAAAGGGGAGTACCAAGCTCAGCTTCAAGTTTCAGAAGCTGCTGATTAAGGGCAGACTGAGTCATATACATCTTTTCAGCCGCTTTTGCTATGCTTTCCTCGTTATAAATTGCAATGATATTTTCTAAAGGTTTCAGATCCATTCAATTCATTTCCTTATCTTTTTTGTTTGCTTTGAAATTACAAATAGCAGCAAAAGGTTTATGCAAAAAGCTTATACATGTCATGAGGAACATAAAAAAGAATAGATATATAAGCAACTTGCATAAAGACCCTGATATTTATTTGTTATTAAATACCAGCCGATTAGTCTGATTTTTAATCCTGAAAGTAAACTAAATAAAATTAAGTCTTAGAAACAGCTGCGATTAAGTTTTACTTAGTTTAACTGCATAATATAATGACGTCAACACTTAAGTGAGGCATGTAATTGTGAAATATCACTAATAAAATTCGTTTCTCAGTAAGAAATGAGTATACGGCATGATCACCAAAACCGATCACCGTAACAAAATTATAATGCGAAAGGCTTCACTAAATTCAGGAGGATGAGATGAATAAGAAAACATTATTAACCGGCATCGTAATCGCAGCAATGTCAGCAGCACTTATGGGCTGCGGCGCTTCAGGCGGAGCTAAGGCTTCAAGCGAACTTCCAAAGAGCATCGAAGTTCAGGTACCTGCAAAGGCCGGCGGCGGAACCGATGTTATGGCAAGAACCCTTGGTCAGGAGGTTGCCGCAAAGACAGGTTCCAATGTTACTATCGTAAACAATACTGATGGTGGCGGAGTTGTTGCCATGGAGACAGTTCGTACAGCAAAGGGCGACGGAGCCAAGATCCTTCAGTATCACACATCAATGCTTATCAAGTCAGCTACAAAGGTTTATGACAAGACAGCAAATGACGACTTCAAGGTATGGGGCGTAAGCCAGGGTACAGAGAAGGGACAGTACGTTCTTGTTACTTCAGCTGATTCAGATATGAAGACAATTGAGGATTTCGTAAACAAGGGTAAGTCAGCAGAGATCAAGATGGGTATCGAGACCGGCGGAACAACACACGTTATTACAGGTCTTATGGCTAAGGCTTCAGGCGTTCAGGTTAAGTACGTTGAAGCAGGTTCCGATACAGAGAAGCTTACAGCACTTGTTGGTAACACAATCGACGCTTGTATCGTAAACGTAAACCAGGCTAAACAGTATGTTGAGTCCGGCAAGGCTAATGCACTCGCAGTTATCACAAACGGCGAAGAGGGCGCAAGATCTTCAGTTCTTCCTGATGTTCCTTCACTGGTTGAGTCCGGAATTGACTGCTCATGGGCTTCCTACAACATTTTTGCAGGTCCTAAGGATATGAGCGAGGAAATTGCCAAGAAGCTTTATGATGCATACGCAGAGTCTGCAAAGGCAGATGCTGTTAACGAAGTACTCGAACCTGCAGGTATGGCAATGGAATTCCTTTCATATGAGGAAGGCCCCAAAAAGCTTGCAGAACAGCAGGCGGACATCAACTCTGTAGTTGAAGAGCTTGGACTTGTTCAGAAATAATCAAGTCACGTTATAAAGGTTCAGGCCCTGACCGGATACAGGACAAAGGTTTTGGATCGAAACATTAGCCCGCATTGCTCATATGAACCATGTGAGGATGTGGGCTAATATTTTGCCAAGATTCTGATTAAGAGTGTATAAGTCACTGTCCGTGTGAATCCATTAAGACTCTAAAAAATTATGAGTTCACTAAACTGTATACACAAGATCAGAAGATGTGTTTGAACGAAAACCCCAAATTTGATAATTGAGTCAGATGCGTATCGGATCAAATCCAATCCAAACGGTGTCTGACCTGGAGGACATCAATGAAAGTTTCAAGAGATCAGATCACAGGTGCAGTGATCGTTGCACTGGGAATATTTGTGTTTGCAATGATAAGCACATTCAAAGTTCCGTTTACAGCAAGTTATCCCGGACCGAAGGCATTACCGGGACTTGCAGCCGTGGGCTTCGTTATCTGCGGTGCAGGCATTTTTCTGGAAGGCTGCAGGAATAAGGAGCAGAAGACCTTCCTTGTAAAAGAGGGTTGGATCAGGCTTATCATCAATATCGCTGCCATCGCTTTATACATTCTTGCGATGCAGTTTATCGGATTCTTTATTTCGACACCGATCTACCTTTACTGCCTGTCCACATGGTATGCAAAGGGTTATGTAACAAAACCGGTTTCCAGGATCATATTTTCTGTGGCCATGACACTTGTTATCTTCCTGGCTTATCAGGTTGCCTTTGGATACCAGCTGCCTATGGGCATCTTCGGCTAAGGAGGAATGAGAAATGGTTGAGAATGCAGGATTTATTATAACTCAGGTCACAAACCCGTTTAATTTTTTGCTTTTACTTGTGGGTAATGTCATCGGCATCATCTTCGGTGCCATCCCCGGACTTAACGGAACCATGGCGGTAATGCTTTTCATGCCGCTTACCTATGGTATGGAAACAGGCCCGGCCATCATGTTCCTTCTTTCACTCTGGATCGGGGGATGCTCCGGCGGATTCATCGGTTCTGTTCTTCTGGGTATTCCGGGTTCACCTTCATCGGTTGCCACATGTTTTGACGGCCATCCGATGGCTAAGAAGGGTCAGGCAGGAAGAGCTCTTGCCATAGGTATGACAGCTTCCTTTATCGGAACCTTCTTCAGTGCCATCGCCGGTGCCTTCCTTGCGCAGTCTGTAGCAAACATTGCCTTTGCCATCGGCCCATGGGAATATTTCGGTCTCTGCTTCATGGCCATCACCATGGTACTTGCCATCTCAAAGGGCAATATGCTGAAGGGTCTTACCAGTGCATGTATAGGACTTCTTCTTGCATCCGTTGGTTATTCACCTATCGATGCACAGGCGAGATTCACCTTTGACAATATGTACCTTATGGGCGGTCTCGGAATGACAGTCGTTCTTATCGGTATCTTCGGTGTAAGTATGATGATCCTTGCTCACGCAAAGGGCTTTGATCCGCTGCCGACTGTTGACACAAATATGATAAAGGGAATCGGAATCAAGTTCTCCGACATCCGGGAAAATATCGTAAACATTTGCCGTTCCTTCCTTATCGGGCTTGGAATCGGTTTCCTTCCGGGAATGGGAGCAGGTCTCTCAAACCTTGTGGCATATTCGGTTGCCAAGAACAATTCAAAGCACCCTGAGACCTTCGGAACCGGTAATCCTGAGGGCGTATGGGCTTCTGAGACTTCCAACAATGCTTCCATCGGCGGTGCCATGATCCCAATGGCAGCTCTCGGTATCCCCGGAGATTCAAGTACTGCGCTTCTTATCGGTGCACTTACTATTCACGGTCTTGAGATGGGACCAATGGTATTTAAGAACAGTGGTCACATCGTTTACCTTATGTTCGTTGTAGTTGCGATTTGTGCAATTATATGTTTCTTCCTCCAGGCCATCGGTATGAGAGTGTTCCCTCAGATCCTGAAGGTACCTTATCACTACATGTATCCGGCACTTATCGTGGTTTCTCTTATCAGTGCTTACGTTGATTCTTCAAGCCTTTATAAGTGCGGAATGATGCTTTTCTTCGCTGTCATCGGATGTCTCATGGCATACGGCGGACTTCCGCAGTCACCGCTTATCCTTGCCTTCATCCTGGGACCTACCATGGAGAGCAACATGCTCAAGGCATTCCAGAATACCGAGACAGTGGCAACTTTCTTCACACGTCCTATTTCCTGTGTATTCAACCTTATTGCCATAGCATGTATTTTCTCACCGATACTGAAGGCGCTTTATGCGAAGTATGTGAAGAAGAATTAATAATAATGAAAGGTGGAAAGAATAATGCCATTTAGAGTTTCAAAACCTACTCCTCATCCGGTGGAAACACTTTGTGAGGAACCCTGGAAGCTTGCCGTAGAGCCCTTCCAGGTGTCACCCAGAACCTGGTATATTGCAGGCCAGACCTGGGTTGGTGCATATCTTATAGATACAGGAGCAGGCCTCATACTTCTTGATACGGGAATCGCAGAGAGTGCTTATATGTTGGTGGATTCCATTTATAAGCTTGGTCATAAGCCCACAGATATCAAGATGATACTTATAAGTCACGCACACCTTGATCACTTTGGAGGAGCTGCCATAATGCATGCTCTTACAGGAGCACCTATCTACATGTCAAAGGAAGATGACGAATTCATGCAGAAGGATCCGGAGGAAACTGAGCTGCCTCATGATCTCTGGCATGTGCAGCATATAAAGGTTGATCGTCATTATGATGATAATGTTGCAATCACCCTTGGTGACATTTCCATCAGAACTCTGCTTACACCGGGGCATACCCTGGGCTGCACAAGCTTCTTCTGGGATGAGAAGAATCCTGTGACAGGTGAGACTTATACTGTTGCCATGCATGGAGGCGTTGGTGCCAATACCATGAATGATGACTACTACAAGACAAGCAGGATGCTTACTCCGGCTCACAGGGAGAGATTTCTGAATGATGCTGAGAAGATTAAGAAGATTCACGTGGATATCGCACTTCCGTCTCATCCGAATCAGATCGAGATTCTGGACAAGGCCGGAACCTATACTCATGAAAAGCAGCCATATCTTGATGATACGGTTTGGGCGGATTTCATCGATGAGAGAGTGAGACAGGTTAAAGTGCTCATGAAGTGATATGAAGGCGGTCGCGCGGAGCCGGTGGGCATCCATTGTAATGCGAGTCGCTGTGGCGGAAAAAACTATAAGAGACCCCCTAAGAACCACTAGGCCCTCGCCGAGTCTTCGTTTACTTTTATGAAAACTCAGACTTGGCGAGGGGGCTAAGGAAAAAGGAACCAAGTGGTTCTAAGGGGGTCTCTTATGTTTTTTCTCGCCGCAGCTCAACGCATTACAATGGATGCCCACCGGCTCCGCGCTACATTTTCTTAGAGCTGTATGGTAAATAATTAAAAAAGTATAAAATGGTAGTTTTGAACGCACTTTTGGGAGGGTGAATAAAATGATATGAAATTAAATGAAATGTAATGGAATAGATTGGGGGCAAGGTTTTTGCAATTGACGAAAGCAACAGAATTGAAGATTTTTTTGGCCATTTTACAAATTGAGAATAATTCGTCAATTTAATATCATGACTTTGCGAGTTGAAAATAACTCGATTGAAAAAAAGGTATTTATGAAACAATAATACATTATAGGAGGATTTAGTAATGAGAATTGGTTTTCTTGGACTTGGTATCATGGGACGCCCGATGGCAAAGAATCTTGTAAAGGCCGGTCACGAGCTTATGGTTTATGACTTCAACCAGGAGGCAGTAAACGATGTTGTTGCCTGTGGTGCTAAGGCCGGTACATGCGGTAAGGATCTTGCTGAGTTTGCTGATGTGGTTATCACTATGGTTCCAAACTCACCTCATGTTCGAGCAGCCGTATTTAACGAGAAGGGTCTTGCTGAGGGCTTCCGTAAGGGTGAGTCAGTTCTTATCGATATGTCATCTATCGACCCGGTTGAGTCAAAGAAGATTTCTGCTGATCTTGAGAAGATTGGCGTAGATATGCTTGATGCTCCTGTATCAGGTGGAGAGCCAAAGGCTATCGACGGAACACTTTCTGTAATGGTTGGTGGCAAGAAGGAGACATTTGACAAGTACTATGACATGCTCATGGTTATGGCAGGTTCTGTAGTTTATGTTGGACCTATCGGTTCCGGAAACGTTGCTAAGCTTGCTAACCAGATGGTTGTAGCTGCAAATATCGGTATCGTGGCAGAGGCTCTTACATTTGCAAAGAAGGCAGGAACAGATCCTGAGCTCGTATATCAGGCTATCCGCGGCGGTCTTGCTGGTTCAACCGTACTTGATGCAAAGGCTCCTATGATGCTTGCAGGTAACTACAAGCCCGGTTTCAGAATCGACCTTCACATTAAGGATCTTACCAATGCTCTTAACGCTGCACACGCTATCAACATGCCTGTTCCTATGACAGCTCAGATGATGGAAGTTATGCAGGAGCTTAAGAACCACGATGAGGGTTCATGCGATCATGATGATATCGTAAGATACTACGAGAGAATCTCAGGAACATCAATCGTTAAGTAAATAAATATCTAATGTCAGCCCTTTTGAAAAAACATGGGCTGACATTCTTTTAAGGAAAGGTCTATAGATGAATACAGATTTTATTAAAGGTGTAGTAGTGCCTATCATCACAGTGATCGATAAGGATGAGAAGATCGATGAGGCAGGAATGCGCAAGCAGGTTGATTATGTGATAAACGGCGGAATGCACGGAATTCTTGCTTTCGGCTCAAACGGTGAGTTCTATCAGCTCGAAGAAGACGAGATGGAAAGAGGCCTTAAGATCATGGTTGATCAGGCCGCAGGAAGAGTTCCTGTTTACTTCGGTATCGGTGCTATCAATACAAAGAAGTGCATCCGTCTTGCAAAGATGGCAGCAGCAAACGGTGCTGCTTGTGTATCGATTCTTCAGCCAATGTTTCTGAAGCCGACACATGACGAGCTTTTCAATCATTTTAAGGCTATAGCTGAGGCTATTCCTGAGACTCCGGTACTCCTTTACAATAACCCGGGCCGTGTTGGCTACGGTATGACTGCTGATTTCGTAACAGAGATCGCTCATGCAGTTCCTAACATCGTTGGTATGAAGGATACTTCAGGAGATATCACTCTTACAGAGGAATGCATTCGCAGAAACCGTGATGTGAACTTCAAGGTATTCGGCGGCAAGGACACACTTCTTTTCGCATCAATGTGTGTAGGTGCAGTTGGCGGTGTATGTACAGCAGGAAATTTCATGCCTGAGCTTATCGGTGCAGTTTATGAGAAGTATGTAGCAGGTGATTTCGAGGGTTCACGTGAGGCTCAGTTCAAGCTTAATCCTGTAAGACTTGCTATGGATAAGGCTTCATTCCCGGTTGCTGCAAAGGATATGGCTAATATCCGCGGCGAGAATGTGGGGGATCCTTACCTGCCGTCACTTCCGACAACTAATGAGGCTACTCTTGAGCTTTTCAGGAAGGTTATGAAGGAAGCGGGGCTTATTTAAATAATACGAAAAATCAAGGGACGTGCGCCGGCCCACTCGATTGAAAAGACAGACGGTCAGTTCTGTTCGCCCACTACACACTGACGTGTGCTGTGGTCGGACAGAACTGACCGTCTGTCTTTTCAACTCGCAAGCCTAGGCACCCGTCCCTTGATTTTTCTCACGTTATGGTAAAATATACTTACTTATTATGCTGTAAAAAGTCTATGGAGCCGATTAGATGTACATCAGCATGTCAGAAATAAACGGCAAAAAATATGCGTTTATGGTGGAGCCAATTATATCTGCATCTGTATGTCAGATATTAAGGCTTCAAAAACAGCGTTTATAGTGGAGGTTTGATATGAAGCACGAAGTGAAGCTAGCGAATGGGGTGACGGTTCCGGCGCTGGGGCAGGGGACCTGGTATCTGGGAGAGAACCGTTTTCAGAGAAAAAGAGAGATAGAGGGTATAAGACAGGGTGTTGAAGCGGGGATGACTCTGATCGATACTGCTGAAATGTACGGAAGCGGTGCGGCAGAGGATATGCTGGGAGAGGCTATCAGCACTCTTGACAGAAGTAAGCTGTATCTGGTTTCAAAGGTACTTCCCAATAATGCGGGCGGCAGCCGGATGCGTCAGGCTCTGAAGGGCAGTCTTTCACGTATGGGAGTCGATTATCTTGACCTTTATCTTTATCACTGGAGAGGTTCATATCCTTTGTATGAGACTGTTTCAAGACTTGAAGAGTTAAAGGCTGAGGGTCTCATTAAGGCATGGGGCGTTTCCAATTTTGATATCGATGATATGGAGGAGCTTTGGAGGATTCCTGAGGGAAGAAACTGTCTTGTGAATCAGGTGCTTTATCACACAGGTTCCAGAGGCATTGAGTTTTCACTTCTGCCCTGGATGGTAGAGCATGATGTTACTCTGATGTCATACTGTCCGCTGGCTCAGGCTGGTTCTCTGAGACGTGGTCTTTTCCAGAACAAGACTCTTCAGGAGCTGGCAGCCAGGCATGGAGTTACTGTCCCTGAGATCATGCTTGCCTGGAACATAAGAAACGGTCACACCATTGCAATCCCAAGAAGTTCGAAACCTGAGCATACTATGTCCAATGCTCATGCCGACAACATTGACCTTACAGCGGAGGAACACGCCATGATCGATATGGCATATCCGAAGCCGACACATAAGAAATATCTCGATATGCAATAACATAATGATTTTGTAAGGGGGTCAGACCCCAATGTGAAAAAAGCACGAGATGGACCTACATCCACTCGTGCTTTTTGTATTTGTAAATTCAATTTCCCACAAATATAATCAATATTGTTTTTTTCAATTTTGTAAATTCAGGATGCAAAACTGATGATGAAGGAGCAGGCTTCTGAAAGGAACTCAATCAATATTAAAGATCTCTGCGAAACCTGTGACGTTCAATATATCAAGTACTTCCGTTGATGGATTCTCGAGATGGAATCTTTTTTGGTCAGGAAGAGATTTACACATGATGAGCAGCACTCTGAGCCCGGCTGACGAGATATATTCTGTGTTTTTCAGATCAACTACTATCTCGTTAAAAGCAGTTCCTTTATGGGCCTCGAATCCTGACAGAAGCTCAGTGGCAGTGATGGTATCCAGACGGCCAGTGATACTGCACTGAAGTCTGTCACCATCTGCGTTAAAGCTGACATCGAACTTTTTAGTATTTTCTGTATCAGATTTTTCTCCTGCCTTTACAGTCATCACCCAAAGAATGATATCATCATATGCCTTACGGAGTTTATCCATGTCTTCCGGGTTATTTTTAAGACTCAGAAGATCAGGTAATACTTCTTTATAGGTGACTTCTTTTATTTCAAATCCCAGTTCAGTAAAATACTCTTTTGCTTCAGGTACAGAACCTTGTATAACTGTATGATTGATGGGAATGTCTGCGACTTTGGTACCGCCTTTTTCCATCATCTCCTTGACGATCTCTCCATCTGCGTCTGTTAATGCTGAGAATGTCACAGCTGCAAGTTCGCGGCTGAACTTATCGGCTGTGATCCACATCCCGCCATGCTCCTTCAGAAGTTCACGGATATTATGGCAAACAGCGTCAAGCTCAGGTTTGTTGAAATATCCAAGAAGACCGTCCATCAGGATACATATCTTTCCGCGAACATCTTTAAGAGCTTCTCTTAGTGAATCAAGATTTGTTGCATCAACAGCGTGATAATGCATCAGTTCATTTTGCTCCTTGGTTGCAAGTCCGCGGATGGCAGGTTCAAGCTCTTCAACAACTGCAGGCAGATCAAGACCATAAAAATGTTTACCTGCTTTTGATATGGAAAGTCCCCTTGGAACATATCCGCAAGGGAGATCGATGATCACATCACAGCCGGACTGCTCGGCCATTTTATTACCGATATGATAGCGTGCCTCGTTGGACACCATATAGGATCTTAGTATTTCAGGCGGTGTATCAGAAGATCTCGGTACTGTTAAATCAATAACCTTTGCAAGATCAGCTGCCTCCTTGATGCCGGTCTGACTTAACAGCCCAAGACAGCCTTTAGCTGTGGCAAACACAGGGTTAACTGCAAATAATAGTTCTTTTCTCTCCATAGATCATTACCTCAGTTTATAAGGAATATTTAAATGATATTTTGTATTATGAGTCAGCAGAAAAATGTTTTACGCTCACATCCTGTTATATCGGTTAATATAATGAGAAATATTAGCGTGGATCGGTGCATCTGATTATTAATTTTTCACTGGCTGAACTGTTAATAATTCTTGCTGTAAAATGTATTCGGCTATATGATGTATGAGATATTTACCAGTAGGGGGATTCGTTATGGATCTGAAACAGCTTGAATATATAGTTGCCATTGCGGAGACCGGGAATCTGTCTCTTGCGGCGGAGAAGATGTATATCACCCAGTCAGCACTTTCCCAGCAGCTTGCGAAGCTGAAGCAGGAGGGGGTTCCGCCTCTTTTCCGGGAAGAGAAGAAAAAGATGGTGCTGACGGATGCGGGAAAGATTTATCTTAACGGGGCACGTGCGATACTTCGTGAGGAAGCATTGGCACAGAAGAAGCTTAACAGTCTGAATGATGAAGATAAGGTGGTTTTTGATTTTTCCGTAGCCCCATATCTTCAATCGGTGGTTTATATAAATATACTTCCTAAGCTGAAAAAACAGTTTCCGAAGGTTTCTGTCAGAGTTCATACCAACAATACCATGAATACCCGTGAGGCTCTTGAGAACGGAAGCATTGACATGGCGTTCATTCCGGATATATATCAGCAGAGGGATTTTTTTGACTACATTCACATCTTTAAGGATGAGCTTGTTATGGTTTCTCCGGGCGGGAATGATCAGACAACGGATTTAAGTACTGATTCAGATATGGATTTTTCCGAGGCTTTTGATAAAACAGAAGCAGATGTTCGTTCAACTGCTTTTGATAAGCGTCCGGTCACCATCCCTGCAGAGAATTCATATTTAAGAGAACTCCCGGTCACTATCCCTGCAGAGAATTCATATTTAAGAGAGATTCTGGACAGGATTTTTTCGGAGGAAAGCAATATTCCGGAGATATACACAGAAACCAACGACTTTAACATTGCACTGTCTCTGGTGAAAAACGGTGAGTGTAAGGCTGTCATTCCCAGATCTCTGGTAAAAGAGGATGGGATTCGCATAGAGTCCTTCAGAGATCCCTGCTATTTTTATCTCACTGCGATTCACAAAAAAACAACCTCATCTCCGATCATTGATGCGGCAGTGAAGGAACTGAAACGTTATTTTATTGCCTGATTAAATCGAACCCGGTTTTTTAAACACCTGGCATATATAGTAAAGAGCCGGAATACATTCATTTTTATACGTTCTGCTGTTATGGATTTTATAAGTTACAGCGCTTCGTATTTAAAAGGATGTATGCCGGATCTTTTTTTATGTACAGGGCCTACATTTTGAAGCCCCCGAATTCATTGATTACGGCTCGGGAGGTTTTGTTGAAATAAACATTGGTACCGATACGTGTATCGGATATAAGGGAGTTTTTGATCATAAGGTAAATAAAATAGCGTTCTGCTTCTGAAAGCTGTCTGTCCTTTAGGTAAAAGACTCCGTTGAAGGTCTGTACCGGCGGCCAGGTGGAAAAGTAGACTCTGCCCTCGTGAGCTCTGCAGAAGGAACGGGGGAGAAATCCGACGCCCACACCGGTCTTAAGCATTTCATTCATCATAAGGGCATTGTTGCTTCGCTGTACAACTGTGGGAGTGAAGTTATTTCTTGCCATATATTCTTCTACTATTTTCGAGTTTGTTGTACTTGATCCCCACATAACAAAAGGGGCATCTGAAAATTCTTTAATGTTTATGGTCGGAAAATAGTTCCCTGAGTCATCGCTTTTTGAAGCTGCGGGATGAGAAAGGGGAACCGCCAGACACATTTGCTCATAGGCTACGGAGGCAAATGTAAAATCCTTTTCATCAGAGGGGGTTATCGTTCCGATCACCAAATCTACTTCTGATTTCTTAACAGCCTCTTTGAGTTCATACATATATCCTTCTTTTGTCTGAATCTG
This sequence comes from Oribacterium sp., assembly GCA_017627595.1. Lineage (GTDB taxonomy): Bacteria > Bacillota > Clostridia > Lachnospirales > Lachnospiraceae > Oribacterium. The sequence continues at coordinate 12,630 of JAGAGL010000142.1, read as the reverse complement.
TATAAATGGAAATCTTTCAGAAAAAGCAGGATAGATATTACTGAAAAACCGGGAACCTCTGAAAGGTGTAATCCCTATGGTGATGGTACTGGATGGTGCCATAGAAAGCTGAGCAATGGAAGCATAGGTCCGTTGCTTAATGTTTATGATATTTCTGCAAGTCTCAAGATATATTTTTCCGGCATCCGTAGGTACCAGAGATTTACGGCTTTTCATGAAAAGCTGATGCCCTAAACCGGCTTCGGTATTTGCCAGAAATTTCGAAAGTGCAGGCTGGGAGATACCAAGCTGTTTGGCTGCCTTTGAAAGTGATTTACATTCTTCTATTGTTACAAGGTAGGTACATGCCTTTATATTCATGCCATCATTCTCCTCATCTGTTAATGCAGCCATATATCTATAACTTTTGCTAATAAATCGGATAACTATTTCAAGATTGATACATTTTTTATAAATCCCTATAATCAAACCATATTAAGAAAGGTCGCAAGACAAATCAAAAAGATTTATGTATTTCTGCATAAGTATACCCTGATTTTTGAAAATTATAAACCCGAAAAATTTTTATTAATTTAAGAGATGGAGGCCTGTTCAAAAATAACCTGTACTAATGTGAAATACATATATCAGCCCTTCACAAAGCGAAATTCCGGTGAATTGAAGTCTCAGAAATATGAAGGCGGCAACAGCCTTTCGCAAGTAGAAATTCCAATGGGCTGAGGTTTAACTGTAAGGAGGATTTATGAGAAAGAAGTTTATGGCAACAGTAATCACAGCGGCAATGGCACTTAGCATGCTCACAGGCTGCGGATCTTCATCAAACACAGCTGCAACAGCTGCAGCGAAGGCAGCCGATACAACCGCCGCAGCAAAACAGGAAGCAGGAAGTGAAACAACCGCTGAAGCAAAGCAGGAAGCAGGCAGCGAAACAACTGCCGCAGCTGCCGATACAGGAGCAGCAGGAGCTGTAGATGTAAGCACAGTCTGGCCTGACGGAACCACGGTTTATGTAGATGTTCCTGCAAAGGCAGGCGGCGGAACCGACCTTTACACACGTTATCTTACCCAGGCGCTTACTGAGGTTTGCCCTAATGTTAATTTCGTAGTTACAAACTACGACACAGAAGAAGTTGGAATGCAGCATGCTAAGAATGCTCAGGCTGACGGAACAACACTTCTTACCTGCCACGGCGGAGCTGTTATCAAGTTCTTGACTGGCGCTTCAGGCGTTTCCGTTAAGGATGATATGAGAGCGGTAGGACTTCTCAATCAGGGCGGTCCGCAGGCTATCATCGCAAATCCGGGAGCACCGTACACAAACTTCACAGAGCTTGCTGAGTATATCAAGGCTCATCCGGGTGAGCTTACTGTAGGATGCTCACTTGGCGGAACAACGCAGATTCTTTTCACATCATTCATGGATGCACTTGTTGGTGATGCTTCTCTTGTAAACTATGTACAGTGTTCATCAGAGGCTGACAAGCTTACAAACGTAGCTTCTAACGCAATAAACATTGCAAACTGCTCAATTCCTAATGCTCAGGATTATGATGCTGACGGAAAGCTTACAGTTCTCGGAACCCTCGGACCTAAAGCTTCTACTCTTGAGTCTATGGGCAAGCTTCTCGGTTCAGAGCTTGATCAGAAGTTTGCTTCAACTTTAGAGCAGGGCATAGAAACCACATGGGATTCAAACTACTATGTACTTGCTCCTGCAGGTGTTTCAGATGAAGCTGCTGAGGCTATCAACCAGGCTATCGTAAAGGCAGAAGAGCAGACTTCCTATGTTGACGGCATGAACAAGATGGCAACCTTCGCTGAGCCTGCAAATCTTGCTGATTCTCAGAAGGGTCTCGACGATGAGTGGTCAAATCTTGACGCTCTTGTAACATCGATGGGTCTCAAAAAATAATAATATTTTTTCATAGTTTTCAGTGCCCGGTATGTTGACTCTGCCGGGCACAACCTCTCTGAAAATCATCTCTAAATTAAAACATTTAAAGGAGCAACCTATTATGAAAAAACTCAACCGTACATATGTTATGGGGATTTTCATGGTGCTGTTTTCCGCATGGATCGCATTTGAGAGTGCCCATATCCCTGAATTGCTTGTTTCCAACGAGCCTGGTCCCAGACTCTTTCCGTTTATCTCCGCAATAGGCATAGCGGTATTCGCTATCCTTTCTATGGTGTTTGACGGAAAAAAGGATGAAAACAAAGAGTATCTGGATAAGGCAGGTTACACACGTCTTGCCATCATCATAGCTGAATGTCTTCTGTTCGCATTCCTCATGGACTTCATCGGCTTCTGGATCACTTCCATGGCAGGACTTTTCCTGTTCATTTTCACACTAAAGGGTGAGAAGAAGTTTAATGCAGTATTTTGCATCATTTTCTGCATACTGCTGGGAAGCATTTGCTACTTTGGATTTACAAAGGGCTTCAATATCCCCCTTCCGAAGGGAACACTTTGGAGCAGCCTCGGAATCAAGATGATCTGATGCAAAAGATACAGTCTGATTACATTAGACAGAAAAACAACTCAAGTCCCGAAGAGAATTATGAAAGGGACTTGGTATTGAAATAAGGAGACATTAAAAATGGCAGATTATATGACAGCACTTCTGACACTGCTTCAGCCCATGAATTTCATAATGATGTACTTATGTACGCTGGTGGGGGCAGTTCTCGGTGCCATCCCCGGACTTTCCGGAGGACTGGGTATCACACTTATACTTCCTTTGACATTTGCAATGAGTACTGAACTCAGCTTCTCAATGCTGGTTGGTATGTACGTTGGTGGTGTTTCGGGGTCCTTCATTGCTGCAGTTCTTGTAGGTATTCCCGGTTCTGCAGCTTCCATTGCAACCTGCTACGACGGTTATCCTATGACCAAAAAAGGACAGGCTGCAAAGGCACTTTCCATCGGTATCACAGGTTCCTTCATCGGTACTTTCATTTCCATCATCGTTGCTACACTTTGCTCCACATATATTGCGGAGATAGCATTAAAACTGGGACCATGGGAGTATTTCAGCCTCTGCCTCATGGCCATAACCATGGTTGTTGGACTTTCAAATGGTTCTGTTTTCAAGGGAATGACAGCAGCTTTCCTTGGTCTCTGGCTTGCCTGCGTCGGAACCGATTCCGTAACAAATCAGATGAGATTTACATTTAACAACTATAACCTTTTCGGTGGTATCAATGTTGTCTGCCTTCTCATGGGAACCTTCGCCCTTCAGCAGGTGGCTACAAGCTATGCAAAGGGCAACCAGGAGATGCCCAAGGTTGACGAGGGCGCTCTCGGCGGAATCGGACTTACGCTTAAGGACTTTACAGATAACATTAAGGTAATTGTGGTTTCATTGTTCATCGGTCTCTGGATAGGATTCCTTCCCGGCATGGGTTCAGGTATTTCGAACATCCTTGCATACGGTCAGGCTAAGAAAATGTCAAAGCATCCGGAGCTTTTCGGAACAGGTGTGGATGAGGGCGTATGGGCCACAGAGGTAGCCAACAATGCCGGTGTCGGCGGTGCTATCATTCCGATGATATCACTTGGTATCCCCGGAGATGCCACAACCGTACTTCTTATGTCAGCCATGACCATCCATGGTCTTCAACCGGGGCCTATGTTCATAAGAACAAATCCTGTACTGGCTGATCTTATATTTGCAACTGTACTTGTTTCTGCAATCCTTATTTTTGTAACTGAGCTCCTTACAAAGAAGTATTTTCCATTGCTTCTTAAGGCACCATATCACTACCTTTACAGTGCGATCCTTATGATTGCGTTTATGGGTGCCTTTTCATCGACAACCTCCATGTTCTCAGTTTATCTGGTACTTTTCTTCGGACTGGTTGGTATAGTGATGGATTACTTTGGACTTCCCATGACTCCGCTTATGCTTGCATTTATCCTGGGCGGAAAAATAGAGAGCTACTTCAGGATGGGTGTATCTTATGGAAAAGGTGATTACTCACTTTTCTTCACAAGACCTATCTCGCTGATCTTTATTCTTATAACTGTTTACAGCTTATTCGGACCAATGATCCAGAAAGCATTAAAAAAAAACAGCGCAAGGAAATTAGCGAAGTCAGCGTAAATTCAGAAAAAACATTTATGCATTGAAAAAGGCTGAGGAAACAGTGAAATCACAGCTGTTCATCGGTGACATTTTGAAAATGAAAGAAGGAATATAATGAGAACAGTAATAGAACCCGGAAAGAAGAGAAAGAGTATCAATTTCCTGGACAGTATAGTTTACAGTGAAGTAAAAGACCTTAACGGAAATCCTATGAAACTGGAGATGTCTGTAATGCTGCAGAACGGAAACAGTGAAATGAGATTTGCGGCAGGAATCGTAGACGAAGAGGATAAGACTCCAAAGCCCTGTATAGTCTGGATCCCGGGCGGCGGCTACAGAGGCTGCGACAAAAATCTCATGGTGGCTGAGATGGCATTTCTCGCAGACCTGGGATATGTGGTTGCTTCGATTTATTACAGAAGCTCTGCCGAAGGACATATGCCCGACCAGATTATCGATGTAAAAACCGCAATCAGATTTTTAAGAGCTCATGCTGATGAGTATGAGATTGACACAAACCGTATAGGAATCATCGGCCGATCAGCCGGAGGGCATCTTGCATCCCTGGCCGGAATGAACGTTGATGACTTCCACGGAAGTGAGTGGGCATCCGAATCCGATGAAGTACAGGCCTGTGTGGATCTGTTCGGACCGGTTGATTTGCCATGGCTTCTCAGATTTGAGGAAAAGCTGTATAATGCCGACCCCGCAAACTATCGTTGGGAAAATGTTGCAGCCTCCCATGGTGGAGCCGTTATGGGTGGAGAGTATAATGAAGATATGATAGAGCGTTCAAAGAAGGTGAGCCCTCCATATCTCATCAGCGACAAAATGTGTCCTATGATGATCATGCACGGAGACATTGATAAGCTGGTACCGGTGGATGTAAGTGAAGATTTTTACCAGAAGATAATTGATGCCGGTCAGGGTGACAAGGCAGATCTTTATATTCTTCATAACGCCGGTCACGGCACAAAGGATTTCTTCCAGGATTCCGTCAAGGAATTGATCGCAGACTTTTTCGATAGAAACCTGAAGAAGCAATAAAACTAAAAAATTCGTTCTGCGAACAGTTTCCGGTCGGTGGACCAGGAGGGACGGAGGTTGTGGACCAGGGGGACGGGGTTGGTGGTCCATTTTTTTTTAAAAATGGACCATCAACCCCGTCCCCATGGTTTACAGTCTAAACTGTCACGGTTCCTGAAACAGTCTGCATAACGAATTTTGTCCGGGATTGAAACATTTCGGTATGATTGATAAAATAGTGAAGATGAAACACTTTGAAACGAAATGAACCGGAGGAAATATGGCAAACATAACCCTGCTTGTACCAAATGACGAACTGTTCCGCCTTGCTCACGACGCCTTACAGGAAATGAAGAAGCGTCTTTTCATGATGAAGGTCATCGAAACCGAAAGCGCGGTTTCGGAAGCAAGACAGGCCATAAATCAGGGAACGGATATCATTATAGCCAGAGGCCTTCAGGCTACCATCATTAAACAGTATACGGATATCCCGGTTGTGGAGATCGTTATGACCCGGCAGGGACTCATCAACATGATCGAGAAGGCGAAGAGGGTACTTGGAAAAGAGAATCCAAACATCGCTTTAGTTATGTTCAAGAACATGACCTGTGATATGACAGGTATAGGGGAGCAATGCCATGTTCAGCTTAAGGAATATCTGGTGCAGAACCCGGAGCTCCTGAAAGCAGCTGCACTTCAGGCAGTGGAAGATAAGGCTGATCTCATCATTGGCGGAAAAACCGTTCTCACCATTGCTGATAATGCAGGCATCCCGGCACTTTTTATGGCCAACACCGAGGATGCCATGAAGAATGCCATCAAAGAAGCATTCCTTCTTGCAGACACCTTTGAAAACAGCGACATACCGGCCCATGCCGTCCTTGAAAAAGGGAAATCCTCCGGTAAACGAAAAGAGCAGTTTGTGAACTTCCCCTATAAAAGCGAAAAAATGCAGGCGGCCGTGGACCTGGCAGAAAAGCTGTCAAAAACCGACTGCCCGAAGCTTATTCTTGAGCCTATAGGAAATCTCCACAAGGCCTTTGTGAACGCCATGCATAACCATTCAAAGCATTCCCAGGAAAAGCTTGTAAGCTACGAGTGCATAAAAGGCCAATCTTCCTATGATGATCTTTACGGTCGTCAGGGCAGGGTTAATGATTCCCTCCGGGGCACTCTCGTCATAGACAATTTCCAATACATGGATGTTCGTTCCCAGAAGAAGCTTCTGGAGATACTTATGTTCAGGAATGTCATTCTGATAGCGAAAACCAGGAACCCGAAAGCCTACCTGATACCGGAACTTTACGCCAGACTTTCGGCATTTGCCATAAGGATACCCACACTTATGGAAACCTCCGAGGATATTCCGTATCTTTCCAATATTTACATGCAGAACTGCACAGAACGCTACGGAATGTATCATGTTATGACAAAGGATGCCGAGAAAAAACTTCAGAGCTTTTACTGGCCCGGAGGCAGGATACAGCTTGAAAGCTTTATCGAAAGACTGGTGATAACCTCGGATCACAGAAGCCTGAAGGTTACCGATGTGTGTGAACTCTATGAAGAGCTCTATGGCGGAGACGTCGGCACTAAGGCTAATGCTGAGCCCGGAATAATCTCAGATACGGATTACGGTCCGAGAGCGGTTCCGGATTTTAATCGGGGTATCAGTTCCGAGGAGGATACGCCCTTCAGGTTAAGCTCTGAAAATATGATGGAAGCAGAGGATACCCCTTCAGGTTTCAGTGACGGTCAGAAGGAAGCGACATCCAAAAACCGGACCATAACAGTCGGGGATCTGGAGAAAAACAGACTGATAAAATCTCTTAGCGACAACATGGGAAATCGTGAAAAAACAGCCGCGGAGCTAGGTATCAGTAAAACAACTCTTTGGAGAAAGCTTAGGAAATACGGATTACTTTAAAAATACCAATAATCTCAGAGAGTCGTCGATTTGACATGCTTCTCCCGACCGGGACACGTTGATCGATGACTCTTTTTAAATATAAAAACTGTATAAAGAAATGGAATGATATTTTTGTAACAGCTGATTCGATGCAAACATCTGAATCGAAATGAATCATAATAAAACATATGGAAACGCTGCCGGCACTGATTAACATTTAGTATATTTACTAAGCTTTCCTTTGTGCTAATTGCAGATTGTTTATAAATTTTAATTCTAATAAGATAGAAACCGTGCAGGGGATTAATTCCCCCGAGGCAGGGATTTTATATAACTTAAAACGGGTTTTGCAGTAGTTTGGCTATCGTAAATATTATTTTTAGGCATTGAACCACTATGCCGGAAAAGGAGTTTTATATGAAGATCGGATTTGTCGGACTCGGAATCATGGGTAAGCCGATGGCTAAGAATCTTGTTAAGGCAGGATACGAGGTTGTTGTTACAACACATAAGCAGGCTGTTATAGATGAATTTGTTGCACTTGGTGCTGCAGGCGCAAAGAATGCCGCAGATATCGTTAAGCAGGGATGCGAAGTTATCATCACAATGCTTCCCAACAGCCCACAGGTGCGTGAGGTTGCACTTGGTGAAGGCGGAATCGTTGAAGGCGGAAAGAGCGGAATCACAGTTCTCGATATGTCTTCCATCGATCCGGTTGAGTCACAGAAGATTTCAGCAGAGCTTGCAAAGAGCGGTATAGAGCTTCTTGACTGCCCCGTTTCAGGCGGAGAACCAAAGGCCATCGACGGAACACTTTCGGTTATGGCAGGCGGAAATAAGGAGACATTTGACAAGTATCTCCCAGTACTCAAGGCTATGGCAGCATCAGTTGTTTATGTCGGACCTATCGGTTCAGGAAATGTTGCAAAGCTTGCAAACCAGATGATCGTTGCCGCAAACATTGGTATCGTTGCAGAGGCATTGACATTTGCAAAGAAAGCCGGCACAGATCCACAGCTTGTATATCAGGCAATCCGCGGCGGTCTCGCAGGTTCAACAGTTATGGATGCAAAGGCTCCTATGATGCTTTCCGGAAACTATGAGCCTGGCTTCCGTATCAACCTTCATATCAAGGATCTGACCAATGCTTTAAACGCAGCTCATGCAATCAACATGCCGGTTCCTATGACAGCTCAGATGATGGAAGTAATGCAGGAACTCATGAACCATGATGAGGGTGCCTGCGATCATGACGACATCGTAAGATACTATGAGCGCATGTCAGGAACTTCAATCGTTGAGAAGTGATCTCCTTTATCCCAATTTCATATAAAAGGATACCGTCTTTCTCCGGAAATCCGGTATCCTGCCTATAAGTCCTGCGTTGATCGTGGGACTTATAAGCGATTAAGGTATTATCTATATTGGTCTATAGAAAATGATACATCGGAGTTGAGATCGTGAGAGGTACTTGCGGTCTCTTTCTCCATATATGAAAATATTATCTAACAACTAAAAATCATTGTCGGTGATCAGATTTCAGTTAGGAGAAGTCTCTAAGTAATTTGAAACATTGATATTAGTGATTAAATGTGTTTAAATATACTCATGGAGGGTATTATTATGAACACTTCTAATATTACTAATTACAAGCCAAAAGATTTTGCTGAATTATTAGGAGTTTCCGTCAAAACGTTACAACGTTGGGACAGGGAAGGTACTCTAAAAGCAAATCGTACTCCAACTGATAGGCGTTATTACACTTATAACCAATATCTTCAGTTTAAGGGTATAAATACAGAGGACGATAATCGCCAAACTGTTATTTATGCCAGAGTGTCTACAAGAAATCAAAGGGATGATTTACAGAATCAAGTATCATTTTTACGACAGTTCTGTAATGCTAAAGGAATTATTGTAGACCAATGTATTGAAGATTATGGAAGTGGGCTAAATTACAACCGTAAAAAATGGAATCAGTTATTAGAAGAAGTAATGGAACAAAAAATCAAAACTATCATGGTTACACATAAGGATAGATTTATCAGATTTGGCTATGATTGGTTTGAAAAATTCTGTATGAAGTTCAATACAACCATAGTGGTAGTGAACAATGAAGAACTATCACCACAAGAAGAACTCGTGCATGATATTGTTTCAATCCTTCATGTATTCTCTTGTAGGTTGTATGGACTACGTAAGTATAAAAAACAAATAGAAGGGGATGAGGAAATTGCTAAAGAGCTTCAAGACGGAAATAAATCCGACAGTCGAGCAGAAAATCAGGATTAACAAGACGATTGGTACTTGCAGATACATCTACAACTTCTATCTTGTTCATAACAAAAGCTTATATGATAAAGGCGAAAAGTTTATGACGGGCAAGAGTTTTAGTGTATGGCTTAATAATGAATATATTCCGAATAATCCTGATAAAACATGGATTAAAGAAGTATATTCAAAAGCTGTAAAGAAGTCTATTGAAGATGGATGTACTGCATTTACAAGATTTTTCAAACATCAGAGTGCTTTTCCTAAATTCAAGAAAAAAGGCAAATCCGATGTGAAGATGTATTTCGTAAAGAATAATCCAAAGGATTGCAGATGCGAGAGACATAGACTAAACATTCCAACTTTAGGTTGGGTGCGCCTTAAAGAAAAAGGCTATATACCCACAACTAAAGACGGATGGAAAATCAAAAGCGGTACAGTATCTATCAAAGCAGGCAGATATTATGTATCAGTCCTTGTTGAAATACCTGATGTCAGGATTGCCAATAGTAGTAATGACGGCATAGGAATCGACTTAGGCTTGAAAGACTTGGCGATTGTTTCAAATGGCAAAACATACAAGAATATCAATAAGTCGGCAAGATTAAGGAAAATTGAAAAACAACTGCGTAAAAAACAAAGGTGCCTATCGCGCAAGTATGAAAATTTAAAGAAAGGAGAGTCCACTCAGAAAAATATACAAAAACAAAAGCTTAAAGTACAGAAGCTTCATCACAGGATAAACAATATCCGTACTGATTACATCAATAAAACAATAGCTGAGATAGTGAAAACCAAACCTTCTTATATAACTATTGAGGACTTGAATGTGTCGGGAATGATGAAGAACATTCATCTTTCAAAAGCTGTTGCATCACAAAAGTTCTATGAATTTAGAGCTAAGCTAAAGACTAAATGTGATGATAACGGCATTGAATTAAGAATTGTAGACAGATGGTATCCGTCATCTAAGATATGCCACTGCTGCGGTGCTATCAAGAAAGATTTAAAACTTTCTGACAGAATATATCGTTGTTCATGTGGCTATATTGAGGATAGGGATTTCAATGCAAGTCTTAATCTTAGAGATGCTATAGCTTACGAAGTTGCATAATCAAGCAAACGTAAGTATGTACTGCGGGCTATCGCAGGAATTTACGACTGTGGAGTGTACAAGAACTTGTAAGTAGCGTATTGCTTGCAATCGCCAAAACATACACGTTGAAGCAGTAAGAAGTATCCGTGAGGACTTCAATTTCTCGATGTGAGTATATTTACACACATTTTGAGTGGCAGATTAAATATGGACTACAGAAAATTCGGAAGCAGGATAGTTCTCAGGATTGACCGTGGAGAAGAGGTAATGTCATCCATTATGGAGCTGTGTGAAAAAGAAAAGATATTACTGGCTTCCATAGAAGGCTTAGGTGCTGCGGACCATTTGGTCATGGGACTCTATGATGTGGGCAGGCAGGAATTTAATGAAACAAGGCTGGACATTCCGCTGGAGCTTACTTCCATAGTCGGAAGCGTTACCGAAATGGATGGTAAACCTTATCTTCATGTACATATTACAGCTGCGGATTCACAGGGACATGCCTACGGCGGTCACCTTAAGGAAGTACGTATCAGCGGAACCGCAGAGCTTTTTATCACGGTTATAGAAGGTCATGTGGGAAGAGAAAAAGACAGAATAACAGATACCGGATTGAATCTATTTAAATTTGATTGATCCATACAGGAGGACAGAACCAATGAAATTACTTTTTGCATCAGACTCATTCAAGGGAACTCTTTCAAGTGACCGGACCATAGAGCTTCTCACAAAGGCGGCTCACGAGGTTTTCGGAGACTGCGAGACAAGTGGCGTTCCCGTTGCAGACGGCGGAGAAGGCACCACTGAAGCCGTGGTTAAAGCCCGTAACGGAGAGATAGTTAATGTTGACGTCCACGGCCCATTGATGGAGATTGAACACGGCTTCTACGGAAGACTTTCCGATACGGAAGCTATCCTTGAAATGGCAGCAGCATCAGGACTTCCCATGGTTCCGGAAGAGAAGAGAAATCCTTTAAACACCACAACCTACGGAACCGGTGAGCTTCTCAAGGCTGCTCTCGATGCAGGCTACAAGGAGATAGCCATCGCAATCGGCGGATCAGCTACAAATGACGGTGGAATGGGCTTTGCTTCAGCCCTCGGAGTCAGATTCTTCGATAAGGACGGTAACGTACTTGAGGGAAAAGGAAGTGACCTCATAAAGTTAGATCATATAGACATTAGCGGCCTTGACCCTAAGGTTAATGATGCACATTTCACCGTTATGTGTGATGTTACAAATCCTCTTTGCGGATCTGACGGCGCAACCTATACCTTCGGAAAGCAGAAGGGCGGCACACCTGAAATACTTGATGAGCTTGAAAAGGGAATGCAGAACTACCGCGATGTAATCAAGAAGGAATTCGGAATCGATGTTGATACCATCCAGGGTTCCGGTGCAGCCGGCGGACTGGGCGCAGCACTTAAGGTTTTGCTTGATGCAGAGATGAAGTCAGGAATCGAAACAGTACTTGACCTCATCGACTTCGAGGGTCGTCTCGAAGGAGTTGATGTTGTAGTTACCGGAGAAGGCCGTACAGACTGGCAGTCCTGCTTCGGAAAGGTAATGCAGGGAATCGGCGACAGATCAAAGAAGCACGGCGTTCCCGTAGCAGCTCTTTGCGGAAGCCTCGGCCGCGACTATGACAAGATTTACGCCCACGGAATCAGCTCCATCATGACAACCGTAGACGGTCCCATGCCCCTTAAGGATGCCCTTGATAATGCAGAAGACCTCTACTACAAAGGCGCGATCCGCATGTTCAGATTCCTGAAGGCCGGAATGGAAATGAAGAAGTGATCTGGCTGTCGTATTGACTGGCTAATGGGACGATGTTAAAATATTAATTGAAAAGAAGTGCTACCGGTAGACGGTTAGCCCTTAAACATTGTGTTATAAAAAATAACCGCTAGTTTGGTAGAGGATCTTACGCAAAGTAAGTGAATTTACGGGGCGGTGCAAAAAGGAACATTGAAAGATGTTCTTTTTTTGCTTTATAGGAAAGTGCATTCACTGGATATTTGGTGTAACATATGTTCGCTCCTAAAAAATGGGTAAATTCAATAAAGGCTTTATCTCAAGGCCTTAAATGGTTACAATTATTTATGACTTCTCATGTGCGAGGTGAGGGAGTCATTTTTGAGTACCGTTGGTAAGATTTGGGTTTTGGATTTGCTTTCATTTTTGCGAGCAAGGAAGATTTTGTTGTTGCTAAGCTATCTTCTTTAGATCGTAGTTT
>JAGAGL010000017.1:0-3292 GCA_017627595.1 Oribacterium sp. | reverse complement strand
TTTTTTGTAATTTACAGACTTATATGCTTTCTGGTCATATATCATCTTCATCGTCCTCGTCGTTAAAGATATCTTTAAAAACTGCTTTCAGCATTCCTTCGGCTTTTTCAAGATCATCTTCATTAAGTTTGCCGAGATTCCTCTGGAGAGAACTCAGCTTTGAATTCTCAAGAGAGATATTGTCAGTAACATCGTTACCAAGCAAATAGTCCGTAGTTACATTAAAGTATTTAGCCAGATCTACCAAAACGTTCATGCGGGGAACTGTACCGTTGTTCTCCCACATATTTACACGGCTCTTGGTGACACCGAGCTGAGTAGCCAGCTGATCCATGCTTAGATTCGCCTTCTCCCTTAATTCTTTAACCCTCGTACTAAAGTATTGGTTGCCCATATGCGTCCTCCTTCCGTTCGTGCAAAATAATTGTACGATACATTTTAAAATCTGTCAAGATATGGAATTGACTGATTGGTCTGACTACATTATTTTGTGGTTTTTGAAAGATTTTAAAAGTTCAAGGATGGCATGATTTAAAGGTTTTTGTGGTAAATAACGGCACTTTATGGTATCCTTAAAGGTAACGTGGGTTATTATACGCATTTATAGGTTATAACACGAAAAATAAGCCGATACGGAGGGCGGAAAATGGCTGTAGACAGCAAGAAAGAGAAGGAAAGAGACGAGGTTCACCGTGCCATATGGGCGATCGCAGATGAGCTTCGCGGAGCGGTAGACGGATGGGATTTCAAGAACTATGTTCTGGGCACCATGTTCTACCGTTACATCTCCGAAAATCTTTCAGCATATATTGATAGTGGTGAAGAAAGTGCCGGCAACACGGGATTCAGCTATGCTGATATGCCGGATCAGGATGCAGAGGAAGCCAGAGATGGTCTGGTATCTGAAAAAGGCTTCTTTATCCTGCCGAGTGAACTGTTCTGCAACGTACAGAAACGCGCGGCGAATGATGAGAACTTAAATGAAACGTTGGAACGGGTATTCCGAAATATTGAGGATTCGGCAAAGGGAAGTGAATCAGAAAACAGTTTTGCCGGTCTGTTCGATGATTTCGATGTAAACAGCAATAAGCTGGGAAGTACGGTTGCCAAGCGTAATGAGAGGCTCTCAAAGCTTCTTGATGGTGTGGCAGCTATGAATCTTGGCTCGGTCAAGGATCATGATATAGATGCATTTGGTGATGCGTATGAATATCTGATGACCATGTATGCGTCAAATGCCGGTAAATCCGGAGGGGAATTCTTCACTCCTGCAGATGTGTCGGAACTGCTTACACGCCTGGGAACGGTAGGAAAAAAGAAGATCAACAAGGTATATGACCCTGCCTGCGGTTCCGGTTCGCTGCTTCTGAAGGCAGAAAAGATACTTGGCAAGGATGCTGTGGAGATAGGATTCTTCGGACAGGAGATCAACATTACCACATATAACCTGTGTCGTATCAATATGTTCCTGCATGATATCGGTTTCGATAAATTTGATATCGAATGCGAAGATACGTTAACCAATCCTCAGCATTGGGATGATGAACCTTTTGAGCTGATCGTTTCCAATCCTCCATATTCTATCAAGTGGGCGGGAGATGAGAATCCGCTTCTGATCAATGATCCGAGATTTGCTCCGGCAGGTGTTCTTGCGCCAAAGAGTAAAGCGGATCTTGCGTTTATCATGCATTCCCTGTCCTGGCTGGCACCGAACGGAGTAGCGGCTATCGTATGTTTCCCGGGAATCATGTACCGAGGCGGAGCAGAACAGAAGATCAGGAAATATCTCGTTGATAACAACTATGTGGACTGTGTGATCCAGCTTCCGAGCAACCTGTTTTTCGGTACATCTATTGCCACTTGCATCATGGTTATGAAGAAGGGCAAGGCTGATAACAAGATCCTTTTCATAGATGCAAGTAATGAATGTGTAAAGGTGACCAACAATAACAAGCTGACTCCGGAGAATATTGACCATATTGTAGATGCTTTTACCGGCAGGGAGGATATCGAATATCTGTGTCATCTGGCATCTTACGATGAGGTTAAGGAGCAGGATTATAATCTGTCGGTCAGCTCTTATGTTGAGGCTGAGGACACCAGAGAAAAGATCGATATCGTGAAGCTGAATGCTGAGATCAAAGAGATCGTAGCAAGGGAACAGGTTTTGCGCGATGAGATAGATAAGATCATAGCAGAGATCGAAGGAGGAGACGCATGAGTAAAGAAGTAATGGAATTTGTTATATATATGATTCATGCCTGTGCAAGAAAATGGGGACAGTCTCCTGCGATGGTATACCATAGAATGTCACAGCAGAATTGCATAGGAAATTATCTTGTGCCGCATTATGATGTCCTTCATACACAGGGAACAGATTTTGTTGTAGATGATATCGAGGAATTCATCGGCGTCAAAGGAGGTGCGGTATGATCGTTTATCATGGATCGGATCAGATCGTAGAAAAGCCGGATGTGCTGCACTCATACAGACCTCTTGATTTTGGAAAAGGGTTCTATGTGACCACCAATCGCGAACAGGCAGAACGCTGGGCCAGGAGAAAGGCGGATCTGTATCATAAAGATAAGGCATATGTGAATGTCTATGAGATGTCTGAGGATGAATCTGCATTTAAGGTAAAAACATTCCCGGAGGATCTGATGGAGTGGATTGATTTTGTATGTGATTGCAGGGATGGTAAGACCGATTATCAATTATATGACATCATAAAGGGCAAAGTTGCTAACGATAAGGTATTCCGGGTTGTTGACCTGTACCATACCGGTATCTGGGATAAGGAAAGGGCAATCCGTGAGATCAAGGTATATCCGGGATACGATCAGATCGCATTTATCAGTCAGGCTTCGATTGATGCGCTGCTTAAGTATCAGTCGGTGAAAGAGGTATAGCGTATGGATGGAAAAGTCTTGGAAGATATATATCAGGAAAAGCTGGAAGAGCGTATCATCGGGTATCTTTCGGAAAAACATGGTGTTGATTACCAATCCGCAATGAATATGTATTATAACAGCAAACTTGCGGAGAAGATCCATGAAGGTAAATACGGAGTCCAGTATCTGGATTATAAAGTGTTGGGCGATATTCTTGAAGAGACGGAACCAGAGCTGATCCAAGCCGGAGGACAGAGTAAATGAGTAAGCTGGATGAATTGATAAAAGAACTCTGCCCGGATGGGGTGGAGTATAAAAATCTTAAAGAGATTGCAATTAAGATAGCTGACGGTATGCATAACTTACCTAAAACAGTTCAAAGAGATACTGGCTATCCAATT
>JAGAGL010000016.1:0-2819 GCA_017627595.1 Oribacterium sp. | reverse complement strand
TTATCATGGCAGCTATCGTTACACCGCCGGATATAGTATCCCAGATAATGGTGGCCCTGCCTATGATCCTTCTGTACGAGCTTAGCGTCATCCTCTGTACCATATTCGGAGTCTTCAAAAAGAAACCGGCTGAGGAATCTTAGTGTGAAAAATACTTTTCATCACTATTTGTGCCGCCGACCAAAGGCGGCGGAATGGGTATCAATATGAATTACGCGGAGATAAAGCATTTTGATATAGCAAACGGACCGGGTGTTAGACTAAGTCTTTTTGTTTCAGGCTGTACTCATGCATGTCCGGGGTGTTTTAACCGGATTGCCTGGTCCTTCGATTATGGAAAAGAATTCACTAAAAAAGTTGAGGACAGCATTCTGGATGAATTATCTGATGAAGCTTATCAGGGTCTTACGCTTTTAGGCGGAGAACCCTTTGAGCCTCAGAACCAAAAAGGACTTGTATCCCTCGTGAAAAGATATAAGGAAAGATATCCGGAAAAGGACCTCTGGATATTCTCGGGATATCTCTTTGATGAAGATATGCTTGGCCGCATGTGGTCACAGGTTCCCGAAACCAGAGAAATCCTTGAAAGAACCGATGTTCTGGTAGACGGCGAATTCAAGCAGGACCTGAAGGACATCACCCTTCTCTACAAAGGCTCCTCAAACCAGCGAACCATCGACGTCCAAAAGTCCCTCAAAGAAGGACACATCGTCCTTTGGAACCCGGGAGACAACCTCACAGTTTCAAAAACATCTCATCTGTAAAATCTGTTTTAATGTAATGTATATATAGCCGGAGAGTATTTATTTTAAAACTTAAAGTTCAGAAAATAGCCGCCTTAGAACAACTAAGGGGGCTTTTTTCAGCTTCGTCCGACGACGCACCCCGGTTTTAATAGATACCCGCCGGCTCCGGCGTATTTTTATTAAAATTGTAATCAAAATATAAATTCTCCATATAAACTTAATAAAAACTAAATACTGCCGATATGAGAAATAGACAGTGTAAAAATCTTAGCAGAAATGCAAAAATTCATACCAGGCAGGAGGCAGTATGAGTAAATCAGGAAAGAGAAAGACAGAGAACGGCAATGGTAAATTTGTGAGCCTTGCTGTCCGCATACCCACCGTCGTTGTCGGTGCGGTTCTTGTCGTAATTGTGATCATTTGCATAGCTTTTGGTATCTTAACTACGAGATCCATCAATGAGCTTGCACAGAAACAGATCAGCAATGTTGCAAAGGAAAATGTTCTTACTATCCAGAAATATATGGATGGTATGAAGATGTATGCCGATGCCCTTGGGGACGGCGTAATGAATTACAGGAAGCTGGGAAGAGAAGACGGAGAAGCAGCAATAGTAGGGGCACTGACAAGAGCTGTGGAATCCGGCAGGATTTTCTCCGCCTATTTTGCCTTTGAGCCTAATGCTTTTTTCAGTGGTACAGATAAAGGATTGTCGTATTACGTATATAAAAGCGGAACCGGAACGGCAACGGATATCCTTTATGATTACGATTCCTATGGCGGGGCGGATTACTATGCACCTACCAAGGCAAGCCTCAGTACGCATCTTACGGATCCGTATGAATATGAGCTGTCAGACGGAACTGTAGTCTGGCTCATAACCTTAAGTACTCCAATTGTTGAAAACGGCAGATTCATCGGTGTCGCAAATTGCGATATGCTTGCGGACACGTTAAAGGATCTTGAATATACAAACGGCGATTACAAGACTTCCTATATGACTGTGACAGATGAGAATAATACATACATTGTTCATTCCAAGTTACCTGAAATGGTTGGACAGGTTGTGGATTTTGATGAAGCAACAGTCAAGCGTGTTATAGGTGGAGAAACAGTAATAAAGCCCCATGTCCAGGATAAGATTGACGGAGTATCAGCCATTGCAGTATTTGCTCCGGTGCAGCTGGAGGGATCGGATCTTCATTGGGTTCTTACAAATATAGTTCATAACTCGGAAGTATATGGCCCGGTTTATACATCTATACTGATAATCGTAGTGATAGGTTTAGTGGGCATCATAGTTCTCGGATTTGTTGCTTTGACAGTTGTCCGTTCTTCCCTTGCGCCTATAAAGCCGCTTATGAAAACTGCGGAGGATGTGGGAGAATTCCGGCTTTCTGACTCCCGGAATGATTACGATTATCCAAACAATGAATTCGGAAAGCTGGCGGAGACCTTCCTTTCAATGTCTGATAACCTGAAGGCCATAATTACGGATGTGGGTGCGGTTCTCGGCGGAATGGCAGAAGGAGACTTTACTGCAAACAGCTCATGTCCGGAAAAGTATGTTGGGGACATGAAAAATGCCCTGATTTCCATTAACTCCATTCAGGATACCCTGGGGAATACTCTTAAGGATATAAGTGAATCTGCTGAGAGGGTGGCAGTGAATTCAACTCAGATCTCAGACGGATCACAGGCATTGGCACAGGGCGCTACCGAGCAGGCGGGCTCTGTTCAGGAGCTTAGCAGCACCATTAATGATGTAAGTGAAGAGGTTAAACATAATGCGGCCAATGCAGAAAACGCCAGCAGCATAGCACTCCGCACCAAGGAAGCCATTGCTGTAAGTAACGAAGAGATGAGCAAGCTTACAGCATCCATGGATTCTATAGAGGAAGCCTCCAATAAGATTCAGGATGTCATCAGCATCATTGACAATATCGCATTCCAGACCAACATTCTTTCACTTAATGCAGCCATAGAGGCTGCCAGAGCCGGTCAGGCAGGAAAAGGCTTTGCGGTTGTGGCGGATGAGGTTGGGAACCTTGCAAAGCGCAGTCAGGAAGCGGC
>JAGAGL010000141.1:0-3166 GCA_017627595.1 Oribacterium sp. | reverse complement strand
GCTGATGGGCGCTTAAGTGCGGTTTACAACATAATAGATGCGGTTCGCGTAAAGACACTTGATTCATTAAAAAAACTTACGATAATCACAGTAGATACCTGTATGGAAGGAGGTGAAAGGGATGATCAGGTTTAACAGTTTTAATTATGGCAGTCTGTTTGGGTACGGGTCGGGCAGTTCTCTTTATAGCAATCTTTCACAGCTTTCAAGTGTGAGATCCGGGTCATACGCTAAGGCGCTCAAATCCTATTACGGAAGGAATAATCAGACTGTTTCCACACAGAAGAACTCAGCTGTCAATAAGTATAATTACAATACCTACACACAGCAGAGTGGTCTGTCAAATGTTTCTAAGGAGAGCACCGATTTATCTGCAGCAGCCAAGAAACTGACAGATACAGGCAAGGAGGGTCTTTTTGCCAGTGAGGAAAATATGATGCAGATGCAGCATATAAGGCAGCCGGTGATTTCGTGACGAATTATAATGAAACATTGGATGCGGTAAACAAGACCACGAATGCGGCTGTGAGCAGTGCGACAGGAAGCATGACCAGGATGACCGGAGTAATGACCAAAAGCCTCAGCGGAATAGGCATTTCTGTAGGAAAAGATGGCAGAATGTCCATAAATGAGGAAGAGTTTAAAAATGCTGGTTTTGATAAAGTGAAATCAATGCTTGGTACAAACGGCTCCTTTGCAAGAATCATAGGATCCTCTGCACAGAGACTCAGCTCAGCTGCGGAACAGCAGAGCCGTCAGATGTCATTGGGAAGTACCGGACTTTACGGCAGGTATGGATCCTATTTTGGAAATTACGGCTTCGGTGGCTCTCGTTTTGATGGTTGGATCTAAGTGATTTCTCAAAGATGGAATAGTATCAGGTAAGGCGTTCTGTGTATAATCGGAGCGTCTTTTTGCCGTTCACAGCAAAATAAGTGCGGTTCACGCAAACATGGTTCATTGTGGCGTTCCGGTAACCGATACCCACTATATAAGGTATATAAGGAATTCCGGCACGGAGGCCGGTGGAAAAGAGGTGCTTATGAATGGAATCGCAGGAGTCTCTTTTCAGGAAGTTCCCGGAGAATTAAAAGTTCATGTAAGGAAGAGTCAAAACAAGTCCTCGGCAGGAAAACTGAAGAAACGGTTACCATACAATTTCAAGCAGATGTCAAAGCAGATCATGCAGGCGAAGACATCTGATGCTGCGCGTCCGCTGGTGGCAAAAGCACAGGCAAAGCTTTCATGGCTATATAAGAAACTGCGCAGTGGTGAATATGGTGACAGTGAGATAGCTGCCGCTATCATACATGCCGCAGCTATGGAAAGAATCGCAAAGCGTAAGGTCAGGCATCTGGAAGAAGAGGAAGCCGCTGAAAATGAAAGCAGTGTGATGGGGGCTCCTGGTGAGGAAGAGGAGATATACGGAAAAAATGAATTAAAGGCTGGTCTTGAAGATAGTGAGGAGATCTCAGAGGAAATGATGAAACAGATGATGGAGGAGATAGAGGAACTTGAAGAAGAGCTGGCGGAAGATGTGATGTCAGAGCTGCAGGATATGATATCCTGTGCAAGCGGAGATATGATAGAGGAAGAAATAGAAGAGCTGAAACGAAAACACCGGAATGATGAGGAGCGTCAGATCACACGTGCAGATCTTAAATATCTGAAGGCACTTTTTGATAGATTGGAGCAGGAGAAAAAACAGGTATTCTCCGGTAATATAGGACAGTCGTCGGGTTCATCGGAATCGTTTTCTTGTGTAATTGACTGTATTCCGGATGTGGAGGTAGTAGATGTTGATGTTGGAAGTTTTGTAGATGCATGTGTATGAAATGGATTTCAGAACAAAAGTCAAAGGAGGGCAAATGTATGGCAATTGATTTAACTACACTTAACACCACAGAGATCATACCGCAGAAGGTTTACAATTTAAACAATTCCTATAAGGCTGATCAGAATAAGATCAGGGAAAACTGGGAAGAGAAAAAGGCGACTGCTATAGATCTGATCGAGGAATCAAAAAAGAATGGAACATATAGAGAAAGTGCTTCGCTTGAAGGCACCGGTGTAAGTGGTCTTACTGCCGGGAAAGGTGCATATTGTAATTATTCGCTGGATGCGTTCTTTAGGAAAGATATGCCGCTTTTATCTGATGATAACGGAAACTTTACAGTTGGAGGAGCAACATTTACCAGAGAGGAACTTGAAGAATGCCGCGCTGTCATGAAGGCTGCGGTAGATGGAATTGGATGCGGAATTGGTAAGAATTCGAGCATAGATTACAGAAACTATGCAGAAATGGAGATTGCGGCAGGTGGTGTCAGGGCGTATGCCAGCGAGAATCTTACTGAAAAACAGGCGGCGGTAGTAAATAAAGCGATGAAGGAATACAACGATGCACTAATAAGACATGAAAAGGATATGCTTGAAAGAGCAGGCACCATTGATATATCGGGAAGTGATGTGTCCAAATATTATGGAAAAGCACAGCCTATCCCTAAAGAGATCCTTGATCGTATACATAGTTTCAATAGTAACTCGAAACTAAATAGCGGCGATGTAGGGACTATTCAGTCTGCAACTAATGAGGATCTTATAAGTAAGATTAGGGATATGTTCTCGAAACTTGACTATTCTGACAGTTCATCGCTTGATACTGTTTCTGAAAAGTATAAGGAATACATTACTCCGGCTAAGATGTCACTTGGGGTTTCCTCTGCGAATGGATACTTGTCACAGGCTCTGAATCAGGACATATTGGGATTCCAAAGCCTGTTCAAGAACATGATGAATGTCATAAGGTATCGTTCAATAGATTTCAGGATGTAACTGATTAAATGGTGCTAAAGGAACAAACTATAGCAAATTTTTATTAGTCACAATCATTAGGATTTCTGTACATATGAATTTGACGAAAAATGCACATTATCCTTGTCTCTGCGCGTGAAAATATACTGTAAATAGCGTTACATGCAGCATTTAGCCCCTAATTGTTGTAAATTTGTAGTTGATTTTTCCGATTTTCCCTGTTAAAATGTACATATGTAAACCATTAAAATGTACATATGTATTTTAGAGGCAAATATGGGAAGAAAATCATCTATACCTGACGATATACTTCAATACAAACCGAGCACCTGCTGCAGGATACGAAATGACAACG
>JAGAGL010000140.1:0-10267 GCA_017627595.1 Oribacterium sp. | reverse complement strand
TGAGCGAAGGTATTCTTCATCACCTTCAAAGAGTTGAAGCGAATTAGTTTTTCTAGCCATGATAATGTATTTCCTCCCGGATAAATACATTATACCATGGATTGAATATATGTTACAGTTATATATTTTACGCTATACTAGGTTCATATTTATGTCATAGCTTCATGGTCAGGTTCATATTTATGACATAGCGTATGAACGATGCGGCAACGCGGAAAAAGCAAGGTAAAATGCGACTTCACGGCGATTACCCCGGGATCAGAAAAATATAAACACAACGGAGATAATATGTTACAGAATTCTGTCAGGAAATGCAGTACAGTATTATATGCCCTAATCTTTTCTTTATATATGTTTGGATTTCAATTATTTTCATATCTGGAAGGCACTGTGAACGGAGTGTTGTCCATAGGGCATTATTTTACTTACATTCTTCTGAGCGGTGGCTTCATTCTTTTTGGTGCTTCCAGAATGATGATCAGTGGAGAAAAAGAAAGACAGTTTTTTCTCATTATGACAAATATTCTCTTTGCCGGTGCCATCCTCGGACTTCTTTTCCCCGTAAATATATTACCGGCTTTTGTTCTGATAAATATTGCTTCTTTGTCACTGGGGTGCCTCGGAGGTGCTGTATATTATTTTGTGGCTATGGAATTACATATGAACATACATGCTGGAATGATCATGAGTGTCTGCGCTTCAGTCCCATATATCCTGCAGTTTCTTATGACACCTGTCCTTCATGACAGACTCTTCAATGTGATACTGCTGGCGCTTCTTACCGGATTCATATCATACTTTGTCATCACAAATCCAAAGGATTATATCCTTCAGAATCCTCTTCCGTATTCTGAGGAAACGGAAGACTACAAAAGATCTTTGTCCATGGATATTTTTCGGGTTCTTTCAGTGTTTTTTCTGACAATGCTCCTTGGAGTTTACATGGAGCAATCATGGAGCGCCGGGCAGATTGCCGATGGTGTGAATATGTATGGATGGCAGAGGCTCTGTGCGATCCCCGGATATTTTTTCACAGGTGCGTTTGCGGATCACAAAAAACACAGGCACATGCATATCGCAGTTTTGTGCTGTTATGCTTTTTTTGCTATGGGAGTGTACAATGCGGGAAATATCGGTCTTAGCCTTGCTGTATTCTATTTTCTTGCCGGAGTATACACAGGATATCTCAATCTTGCATTCTGGTTTCTTGCGCCAAGAACGTCACATCCGGAAATGTGGGCATGTCTCGGAAGGACACTCAGCCTGTTCGAAGGACTTATAGGGATAGCTTTTTTTCAGGTTCAAAGGGGAGGACTGCTCGAGAGGCTCATATCCGGCAGTATAATAATGTGTATGTTTCTTTTGCTGTATCTGGACGGACAAAATAAATCCGATAAAAATCCGGCATTAAATGATGATGTCAAAGCCGAAGATCCCTTTGAAGCTTTTTGCGATATTCATAACCTTACACCAAGGGAGCGAGACGTTATGCAACAGCTGCTGGAGTCCGATGAGAGCATGAAGACCATTTCCACAATGCTGGGAATTTCAGAAAGGATGCTTTACAGGTATATGAACAGCCTGTATGAAAAAGTCGGCGCAGAAAACCGCGCCGGCCTCGTTAAGCGATATTATGAAGACAAAGAACAGCCACATCAGTGAAATTGTTTCTATTTAGGTTAACATACTTTGATATAATATCTTAAAAAGAGCTATATGGATCCGAATATATCTGCATCGGTATGTAAGACATAGTCGGAGAAAAATATACCTTTATAGGGAGGATTGAATTTATGTCACAGGAAAATACAGAGCAAAGCAGAGACAGCGTCATCGTTAGAACCAGCATCATAGGTATAGTTGCCAATGTTTTCCTCGCCACCTTTAAAGCGATAGTCGGTGTGCTGTCAAACTCCATCGCCATCGTGCTTGATGCGGTCAACAACCTGTCCGATGCCATGTCATCGGTCATAACCATAGTCGGGACAAAGCTCGCCGGAAGAAAACCCGACAGAAAACATCCTTTGGGATACGGAAGACTTGAATATCTCAGTGCAACCATCATCTCTGTCATCGTTCTCTATGCCGGCGTCACATCTTTTGTGGAATCGGTAAAAAAGATCCTTTCTCCTGAGAAAGCCGATTACAGTACGGTCACACTTGTTATAGTTGCGGCTGCAGTGGTGGTTAAGATCCTTCTTGGAAGATATGTAAAGAGTGTTGGTGAGAAAGTAAACTCCGATGCCCTTATCGCATCAGGAACGGATGCAACCCTTGATTCCATTATTTCTGCATCGACACTGGTGGCAGCAGCCATATATATGACTTTAGGCATTTCCCTGGAAGCCTGGCTCGGTGCCTTTATCTCCATAGTGATCATAAAATCAGGTATCGAAATGCTCAAGGATACGGTTTCCCAGATACTTGGAGAACGAGCAGATGCCTCTTTTACAAAAGCCATCAAAGCCACCATTGCAAGCTTCCCGGAAGTAAACGGAGCCTATGATCTGTTGCTTCATGCCTACGGTCCCGATACCTACGTAGGTTCAGTACACATTGAAATACCTGATACCATGACTGCAGGAGAGATAGACAGACTCACCAGAAATATCCGTCGAGAGGTTTATAAGAAACATAAGGTGATGCTTGAGGGTGTCAGCGTTTATTCCATTAACACGAAGGATGATAATGCTCACGCCATGATGGAAACCTGCAGAAACATCGTAATGTCACATGAATATGTGCTGCAGATGCATGGATTCTATGTTGACGAAGAAACAAAAAACATATCCTTCGATATGGTTTTAAGCTTTAAAGCAAACAATAAAGATGAAATTTTTAAAGAAGTATCAGACAGAATCCGGAAAGTATATCCGGACTATACATTAACCATCGCACTGGATACCGACCTCAGCGACTAATTGCCGCTTTACGTGAATAAATCAGGAAAAGCCGGAGGGCATCCATTTAAAAATGGATGCCCTCCGGCTTTTTTATCACTTCACAAACTTTATTCCGTTACAGGTTGAAACTCTCATTCTGATAGAATCGGTATAGCTTATCTTAGCCTTCTTGTCGATAGAATCAGCGGCAACCTTTGCCAGCTTCTCATCACCGTCTACAGTGAAATTGAAAACCTCACCCTCATCCGTCTTAAGGCAGATGATACCGTCTGCAAACTGAGCAATGGTTCCCTTGATCTCATAAACCTCAGAATCCTCTTTCTCCATCATGTCCTCTGTGCAGATGCGGTACGCCCTGGCATCATCAGATGAAAGCTTTCCGAGATAAAGAACCTGAGCATAATCACCAACCTTTGCTTTTCCTATGGTTGTGGCATATGAAGGAATCTTAAATGTATACTCAACTCCGTCCTGAGGACCGTTGTCAGAATTGATACCCTCATCCTCTTTAATTGTGATGGAATCATCAGAAAGCTTTGTTATCTCACCGTAAACCTGAGGCTCTTCAGAAAAGTCCTCAGAAACATACTCATAAGGAACCGACATAACAACCTCTGCCACCTTTGTGCCATCGGCAGGGATATCTACACCATCCTCTCCGTTATAGAAGATATCAACTTCATCCCCCGGCATAAGCTGCCATGCAGGATTTATAAATGCATCGGATGTGTCCAATGTTAAACTTGTGCCATCCTCATACTCAACTGTAAGCTTTGTGCCGTCCAGTTTCTGTACTGTAGCCTGAAAATCCTTCATGTTTGATACGTCAACAGGTCCTGCAACACTGGAATCCCCGTCAACTCCTATGCCGGAAGCCTCTCCGGAAACCACTGAAGCTGCAGTCTCTGCCGCCTCTTTCTTTCCACCCTGACAAGCAGCAAGAGAAAGAACTGCAAAAACTGTCATCGCTGTGTATACAAACTTTTTCATAATGTTTCTCCATTCCGTGTTTCCCGACCAAAAAAGGCCATAAACACACTGTTATTCTCCTCTTTTTCTTGTTTCCCGGTCAAAAAAGAGTAATCCCTCTCCCAGACCAAGTGATAATAAAAATAGCACTAAAGAAGCTTCACTTCTACCCAAAACCTCTTAACTCTTTATTAAAAAAAGTGAAAATCGTAACAGTTCAGCCAGGATGCCTTATTTTCGCAGTGAACAAGCATTACATTGACCCATATTCCGGTTACCAGCATTTGAGTCATCCTGAATGTCAGGTTATAATGACTCAATTTCAGGTAATCAGGATTTGGGTCATACTGAATAGCAGGTTATAATGACTCAATTTCAAGTAATCAGGATTTGGGTCATACTGAATAGCAGGTTACATTGACTCAATTTTAGGTAATCAGGATTTGGGTCATACTGAATAGCAGGTTACATTGACTCAATTTTAGGTAATCAGGATTTGGGTCATACTGAATAGCAGGTTACATTGACTTATATTCTGAATTCTGAGTTTTAAGGTCAATTAGTGGTTCCAGTAATTCCGTATGGTAGGGAAAAGAGCCGACCACGGTCTTCGCGAACCATTGCCGGCTGAACTTTTATCTGAAATCATCTTTTATGTTTATGAGGATAATGATAAAATTCCGCATCCTTTATGGCATCCGGCAGATACTGCTGCTCCACCCAGTTTCCGGGAAAATCATGGGGGTATTTATAGCCGATCCCTCGTCCAAGTTCTGCGCTTCCATGATAATGTGCATCCTGAAGATATGGTGGAATGGGAAGATTTCCGGATCTTTCCACCTCCTCCATTGCCTCAAATACAGCCATACAGCAGGCATTGTTCTTTGGAGCCGACGCCACATAAGTACAGGCCTGGGAGAGAATGATCTGTGCTTCCGGCATACCCACGCGTTCAATAGCCAGAAAAGCATTGGTAGCAACCACCAATGCCTCAGGGTCAGCATTACCCACATCCTCGGAAGCGCAGATAACGATACGTCTCGCAATGAATTTAATGTCTTCGCCGGCCTTCAGCATGCGGGCAAGATAATAAACTGCCGCGTCAGGATCAGAGCCACGCATGGACTTGATAAAGGCCGAAATGGTGTCGTAATGGTTGTCGCTGTCCTTATCATATCTGACAGCCCGTTTCTGTATGCATTCCGCCGCAACCGGAAGAGTGATGTGGATACGGCCGTCAGGCTCCCTGTCAGTGGTGAGGACAGCAAGCTCGATGGCATTAAGAGCAGCTCTCGCATCCCCGTTTGCGATATCCGCGAGAAACTCTCTGGCATCATCGTCGATGTAGGCATGGAAAGACCCGACGCCCTTTACGGAATCGGAAAGTGCCCTGTCTATAAGGGTCGCAACATTGTCCCGGGACAGGGGTTTAAGCTCAAATATCCTCGAGCGGGATATGAGCGCGCTGTTTACCTCAAAATAAGGATTTTCCGTTGTGGCGCCTATGAGAGTGACTGTGCCGTCCTCAACATAGGGAAGGAGAAAATCCTGCTGGGCTTTGTTGAAACGATGTATCTCGTCTACAAACAGTATGGTTTTCCTGCCGTATCCTCCCTGATTCTGCTTAGCCTTCGTCACCACTTCCTCCAGGTCCTTTTTACCGGCTACAGTTGCATTGACAGACTCAAAATCAGCACTTGTGGTATGAGCGATGACCTTTGCCAATGTTGTCTTTCCGGTTCCCGGCGGTCCGTAAAATATGATCGAACCAAGCTTATCTGCCTTTATGGCACGATAAAGCAGCTTTCCCGGGCCGATGATATGTTCCTGCCCCACCACCTCATCAAGAGTCCGGGGTCTCATACGTGAAGCAAGAGGAGCATCGTCCTCTTTATTCTTTTCCGCCATATATTCAAAAAGATCCATTATTGTTATATCCTTTCGCTTTTACTGACAATTCAGTTGACCCTAACATTTTACGAGTTTTCATAAACTATAGCAATATGAACACTGTGCTAAAAAAGACCATCGCAGGTGCGACAGTCCTTTTCATTATGCTGTGATTTCAGAAGCCATTCTGACTATCATCGGAAAACGATAACTGCAGCGCTCTGCATTTTCATTAATCACGATGGTGGGTTTGTAAAGCTCAACAAAATCCATGAACCTGTCCGAATAATCTCCCCAGACAAATATGGTTTTTCCGAAGCTTTCTGCAATGTCATCAAGGATATAGTTCTCCACGTAGGAGTCTCCTATGATGAGAACCACTTCGTCATTTCCGGCCTTGTCACAGGTGAATATCCTGTGTCCGGTGCCCTCCAGTGGAGTTATCTGAAGATCATCCTCCACTGCTCCGGGATGCTTTATCCTGTAGCACGGCTGTACATCTCTCTCATGGATACCGCCGTAAAGAGTGGTCCCCATATCCACCGGCTCAATGTCATAGTCCTCGGGTTCCAGCACTCTGTATTTAGTCGCCGGCTCTACGGCATTATCCTTGATCTGCTTTGATCCATCAGGATCAGAACCTGTATTTTTCTCCTGAAGATCCCCGGAAACAGAACCTGTATTTAACTCATGAAGATCCCCGGAAACAGAACCTGTATTTAACTCACGAAGACCCTTGGAAGTAGAACCTGTATTTATCTGCTGAATATCCTCGGAAACATCAACCAATGTTCCGGCATTCTCCATGCTTTCATTTTTGTATGAAGCTGCCCTCCCGGCTCCGCGATTCAGTTCTTCCATCAGATGCCTGTAGGCGAGATATGCTCCAAACTCCGTCCAATGGGAAGGGTCAGTGTACCGCCCGAAGGTCTCTCCCTCTGTTTTTCCTTCTTTCAAAACCCCGGTAGTGTCGATAACCTCCACCGTGGTGTTTGCCTTCAGGTTCTTCATGACCTGGTCCACCAGAGATTCCTCACCATACTGGTTCACTGAAGTCATGAACTGCTCGGGATAAATGCTGTGTTTGTCGCGACACTGCAGGTAAATATACCTTATACCCCTTGCCCCCAAAGTATCCTTTATCTTCTGGTACGCCGCCGCAGTCTCATCCAGCTGCTCCTGAGAGTAAAGGTTCTTGTGCTGATAGTCGACAAGCATTTCCTTTTCCGCATAGTTGAACTCGCCCTTGGGCCCCAGATAAAAATCGGAGCTTCCGGTTCCCGCAGAAGAAAGATTCCCGAACACCCTGTACTGGAGCCCTGCATTGAGCCTGACCAGCACGGATCTGAGCCCGATGTTGTCATTGATCCAGTTCTCAAAGTCTGAGGCAAATGCTTCGTTCAGGCTTCCGTCATCCTTCACAAGGGTCGCTCTCCTCGCAAGATACCGGTTCTCATCCTTTGACAGTCCGCCATTCTCCCTGTTTGTTGTAATGACCGGAATGAAGAGAACCAGAAGAAAGGCTGCCGCAAATAGTATATTCTGTTTTTTCAGATGTTTTCTATTCTCCACCGGAAAACCTTTCCTTAACTATAAAACCTTTAAGATACAGATGAATCAGATATACCGTAATCTCTGAACGGTATCCCGAAAAATCAGAACTGAAAATAAATAAACGGATTGTAGGTTCCTGATACTATACGCATCACCGATAACAATAGCAGAAAAATCAGAGCAATGTCTCTGATATAAACGGACTCTATTTTTTCGACTATAGCTTTATGAAGTCCGAAAGATGTTACGATACCCACAACCAGAACAAATGCCGTCCAGCCATCCAGATACCACATTACACTATATCCCGGAGTATTACCCAGTGCCCTTCCAAACATAGTCTTCAGATACCACATTCCTTCAGAAAGGGACCCGGCTCTGAAAAACACCCAGCCGATAAGTACCACAAAAAGTGTGTAAACATGTCCGACAATAATCCCTTTCGGTTTCCTGAATGCCCTCTCTATGAGCATGAACATTCCGTGCCAGAGCCCCCAGAAAATATAGTTCCAGGCTGCACCGTGCCATATACCGGTAAGAAGAAATACGATAAAAAGATTTCTGTAGGTTTTTAATGTCCCCTTACGGTTTCCGCCGAGAGGAATGTACACATAGTCCCTGAACCAGCTTGACAGAGAGATATGCCAGCGCCTCCAGAACTCGGTTATGGACCTTGAAATATATGGAAGATCAAAGTTCTCAAGAAACCGGAATCCAAACATCCTTCCGAGACCTATGGCCATATCCGAATAACCTGAAAAATCAAAATATATCTGCAGCCCATAGGCTATGGCACCAAGCCAGGCAATGGCAACAGTATTGTTCTCTATTCCCTGTCCCCAGATGCTGTCCACGGTAACTGCCATGGTATTGGCTATCAGGGCTTTCTTTGAAAGTCCTATGATGAACCTTCTTGCGCCGTCAGAAAAATCATCGATACTGACACTTCGCTCATCGATCTCCGCCTCCACATCCGTGTAGCGCACGATGGGCCCCGCAATGAGCTGAGGGAACAGCATTACATAAAGAGCAAGCTTAAAAGGGTTCTTCTGAACTCCTGCCTTGTTCCGATACACATCGATGGTGTAGGACATTGCCTGAAAGGTGAAAAAACTTATCCCTATAGGAAGAACTATATTTCTGAGCGAAAAATCTGTCTTAAAGATCTGATTGACAGTGGCAATGGTAAAATCGAAATATTTAAAATAAAAGAGCAGCAGAAGATTTGCCGCAACCGTAAGGAAAAGAAACAGCTTCTCCGGCCTCTTGTTCACCGTAAGGCCGTTAGGATGATTTTGTGAATGTACTGCAAAATCCTCTGCCGTAAGACCGTTAGAATTTCGTGCCTGTACTGCGGAATCCTCTGCCGTAAGGCCGTTAAGATTTCGTGCCTGTACTGCGGAATCCTCTGCCGTAAGGCCGTTAGGATTTCGTACCTGTACTGCGGAATCCTCTGCCGTAAGGCCGTTAGGATTTCGTACCTGTACTGCGGAATCAGGCAGCGAATTCTTTTCCCTGCCTGAATGAATGAGCAAGGCACCTGTGTAATTTATAAGTATGCTTGCAGCTATGATCCAAACGTAGCCGATCTGCGACCACGCAAAGAAAACAAGGCTCATAAAAAGCAGCCAGTAATTACCGAAGATATTACGGTCCTTAAATATCTTTTTATCTAAAAACAGACACAAATAGTAACCTGCCAGTGTCAGTGGCAGGAAACCGAATAAAAACAATGTAGAACTAAAAACCATGAGGAATGACTCTCCATTCAGACGCTTACGGTCATTACTCTGTAAAGCGTTATAAAATCTTGCGGCGCTGAAAGCTTCTCAAAGTATATAAGGTTATCTCTATAAAAAGCATTATCCAGCCGAACGTCTACTCAAAATCCTGACCGGCAAAGCTGACAGCTTAACTTATCAGCCCTTGGTGGTTTCCTTTGGCGCCTCTGCATCAAAGAGTCCCAATGCATCCTTTGCGGCATTCATAACACCCTCCGAAGTATAGGTAGCTCCGGAAACTCCGTCGATCTCATAGCCGTCCTTTTCAACCAGCTGCTTCTCAAGTTCGGGAAGGGCTGCGCCGCCAACCTCCGGGGTTTCATCATTACCCTCTATGGAAGCCTTAACGATGTCGTCTCCCTTCATGGTTAGTGTCACGGTAATGTTTCCGCCAAAACCTTCCGCGCTTCCCACCAGCTCTCTTTCCTGAGCCTCGGTTGTTTCTTCCTTTGTAGCCTCCGGAACCTTATTTGCGTTGCAGGCTACAAGAGAAAGTAAAAGAACTCCAGACATTATCATTAATGTTTTTTTCATATAACTCCCCATTCCGCGGGCTGCCGTTTCCGGCTAATGCTTAGAACCCCCGCTTCTCACTTAAATATATATTTTATCCCGCCGCCGGGGCAGGAAGCATTTACAACAACTATGATGCCAAACTTCACCGATTATCACAAGGGGTTTTATCGGATATTACTCACGTTATGCTACATACGATAACAGTTCAGCCGGTATGCCTTATTTTCGCAGTGAACAAGGCATTACATTGACCCATATTCCCGTTACCAGCATTTGAGTCATCCTGAATGGCCGGTTACAATGACCCAATTTCAGGTAATCAGGATTTAGGTCATCCTAAATAGAAGGTTACATTGACTCAATTTCAGGTAATCAGGATTTAGGTCATCCTGATTAGAAGGTTACATTGACTCAATTTCAAATAATCAGGATTTGGGTCATCCTGAATAGAAGTTACATTGACTCAATTTCAGGTAATCAGGATTTGGGTCATCCTGAATGGCAGGCTACATTGACTCAATTTCAAATAATCAGGATTTGGGTCATCCTGAATGGCAGGCTACATTGACTCAATTTCAAATAATCAGGATTTGGGTCATCCTGAATGGCAGGCTACATTGACTCAATTTCAAATAATCAGGATTTGGGTCATCC
>JAGAGL010000139.1:0-15273 GCA_017627595.1 Oribacterium sp. | reverse complement strand
CATTGAAAGGATTGTTGATAATGAAGCGTATCTGATCAGGACAGGGGATGACAAAACTCCGAGGAAGCTTAAGTACAGCGATATCATGGTTATTACCTACGGGAAGAAGAAGCTTGGGCCGATCATGAACTACCTTGATACAAAGGGGATCCCTACCAGAGTAGAGGGAGAGGTTCCTTTTGGGATAAACGAAGCATTATTTGAGGTATTCAGGATATATTCTGCCATAGCAGATGCGGATGATGCTATTTCACTGTATGGTGCTCTGACCGGAAAGTTGATCGGACTGACCAAGGAAGAGATCCTTACATATAGAAAAAATGAGGGCAAGGTATCACTTAAGGCGGTATTTGATAGGGATGCCTGCGAGGATAAGACTGCCTGCCATGTCGCATCCAAGATAGAGGCACTAAGAATTCTGCATTATGAAGCGCAGAGACTGTCTCCGGCGGCCCTGTTTGCAAAGATCCTGGATGATTACAGGGTATATGAGATTGCTGAGGCAGAGAATCTTGAGGTTGTCTATTATACGCTTGAACTTCTGAGAAATGCAGAGAAGTCCGGACTCGTGGTATCTCTTAAGGACGGTGCAGGCTATATTGCACAGCTTTTGGCAGGAGAGTCCGGCGAAGAGAGATGCTTAAGCCTTAACGATGGCAGAGATGCTGTACATATGGCCAATCTTCATAAGGTCAAGGGCTTGGAAGCACCGGTGATCATACTGGCAGCGGCGACAACCTTTATCAATTCAAGTGAAAAGAGGATTGTCCACGGAGACGACGGATCGGAGGGATATCTGTTTGCTCTGTCAAAGAAGGAAGGCTTCGGAAATTACTTTGAGACAAAGGAATTTGCAGATGAGATTGAAGCTGAGAAGGCTGCGGGAAGCGCGGAAGGACAGAGGCTTGTGTATGTTGCAGCTACCCGTGCCAGAAATGTTCTGATCATATGTGACAGCATTACATCCTCATTTGGAAGAGAATCGCATAAATCTGTCTGGAAACCGATCATGGAAGATGGTTTAAGGGATTTCTTTGAGGCTACGGATGGTAGCAGCGTGAAAACGCAGGCAAAGGCTGAGACAGTTGACTCTGCTGCATTGTATGAGGATGCCGAGAAGAACTGTGTTCTGAATGACCGCAGTATGGAAACAGGGACATATACAGTAGAGAATCCGAGCCGTCTGCATCTGGCTTCAAAGATGGCAGAGGAGCAGGAAGTGAATGTTGTTGTGGCACCGGATGATGCTATGGCGGATTCTGACAGCAAGAATGAAAAGGGCAAGGATAATCACAGATTCCCCGCGCTCCTTGGAACTATGACCCATAAGCTGATGGAAATGTTGGTATCTACAAAGAATAAGACAGATATCGCAGGTGCGGTGGAGGAGATCATAAGGGAATACCGTACACCGGCAATGGAGCCTTTTGAGAAGGAACTTTCAAAGGAACTGGCAGATGTAGCACAGAAGATGCGCTCCGGAGGATATGCGCAAACAAACGGATTGCCACAGGATATGCTGGGGACACTCCTTGGTGCGGATGAGGTATATTGCGAAGTTCCATTCTGTTACTCGGAGGACGGACAGGACGGAAAGATTCTCTGGAACGGGATCATGGATGTTGTTTACTGCGCCCAGGGAAAATGGCATATCGTGGATTATAAGATCAACGCCGACGGCAATGACCTTGATAAGAAGTATCAGGCACAGCTTTCTGCATACGTAAAAGCCTTCAAAGCCACAACAGGAGAGGATGCCGACGCTCTGACGTACCATATCGACATCTGATTGAGCCATTTTTATTGGACGCATTGAATGATAGGATAAGACCATAACAGGAAACCCTGAAGTGAAGGGAGGCTACTATGGCAGATAATAAAGACTTTGAAGCTATCATGAAGGAGATTACCGGAGGGCTGACCGGAGATCCCGAAGCAGATATGAAGTATCTTGATGAGCAGGGACAAAAGTATAAGGATCATGAGTACGGCAAGGAGATCCTGCGTGCCTGCGGAAGACTGATGTATCAGCTGATCCCGGAAGATAAGAAAGCAGAGCTTAATAAGGCTCTTGCAAAGGATAATATGGGCTACGATGCAGCCATGGAAGAGGTCAGGTTCAATATCTACAAAAAGAACTATGACAAGGCACTGAAGCTCATCGAGGACATGATCTCAAAGTATGAGAAGTCAGAAATGTTCAAGGATGATGCTGTAAGTGAGTATCATTGCTTCCGTGAGCCAATGGAAGAGATCCTTTATTGCGAGTATACAAAACCGGAGAAGGATATTCGTAGAGCGAATTATGATTATGCGGATATGTATCTAACCTATGGTAGCCTTTTAGTGGAACTAAAGCGGCTGGATGATGCCGCAGATGCTTTATTAACGGCAATGAAATGGAATCCTGCTTATGCTGGCATTGCATTTGAATATGCTGAAACCTTCAAGATGAGGGGGAAGATCGAGGAATTTAAGGATATCACGAAAGGTATATTCAAGTATGCATACCGCCCCGAGGATCTTGCCAGATGCTACCGAAATATGGGCTACTACTTCGTAGAAGTTAAGGATTATGATACGGCGGTATGCTGCTTGCTTTTCAGTATGCACTTTGCCAAGTCTGAAATGGTTAGCTCTGAGTTGTATTATATCAGCCAGGTATCCGGCAAGATGTATCAGCCTACCGAAGAAGAGCTAGGCAAGCATTTTGAGGAGCATGATATTCCCTATGGTCCCGAGATCGAGATGCTAAAGATTGCATATGCATACGGTCAGCACTTCTATGAGCAGGGGGATATGGCTTCCGCTGAGTATTTCCTTGGGATCTTCGTAAGCTTCATACAGGATGAAAAGGCTCAGAAGATGTATGAGGATGCAAAGGTAAAGGTTGAAGCGGATAAGTAGGGGGTGTCGGAGATGAAGAAGCAGGCTATCAGCGTAAATGGCGAAAAAATTTTAATTCCGGAATATTATCAGAAGGTTGATTCTATGCCGGGAGATCCTGAAAATTCCGTTCCCTATGAGGTACAGACAGAGAATGCTGGATGTATTGCATTTTTATCGGCTGTTGATTATTCAAAGCAATTACCGAGAGAAAAGGACGAACTGATCAGCGGTATTCGGCAGTTTTTAGCAGAGAATCAGGGACTCATTAAGGTGGATGTAGGAAAAGACTATGTGTACAGCATAGTAAAGAATCTTCGTGAGCCAAGCGGAGTTCAGTATATACTGACATATCAAAAATTTTGCAAAGATTTCATTCTTAATGTTCAGGCTTTTTTTGAGGAAGCTGGAACAACAGGAATTCGAGATACCATGGTATATGCGATATGTCGCAATGAGGGATTGCTTGGCGATGATGACGAGAATCCGCTTGCGGGTTGGACACAGGATCCATATGATGCAGAGATCACAAAGGGAGCGCTTATGAATCTCTCTGAACAGGAACAGTTTGATGAGCAGTTCCCGGGCTTCCCGCTTTCTATGTGCAGGGAGTTCATTAACTGCGTTGTTGAGGAAGAATAGTATGGGACGGGATGAAAGCAAGGAATTAGAGTCAGTTAAGAAAAGAATACAGGAAACAGAGGTGAATCTGGATAAGATTCGAGGCTGCTTTATTGGTGGTGCCGTAGGTGATGCACTTGGGTATGCTGTTGAGTTTCAGAAAGAAGAGCATATTTTCTCGAAATATGGAGAGAGGGGCATTACAGATTATGAGCTGGACAGGACAACGGGGAAAGCACTCATATCTGATGACACCCAGATGACTCTCTTCACCGCAAATGGTCTGCTGGTCGGAGATACCCGTGGACACTTAAGAGGTATTCAGGCATGGCCGAGAAGCTATGTTGCTATGTCTTATAATGATTGGCTTAGGACCCAGAATATGTCTTATCAGGAGTGCAAGGCCAAACCTCGTAATTATACCGAACACATCACTTCATGGCTTTTGGATGTGCCGGAACTATTTGATCTTAGAGCACCCGGTAATACTTGTCTTTCTGCCTTGCGCGGAAGACAAGCAGGCGATGGATATGAGGAATCATATGTAAAAGCACCGTTGAATGATAGTAAAGGATGCGGTGGCATTATGAGAGTTGCTCCGCTGGCTTTAAGATATCATCACCTGGATATAGATAAGCTTGATATGGAGGGAGCAGAACTTGCCGCTATAACACATGGACATTCACTTGGCTATATGCCTGCAGCTGTCCTTGTGCACATTATTAACAGAATTGTATTCGGTGAAGCAAAAAAGAACCTTAAAGATATTGTTTTGGAAGCGAGAGAAACGATTTCTAATCTGTTCCGCGGAGATAAGCATCTGAAAGAGTTGACGGACATAATTGATCTGGCGATGGAACTGTCTACAAACGAAAATGACGATCTTGATAACATTCATAGGATTGGAGAAGGATGGGTTGCAGAGGAAACGCTGGGGATTGCCATATATTGTGCGCTTAAATATCAGAACAGCTTCTCTGATGGTGTGATTGCGGCTGTAAATCATAATGGTGACAGCGATTCTACAGGAGCCGTTACCGGAAATATTCTTGGAGCATTGCTTGGAAATGCGGCCATAGAAGAGAAATGGAAGACAAATCTGGAACTGATAGATGTCATTACTGAGATGGCAGATGATATCTGTCATGGATGCCAGATGAGCGAGTACGGTTCATATCGGGATCGCGATTGGGAGAGAAAGTATATTTATATGCATTGGCGGGAAGAAGACGATGATCAAAGACTTCATTGATAAGCAAAACTGGATATTTGCCAAAACATATGCTCAGAAAGCTCCGCATGAGTATGTTGTAAGAAACAATATCATAGGAACTGATGAGGAGTTTATGGAGGTTGTCAATTACATATTGGACAATGGGATTACTATGTATTTCTGGAATCATCCTAACAAGTATATTTTCGTTGACGGAAGACAATACTGGGTTATGCGGGATGGCGAGGACGATCCTACGACTATTTTGAATAGATGCAATCTGGATGAATACAAGCTTTCAATTCAATGGAAAGGAAGCATGAAAGAAGAATAAGGAGGCGACTATATGTCTGACAGAGCGCAGAGAATAGAGGTTTTTAATGATACGCAGGACTGGATCAAAAACGATCCAGCTCTTTCTGCGTCTATACCTGTTGCAAAAAAGAATACGACTGTGTTTTATGAAGATGATTACCCTGCATTTGATTCATCAAAAACAAGAGATACGGTGATAACGGTCTCTGGAGACAGGAGCTATCAGGCAGCAATGAAGCTTCATAGGGAAGATCCAGATGCGAAGATTGCAGTTATGAACTTTGCAAATGCTTTTCACGCAGGTGGTGGAGTAACTACCGGAGCATCGGCGCAGGAAGAGTGTTTGTGCCGTACATCTACTTTGTATCCGTTGCTTTATAGGCGGACGCTTAGAGATTCATTTTATAAGCACCACCATGACCTGAATACCCCGAAAGCGACAGACTCACTCGTATACACTGAGGGTGTTATCATCTGCAAGACAGACGAAGATTTGCCTAAACGAATGCCACAGGAGGACTGGGTTACGGTAGATGTAATCACGATAGCAGCACCGGATCTTCGTGATAAGTCAAATGTCCATGTACCGCTTGTAAATGGCGGCACATATATGAACAACGCAGAACTTTTTGGATATCATGTAAAGCGTGCTATCCATATGCTGACCTGTGCTGCAGCAAAGGGAGCAGATATTCTTGTGCTCGGTGCTTTTGGTTGTGGAGCATTTCAGAACGATCCGGAAGTGGTTGCAAGAGCATATAAGACTGCTTTGCTGGAGTTTCCGAAGGTATTCAAGCAGATAGAGTTTGCTGTATATTGTCCGCCCGGTGGAAGCAGAAACTATGATGTGTTTAGAAAGGTATTAGGATGAGTGCTATAAAGCCTTTCATAGATAAGATGCGGTGTGTGTATACGCACTACCGTGAAAATGTTATGAGGTGAGAGATATGGACGGGGTTGGATTATTTGTGATTATCACTCTGATAGTAATCGGTGCTGGTATTACGCTGGGTATATATGTGAGAAGAAATGAAAAAAGCGTTCAAAGGAATCTTCCATTACAACAGAATGAGTTGAAATCCTCAGTTGCCAATGAACTGGCCGATATAAACAATCACAGTGTCTCTGTAACTATGTCAGAAATAAGAGAATTGATATTACAAGATGATAGTGGAAATCAGTTATCATTTCAGAGACCTAAGAATAATCCGATGGCAACAAAGTATCAGGAGGTACTTGCTGAGGGCACAAAAGCTGGTGGACATATAGTTCAAGGGGCGCTACCGGTACTTGGACAGGCGCACACTATAGCAGAACTGCAGAGGATGGCTCCTAATGGATTGTTCACAGCGACCGCTGATAAAGCAGTATTATCACATTTTGCAGATGGAACGTATACCACTATGGTGCGTGATTCAGGTAATCATCTTGTTGCTAATGCAGGTTTTAAAGAAGTAGGTCAGTTGAGCAAGGTTAATCCTGCTGTCGCTTTGGGAATTGGCATGCAAGCCATGGCGGCAATATCTGGTCAATACTATATGACGCAGATAAATGGACAGCTTGCTGAAATGAGCAAGAATCTTGATGAATTGATTGATATGCATCATGATGAAAAAATGGGCATATTACAGAATGCTCAAAAAAGACTCGCAGAGATTACCAGACGTACGATTGCAGATGAGTCAGATATAGATGAGATAAGAGACATACGTAATCGGATCGGAGAAGTATATCAGGAATATGAGACAAGGTTAAATCGGGAGTATGATGGAACGGTTGAGTTCAGTTCTGATAAATGGTTTGTCGAAAAAAGAGTGGACAGTTATTCTCAATTAGTGGATAAACTTAACTTTACTATGAGAATATGTGCAGAGGCTGATAAATTGCGATTACAGTCAGAAGTTGCTGAGATTGCTGTTAGAATGAAGGTTAATGCC
The DNA here is from genome assembly GCA_017627595.1 of Oribacterium sp. Taxonomy (GTDB): domain Bacteria; phylum Bacillota; class Clostridia; order Lachnospirales; family Lachnospiraceae; genus Oribacterium. The sequence goes on along the minus strand of JAGAGL010000139.1, from coordinate 8,301 downwards.
AGGGATCCGATGTTACCAGAATTATACGAACAGCTAAACGATAACTTTAATAATAGTCTCGTAAAGCAACTCAGAGATCATCCAGAAGCTGTATTTAGACCAATCATTGATAATGGCGAGAAGATTGTGGGTGATGGCAAGGATCTTGGATTTATAGACAAGGATAGGGATAAGCTGATACAACTTATCACAGAAAAATCCAAGGATACTGTGGAATTGTATTCAACAGCTGATGAAAAAGAGTTGGCTGAACAACTTATAGAGGAAAAAGATAGATCATCTGAAATACTTATGATGATAGATGAAAAAGGTAACCAAAGAGTATTTGTACCTGCGGCGCAGGGATAGAGAGGTTATATGGAAGTAGAGAAGATATATTTTGATATGGACGGCGTACTAGCTGATTTTGAGCGTGGGGTAAAGGAAATATGTGGCCTTATTCCTCCATCACAGAACGCAAAGCACCATAAGCCCGGTGAGGATGATGAAATGTGGGAAGCTATTAAAGCGTGCCCGCATTTCTATGATTATCTGGAACTTATGCCTGGAGCAAAGGCAATGTTTGATGCCGTGTATGGTAAGTATGGGGATAAATGTGAAATACTGACAGGAATCCCAAAGCCAAGGCGTGAGATTGTTAACGCTGCATCGGATAAGAAGGCATGGGTTAAGCGTCTACTGTCAGAGGATATCAAGGTTAATATCGTGTTCCGTGAAGAAAAACCACAGTATTGTACCGGGAAGGGCTACATACTGATTGACGATATGGAGCGGAACATCAAGGAGTGGAATGAAATGGGTGGCACCGGCATTGTGAATGTAGATGCTGATCATACTATGGAGCTTCTGCGTGATTTGGAGATTTTATGAGAGAACCTGATATTAAGCTCTTTGTGAGAGTAGAGACCTACAATTTGGATGAGAAAAGAACTCAGGGCGGATATATCTGTGCAACAGAGACTATCATGGCTTTAAAGCTAGGAGTTAGTCCTGAGTGTAGTGCTGAAGAATGGGCAAATCTGATCGAGCAGTCAGATGACCCGGAGGTACATGAATTGTTGAAAATCATTACTCTCCTTTGCGATATACCTCAGCCAAAAATATATGTAGAAGATAAGAAAAACTATTATTGCCTATATCCGTACAGAGCATTTGAAGACCTGGAAGGAGATTTCAACTATATCAGTTCATTACTATATGTTTTGAGCAAAGGAAAATTCTGCCTGATAAACAGGATTATTTCCATGTCAGATGAGGATCTTGAGTATAGTGATGGCTACCAGGTGGTTGTAAGCAAAGAAACGTACAAAACACTAAGTGAATATACAGAAATAAACTACATGGCAGATCATAGAGTATTGGACAAATACGGGGTTGATTATTTTGACGATACAATCATAGACAATGATTACGAGTAAATAGATTTGGAAACTTTAGGACCGACGGTCCTGAAGTTAACAGGTGGATTATATGTCAGCGAAGTTTAAAGCAGGAGATACAGTATTCATAGTGGAATCAAACCGATTCATACGTGAAGCGGAGGTCAGATCCTGTATCGGAGGCATCTATCTGATTAAGTTCAAAGATAACGGTGGCGGGATCAAGCTGAAGGAGCATAGGTTGTTTGCTACAAAAGAGGAGGCGGAGGCGAGCATTCCGAAGGCAAAACCGAAGTATAGGTCGCCATACGAATGAGTCCAAGAGCAGATATATCAAATCAGGTTTTTGCCAGCAGATACCAGCTCTATTTACCGCAGAGAGAACAGCTTGAGGCAGAGTTTAAGCGTTTTATGGAGAGTGCGGATAATCAGGAAGTGTCTGAAGAATGAATTGGTCGGGTTGCGTCTGACCAATTCGGACTCCCCGTATGGGGAGCAAACATCCACAACCTCTTAATTTTCAAGCGGGGAGGCATCCACTACAATGAAAGCATAATTACATTTCCGCAGAAAGGAGGTGTAGAGGGCATGAATGTAGTGGATGTTCACAAACGGATCAACGAATTGGCTGAGGAACGTGGCTTGAGTCCTTATGAGCTGGCTAAGCGTGCTGGTATGGCGCAGAGTAGCTTGTATAATATGTTTGAGCGCGGAACTATGCCAAAAATCGAAACGCTGGATCGTCTTTGCAAGGGAATGGGCATAGACATGAGCGATTTCTTTGTGATCTGGTCGAAGCCGCGAGCGGGAGGATATCTAACTGAAAAAGATGTCGAACTGGTCGAGGTAAATCACAACCTGAGCGAACGAAACCAGGATCACCTGCTTATATATGCTCAAGGCTTGAAAACAGCACAGAACAAGGAAGAAAAGTAATCCGATGCCCCCCCAAAAGAGAAGGCACCGGATCTTTTTTCACTAACGAATGATTTTCTTGTCCCGGTCGATATCCTGAGAGGGTTCCTGACCTATGAAAGTCAGTAGTGCATCTCTTGATTGCTTTAGCTTTTCGCATTCACGTTCTGCTTTCTTGTAAGCATCGCTGGTCGCCATACGGTCAGCACATAATTTTTCATATCGAGACTCTATGTCCTGCAGGTTTATCGTCTCCGGATTGATGCCTGCACTTTCTAATATATCCCGTGCTCCCCAGGCAAGATGAAGATCATAGTTGTGAGTCTGATAATAGCGTTCAGGATCCTTGGATTTTTTGTAATTCCGGTCATATTTTTTCTTCTCAGAATACTGGCGTGCATATCGGAGGATCTCGGCGGCAGATTTAATATCTTTATCCAATGCAATGGTAGCCTTCTTGCCGGTCTTAGCCTGCTGATGCAGAGCTTCGATTCGTTCATCCACCTCTTCCAGAGATTTAAAGCCCATTTCGGCGAGTTTGGATTGTATTTGTGCAGCTCTTTTAAGGTTCTCTTTTTCAGCCCAACGCATGAGCCCCGGACTTTCAGAAAATCTCTCCTGTGAAGTGTCGATAAGAGACTGAGGTCTGGTGGTCAGTTTCTTCATCCTTTCTGCTCTGATCCGTGCCTTTTCCTCAATTCGTTCTTTGATCCTTTCCTTGGTGTATTCTGGCCCCAGTGATTTCTCTCTTCCGCGGATCCATTTAACCTGTCCGGGAGCCATGAAACCGATATATTTATGAGCCTCCGGACTGATCTCAGAATCCTTGATTTGGTAGCCTTTTGCCTGCATGAGAGACAGAAATTCCTCATAGCTATGGGCAAGCTTTATAGTCTCGTTGATGTCGCTCTTTAGCTGTGATTTCCAAGAGGTTCCTTTTTTATCGGCAAGCCATTCTTTATACTTCTTTGCCTTATGCTGGTTTTCCCGTATGACTGACAGATTATGCTCCTCACAGAGTTCGTCACTAAGGTGGCGGATATCCCAATAGGTGCGCTTGCAGTCGTGGTACTTTTTATAATCAATATTATCGGCGGCGCAAAATAACAGATGGTTATGAATATGTCCCTTGTCTGTGTGTGTCGTGACGATATAAGAATACTTGCCTTTAAGAAGTCTGTCGGCAAGCTCCTCGCCAATTTTATGTGCTTCTGTTGCACTTACTTCTCCGGGAGCAAATGACTGTATCAGATGAAACGCCTTATTTGGATCCGAACTGTCAGTATGGGACAGCGTGAATTTGAAGTCGTTTGCGGCAGTTTCGGGTGTTGTACCGAAGGAGGAAATGAGCAGGCTGCTGTCCGTTTTTTTCTCATTGCAGATATAGTTTACTGCTCCAGATACGGTTGCTTTGATAGCATGGATTCTTGTAATTGCCATAGCTTTTTCATCTCCTTTTTGATTTCGTCAATATCGGTCTGATATATGCTTCTTGTTTCGTTGATCCGGTGAGCAATCTGGTTGATATTTGTACCGATTTTGCCAAGCCCGACATTGTAATCACGCAGATAGGAATAGTCCACATCATAAACAATGCCCTCGATGATAAGCTGCCTGATATATGCGGCCCGGCTCCGCATACCGGAAAGCTTATATTTTGCATCGAGGATGCGTTTTTCGTCGTCGCTCAAATATATAAGAAAAGCATGTTTTCTTGTTCTGTTTTTCATTGTAATATCCATCCTTTCGTGAATGCCGCCATAGGGCGGTCGCATATGAATATATTGCCGTTTCCGGCACCGGTTTAAGCGCTCCGTATCAGGAGCAAGACTAAGGGGTTTGGGGATATCCCCAACAAGCAAAAGCGGGGCTACTTTTCCGGGCAGGAAAATGGCCTGCTTTTTTGCCTGTGTATATACACAGGCAGTGCTTGCGATAAAGGCACAGTCCCCGGAGGGGAATGTGCGAGTTCTGACCGCCATAGGGCGGTTCGCTTAGAACTCATAACGCCGTTTCCGGCGTATTGTCTTTTGCTTTTAATCTATGAGGCAGAAAAATAAAAAAACTGCCATAGACCCATAAGCGGGCTACAACAGTTTTGGTGCATCGATCTTTGATTGTGTTTTATCCGCCATCATTGTAACAGAGACCCATAGATAAAACAAGGGAAAATGCACAAATGAGTCGGGATTATCGGACAGCTACTCTGATAGACTTCTATTATGGAGGGGTACGCCTTCCATAAGCAAGGAAGCTGGTGGGAGGTGAAGTCCGATGGGCCGTACCATAGGTATAACTGCATATATGATCCTAAAAAGCGTCTGATCTGAAAGTGGTCGGGCGCTTGTTTTTTTCTATTCCCCATACGGGGAGTAGATTGCAGCACGGAAAAGATTTTTTGAGAAATTTTCAAAAAACAGAGTATGCCCTGCTGCTTTTTACAAAGATGCTCTATCGACAGGGAAACGAGATCGGTGTCTGGGGAAAGGCAGGCACGTATGAAAAAGAAACGAAAGTCTGTTTCGGCAGAGAAGAAGTTGGAATCTCAGTTTGACCATTTCGCAAAGAATACCATCAAAAATGTGATCCTGAATGTGTTGCAGGAATATGTGAAGCATGAAGATCGGATTCATTTGGTCAATATTGATGATTATGAGGACTTGGCAGCACCGGAGGTTGCTCCGGATTTCGAGAAGGTTGCCGTGACCCTTGGGTCAACAAAAGTCTTATTTGAAAATGAACTTCTTGCTTCCGGGATTGCAAAATTGAAAAGTAAACATCGGCAGATCCTCGAATATGCGTATGTCTTCGATATGCCAGACCAGGCTATAGCAGATCTGATGAATCTGAAGAAGCAGAGTATTCGGAACTATAAGCACAGGGCATATGAGATTTTAAGAAAGTACATGGAGGATGCTGATGAGTAAAAGGAGATATGAAGATTATGAAAATGTAAGCGCGGATGTGATTAGGAAAGCATATAAAGGGGACAATGAAGCTATGAGCAGGATCATAGCTCATTATCAGAATTATGGTCGCAAGTGTTTCAGAACGATTGCATCCACAGTTTTCGATCTGGATGTCAGATACATTCCGATGGATGATCTAATGCAGCTTGTATGGATCAAATTCGTAGGGGTGATTAGAGACAAGTTTGATGTTTCAAGGGAATAATTGACATCTGGATACCGATCCGGTTTTCTGTCGTTTGTCGGTCTCATAAAGTACATAATAATTGCAACGGTCTTGCAACAGTACCGGTGTGCGCTTATGTGCTTTTAGGGCAGACAAAGCCCAATGTGTTTTATCCAAATCCGGTGAGGTGCCGGGCCTGTACTTTGACAACTGAATAGCAATGCTTTGTATAACAGAGGGAGTACCGAGTCGTGAGCCGGATACGCCATGATCGCATTCGCTTATATATGATAAAAGCGGATTCATTTTGCGTGCGCGGGAGCGTCGAATATCCGGTCAAAATGGAGCTGGGGAGCTTCAGGACTATGACAGTGCTCTTTATAATGATACTTCCCGAACAGGAGATGGGGCTGAAGAAGCTGGTGGAACACCAATGCGGTATACCCGGTACCGGTACAAAGTATTTTTTTATAAAAGAATTTGAAATATCGTTCTGAGAATAAGGGATGTACTTTTGTCCGGAACGATCAGGTACATTTTAATATCTGTCGATCAATGTTTATCTTCGAACAGATAGATATTGATGGACAGATATTTATGTCTAAAAAACAGCGAGAGGAGCGTGGTAATTATGGCGAGAAGGGCGTCGGAAGAAACAGCACGGATCACCTTTGATGATGGTGTGACTATGATCGCACCTAAGTATCTGTGTCTTCAGGTTGTGGCAAGAGCACAACTTCCCGAGAGATACTATGTAGATATTAAGGAAGGAGCCAAGCTGTATTGCATGTGCGAAAACACCTTCCGCAAGCTTGTCAAAGCGGCGGGGATTGGTATAGATGCAGCCGGTAAGAAATTATACTCCGTCAAGGAGATCAATAAGTATCTTGAGTATTGCAAGGAGGATTGGAAATAGACGGACTTGCCCTACTTTTTGGATCACAAAAAGTTGTTGACTTGTTGGAAGACAAAAAGTATAATATGGTCAGGTTAAGGAGGTGCATCACTTTGGCTAAGATGGGACGACCAAAGGCTGAGAATCCGAAGGATTTTAAGGTATCAGCCCGTCTCACGGAAGAAGAGTACAAAAAGCTGAAGGAATGCGCAGCAAAAGATAACCTCACCATAACACAGGCGCTTAGGAACTGCATCATAAAGATGATAGATTCCAAACACTAAGTCTTGCTATTCCCTCTTCCTGACTGTCGGGAAAGGAATGAAAAATGGCGAAAGTTAGGAAAGATGGCAAGGGTCGCGTGTTGCATAAGGGTGAAATGTACGTTAGAAGCAAGGGGTTATACAGCTTCTCATATACGGATGCTTTTGGTAAGAGAAAGTACCTGTATTCCAAGACGCTGGAAGACCTCCGGGACAAAGAGCTGGAGCTTCAACGCAATAGGGTTGACAGGCTCGAAGCCTATGTCATGGCAAAAGCGGATATCAACTATGTGTTTGACCGCTACATTGCCACCAAAAGCGAGCTTCGAAGTACAACGATGACCAACTATGTTTACACCTACGACCGTTATGTGCGGAAAGGATTCGGCAGGAAGCAGATCACAGAAGTAAGGTACTCGGATGTTCTGACATTTTACCAGGCTCTTTTGGAAAAGGGTTTATCTGTCAGTACGGTAGAGTCGGTGCACAGTGTGCTTCACCCGACATTTCAGCTTGCAGTGAGAGATCACATACTGAGAAGTAACCCCTCTGATGAGGTTATCAGTGAGATCAAGAAGAAGCTGAAGGGAAGACCGGAACCCAGACATGCGCTCTCTATAGAAGAGCAGAGAGCTTTTCTGGATTATCTGGACAAGCCGGAGTTTTACAGGTGGAAGCCCCTTTTCGTAACAATGTTTGGAACAGGCTGCAGAGTGGGAGAGATTATCGGCCTTCGGTGGTCTGATCTGGATTTTACAAATGGATCGATCAGCATTAACCACAACGTGACCTATTATCCCAGAAGTGATAAGGGTTACAGATGCGAATTTCAGGTATCTCTGCCCAAGACAAAGGCTGGAATCCGTACCGTTCCGATGCTGGAAAAGGTAAAGGAAGCCTTGGAACTTGAGAAGAAGAACCAGAAGCAGTACGGATACCATTCGCTTGTGGAATTGGATGGAATGAGCGGATTCATTTTTTGTAACCGCTTTGGCAATCTTCACAACCCTGCGAGCATCAATCGTGAGATCAAGCGCATTGTCGATGATCACAATGCTCAGGAAGAGGTTAAGGCCAAGCGTGAGCACAGGGATCCGGTTATGATACCGAGGTTTAGCTGCCACATTACACGCCACACATTTTGTACCAGGCTCTGTGAGAATGAGACTAATGTAAAGGTGATCCAGTCTGTCATGGGACATAAGGACATTCAGACAACGCTGGATATCTACGCAGAGGTTTCTGAAAAGAAGAAGAAAGAAATATTTGATAATTTGAACAACGACAATATCTTTTAGGAAGGGTCCGAGCGGGGGATCCTGGAAACAAGAATTGTTGTACATCAAAAATACCGTTGGTCATTCAACGGTACAGCAGAATGTCAAATCCGATATGTGTAATTATGAGGATATATGAGTGCTGAAATCCTTTATCGGGGCTGATATGAGGCTTTATGAACGGTTTGGAGTAGGTTTACATAATAATCCCGACCTTGAAGTCAACAAGCAAGTAAACCCCAGTAAAATCAAGGGTTTCAAGTGGTAAAAGGAACTTAGGTACCACAAAAGTGCCACAATATTTCCAATTGTAGATGCAGAACAGTACATGATAATGCATTTACTCCTTGGGTAGTCAATCAAATATTTTGCAAAATTAAGGACACTTTCTAAAAGAGAAATCTTTTGAGAGTGTCCTTTTTGTTATGGTCAAAAAT
>JAGAGL010000138.1:0-91116 GCA_017627595.1 Oribacterium sp. | reverse complement strand
TGCCTTCTGAAGGAGCTGGGAGCAAAGGAGGTTGTTTCCAGAGCATCAAGAGATGTGCATGCCAAATTCCTCCTCAGGAACGGAGCGGACCACGTAGTCTATCCCGAAAAACAGCTTGCCGACTGGACTGCCATACGTTACAGTTCCGACATGATCTCTGATTATTTCGAGCTTAACGAAGACTACTCTTTTTTTGAACTGAAAATCCCTGACGCATGGGTAGGTATGTCTATCGGAAAGCTTGACATAAGAAAAAAATATAAGATCAATATTTTAGGTTTCAAACACGGAAATGAATTTAATCTTGAAACCACACCGGATACGGTTTTTAAATCCGGTGAGACCATGCTGGTAGTGGGAAAAAATCAGGATATACAGAAGTGTTTCCACTTGTAATGAACATTCGAAAGACATGGACTTTATTCACAGGAGATTCCGGTTCCAAACACACGAGTTTTCCAACAAAGTAATCATTCGGCATGAATAGAACTTTTTCGAATATTTTTCCCGGCTGTCGTCAATAACCTCTGCATGTTGTAAAGCCCTGCATTTAGTATTTTTGAGATAACAAATATATCATGTATCAGGATATCCTTAACCATACAACCGAAACAGAGATTTTGATACCCCGCCACGTACTGGTGTGCTTATCCTCAAGCCCCAGTAACGAGCGGGTTATTCGCATTGCAGCAAATCTTGCCAGAGCCGAACGGGCAGATTTTACAGCAATTTTTGTTGAGACACCGGGTTTTGCCGCTCTTCCCGAAAAGAGTAAAGTAAGCCTTCAGCGTAATAAATCCCTTGCCGTATCCCTGGGTGCCAAGGAAGTGGATGTGACGGGCACCGATATAGCTTATCAGATTTCAGATTTCGCCCGTTTCAATAACGTCACCGCCATCGTGATAGGAAAACCGGCCAACGACCAGCATAAGGTTTTTTTCGGAAAGACCATCGTTGAAAAGCTTGTGGATGAGATCCCCGATATGGAGATCCACATCATTCCGGATAACAGAGCGATTCATAAAAGCTTCCGGGATGAGCAGGATTCGGGATTTAAGCATTCACTTATGGAGCTTTGGAAATGTCTCCTTGCCCTGACCATAGCCACCGTCATCGGACTCATTTTTACGCATCTTGGCATTTCGGTTGCAAATATCATAACCTTATACATATTGACCACCATGGTACTTGCAACCTTTGTCACAAGCCTCGCCTATAGTCTCCTGTCCTCTTTTCTCGGTGTGCTGGTTTTCAATTTCTTTTTCACTGCACCGAAATATACATTGCTTGCCTATGACTCAAGCTATACCATCACCTTCATTATAATGTTTTTGTCGTCCTTCCTCGCCGGCTCCCTGGCATCAAGGCTCCGTAAAACTTCGAAACAGTATGAAGACACCGCATACAGAACAAGGCTCCTTCTGGATATGAGCCAGCTTCTGGACAAAGCGGAGGAAGAAAAAGAAATTCTTAGAATTGCAGCGGAACAGATAATAAAACTTCTGGATTCTGACGTGGTAGTATATCCCGTAGAAAAGAAGAACGGTACTCCCGTGCTTGGTTCCTGCCGTATCTACCACACAAAGGACAATACCTCAGATACCGTATACAACAGTGTTTTTGAAAAATCTGTCGCCGAATACGTCATGAATCATAACCATGCCGCAGGTTTCGGAACAAAGGAGTTCGCAGAGTCCAAATGCACATATTTTGCGGCAAGGGTAAATAAAAATGTTTACGCAGTCGTGGGAATAGCGGGTGAGGATCGTAAAAGCGATATTTTTTCGGACAATGTCCTTTTTTCCATTCTCGGCGAATGTGCCCTGGCACTTGAAAACAATGCCAACCGCCGGGAGAAGGAAGCCGCAAAGCTGAAGGCTGAAAACGAGCAGCTTCAAGCCAACCTTTTGAGATCCCTGTCACATGATCTCAGAACTCCCCTCACTTCTATTTCGGGGAATGCCAGCAACCTTATGTCCGGAAGCATTAACGATGAAGATGTAAAAAGACAGCTTTATACAGATATATATGATGATGCGGAGTGGCTTAAGGAGCTTGTGGAAAACCTTCTTTCCATAACACGTATCAATAACGGAATTAACCGCGGCATCACAGCCAACAGATCAACTGAGCTGCTGGAGGATCTCATCAACGAAGCTCTGAGGCACATTGACAGAAAGCAGTCAGAGCACAGTATAGTGTTTATCCCTGCAGATACAACGGTTCTTGTTAATGCGGATGTACATCTCATAGAGCAGGTGGTTACAAATCTTGTTAATAATGCTATAAAATATACTCCGGTGGGCTCTGAAATAACAGTACGTCTCACCGCAGCAGAAAATGTCGCCTCGGTTTCCGTGGCAGATAACGGTCCGGGAATACCGGATTCCGATAAAGCCCGCATTTTCGAGATGTTCTATACCGGTCAGAAAACCGTTGCGGATTCCAGCCGCAGTCTGGGACTCGGTCTTTATCTTTGCAAAATGATAGTGGAGTATCATGAGGGACATATTTCGGTTTCAGACAATAACCCGTCGGGTTCTGTATTTACATTCACTCTGCCCATGGCAGATCTGGAGATGGAATACTAATTAATTTTCCGATATGATAATTGCTTGCCAATATATTGGTTGAAATAACATCGTTTGAATAAAGGGGGAAATTTTGAATCAGTTTACTATTTTGGCGGTTGAGGATGATGCACCTGTAAGAAACCTCATTACCACAACCTTAAAAGCTCATAACTATAATTATCTGACTGCGGAGAATGGGCAGTCTGCCATACTGCAGGTAACTTCCCACAATCCGGAGGTTATGCTTCTTGACCTGGGTCTTCCGGATATGGACGGCGTAGACCTCATCAAAAAGATCCGTACCTGGAGCGAGATGCCTATCATCGTTGTCAGCGCCCGGCAGGATGAGGCAGACAAGATAAGTGCCCTGGACGCCGGGGCCGACGACTACCTGACCAAGCCTTTTTCTGTTGATGAACTCCTTGCCCGTATCCGTGTGGTTCAAAGGAGGCTGCAGAGACAGGCCGACATCTCCGGAAGCAGCAGTATCTTCATAAACGGGGGACTTAAGATAGACTATGTCTCAAATACCATCGAGGTTGACGGTGTAGAAAAGATGCTTACTCCCATAGAATTTAAGCTGCTAAACATTCTCGCAAAAAATGTCGGAAAGGTCGTAACACACAGCTATCTCACCACTGAGATCTGGGGCAACAACTGGAGCAGCAGTATGGCTTCCCTCCGTGTGTCCATGGGAAATCTCAGAAAAAAAATAGAAAAAAACACAACCGACCCGGTATATATCCAGACTCACGTGGGAATCGGATACAGGATGAATCAGTTTTGACATATCATTTCCGCACCTCATATTTTAACGTACCGGAGGGATAGGATTTATATTTCTGATTTAAACTTTTCTGTATATCTATCTTTGATGTTCTTAGTATCTCATATAGGATATGGAAATATTTCCCATGATTAATATTTTCTAATGCTGACAAACTTCCCCTATCAGTATAAGCTCCGGCTTTATAGCCGGAGCCTGCTACTGTTGTAATATTGTCTCCCATTGCTTAATGAATTCATCAATGGTCTCCTCATAATTCCGGGACTTTTCGTATAATTCAAAGGGGGAATATCTTAATGCTTTTCCGTTTTCTCTAAGTTCGCACACCAAGTCTTTATAATAATCACCGCCATGTATGATATATTTTTCCGTATTCGGAAACCTTTGATCTATCATACTGATCAAAACAGAATGAAAGTCATGAACGACTGTAGTATTATTCATTTTCTAAACACCAATCCTTCCAACCACTACACACATAAAGCTCTTAATATTTCAACGGCAGCCTCTTCTCCAATTGAATATCCAACTGGTATATCATCAGCAACTGAGCGCAAATCCTCCAGAGTTATCTCGGTAAGTACATCTCACAGACATAATTCTGGCATCATATACTAGTTTTATTTTCAAGTCTTCTGTCAATTATCCGGAATAACATCTCATCATTTACCTTGTTTCGTAATTCCCGCAGCCTCCGTTTTCCTATTCTTCTGTCACATACCCTAAGAATATCCATTATCCCCCATCTATCCTTCTCAAAGTGATCCATCAATTTCGATACCGGGCACTGAATATAATCCTCTATCATACAGGAAATCATGTTGATATCTGTATCCCAGGGATACGTATTGAAGCCGTATCTTTCTGACGTATCAAAATCCTTTGGATAGTCAAACACTATCTCCCTGCCGATGGTTATCCAGTATCTAGGCAGTTTGTTTCCGTGACATCCATCATTACTATTCATCTCATATAGAGCACAGTGAATCTGAAATTTAACCGAAGGATCCATTAATCCATATAACCGTGTTTGCAGTTTGCTCCATCTTTTTGACATCTTCTGCATCCTCTTTCTTTAGACATTTTTCTTAACGGTGCCTGGTACTCTTACCCCTTCTGGAAAATCCATAAACAATATCTGTGTCTCCTTTCCCCTTTAATCAAAAATATGTCCGTAGTACATCCTCACAATACTGTTCATATCAAAGTTTTCCTGGAATTCTTCCAGTTTTTGCCGAAATGTTTGGATATATGGATTATCACCAAGATAGTACTTTGAATCATCATGTATATGTTTTGTGCCTGTTCTCCATGACTGTCCAAAGAAAGAGCTGTATTGGGCACTACATAAACGATAGAGCAAATGATAAATAAGCACTGCAGATTCAGGTGAAAAGGCAGTCAATTGTTTTCTGACATGATCCACAATAAAACCGGCCACAGTTTTTTCATAGAATGTCCAAATTGGCAAAGAATCCGATGAATCCGTATACATTACAAACGCATGATGTAATCCTTCTCTTCCACAAATTCTATCGTTTTTACCAATCATGTCGTCAATAAGCTCACTCCAATCTTCGTATTTATAGGTATTGTCTATAGCAAATGCCACACGGTCTCCATCAACAAAGATCATAGAGTAAGTAGCTTCCCTTTGCTCTGGAATCGGAAAAGTTTTGGTATAACTGACAAAAGTATAATCACTAATATTTATACTATCGTCGAAAATAGGTTTTAATATTTCGTTCAGCTGTTTGGAATTCAAAACATCTCTTGTCTGTTCAACATCTTTATATTTAAAGTTTGCAGTCACTTTTTCAAGAAAACGATCCCAGTAATACACTCCAAACATCTGGCCTTCTAACCAATCTGGTAATTGATCATGTATTCCGGGGTAGTCATGAATAAAACTTAATGGATCAGTTATCTTCAGAGTCGGTTCCATCGGTATAAAACCATCTATATACTCCTGCAATTCCACAAAATACCTCTTTTTACCATTGTTCATATCATTTAAACTCCTATATTATCAAACTCTAAGTCGTATGACATTTCATCATACTGAAATTCTTTTATTTCAGGTAATAATAATTTGCACATTTGTCATATGCCACCTTTCCAAGTTTCCGGTAGCCACTTGATTCTTCCTCCCATATTTCTGATTTGAACTTTTCCCGGGTCCTGTTCGCTTCAGTGATTATATAATCCCACAATAAATATGGAATTTTTTCCCAAGAATCAAAATATTCGATGTTTTTATACTTTTCCGAAAACCGTGGTCACCAAAACTACACTCAGACAGGAACATCAAAACATAAAGCATCTTTATATCAGAAAAGCGGACAGGAATTCCCGTCCGCCATAGATATTTTCACTTTGTCATCTTGGTGTATCTTACATTCACATTTGATTATTTCACAACTCCGAAAGACTACACTGTCCCTTCGAACAATATCTTATCTCCAATACAAACCCTCTCAACGCCCTGTTTCTTCTTTTTATTGAAGTTAAAACTAAGCATATAGCCTGTATCCAGTCCAAATCTATCAAGATAATCTACTATCTGTTTTTCTCCATCAGCGTTATATCGTTCACCTCTCCATATCTTGAGCTCAATGATATATCGCCTTCCCAGATAATGGATCACAACATCCATCCTCTTGTGATCTCTGGTCTGCTCTTCTATACTATATGTTCCGGTTCCGTTTATTATCGGAGCCAGATATGTGAGAAAACGTTCCCTGCCTTCCTCTTCAAGGAATTTCTCAGTATCATCCTTATGAATGATATTGTGTTCCTTGATAAAATGGCTCATGATCTTACTTATATCAAGCCATCCATCCTTATCTACAAAGATTGATTTATCCGAAGCCGCAAGTTGTCTTAAATCTTCGTTAACTTTACTTTCACCAATGAAGTAATTGTACAGCCTCATTTCGAATATCCTATTGGCAACAGCAACCGTATTATGATTGTTTACTATAAAACCATACATACGAAGCTGTTTCTGTTCCTCATCATCAGGGAGATGAGCTATGGTTTCACCCCTCAACAGAATCCTTCGAAGTTGCCCCTTAAGTTCCGGATAGTTTGTAAGCTTCCCTATCAAGGACTCAAACAGTGTGCTCTCCTCTGATAGTATTTTCTTTACTGCCTCATCAACCCCATAATCTGTCCAGGCTTCTGCAAGTGTTTTAAACGTATCAGGAACCAGCTTTTTATCCAACAGCTCACAGATACGACTCACCAGGTATGGATATCCATTTGTGTATTTCCTTATGGATTTCGCTATCTCAGCCGCATCCATCCCTGTATGATGATCAGCCTCATATTCATCGAGCATACCCTTAATTCCGACCTCGGACAGGCTCATGTCTATATCAAAATCTGCTGCTATATTCCAAGGACTATTTACCTTATGTTCGTCCTCGGTTCGGATCTTCGACTTAAGATGTTTTACATCTGTGACTCCCGCGAGGATAACTGATTGAAATGCCGGTACACCATCTGTATCCCGACTAATATATCCATCTCGAAGCTGTGACAGAAAATCCAAAAACACCTGATTATTTGTAGCACTATCAACCTCATCAATAATCAACACTATTCTACGATCTGATGTTTCACACCATTCAGTTAATGCATCAAACAATTCTCCTAAACGAGTCGAAGGTTTTTCGGCATCTTTCCATACTTCAATCGTTGTTAATAAATCAACCGATATTCCATCAATTACTTTTCTTTTATTCCAAATAAGTCGGCAAAATTCCTGAACAAATTTTTCCTCTGTTGCAAATCCGGAATTACTTATCTTTTGAAAATCCAGTGAAAGAACAATATATTCATCAAGCAGGCCTTGTCTCAATGCTGTAAGTGTAGTCGTCTTCCCATATTGTCTCGCACGATTAATAGCGAAATACTTACCATCATCCACAAGCTTCTTTATTTCTTTTACTCTATCAGATAGATCAACCATATAATGTTTTGACGGAATACATACTGCTGTCGTATTGAATTCTTTCATTGTTTATCTTTCTCCGCTCAATCTTTCCCATAATACTGCAACAAACAGCCGCACGGCCAGATCAGTAATCCAGTCGTGCGGCCTCTTCGACCTCTATATTACCATAGTACTCACAAATACTCCATAATATTCACCTGCAAGGCAAGCTCTTCGTCAAGCCCATACTTTAACATCTTCTTTCGGACAAGCTTCACATAAATCCTCATCTGTCAACCTTAAGGAACAAATATTTATAGAAATTTACCGCTACACGGTACGCGGCTCAACCAGCTATGTTTATCAGCAGGGATTAACTCTTCTTAACCGTGTATGTCTGATATTACGCTTAACTTCATTTACGAATATAATGTTATATCTTGTATCCAAAAGGTTGTTCTCATTTGGATATACATCCCTTATCTTTCCGATTCTTGCGCCATCATCCAAATACACTACCCTTTCACCGACCTTGAAAAGCTCTACAGATGCATTTGTCTCTTCACCACCGGTTACCTTTTCCATCATCTCATCATTAAGTTCCATATTCTTATCATCTGACATTTCTGATTCCTCCATTGTTTCCATCAGTAATATTTCTGATTTCTAAGCTTCCGTTTATTTGATGACTTAACTGTACTATGAGTTTATTGTCGATGCAATGATTCGTGTCTATTCGGTCATTTCTAATGTTTATTCGGTAAAAACTCTGGTCTGTAAGATGGCAAGTGAATGTTTATAGTTCCAGGTTCAAACTTAGCTCATCCTGTTAATCTTCTCCACTGCGAACTTCCGCCAGTCTTTATCTGAAGCCTTATCTGAAGATCGCTCTCTGTATATCAACGAGATTCCAGATGCACTCGGATTAGAAATATCTATCATTAAGACACGACTGCCCTTTGATCCAGACTTTTGAGCTTTTCCCGGTTTTGCGGCATTGCTAATGTCAAGTCCACTGCCTCCAACCGATTCTTTTCTTCCTGACCTTAAAAGTCCCGGCTGCCAGAACGCAATAAGCACAAGCTCAAGCACCATGACTATCGTAAGAACTATGCATAGTCCTTTACGACTCTTTGGTTTTGGCTGAGGGGCTGGGGAAAAATGCACATTGGCCAGCCTCTCTATACCGTTATCATCCCATATATAGCATTTCCAGCCGCCTAACGCTTCGAT
The DNA here is from genome assembly GCA_017627595.1 of Oribacterium sp. Lineage (GTDB taxonomy): Bacteria > Bacillota > Clostridia > Lachnospirales > Lachnospiraceae > Oribacterium. The sequence goes on along the minus strand of JAGAGL010000138.1, from coordinate 82,583 downwards.
GAAAACCATTTCCTCACTTTCCGGAGGACATATTCCGGAGACTATCTCAGGGGTCACCCAGTTAAAGTCCTGAAGCCTTGCCTTTTCATAAACCTCATTCGGTGTGTCAATGTCTATCACGAAGAACTTTCCATTACATTCTCTTCCTGACCCAGTAACAAAGCCAATCTTTCTCTATCAGGTCTAGTAGAAACATCGGCTTTTCCAACATCGCCATCTACCTTAAGTTTACCAATAGTAAACGCTGCAACAGGATCAAGCTTGGCAATTAACGGAACACCATAATCCTCTGAAATTTTCGAAAAAGTCCCCGGCACCTGAAATGTATTGCCATAACTAAAAAATGTTAAATCCATTGTTTTTATCGGATAAACATGCTAATATGCTTGTACAAGGTAGTGCTTGACACTACTGGGGCTGGTCGCAAGACCCGGGTCCAACGATACGGTGTGGGTGTCCCACACCATTTTTTTGTCGTGGAGATTAAATGAAAGAAATAAGCATTTTCATTGATGAGTCTGGGGACTTCGGAAAATTCAATAAAAAATCCCCATTCTATAAAAATATGATTCTCGCATATGATCTCCGAGTTAGATATTCTTTATACATTTACAACCTCATCCAAATATGCATTTAAAAACTCTGCCGCAAGGCTACCGGGCTTTATGTTTTTTCTGGCATCTTCAAATGAGAACCACTCGAATGAATCTATTTCTTTATTTGGCGAAAGCTCACTGTCATTTTCAACGAAAACTGTGAAATTACACATAAGCTGTAAGGAATCGGTAATGCGCTCCTTTTCATAAGCGACAATTATCTTATAGTAACAACCATGAGCCGTTTGGAACTGATATATACCTGCGTTTCAAATCTCGTTTGCACCATCGACAGAGACGGTGCACATGATCTTGTGAAAGGTTTTGAAGAGTACCTCGACCCTAACAATCGTAATCAGGTTGTCTACTACAAACAGGATATACCACAAAGCCAAAGGACTGATAGTGTGAAAATACTTTTTATTACTATTTATGTCACCTGCAAAATACGAAGGAATGGAGATTATTATGAACTTGAAATATATCACAATTACCGGTCTTGATAATGAAAATCTCGCAATTTTTTCTCAATATAACGAGGGACAATTGCTCCACTACAATGAACCGGATCTCGGGATTTTCATTGCCGAAAGTCCAAAGGTTATCTTCCGGGCTCTGGATGCCGGATACGAACCGCTTTCTCTTCTCGTTGAAGGTAAAACCCTTGAGGGGAAAGAAACCTCCGAACTCATAGAAAAGCTTAGAGCATTGACTGCTGATTCTTCAGATGAGCTCCCCGTATATATCGGCGAAATGAAGCTTCTCTCCCGGATAACAGGTTTCAATCTCACCCGCGGAGTTCTCTGTGCTATGAAGAGACGGGCACTTCCGAATGTAAAGGAACTCTGCAAGGATATGCGCCGCATAGCGGTACTGGAACATGTTGTCAATCCGACTAATGTCGGGGCCATCTTCAGATCTGCCGCCGCGCTGAATATCGATGCCGTATTACTTACCTCCGGATGCAGTGATCCGCTGTACAGGCGTGCCGCCAGAGTCAGTATGGGAACCGTTTTCCAGATTCCCTGGACCAATATTCCTTCTGATAAGGGAAACCCCGGTGACTGGCCGGCTGCCGGAATGAATCTTCTTAAAGAACTGGGATTCAAGACTGCCGCTATGGCTCTTGTGGACCGGTCCGTAAACATTAACTATCCTCCATTGCTTGAAGAGCCAAAGCTCGCCATCATTTTCGGAAACGAGGGCGATGGTTTGATGGAAGAAACCCTTAAATCCAGTGACTATGTCATCAAAATCCCAATGTCCCACGGAGTGGATTCCCTTAATGTCGCAGCATCAAGTGCCGTTATCTTCTGGCAGCTGACACAATAAAATATCCACCGGAAACTATTCCCGGTGGATACTTAATCTGTACGCCTCTCCAATGGGACTGGATCGCGTAACGTCCGTCTACCAGATCTTTGAAGCAGGGATCTTCTTTCATACTATCTTTAAAGGCTTTTTCCCATTCACTAACACAAATCTCAGAGACAGATCTTCATTCCAAAACACAATATCCGCTTGTCTTCCGGGTTTTAGAAATCCTTTTCTGTCAGCTATCCCAAGCTCTTTCGCGGGAGTAACTGTTGAACAGTATATGGCATCTTCCAATGGGATTCCCATCTCCTTCACGAGTATCCTGACACAATCCGGGAGCGGTGTTACGGATCCCGCAAGGGCACCGTCCCTGAGCATCCTGGCCTGCTTTCCTTCGACCTTCATTTCGAGACCACCCAGAAAATAGGTTCCATCCCCCATTCCGGTGGCTCTTAAACTGTCTGAGATAAGGATGATCCTGTCTCTTCCAAACATTTTGAAAGTTGAACGGATAGCCGAAGGGTGGATGTGGATTCCATCGCATATAATCTCTGCATTAACATCTTGACAATCAAAGGCTGCGCCGATTACTCCGGGGTTTCTGTGAGTCATCTCCGGCATGGCATTGTACATATGAACAAGGTGTTTTGCACCGGCTTTCATGGCCCTAAGTGCAGTATCATAGTCAGCGTTTGTGTGTGCAATGGCTACATTAACCTCATTCTTTACAGCCTTTATGAATTCTGTCGGATCCCTCATCTCAGGTGCAAGCCCGATGAATTTCACTATGCCTCTGCCGGCCTTTTGAAATCTTCTAAATATTTCTGCGTCACAGGGCAGGATATTCGCCTCATTCTGGGCTCCCTTTTTTTCCATGCTTATGAAGGGACCTTCCATATTTATGCCGCAAAGCTCCGCTTCACCTATATGCTTTTCAGGATGTAGGAACTGATCATCACGAAAATCTGCAGCATTACTCAGTATTTGTTCCAATTTTTTCACCGGTTCTGTCATGGTTGCGGGACAAATGGTGGTAACTCCGATTGACGCTTCATATCTCGCAATAGTCTGAAGTGCTTCATTGGTGGCATCGCCCGCGTCACAATTCATTGCACCGTGAAAGTGGAGGTCTGTCATACCCGGAAAACAGTAAGCAGCTTCACAGTCCAGGCTTTCACCGGATAAGGCTGACGGCACATCATTTCCGATGAAAACATTGGCAATGATATCATCACGGACTTCTATGGCACCCGGACGGAATATACCATTCTCCGTAAAAATTTTCAGATTTTTATATATCAAGAATATACCTCCGTTTCCCGCTATCCTTCTCTTTGAAGCCCCGTAACGGAGGTCCACAGATTCCAGAGTCTGTCTGTGGTGAGAGGGCCATCATTATAATTTGCATGATTCTTGGCAGCCAGCCAGTCATTATAATCCTTCAGGAGAAAGACTCTCACGTCCATACCGGAGAAATGCGTAACCGTAGGGATGAAATTCCAGGAACTGATCCTGGTTCCGTTATCGTCTTTCATGATGGTCACATCCGCAAGGCCACCGAGAATCCGCGGCACTTTGGACTGCGCCGAAATAAGATTTCCGCAGGACCAGAAAACAAGACCACTGTTCCCGGATACTGTGGTAACGTAACCTGCCGGCTCCACAACATGAGGATGTGCGCAGATAACAAGGTCCGCTCCGGCATCAATGAGAGAATACACATAAGCCTGCTGGAAGGCCGTAGGCTGATGATGATATTCTTCTCCTATATGCAGGAAACAGACTGTCATATCCGCTTCATTCTCTGCAAGCCTTACGTCATTCAGGAACTTTTCCTTCTGTCCCAACAGGTTCACCATGTAGTACAGGGAACCTGGTACACTGAAACCGTTCAGTCCATAGGTATAGTTGAACATCGCAAGGCGTATGCCGTTCTTCTCCACATAGTCAATAGTGTTAAAGGCTGCCGGAGAGTCATGAATTCCGAGAAGCGTGATTTCCGGGTGGAAAGTCTTCCAGTAATTCAATGTGTCATTCACACCGCGGACTCCCTTATCCCAGGTGTGATTTGTAGCGGAAAGCACAATGTCAAATCCGGTGTCCACCAGCGCCTCACCCATAACCTGCGGGGTTCCGAAGGTGGGGTAATCGCTGATCAGGGAATTGTCAGAGATAAATATGGTCTCCTGATTGATCACAGCTAGATCCCTAGACTGTATGGTGTCAAGAATCGGTGTGTACAGGAAATGAAAATCATGAGTTCCCAGCTCGGGACGCCAGGCCTTGTCCACGATGGTTTTATGGATCAGATTATCACCGGCGGCGATCATTGTAAGCTTACCGGACATCCCTGATCCGGTTTTATTGTTATTGGCAGCATTTGTCCCGGAGAATCCCGATATTTCCCCGGCGTAAGGCACCGTTGGTCCCGCTGCCGCCATACCGGTTCCGATTCCGGTCGGAGTACCGGTTCCATTTTCAGTCGGCGTACCGGTTCCCGCTCCACCGGTTTCCGGCTGCCATCCATGACCAGCCACCCTGGAACCTGCTGATGCAGTCATAGTCATGACATCAATTGACAGAACCGTAAGAAACAAAAACAGCAACGCACTCACTTTGGCCCGGCCATTTCTCATTTTGATATCGGACTCATCGCTCTTTCTTTTCTTTGACATTTATACACCTCCGAAATTATATATCTGAGCATGCCTCCGTTGATACTGCAATCTAAATATCTTTAATGATCCTATGCTTTTTTCTTTGCCCTATTTATATTTTAGCCAAATCAGCAAGCTTGATATACAAACTTTCCTCCGATCCGGTATGGAACCGAACCTCTTCCTTCGAACCGTCGTCCTTCACCATAGTGGCGGTCAGTATATCATCGCTGTAGAAGCCTGTATCGTATGAAAGGCTCTCGATCCAGCCGTCACGGCAGAAGAATCCGTTGGTGGTGATGGTACGATCCTCGGGATCTGCATTCATGTCTGCTTCGTAATTTGCTGTAAGCAGTTCGCGGCCATTGATCTTTACACTTAACGTGTTGTCATCAAAAAGCAGCACAACATCTGCGAGCTTTCCTTCGCCGACATATTCTTCGCCTGTAAGAGCTGAAGTCCAGTAATATGGTACCTCTCTTTCAACTCCTATATCGGAAGAACCGCTTTCCTTTTCTTTGCCGGGCTCTGCCTTCGACGCGTTTTCCTTCCATGTGTCCGTACGCTTCACTGCAGATGCCGGAGCATTGATCACGCATTCCTCGGGGAAGCTTGGATGTTTTTCCTCCTGTCCGTAGTAATCTGCTACGGCGCCGGTAAACTCGGCAGACTTAAGTCCCTCGCACTTTCCGAAGGCATCAGGTCCGATGCTGCTGATGCCGTTTCCGAAGGTAACCCCGGTAATGCCGACACATCCGGTAAATGCATATTTACCCACGTAAGCGAGTCCGTCAGGGAATACCAGTTCCCCGGATATTCCTTCACAAACGGAAAATGCGCCATCCTTGATGTGTGTAAGTGTTTCCGGAAAGCCTGCTATGAAAGTAATGCCACGACAGCCGGAAAATGCTGATTCACCTATGGAAATAAGTCCTGCAGGAAACTTCAGGGCACCCGTAAAGCCGGTACCTCCAAAAGCATGGTCACCGATAACCAAAAGTGATTCCGGAAGCTCCAGCTTACCTGTCATGCTCTCGCATCCCCGGAATGCACCGGAGCAGATGTTTTTCAAGCCCTTCGGAAGCTTAAGGGAAGTAAGACTCTCATCACCTTCAAAGGCATTGTTCTCCATAAGATTCAGACTGTCGGGAAGCACCAGATCTCCTTTTAGTTTTTTGCAGTAGGATAATCCGCCGTTGCCGATATGCTCCAATCCCTTTGGAAGAGTTAGTGTTCCGTCAAAGCCGCAGCCGCAAAACGCATGGAAATCGATATCCTTAACACCGTCGGGGATCACAAGATCTCCGGTTAGATTCTCGCAATGGTTAAAACAGGAATACTCGATCTTTTCAAGCTTTGCCGGAAGCTTCAGTTTTCCGTCAAAACCGCACTCGCTGAAAACCCAGTCTTTCATGACTGTCACGGAATCGGGAATGATCAGATCTCCTCTCAGTTTACGAGCCCTGATAAAAGCGCATCTTCCTATCTTTTCGAGACCGTCCGGCAGTTCCAGAGTGCCTTCCGCATTTTCAAAGTCTGCAAATGCTTCGTCTCCGATTTCCTTCAAAGACCCGGACAGTTTGATACCTGTAAAGCCCTTGCATCGCGTAAACGCATAGTCGCCCACTTTCTCAACCGAATCCGGAAGAGTAAGCTCACCGGTCAGTCCCTCGCAGCCATAAAATGCAAATTCGCCTATGGTCTTCAAAGTGCTTGGAAGCACCAGTTCACCGGTAAGGTTTTGGTTCGAATAAAATGCATTTCTCACAATGGACGTGATTCCCTCGCCGATGACCAGCTTTTGAATCTTGTAATCCGACCACATGAATTTCTCCGCTTCCATCTCTCCGGTACCCGAAAAAGTCAGCGTTTTCGTTGATTTATCGTAAGTCCAGGTAATATTCCCACCGCAGGTTCCGGAATCTGCTTTGGCCTTTTCACCGCCTATGGCTCTCGTTCCACATCCGAATAATCCAAACAGCATAGCTAACCCCATTAATACAATCCACAATCGCTTCATCCGACTTTGTTCCTTCCTTATGTATGAAATACCGTTCATCTTTATTAGTTATTTTAACATAATCTCAGTCTTCAACACATATCTTACCTATATTTATCTGACTGATACTATGAGCCGTTAAATATCTTTGTTTTTATAATTGTCCGCATATCGCCGATTAGCTAAAATAGGAAGTAACAAGTTATTTATATATGATGGGAGGTATGTAATGAGCAGAAAAGTTTTGAGAACCATTGCCGCAACAGCACTCGCGGCAGCTGCATTATCAGTAACATCCTTTGCAGGTCAGTGGATGCAGTATGGCACAAACTGGTACTATCAGCAGGATGACGGATCCTATGCAAGAAACCAATGGGTAGGAAACTACTATGTCGGAAGCGACGGAATCATGTATACGAGTTCCTGGACCCCCGACGGATACTATGTTGATGCCAGCGGAAAATGGGACGGAAGCCCCTCTGCAAGCACAGGTTACACACAGGAGCCTGTCAATGCCATAGGACAGTATATTTACAACAGTCCCCTGGTAGCTGATATGATCAACTATGACGAAATGACCTGGAGCTATGGCGGAACCCCGGTACAGATCATCCAAAGCAATGATACGGTCTTTTACGACATGGGTACCTACTACGAGATACCTAACTGCGATGTTTTGGGAGCTTTCTATGATGAGTATGGTGAGCATGGCTATTACACATTGGTTACAGGTCCGATGTATGTAAGAAAGAACGCCATGGTTTATAAATATGACTATAATACCGGCGCTACGATCCCCATGACAGCCCAGCAGATTGTGCAGCGGTACGGTTCACTTTATGAAGGCGGATATATTTCACTGTGCACCATCGGTTGTGCTACTTCTTTCGATTCCAATGGTTATATCACAGAGCTGTCGGTTCATGCATTTGAATAATCCATAATCCATCGGGGACGGTTCTCTCCGGCGAGAACCGTCCCCGGTGGACAAAGCGGGCTGACTAATAAACAATATAAAAGAGCGTGGATGAACCCTTGATTGTTTCATCTACGCTCTTTCGATTATATAAAGCACTTCATGTGTACGGGGCGTCATACCCACTTACAGTTTAAAAGATTTTTTTTAGAAATTTGCAGTGTGGTCTGACCCCATTTTCATGCTGAGGGAGCCAGGGCTTCATCTACCCCGACTTTCTTCGTAACACTGTCGCCGTAAATGGTGGTCCAGTCATTCTTCATGGAAACCGGAATCCAGTTATATTCGGCACAGTTCTGATACATGGCATTGGCCTTATCAGTGTTTCCGTTTTCTCTTTCAAGATCGTCACAGCAGAGCATGAAAGCAAGGCTCTTGTATGGATTTTCGGTAATGGTATACATAGCCATGCTGGCATCGTTCATGGTGTTACCGAAAGAAAGTACCGGCTGCACTCCTATCTCCTGAATGATGGCAGTTGTCTTGTTCATGTTAACATTCCCTCTCAGGAATTTCCCTCCAAGGATAACTTTGTCCTTACCGGTGAATGTATATTCCAAGCCATCCTCATCATCCTGTCCGGTGGCAACGACGCTTTCGTCGGAACCGATTATCTGCCGCATGGGAACATTAAGAGGAGAATTCTTCACGATGCTTCGAACTATAAATCTGTCAGATTCGCTTACGATATAAACGGTGAAATCATTGGCCTGAAGATAATCAACAATCTGCAGCATGGGAAGATACCAGCTGTCTCCTCTCAGAAGCCCGTTGTAACCCGGCATGGGGAATGCTTTGAAATTCTGAACATAAGCATCAAACTCCTCCGGTGTCATTCCTGCAAAGGAGGATGCAATGCTCTTGGCCTGATCCATGGGAAGATTATTTGATTTTTTACCTTTTTCATTGAGATCAACGATTTTTTTAGCGGTTGCTTTTTCAAACTTACTTGCCTTACCATTGTAACTCTCATCCTCAAGAACACGATAAACCAGCAGGTTGTACCAGAAGTAATTTGGATCTGTCTCGCAGAATAATGTTCCGTCAAAGTCAAAAACCGCTATACGGCGATCTGCCGGTATGAAATTCGGACTGCTCTCATCTGTAATCTCAGCCATATAGGATATAATCTGCTGCCTGGCCAGGGCTGAATCTGTCCAGTAGCTAAGCATGCTGTTGCCGGTTTCGATGGCCATTTCCGCTGCAGAAAGCTCTACCGGTGCTTCTGTTTCCGGGACAGTCTCCGGAACAGTCTCAGAAACACTTTCCTGAATGTTCTCCGACACGGCAGCTGTTGTTTCTTCTGCCACTGTACGGGACTTAAGCTTGCTGTTTGTAAGTGTGATCATGGCAACTGCCAGAGCTATCGTTACTGCGATGAGCACTATGGCTATATATTTCCATACTATAGATGTAGTGGTTTCCCGTTCCAAAATTAACCCCCTGATAAATCATTGAACTAGAATAGTTGATTATCTTTATATAAAATCGACAACTGAATTATAGCATCAAAGAGGAGCTTATGCATCAAAGGATACTGAAATCCTTCGCTGCATAAGCTCCTCTTTTTATAAAAACAGAAATTGTCAGCAGTGCTTTAACAGCTCATCATACATACAATAGTTATATGAATCCTCAACTATTTCCTTTTTTCACCTCTGAAGATTTAAGCTATAAAACTTTCCGGAAAACGTATAAAAGGAAAGAATATATTTGAAAGGGGTAGAAAAGAAACGTAATACTATGGAGGTTTTATCTCCCTGGCAGAGGAGATATGATCATGTACTTATTTCTGTAGTGGTGAATATATTTGTTTCGGAACGTATACTGGCAATACGGTATGCATGACAAATGAGCTCTTAAATCACATCCTGCTCACCGCCGAAGTACGTTTTCATCATCATCCGATAATTCACATACTCCCTATGCGATGTCAAACAAATTGTCTGTGATCGGCAATAAATCTTTATTGTATGATGGGGAGTCATCTCTCCCATCTGTACTCATTAACAAAACGTACACAATCTGAAAGATCATTTAAAAAACGGAATAATGTCTTCATAACAAATCCTTTCTGTTAACTAACTGTCTGTCGTCTCAAGCGACCTGTAACGACCATGAGAGGAGGTTTCTCTTTAGGTGACCGCTAACTGTCTGTCGTCTTAAACGACCTGTAACGGTGTCGTATACTAACATCACGATTATCTGCTGTCAATCGTGTTTTTGAATTTGCACAATTTTTGAATTTCAAATTGTGCAACATTCACAACAAGCTTTATGTATACAATATTCTGTTGGTTAATTCATTGATTTCCCTAAAAAAATGCCTCACCACTATCTATTGTGTTATAAGCTCCAATTCTTTCTTTTTTCATACAAGATTTATACATATTTCATAAATAGCTTATATTCTTTTTATTGTTGGCGATGAAGAGAACATGAAAATTATATTTTTGCAGGGAGGGCAATATGGAAAATCTATTTATGAATCTTATTCTGTTTTTTGCAATTGCATCCATAGGATACTATATTCTTGATGCAGTTCTTTCACTTTTTGTTTCCGAGTCCGATCCTGTTGAAAGGGTACGTCGTAAAAGAATGTCTTCAAAATCTTTTACGATACTTAAAGGGTCAAAACAGAACCGCAGAGTTCAGAAGCCCATGAAACGTGTTGCTAACTATTAAATTATCTACTTAAATAGTGTCCCATCAAAAGAACACCTGAGTCCATCCCTATTGGACTCAGGTGTTCTTTTTTTATTTTTGATAATAAAGAATGGTAGATATGATCAAAACCCCCGAACTGCTTCAGCTCGACAAGGCCTGTCCCAACATAATATCGGAATCATCATTTCTGTTCTTGTATTTATCCCTGTACATTGCCTCATCAGCAGCCTCAATAAAGCTGTCTATATCGCAATATTTCTTATCATATTTAACATAACCACAGGCAATTGACAAAGGTATCTTCTTTAATCCCGGTCCGAAACTTCCGACCTTCCTTTTTATTGCCTTTATCAGGTTTTTAATGTCTCCTTCCGAGTCCATATTGACGATCAGTATGAACTCATCTCCACCGTATCTTGCCAGAAATGTTTTTCGCGGAACCTTATCAAGAACAGCCCTTATTGAATCAGCCACGTAAACAATCATCTTATCGCCTTCAACATGACCATAGTGATCATTTATATCTTTAAAATGGTTTATATCCATCATAATGGCATAAAGACCATTCTTGCCTGTTTCCATCCGTTCTTCCAGATACCTTAGCAGTCTTGTCCTATTGTTTAGCTGCGTAAGCGGATCCTTGCAGACCATCATTTCCTGCTTATTGAAATATATGGTCAAAAGCATAAGCATTGACGCTGCAGGCACCAGACAGGAGGTGATGTAAAGCTCCGTAACAGACGCAATAAAAGGAAGAACCGGATATAACGCTATGCTTGCAACAAGTTTTCTTTTATCACTGTCATCACATTTTTTCGAATTGCTGAAACAGGTGGAAGATGCAAGCAAAGCCGTCATGTAAACTACCACTTTTTGGAATAAAGCAAGCTCTCCGTTATGAAGCATTCCACTGCCATCGATGTAAAAAAACATCCTTGTAAATGGGGAATATAAGGATAATGCTGTCAATCCCACAAATGGCATTGCCCAGAAAAGCTCTCCCTTTTTATCTCTTTCATAGGAAGGTTTCTCAGTTTTTATAATAAATGATATCCAGCTGTAAACAGCCAGATAAACTGTTATATCGCATAAGGTTCTGGATATCAGGATCAGATTTCTGTAATCTTTACCAAGTCCTCCGAAACTGCTGAGCAGCTCTGTCACACATATAAAAACTGTCATAAAAATATGCGCTGTGAGAACCCTCGTAAATGAAACATTAACCCTGTCACTCCTTCTAAAACCTGAAACGACCTTTTTTAGGATCAAAGCCAATACGGTTACACACAGCACATTCAATTCTATAAATAATATATTTTCATTCATTCTTTTCTATTCCTTAGCTTATTATCAGTTAGTATGGATTGCCGGCGGAGAATCCTGCAAGGACCTGAACGCCTCATCAGTAATAAAATAGCTGACAATCACAGCTTCCAAACTGTTGATAGTGATTATATCGCAGGGAATCGATAGTATATAACCAATGTCCTTAAAACTTAAAGTTTCCGTTGATTATCGAAAGAATTGCATCTTGTTTTGTCTCATATTGTGATAAACTTATTATGTTGAAACTGTTACATATCTTTTTGATCAGAGGGTAATTATCATGATGAAAAAATCTATTCTTTTGGCATCTGTTTTATGTCTTGTTCTGGCAGGCTGCGGCGCTAACGAAATTCCGACTGCAGGCACTACTGAAACTTCTGCCGCTGCGGAAACTACAGCTCAGGCAGAAGAAACCACGGCCGTTGCGGAGGAATCCACTGAAGCCGGAGAAGCTGCTGCAGAGACCACGGTCGCTGAAGAAACAACTGCCGAAAAATCAAATGTTCGCAGAGAGATTGTCGGCGCAGAGAAAGATGATGTTTCCGGCGCTAAACCGGACGCCAAGACTAATGTTGAACTCCACGCAGATATTCAAAAGGAACAGCCATCTCCTGAATGGATAACAAATCTGGATGCTGCCAGGGACGAAAACACCAAGCAGCTTTTCGTTGTTGCCGGAATGGGCATGGATAAAACAACCGCTACTGTTTCAATGCACGAAAGAGATAAGAGCGGAAACTGGATACAGATTCTGTCAACTCCCGGATTTGTAGGACTTAACGGTCTCTGCCTTGATGAGGATCATAAAGAGGGCTGCGCACAGACTCCTATAGGCACCTACCACTTCAATAAAGCCTTCGGAATTGCCGATGACCCGGGATGTCAGATTCCTTATGTAAAGGTAGACGACGATACCTGGTGGTCAGGTGATGACCGCGAAGGTATGCATTATAACGAAATGGTGGATATAAAGGATTTTCCTGAGCTTGTAAAGGACAACAGCGAGCATATCACTGATTATGAGTATCAGTACCAGTACTGCCTCAACATCAGCTTCAATGAAGAGGGTGCTCCCGGAAGAGGCTCTGCTATATTCCTCCACTGCTTCGGACCGCTTAAGCCTTATACCGGCGGATGCGTTGCTCTTCCTGAGAACATCATGAAGCTTGTGATGCAGAAAGTAACCGGGGACTGTGTAGTCGTTATAGACACATTTGAAAATCTGGGCGGAAGCTTCTGATCTATCTGTTTTCCGGAATACTTATCATCCTTCCGATATCAGAGGATGCCATAGCGGCAAAGATCACTCTCATTGACCTGAGGGCATCGGCGCCGGTACATCTGCACTTCCTTTCACCCTTGATGGATCCGATGAATTCATCGGTAACTCCTGTCTTGCTATGAATTGCACAAAAGTCACAAAACAAAGAAAGGATGCAACAGATTCATATCATCTGTTGCATCCTTTCTTTGTCACTTTAAACCCCGACATAGTCGTGCATCCGGGGGGTAGTTTTTTATTACGGCTATTCCGATTCTATATATATAGTCAGGCTCCTGATTTTCTCCAATAAATTTTTCCTGATCAGCCCAGATCCTCACCGTTACTCTCGATAACCTTCTTGTACCAGAAGAATGAATCCTTCTTCTTTCTTGAGTAATCGCCTGTTCCATCGTCATACTTTGAAACATAGATCATGCCATAACGCTTTGCCATCTCACCGGTGGATGCTGAAACAAGGTCAATGCATCCCCAGGGTGTGTAACCCATGAGATCAACTCCGTCTGCCACAGCCTCTTCCATCTGCTCGATATGCTTACGAAGGTAATCAATTCTGTAGGAGTCATGAATGCTTCCGTCCTCCTCAAGAACATCCTTTGCGCCGAGACCGTTCTCAACAACCATAAGCGGCTTCTGATAACGATCCCAGATTTCATTGAGAGTCCAGCGGAGTCCCTTAGGGTCGATCTGCCAGCCCCAGTCGGAAGCCTCAAGATAAGGATTCTTTGCACCGCCTGCGATATTACCTGCAACAGCCTTGGCGTTAGGGTCTGTACTTGTACATGTTGTCATGTAGTAGCTGAATGTATAGAAATCCACTGTTCCGTTTCTCAGTATCTCATCATCGCCATCTTCCTTTCTGATAACAATTCCGTTCTCCTCGAAATAACGATTGATGTATGAAGGATAGTAGCCACGACATTGTACATCAGAACAGAACCAGTTCTTGATCTGCATCTCCTTCTGGTTTGCGATAACATCGTCAGGATTGCAGGTGAAAGGATAGCTTGCAAGGAAGCAGATCATGTTTCCGATCTTGTACTCAGGGAAGTTATCATGAGCGTACTTTACAGCCAGAGCACTTGCAACAAACTGATGATGGAGAGCCTGGAAACGGATAGCCTTCTCGTCAGGCACACCCATAGCAGGTCCTTCATATCCCTTGATGGTACCTAGTGAAAGTGTTGCACCCATTGGCATAGTGCCAGCATTGATCTCATTGAATGTAAGCCAGTACTTAACCTTGCCCTTATAGCGGTCGAACAGTGCCTTTACATAGTTCATGAAATACTCGATGAGCTCACGTCCATACCAGCCGTTATACTTCTCGACAAGCGCATACGGCATCTCATAGTGAGAGATTGTGATGAGCGGCTCAATGCCATACTTCAGGCACTCGTCGATAACATTATCGTAAAACTGAAGTCCCTTCTCATTAGGCTCCTTCTCCATGCCTGTTGGGAAGATACGTGTCCATGCAATGGAGAAACGGAAACACTTGAATCCCATCTCTGCAAAGAGCTTGATGTCCTCTTTATAATGATGATAGAAATCGATGGCATCCTGACTTGGGTAGAATGTCTCAGGCTCGATATCTACTGTAACTCTCTTAGGATTTGTGAATGATCCACCGGTGCAGTGATCAGGCACAGAATCGCCTTTTCCATCTACATTCCATGCACCCTCAAACTGGTTTGCGGCAGTTGCTCCGCCCCAAAGAAAATCTTTACGAAGTTTAGTCATATTATTTCTCCTCTAATATCAAACTATAGTGATCAACTTATCACCATTCTTTACTGTTTCAGCTTCGACACCCTTGATTGAGACGAAATCATCAGCATTTGTGACGATAACCGGTGTATGAGTCTTCAGCCCTGCAGCTTCAATTGCCTTAAGATCTGCAATGAGCAGAAGCTGGCCCTTCTTTACTTCATCGCCTTCCTTGACCTTATACTCAAATGGTTTTCCTTCAAGACTTACTGTATCAAGTCCTACATGGATAAGCAATTCAACTCCGCTCTTGGTTGTAAGTCCCACAGCATGTTTTGAATCCATGGTTGTTGTTACCTTGGCATCACATGGAGCATAGACATTACCGTCCTTAGGGATGATGGCAACACCCTCACCGAGACATCCTGAACTGAATACCTCATCGGGAACTTCCGAAAGTGGGATAACCTTACCGGTCATAGGAGCAGCAAGCTCAACCTTTGCTACGAGTGCCTCTGCAGCTTTGGCATCAGCCTCTTCTGCAGTGTCAGAAACATCAGCCTCTGCTGCAGCGTTTTCCTTTGAAGTAGTTACAACTTCACTCACATCTTCCGCCGGATCCTTGTACATCATATATGAAAGAACAAATGGAACTACTACTGAAATAACAGCACCGATTGCACCAAATATTATACCATTCATCGGCTTGTCTCCACCGATAAAGGTAACAATTGTAAGAAGTGATGGTGAGCCACCCATAGTGTAGCCCTTAACACCTGTTATACCAAGTACGAGACCTGAAATTCCCGCACCGATAACTGCCGCGATCATTGGCTTCATGAAACGAAGGTTGATACCGTACATGGCAGGCTCTGTGATACCTGCAACTACAGCTGAGATACCGCAGGCGATACCCTCTGACCTTGTCTCTTCATTTTTTGTCTTCATAGCAACGCCAAAGGATGCACCACCCTGTGCGATGTTTGAACAGAACATAGTAACCATCAGGATAACATCATAGCCGAGAACTGCAAGGTTGTTTGTGCAGAGTGGAATAAGAGCATAATGCATACCTGTCATTACGATGAATGGCATAGCCGCTGAAAGAACACCAACTGTAAGCCATGGAGCAGCATTGTAAAGTGCACTTACACCTACGCTTAAAACATTACCGATAACTCCGCCTAAAGGTCCGAGAACGCAGAGTGCGATAGGTGTACAGATGAGGCAGAAGATCATCGGCTTCAAAAATGCCTTTACAAGGTTAGGTGATACTCTGTCTGCAAAATCCTCTGTCCAGCACATAACAGGTGTCATGAGCATGATAGGAAGAAGGGATGATGTATAAGTTGTAGATATAACCGGAATGAAACCGAAAAGGTATGTGCAGTTCATGCCCAGAAATGTTCCCATGGTGATGCCTTCCGTACCGCCGCCAAGAAGTGTGATGAGGTCAGGATAGCACATCATTGCGCCGATAACCATGAAAAGAGGAATACTGTGTTTAGTCTTCTTTGCAATCTGTACAGAGATAAATACAGGCAGGAAGTAAAAGAAACAGTCAGCCATGGAATAAAAAATAATGTAGGTCGGGTTGGATGCCGACATTACTCCCATGGTTGTGAGAAGTGTGAGAAGCACCTTGACCATACCTGTTCCGAGCATGGCCGGAAGCATCGGTGTCATGCAGCCTGCTACAAATCCGAACATTCTCTGGAAAATGTTTCCTGCAGGCTTTGCGGCCTTGCTCTCACCTTCACCGAAATTCCCCATCTTTTCAAATGTCTTGAAAAGGTTGGAAACCTCGTTTCCGATTACGATCTGATACTGGCCTCCCTGCTTGATGACTGACTTTACGCCTTTGATGCTCTGCACCTTGTCATCCTGTGCCTTGGACTCATCATTTAATACCAGTCTCAGACGAGTCATACAATGTGTTGCAGAAGCGATGTTTTTCTCGCCTCCTACGGCTTCGAGTATTTTCTTCGAAGTCTCTTCATAATTCAGTGCCATCTCATTGTCCTCCTTTGGCAATTTTGTGATGTTAACATGTTTTATATGAGTGACAGTAGATACTGTTTTCATTTTGAATGATCATTACATGAGTTCCATAGATATATGTGACTCATGATAACCTGAAATAAAAAAGCAAGGTCCGAAACATGTCAACAGTATAGTGATGCTAATGCAGCACCACCACAGATACAGGGTACCAGGCTCTGCATCCGACTACTATTGACACATCTCAGGCCTTGCCCACTTAAGGTCACAACCCTGTTTGATGGTTTGTTTTATTCTTGACTTAATGTGTGATTCGATAACACATCACTTCTGATCCAACGCACAAATATATGCGTTTTTTATGTTTAAGTATAAATCAGCCCTTCTTCCGAAGTTTTCTTGTAACTCTTTCTATGTGAATGAGCAAATACAATCTTTCCTCTCTGCTCACTTCATGATGATACTTAATGAGGATATGATCCGCTATCCTCTCCTCACATTGATAAACATGCGGATACTTATCCTTCAGTTCAGTGAACAGTTCGTCATCCTCATTATCCCCATAGCTTTGATCAAGCTGCAGACGATTGACAAAAAACTTAAGGTGTGTGAGAAATCTCTGATAGTTCCAGTCATTCTCATCCAATGTTATCTGGAAGGATTTTTGGAGTATATCAATGATTTCCCCGATCATCCTCGTGAGCATCTCAGGTGACGCCCCGGGAGTCATATTGTCAAGTTCAGCATTAACAAAATGATATGCGATAAATGCTGCCTCATCCTCCTGCTCCTCAACGCCGAAATACTCCTTCAGGAGCATAAGCGCATACATACCTGTCTTAAACTCCCTGGGATAAACTCTTTTAACATCCCAAAGCATCGGGTTACTGAGCACAACACCCTTTTTGTATCTCTCAACTGATCCCGCCATATGATCACACAGGGGAAGGATGATTCCCTGAGATACTTTAATTGCGAAATTTTCCCTGGCATAACCTATTATCTTTTCGCCAAGCTTGAAATAATCGTCCGGAATTTCCGAGAACAACTGCTGGAACTTACTGCTTTCCACAGAGTTCGCCGGAATAAATGTTCTTTCAACTTTTTCGTTTTCCAGTACGTCACCGGATTTCACGCCAAAACCAATACCTTTACCCTGACAGATCTTTTCAACTCCGTCCGTACCCTGAACCAAAACCATGTTGTTGTTCAATGCTTTAATAACCTTCACTTTTTCCTCCATGGTTCACTCAGAATGCTGCAGCTAAGGAATAATACGCCTTTGATCCAAGCTATAAACACAAAAAAAAGGCCTGCACGAAAATAAATCGGTCACTATAGAATAACTAGTTCATCTAAACTATAAGCCTCAAAATTTTCTGTGAGCCTTGCCTGCTTTACCAGTCACAAATCACAATTAACTGATAAGCATGGTATCATTCACTGAAAAAAATGTCAATATTGCACCAAAATAGCGGCATCCAAAATCCGCCACCTGTTTTTGTGTAAAATTCACAAAATGACGCCTTCAACGATTTCAGAAAGATTTTCCGTTCTTTCGCAAACCTTCCCGAGGCCACCTCACACCGAGGGGCCCTGCAGGAAGGTTTTACAGATAACCATAGAAAAGATTCAGATTAACATGCTTCAGATCACTACGGTATATACTGGAGCATCGCGGTTCTCCTGAAACCCGATATCACATACATTATTCCCGAATATGTAAGTCCGAAGCAGTAGATAAACACAGCAAGCTTCGTATTCTTTAAAAATATGATGCAGCAAAGAGCCAGACATACATCTATGATCCCATGACTAAGCTTCAGCTTAAAATGCTTCGAACCGTTTTTTCTCGTCTCCCGGGCCCTGAGTATCTCTATCACTCCCGTAAAGGCATGTAACATGGCAAGATAAAGCAGTACATACATACCGGGAAAATCAATCAATGACATGGTAAGGATTCCGAAATCCATCCGTACCATACCGTTATAAAGAGCTCTTCTTCCTCCCACCATAAACTTTGCCATAGTGAAGTAATAGAACAGCTTACCAACCCCGGAGACAAGAAATCCCCCTCCGATAAGCGCCAGAATTGCTATATATGACTCATTAGCATATTTCACCATGAAGCCGGCAATAAGGATCATCACAAGTCCAAACAATATTCTGCTTAACCTTTGAAATTTTGTCATATAAAAACTCCATTCCGGTACGATACCGGCAAAAAAGTGTCTGAAAAACCGAATTTTTACTCAAATCCTCACGCCATCTTTGAGAATCCGGCAAGCATATTTCCCGATTTAAAAATCTCGCTTGTCACCATACCCTTTTGGGCAAGAGCTCCTTTTATAAATTTTCCGATAAAGGTCTTTTCTTTTTCGTCTTTACCGGCTTTACTGTACTCATCCTGATATTTTTCAACATCAAAATCAGGGATTTCCCGTCCTGAAAGCTCCTCCCCAAACTCCTTCCAGTCTGAACAGGCATTGATCTGTCTCTTCCGTAGGATTTTATCGATCCGGCCCCCATACATCTCAAGTACCGATTCATCATACCGATTTTTTTCAAAGCCTTCACTGTCTCCCTTAAGATACTTAAGGGCGTACACCATTTGAGAGAAGGCCTTCCTGTAATCTTCGGGATTATCTTTTATCAGCTCATGATATTCACCCCAGGCCGGAAGATACTTATACTTCGCAAAGGAATAATCAGGGAAATGTCCTGCTCTTCCATGTCCGAGGTTCATGATGGAGGTTTCACGACTCTGAAAAAGGCTGTTGGAATACAGACCCTTTTCAACATCATCGGGAGCTGAAGGATTATGCCTGAACTTTACTTTCATCCATTTTCCCTCTGCTTCTGAAGAATCATTTTCCACCCTTCCCGCCGCTTCTCGAAACTCGTAAAAATGTTCATCTGTATTATTGATAACCAGAGACGGTGTTCCCGCAAAATATCTGTGAGCCCAGGTATCCGCCAGAACATGCATGGCTATCCCGACATGCTGGAGACCATGCCCTTTAGCAAGCTCCACGGTCTTTTTCAAAAGCTCCCCATTAGGACCGCAGATCAGCCTGTACCTGTCCATGTACCTTTTGGTCCGCTTTGCCTTTTCCGCATAAAGATCCCTGGGCAAAAAATGAAACGATGCCCATATCCTGGTTATATCCTGAATCCCCGATATGTCTGTACCTGCATCCATCATTTCAAGCTGTAATTGTGTTGTTGCCGCATCTTGAGTGGCGCCTATCTTTAAAAGAAGCGTTCTTGAACAAAGATCCACAAACTGGGCACTGAAGCAGATATCCAGGCACTCTTCATGGACGAAACCGGCAAGGAACGCCGCACAGTAGGTGGCATAATAATGAAAATCTTCCTGCATATCACACCTCACTTAAATCCATGCCTTTTAAAAGTTTGTTTACCTGAAGGACAGAATATATTATATCCCCAAGCACATAGCAGGTGGCAATGTCCACAATTAATGCAGCCAATATGGCATCCAGCTTCATAAGATTATCTTTAATTTCAATTATATATCCCGGAATTCCGATAAAGAGAAGAAACCAATGAAGCCCGGCAAATATCAAAAATACAATACTTTTCCTATGACCCTTTGCAAAGCTTATGGCTTCTCTTCCCACATACAGATACATCAGATACATGAATCCCAGGAGTGCGAATAAAAGTACATACATATCCCCACCCCATAGCCTCAGTTCTTCTTCTGTTACTTCAATTAACCCCATAACGGTTTTGTCACCAAAGTAATTGATAATGATATATTTCAGTATAGTCCATAGTCCGATCAGCAACATTGCCTGCCCGTTTAATTCTATATTCTTCCGGTATCTTCTTAACTTTACTTTTGTTTCCTCATCCATGGCGTATCTTTCGCTCCCTTCAATCAGGCAGTTTTCTGACTGCCTGATCATAATTAAAAATCGACCGGATCAATGGATTATATAAATGAGTTAGAGATTGCTTCAGATAATGTTACAAAAGTCACAAAAAAACCGGAGGGTCTGTTCCGAAAACAGAACAGACCCTCCGGTTTTTAGATTACAAATACTTACAGGATCACAATACACTCATATGGTCTTAAGGCATCAATACTTGAAAGCTGCTTCTGGTCATAGTTTGAGAGTAATATTTTTTTGCCTGACATATCTATACCTTGAGGCAGGCTCACTTCATCTGATGACATATTGTTAAGCACGATGATTTCTCCATCCTCTCCGATTCTCTTATAGCCCAGAATCTCTTTTACAGAATCATAGATAAACTCTATCCTGCCATCACGGATGACCTCGTACTCCTTCCTGAGATTTACAAGCTTTCTGTAGAAGTTAAGAACAGAATCTCCATCTGTCTCCTGGTCGGAAACATTTACACCCTCGCGCGCCTCCGGAAGGCTTATCCAGGGTTCCGCTTCGGAAAAACCCGCATGCTCAGTATTATCCCACTGCATCGGTGTTCTGGAATTATCTCTGGAACGTTCTCCCAAAATATGAAGTGCCTCATCTTCGTTCTTTCCGGCTTCCAGCAATATTTTAAAGTAGTTAATGCTCTCCACATCCCGGTAATCCTCGATTTTTTTATAATGAGGATTCATCATGCCGATTTCTTCTCCCTGATATATATACGGCGTTCCGCGAAGCATATGTATGCTGCAGGCAAGCATCTTTGCAGACTCTTTCCAATATTTATGTTCATCCCCAAATCTTGAGACCACTCTCGGCTGGTCGTGATTGCACCAGAAAACAGCATTCCATCCGTTTTTTTCCTGCATCCTGAGCTGCCACTCACGGAATATATCCTTCAGCTTGTCGTAATCCGGCCTCTGAAGCTCCCATTTTTCTCCATCCTTGTAATCTATTTTCAAATGATGAAAGTTGAAGCACATGGAGAGTTCCTTTTCTCCGGGATCCGTGTATCTGATGCAGTGATCAATGCAGGTGGAAGACATTTCCCCGACAGTCAGCATGTCCTCTATACCCGTATCCGCCACAAGCTCCTTCAGATATTCATGTACATGTGGTCCGTCAGTATAGAATCTTCGTCCGTCACCTTCCTCATCATCCCGGAATATCTCCGGCTTTGATATGAGATTTACTACGTCAAATCTGAATCCCCTGACTCCCTTGTCCTTCCAGAAAAGGATGACCTTCTTTAACTCGTTCCTTACTTCCGGATTATCCCAGTTAAGATCTGCCTGTGATACATCAAAAAGATGAAGATACCATTTTCCGAGAGAAGGAACATATTCCCAGGCACTGCCGCCGAACTTTGACTGCCAGTTCGTAGGTGGTTCGTCAGCATTACCATCACGGAAAATATAGTAGTTCATATACTTCTCTTCACCGGCGAGGGCACGTTTAAACCACTCATGTTCTGTAGAGGTGTGGTTGAAGACCATATCAAATATGATCCCCAATCCTCGTTTTCCGGCTTCCGTAATAAGCTCAGTTACATCCTCCATATTTCCAAACATAGGATTAATGTCAAGATAATCCTCTATATCGTACCCATTGTCATTCATTGGTGATTTAAAGAAAGGTGTACTCCAGATATAATCCACCCCGAGACTACGGATGTAATCAAGCTTTTCGATGATTCCCCTTATGTCACCGACTCCGTCGCCGTTGCTGTCACAGAAAGACTTCGGATATATCTGATAAATCGTACTCTTACTAAAATTCTTCATAACTTTCCTCCATGGGTCAGGCACGAGCCGAATTAATCCGAACTCGAATCTCACCCTCCAAATAATCTCAAAAGTTTACTGTCAAAATCATTTGGAGGATCAGACAGCTGCCAGATTAATCCTGACTGCTGCCGACCCACATTTCAGATTTCAATGCTTACTTTCAAACTCTTATACCTGTTTCAAACGCTTACCGCCGGCTTCATAGCCTTTACGGTTCCTCTTTTTTTACCTACCGCAACAGTGAGAAGGAACGGAACTGCTACAGCAACAAGTGTACAGATTGCGAAGCTTGCCATGTGCTGAGGCTGGATTGAAAGGATTCCGGGAAGACCGCCTACACCGATGGCGTTGGCTGTTGTTCCTGTTGCCACGCAGATTACAGCGGCACATGCCGAACCGATCATTCCGCATACGAAAGGATAAACATGCTTTAAGTTTACTCCGAACATGGCAGGCTCTGTTACGCCGAGATAGCAGGAGATGCACGAAGGAACATTAACCTCCTGAGCCTCCGGATCCTTCTTCTGTAAGAAGATCATTCCAAGGACTGCTGAACCCTGTGCGATATTTGAAAGAGCGATCATCGGCCAAAGCATGGTTCCGCCATAGTCAGCGATGAGCTGAAGGTCGATGGCATTGGACATATGATGAAGTCCGGTGATAACCAGTGGTGCATAAATGAAACCGAAGATTCCGCCAAAGATAACCTTCATTGAGCCTGTGATACCTGCATACACAACCGCTGAAATTGCTGAGCCGATCTTCCAGCCGATAGGTCCCAGAACAAAGTGTGCTGCAATAACCGATAAAAGCAGACTGCAGAACGGAACAACTATCATTGAAACAACCGCAGGAGTGATCTTTCTGAAGAATTTTTCAAGGTATGCCAATGTAAATGCCGCAAGCATTGCCGGTATAACCTGAGCCTGATAGCCTATCATGTTTACTTTGAAGAAACAGAAATTCCATGCGGGAATCTCAGTAGCGCCTGCAACAGCATAGGCATTTAAAAGCTGTCCTGATACAAGTGTGAGACCCAGAATGATACCGAGAATCTGTGTGGTTCCCATTTTCTTTGTAACTGACCAGCAGATACCTACAGGAAGCATATGAAATACCGCTTCACCAATAAGCCACAGGAAACTGTCTATTCCCGCCCAGAATACACTGATGTCACATAAGGTTTTGGTTCCGTTTTCGAAAAGGTACAGACTGTCAATGCAGTTTCTGAAACCGAGGATCAGACCTCCTGTGATGATGGCCGGGATGAGTGGTGCAAATACCTCTGCCAGAGCTGTTATCATTCTCTGAAGTGCATTCTGATTCTGCTTTGCAGCACTCTTAACCGCATCCTTTGACACGCCTTCGATGCCTGATACCGCGATGAAATCATTGTAAAAATCACCTACTGTTGTTCCGATGATCACCTGGAACTGTCCTGACTGTGTAAAGCTTCCCTTTACCGATTTGAGCTGCTCTATACCCGGAACATCTGCCTTTGCCGGATCATTAAGAACAAATCTCATTCTGGTAACACAATGTGATACCGCTGCAATATTCTCTTTTCCACCTACGAGCTTTAAAAGCTCCTTTGCGTCCTCCGCATACTTACCCATAACGACCTCCGTATAAAAAACATCTTGTTTGAACAAGTTCTGAGAATTTTATAACATACTTGTTTAAACATGTCAACAAAAATTCCGCAAGTTGTTTAAACAAGTTTCCTGACTAAGTAACAGTTCAGACATAGCACATGAAGAGCCGGCTAAAATGTTACTGTGCTATTGAATTAATAAGAAATACAGGTGTCATGAATGTTTACTGTGATTGTATAATAAGCTATAATAATTCGAGATGTTTAAACAAGCGAGGGTTAATATTGATATGCCAAAGTCCAGATATTCTGATATATATCAGGATTTAAAGAATAAAATCGAAACCGGGGAATATGAATTCCAGGAACTGCTTCCTTCAGAACACCAGTTGATAGAGCACTACGACTGCTCGAGAAATACCATAAGACGCGCTATAGGTAACCTTGTTACGGATGGATATGTACAAACGATGCAGGGAAAGGGCGTGCGTAATATCTACCAGCCGACACAGCAGAACTCTTTTGCCATCGGTAATATCGAAAGCTTTCGTGAATCGGCACTAAGAAACGGTAAAAAGCCCAAAACCAGGGTGATATATCTGACAGAGCTGGTAGCTGATAAAAATATAGCACGCCGGACAGGTTTTGAACCCGGTTCAAACCTGTATTATCTCCAGCGTGTTCATTACCTTGATAATAAAGCTCTCATTCTTAATCACAATTATTTCCTGAAAGATCTGGTTCCCAACCTGACAAAAGAAATCGCCGAGAGCTCAATCTATGACTATATCGAAAACACTCTCAACATGTCTATCATCACCAGTAAGCGTGTATTTACCGTTGAGAAGATGACGGAGATTGATGAGAAATATCTGGAGCTTGGGGATTACAACTGTCTTGCCGTAGTAACCAGCCAGACCTACAACAGCGACGGTATCATGTTCGAATATACCCAGTCACGTCACAGACCGGACTATTTCAGTTTCCAGGACAATGCCACAAGACGGGTACGATAAGCAATTAGCTTGTGAAAACATCCTGATGGATGTTTTCACAGGTTGATTTCCAATTGCCTTCCACTGTATTTCGTATTTTCTGCCATCTCTTTCATCCAGGGACCGTAATTATGATCCCACAATGCGTCAAGCATGGTTTTATAGTTCGGATCCGCCATTATCTCCGGGCGGTGATCAGCCAGGGAACCTTCTTCATAGTAATCAAAAAACCGGAATATCAGTTCCTCGACCCCGTCCTTTTTCTGCCCCTTCAGACCTTCACTGTCTAAAAGCTCCGAGAAAACCTTGTCCATATAGAGATCCCGTTCCTCTTCCAAAGGGCGAAGCTTTTCTGACACATCTTTTCCATAAGCATCAAGCTCCAGAGGCTCCGCATAGTAAAGGATCCTGTCCTTTCCCACTGCCAGATTCCCCATAAGATGTTTCCCTGAAAAGGGCATCCCGCTAAGCACTTCCCAAAGACCGTCCTTCTCCAGGATATACTGGGAATGCATATGCCCTGTTATGCAAAGCTTTACTCCGCCTTTTATCAATGTCTCAGCCAGGTCATCGTTATGGATGATATTGGTGGCGGTTTCTTTTCCGGAGGAGTTATACAAAACATTGTGATGTGAAAGGAAGATGATTCTTTTCCCTTTATATTTTTCCAGCATCTCCCGGAGCCAGCCCATGGTTTCAGGAGAGAATTCGCTCTGTGCCCCCCGGAATAAGGCTTTATCATCCATGGCAAGCAGCACTACATCCTTTGAGATATAGGTGTAACTCAGTGATGCCGGATCTCTGTCAACAGGATCCAGAAGTCCGAAGTAAGCCTTCTCGTATTCATCCTCATCCATAAGGTCAAAATCGTGATTACCGGTGGTGATAACAAGCGGAATTCCTGCATCCTTTATCCTTTTAAGCCTGGCTGTAAGCCCGGCCACATCCTCTGATGCCCCGCTGTTTGTATTATCACCTGTCACGATGAAAACATCGGGATTTTTCGCGATCACTTCTTCCACTATGGCATCTGTAAACTCACCTGAAAGAGCTATACCCGGAACATTAAGATGATCCGCACTCTCCCTCTCTGTATAATGGATATCCGAAATGATAAGCGCGTGAAGTACTTCCGGATCAGACCATACGGGGTCAGCTTTCACAGAGTCCGTGACCACGACCATGTCAGAAGCATTGGCAGCATGAGATTCTTCCGGAGATTTTTTTGCAAAGGCTGAGCATCCCGTAAGAATAAAGGTCAAAAAGATAATCAACAGTGATTCTGAAAGTGTTCTCATAAGCCTTACTCCTGACATATCAGTTCTTCAGCTTCTCAATCCTTCAAAAAGAACTGGTCAAAGCCGGTGGTTTCAAAAGCTTCCCGGTTTTTCACCTGTAGTAATAAACCGGTGAATATCCGTAAGGTACAAATGCTATGGTATTTAAACCGTCATAACATATGACCTGTGCTCCGGCATCCAGGCTGAACTTACCGTAATCGGCTGCGACAGAGCTCCAGGTGTTGTTATTTACCATCACATAATTCACCTTCATATACGAAGGGTTTCGTTCTCCTGTAGGCGTATAATCATAAAACTCCACCGTTATGGAAGTGGGATCGTTTGGAGTAACATCTATAAACTCCATAAGGCTCTGATTATAGTAGGTGCCGTAAACCTTCTGGGAGGAATCCGTATAAAGCTGAACCAGGGATTTCATGACATATCCCTTCATGCCATTGTAAGTAACTTTATAAAAACCATCATTTATGTCAGAAATCTCAGTAACCGTGGAGCCTTTCGGCATCTGTGTGTATGCAGGAGAAGCAGCTGTGGGAAGACTGCGAAGACTCGCAGATTCATTGACATTGGCAATGGTCCCAAAATGTCCGACCGAAGTTTTTGGTTCCCTGTAATCCAGATATGCTGCAAGAATGTAACCTATCATCCCATTGTAATCAACATACAGGTAACCGTTTCGGGCATTACCCAGATACTGAACGGGTGAGTATAACGGAACCTGAGTTATAACATCCGCATCCGTAGCCGGAGAATATCTCAGTGATACGCTTACCTCACAGTTAACTACGTAGAGAAGGTAGCCCGGGGAAACACAGTAGTCCGATGTTATATAGTACGGTGAATAATCTATCTCGTAGGAATACGAAACAGTACCTGATATCACGAATATGGAAACTATCAAAGCTAAGATCAGTTTGCGAAAAAACATGAGTCGCACCCCGCTTTCAAAATGTCAAAACCGGTACATCGTCATTTACAATTCTATATCGACCGATACCGGATGAACATGGATTTTTACTGATAGGCCGCCGGAAAACCCATAATCTTCAGGCGACATATATAGTTAGGTCGACTTGAATTATGGATTATATAAATGAAGGCAACTATGTGTAAGGTTTTCTTTATAGAGTTTATGGTATAAGATGTATTAAGCAAATAATGGATCAAAAGGAGCACAGCATGGGAAAGTTATATTTTGTTCGTCACGGACAGACAGTATGGAATGTAGAAAATAAAATCTGCGGAGCCACAGACAGCCCGCTGACAGATAAAGGTCATGAACAGGCAAAAGAGGCCGCTATGAAGATTAAGGAAGACATTGACAGCGGTAAAATTCATATCGACGAGATCCTTACTTCCCCTTTAACCAGGGCGTATGATACTGCAGAGGAAATATCAAAAATTACAGGTATTCCAATGCGTGTAGAGCAAAGGCTTATAGAGCAGAACTTCGGCAAGTGGGAGTCAACTCCCAGAGATGGTGGTGACTTCAAGCTGGCAAAGCAAAACTTCATTGACAGCTATGAAGGCGGAGAATCCATGTTCCGAATGGCTCAGAGAATTTATAATCTTCTGGATGATATCAAAAGGGAGCCTGACAAGGTATATTTACTTGTTGCCCATAACGGCATCTCCAGATTTATCATGTCCTACTTCAGAGACATGACAAACGAAGAATTTGCATCCTATGGAATAAAAAACGCAGAGCTGAAGGAGTTTGATTTTTAATTCTTATGGTAAAATAAGTATAATCTCGAAAAACAGTTTTAGGTACACCAGATAAGCTCTATAGGAGCATCACTTGGCTTATTACTGCAATCTGTCAGACTTCCCTGTACAAAAATCTTATCGTTTACCCTTGTCGTATATCTCTCCCAGTGCACGGGGGCTGTTGTTATGCTTACTAAAGAATACCAGAAGCAGCAGTGTCACAACGTATGGAATTATCCTTACGATATCATTGTAGGTTGAAGGCATGCCCAATTGCTGGATAAGTGCCTGGCCTCCGCTTCTGGCAAACCCAAATATAAGGCAGGCTTCAAGTGTGGGAAGTATGGACCAGTTGCCGAATATCAGAGCTGCAATTGAAAGATATCCATAGCCAAGATAAATATCCGGAGAAAAGTTTGCTGTTATTGAATAGGCATAGCTCATACCGGCAATGGCAGATAGACCTCCGGATATAACTACTGAAACCAGTCTGATACGATTGACATCTATTCCGGCCGCATCTGCTGCATGAGGATTATCACCACAGGCTCTTAAATGCATTCCAAAAGGGGTTTTGTACAAAACATACCACATGATTATGGCAATAATAATTATAATTACTTCAAACGGATATACATTTCTGAAAAACGCCCCGATAACAGGTATTCGGGAAATGCCCGGAACTGAAAATCTTGTGCTTGTTTCAAGGACAAACTTATTGGAAGCCTTACCAAATATACTTTCATTCAGACGTTTTGTCAGGAAGCTTGTAAGTGCTGCCGCAAGTAGATTTACCACTACACCGCTGATAACCTGATTGGCTTTAAACTTGATACATAACAGCACATGAACAAGCGAAAAAAGCATTCCTCCCAATGCCGCAGCAATAAAGGAAGTGTAATAAGGCACCTGGGAGGAACCTGCGAACTGCTGTATCAGCAGGACTGCCGTAAGGGCTCCAAAGAAGGCTCCGAACCCCTGGAGTCCCTCCAGTGCCAGATTGGTTATGCCGCTCTTTTCACTGTATATTCCGCCTATTGCCATTATGAACATGGGAAGTGCAAAAGCAAGACCGTCTATAATTATGTTATCTATCATACTCTCTTCACATCCTTTTTATCATTGAGTTCCATGCTTATCTTTTCGATATACATCCTGAGGAATTCCGAGCAGGCAGCAAATATCAGAATCACCGAAGTTATAAGGTCAGCTATTTCTACCTCAACTCCCTGCTGTGAGCTCATATATATAGACCCGTTGGATATTGTGGTTATCAAAAAGGATGCAAATATACATCCTACGGGGTCACAGCATCCAAGGAGTGCAACGGCAATGGCATTGAAACCCATGCTCGGAACCACTCCCGGACGAATGGAAGCATTGTAACCACAAAAATAGGTGACGCCCGCAAGCCCTGCAAGGGCACCGGAGATGGTCATGGCAAGCATCATATTTTTTGAAATACTGATGCCGGCATAATTTGCGGCCTTTTTCCCCAGACCGACAGCCTGTATTTCGAATCCGACAGTTGTTCTGTTGATCAAAAACCGTACAAGGATTGCGGCTATAATGGCAAGGGGGAAGGTAAGGGGTATACAAAATTTAAGATCAAAGGCTTTTACATTAACAAGCGTAAGCCTTGCTTCCTCGGAGATGGCTATACTTTGTCTTGAAACCGGGTCCAGGTAAAATGTATTAATGAAAAATGTAAATATATACATAAGGGTATAATTTATCATTATTGATGAAACTACTTCATTTATATTAAACCTGTACTTCAGCCAGCCTATCAGCGCTCCCACCATCGCACCGGAAATAATGCCAATGATAAGTACCAGTGGCTTAGCCAGTATTGCCGGAAGTGAAGAATATCCAACAGTTAAGGTTGCAATGAATCCGGCTGTCAGCATCATCCCTGAAACACCAATATTAAACAGCCCTGCTTTAAGGGCAAAAGCTACAGACAGTGCTGCAAATATCATAGGTGTCAGAGTATCAAGAAAGCTCATGAAATCGGTAAACATATTCTGACGTCCGGCATATTTTTGCTTCAAAAGCAGCCCCGAACCCTGGAGCAGATTACCATAGGCCGAAAATGGATTTTTTCCGAGGGCTATAAAAATCATCGCTCCAACCAGAAGACTTATTATGATTGAAAACAGAGATATTCTGACCATTTGTAACTTTTCTCTGCCAAGAAGCTTTATCAGTATTTTTTTCATGCGCTCTCACCTCGATCCCCAACGCCCATCATAAATCTTCCTACTTCATCTATGGTAAGCTCTGAAGCCTTTGCAATACGGTTTATTCTTCCATCAAATATAACTCCGATGGTATCTGCACAATCCATTATTTCATCCAGCTCAAGGGATATCAGCAATACAGCAGCCCCTCGATCCCTTTCGGCAATAATCTGTTTGTGAATGCTTGAAATTGCACCTATGTCAAGACCTCTTGTTGGCTGCATGAATATGATAAGAGGAGTTTTTAATTCAAGCTCTCTTGCTATTATCGCCTTCTGCTGATTACCACCCGACATGGTCCGTACAATGGTATTGACTCCTTTACTGCTTCTTATGTCATAATCTTTTATAAGTCTTTCTCCGTTTTCTGACATTTCCTTTAGATCAAGGAGTGAGTTTTGTGACATTTTCGGACGATAATACTCTTTAAGAGAAAGATTTTTCTTAAGATCAAAACCAAGAACAAGGCCTACATTGTGTCTGTCCTCGGGAATATAAGCCACTCCTTCTTCTGTTCGTTTTCTTATGGAAAAAGAGGTTATGTCTTTTCCGGAAAGCTGTATGCTTCCGCTTTTGGCCTTTTTTAAACCGGCTATTGCATCTGCCAGTTCGTTTTGACCATTTCCGGAAACTCCTGCCAAAGCGAATATCTCTCCCGAATGAATCTCGAAGGATACATTTTTGACTGCCTCATAACCCACTTCGTTACATACTGTGAGCCCTTCAACCTTGAGAACAACCTCTCCGGGTTTTGCTTCGCTCTTAACGGAAGTAAAGGATATTTCTCTGCCAACCATAAGTCTTGCCAGTTCAGCTGTTGAAGCTTCGGGAACATTCAGAACATCTATCAGCTTTCCTCTGTTAAGAATGGCACATCTGTCAGCAATGGCTTTAATTTCCTCAAGCTTATGAGTGATAATGATAATGGTCTTTCCGCCATCTCGAAGTCCTCTGATTATATCAAGAAGATATTTTATTTCCTGAGGTGTAAGTACAGCTGTAGGTTCATCAAATATAAGTATTTCCGCATCCCGGTACAGCATTTTCAGAATTTCCACCCTCTGCTGAGTAGAAACATTAAGATCACTGATAATTGCCGTTGGATCAACCTTAAGGCCATACTTATCTGAAAGCTGTGCAATATCCTGATTTGCTTTTTTAATATTCACGTGGGGAATGAAGCCCATGAGCTTATCCTGGGGCTCAGAACCAAGAATGATATTCTCTGCAACAGAATAGTTTGATACAAGCCTGAAATGCTGATGCACCATGCCTATACCCAGCTTTGTTGCATGGCGTGGGGAGACTATATTAACTTTTTCTCCACGTATAAATATCTTTCCTTCATCAGGTTCATACATACCAAAAAGAACACTCATGAGTGTTGATTTCCCGGCCCCGTTTTCTCCCAGAAGAGCATAAATCTCCCCCTTTTTTATGCTTATTGAAACGTCATCATTTGCAATCAGCCCGGGAAAACGTTTCGTTATATGCTTCATCTCAATTATGTAT
The DNA here is from genome assembly GCA_017627595.1 of Oribacterium sp. Classification (GTDB taxonomy): domain Bacteria; phylum Bacillota; class Clostridia; order Lachnospirales; family Lachnospiraceae; genus Oribacterium. The sequence continues at coordinate 50,987 of JAGAGL010000138.1, read as the reverse complement.
TCCGAATCCATCAAACTGCACCCCTTTATCGTTATCTGTAAAAAAATCGGACGCGGACTTTCTTGTCAGCGTCCGATAACATCGGTCTTACTACTATCGCAGTGTGGTCAAAAGGAAAATGTCTGCTTTTCAGGCAGGCTGCCTGCATGTGAATGGAGGATAAAAAACCTCCTATTTTCAATTATTCAGCATCAAGCCCGGTGAAATTATCAGGTGTTAAGCCATTAAAATTAGCTGCCGGAACTATCGTTCCATTTTTTATGAGCTCATATGCTTTATCTATCTTCTCTATGACATCCGAGGAGAGCTGGCATCTTGAAGGGTCACTTACATATCCTACAGAATCTGTATCTGCTCCAAGAATGTAATTACCACCCTTGAAAGAGCCGTCAAGAATTGTCTCAAGAACCCTCTTGTCATTAGCTCCCATAACTTTAAGCGCCGAAGTAAGAATTACATTGTCACTTCCATTGACACCATCATCATACTGATCGGTATCGCAGCCTATCATATAATCCTTTTCAGAGCTTTCCTTAATTGCTGTGAGAACTCCCGTTCCCGAACCACCGGCAGCAACGAAGATGATATCACAGCCTTCTTTGATAAGAGCATCACCAACAACCTTGCCATTGCAGGATCACCAAAGGATCCTACATAGTTACCGCCTACATTTGCTCCTGTCATATCGGTTCCTGCATATGAAGCCAGCTCAACTATCTCAACACCGGTATCATAATGCTTATTTGCATAATTCACACCGGACATAAATCCATACTGATAGTTAACATTTGACTCAACCGCAATTCCGTTTACAACAGCAACCTTCTTGGTATCACTGGAAAGTGCCGCAGCCATTCCTGCAAGGAAGCCTGCCTCCTGCTCTTTAAATGTCATGGCATAAACATTATCAAGCTCGACTTCTTTTCCATCTGCATCTGTCGGGAATGAATCAACAAGGATAAACTTTTTATCAGGATTATCGGCCGCAATCTCGCCGATTCCCGCGAACTGGTAACCATCACATACCATTACATCATAATCTACAACGATATCTCCGACTGCCTTTACAGCTGCATCTATAGCTCCTGTGGTTTCCTGAACCGGTGTTACCGTTGAGCCGGGATGTGCATCAATAAAACTTAGAATTCCCTTGTAGTTTTCCTGGTTAAAAGAACCATCGTCCACACCTGTCAAAGATGTTACTATCGCGATCTTAAGTCCTGCTCCCTCTGCTTTGTTTACCTTATCATTAGCCGGTTTTGCACTTCCACCGCAGCCTGTAAGAGCTGCTGCCATTACAACACTCAAAAATACTGAAATAATTGTTTTTTTCATAGCACATCACTCTCTATATATTTTTAATAATGGGATACAAGATTATTATAGTCTGTATGACAAAAAAATACTACCATTTTGAATATCCCTGTATAATGACCTTGCAAAAAAAGAAATCCACCGGAGGCAGTTCTCTTCTGAGAGAACCATCCCCGGTGGATAAAACAAAAGATCCCGGCAACAGCCAGGACCGGATATACTTAAATTGTAAAATATGTGGCTTTAGATTCTTGCCACTCCTGACTTTCTTGCAGCCTCTGCTGTAGCCTTGGCAACCGCATCCTTTACACGTGGATCAAATGCCTTCGGAAGGATGTAATCAGCATTAAGCTCCTCATCGGATACGAGGCTTGCGATAGCCTTTGCTGCTGCGATCTTCATCTCATCGTTGATGTCAGATGCGCGAACATCCAGAGCTCCACGGAAGATTCCCGGGAAGCAGAGAACGTTGTTGATCTGGTTAGGGAAGTCTGAACGTCCTGTTGAAACAACTGCTGCGCCTGCTGCCTTTGCCTCATCAGGGAAGATCTCAGGTGTAGGGTTTGCACAGGCAAAGATGATAGGATCCTTAGCCATGGTGCGAACCATATCAGGTGTAAGAGTTCCCGGTGCTGATACACCGATGAAGCAGTCAGCTCCCTTGATAACCTCTGCAAGAGTTCCCTTCTCGTGGTTGAAGTTTGTGATCTTTGCCATCTCCTGCTTGATAGGATTGAGATCTTCTCTTCCCTCATAGATAGCGCCCTTACGGTCTGTCATGATAACGTTCTTGAGTCCCATAGCCATAAGGAGCTTAATGATGGCGATTCCGGCAGCACCTGCTCCGGAAGTAACGATCTTTATATCCTCGATCTTCTTTCCTACTACCTTAAGGGCATTCATAAGACCTGCAAGAGTGATAACTGCTGTACCATGCTGGTCATCATGGAAGATAGGAATATCGGAAACCTCCTTAAGCTTCTTCTCGATCTCGAAACATCTCGGAGCGGAAATGTCCTCAAGGTTGATTCCACCGAAGGAACCGAGAAGCATCTCTATAGTATGAACGATCTCATCCGGATCCTTGGAACGTACACAGAGAGGGATAGCATCTACATCACCGAATGCCTTGAAAAGAACGCACTTTCCTTCCATAACCGGCATACCTGCCTCAGGTCCGATGTCACCTAAACCGAGAACTGCGGTTCCGTCTGTAACAACGGCAACTGTGTTCCATCTTCTGGTAAGCTCATAAGACTTGTTAACATCCTTCTGAATCTCAAGACAAGGCTGAGCAACGCCCGGTGTGTATGCGATAGAAAGTGCTTCGGAAGAATCAACTGCAGCTCTTGAAACAACCTCTATCTTGCCCTTCCACTCATAATGCTTCTCCAATGATACCTTTGCGTAATCCATAATTTTTTCTCCTTTTATTTTGTATTAGAATAGTCTGCATTAACTTGAGACCATGCCTTCCCGTCTATTATTTTCAAACCATCTTCTCCGGCCTAACCGTTTCGTCATATTGCTCTCCGGTTAAGAAACCGAGAGAAAGAACAGCTTCACGAAGTGTTGTGTTCTCTTCAAATGCCTTATGTGCACATTTTGCTGCATTCTCATAGCCGATCACAGGGCTTAAGCAGGTTACCAGCATAAGGGAATTTCTGAGGTTCTCCTCCATTTTGTCTTTCTTTGCCTTTATGCCCGATGCACAGTTCCTGTCAAAAGAAACTATACCATCTGCCAGGAGCCTGATTGACTGCATCATGTTGTAGGCAAGCACCGGCATGAAAACATTGAGCTCAAAGTTACCCTGGGATGCACCGATACCGATGGTGGCATCATTACCCATAACCTGGATGGCAACCATGGTCATGGCCTCACACTGGGTAGGGTTAACCTTGCCGGGCATGATGGAGCTTCCCGGCTCGTTCTCGGGAATGCTTATCTCACCGAGACCACAGCGGGGGCCGTTGGCAAGCCATCTTACATCATTGGCAATCTTCATAAGGTTTGCGGCAAGTCCCTTTAAGGCGCCGCTTACATATACATATCCGTCTTTAGACGTAAGGGCGTGGAACTTGTTCTCACCAGGCTTGAATTCCTGTCCGGTAATGGATGAGATCTCTTCGCAGCAGATCCTGTCAAAACCTTCGGGGCAGTTAAGACCTGTACCTACGGCAGTTCCGCCTATGGCGAGCTTTCTGAGATGTGCTGAGGCTTCAATGATCTGAGCCTTTGATTCCTCAAGCATTCCTCTCCAGCCGTAGATTTCCTGACTGAACCTGAGGGGTACCGCATCCTGAAGATGTGTGCGTCCGATCTTAATGATGTCTTCATTTTCCTTTTCAAGACGCTTGAAGGTTTCTATAAGCGTGTCCACAGCCGGAATCAGATTCTCATATATGGCGATAACTGCAGCCATGTTCATGGCGGTGGGGAAGGTGTCATTGGAAGACTGGGACATATTTACATGGTCATTTGGATGAATGCTTACCTCCGGATGATCATGCACCGCAACATGGGCTATGACTTCATTCATGTTCATGTTGGACTGGGTGCCGGAACCTGTCTGCCATACCTTAAGAGGAAACTCCTCCGGATATTTATTATCCATGATTTCTTCGCAGGCACCGATGATGGCTTCCGCTTTATCCTTTGCAAGCTTTCCAAGCTTCAGATTCGCACCTGCTGCCGCAGACTTCAGAACTGCAAATGCAAATATAACTTCTCTCGGTATAGTTTCTGTTCCTATACGGAAGTTCTCAAGAGAACGCTCAGTCTGAGCTCCCCAGAAATGCTCCGCCGGAACCTTTACTTCTCCCATTGTGTCATGCTCTATCCTATATTCCATGTTTTCTCCTCATTTAATTGCTTCCACGTCAAATTCGATATCCACTTTTGTGTTCCACAGTCAGAAATCGAAAAACAACACTCACATCATATCATGATGTGAGTGTCAAAGTCGACATCTAATCATTTTGTGGGTAGCTTTCCGCAGAGAACCTGCCACGATAAGAACTCACCGGGGACGGTTCTCGCCGGCGAGAACTGTCCCCGGTGGGTTATGCTCTAGGCGTAGCTGTGCACTCCCGGAAGCAGGGTATTCACACCGATATATGTAAATATTACGCATATAAAGCCTATGATGGAAAACCAGGCAGCCCGTTTCTCTTTCCATCCGCTTCTGAGTCTCAGATGAAGATAGATAAAATAGATAAACCAGGTAACCAAAGACCAGGTTTCCTTCGGATCCCAGGACCAGTAGCTTCCCCAGGCATTTTCTGCCCAGATTGCGCCGGAAATCATGCAGAAACTAAGGAATAAAACGCCTAGACTTACAGCTCTGTAGCTTATGAGGTCAAGCTTCTCACCGGAGGGCACATGCTGCCGGAAGAAAGCATTGTCAGCGGATTTTTCACGAAGGATATACATTATGGATATTGCGAAAGATACCCCGAAGGCACCATAAGCTATGATGGCAGTAGACACATGAAACCCAAGCCAGTTGCTTCTGAGGGCCGGCATGAGCTCGTGAACCTCTTTACTCTGCATGGCGGCATATCCTATCATCAAAAATACTACCGGCACAGAGAAGGTTGCCAGAGCCTGAAATTTGTACTTGTAAATGAAGATAATGGATACAAAGCATAGACCCCAGGCAAATGCAGATGCAAACTCATATTGATTTGTCAAAGGGAGCCTTCCCGCATTTATGCCTCTTATAAGCATTGCAAGGGTATGAAGCAGGAACCCCGTGATAAGTGTCATATTACCAATTTTTGTGATCTTAAGATTTTTGACCGCAAAAAACACGAAAAACAAAATCATGCTCACAAAATAAAGAAGCATGGCGATCGTGAACAAGTTGTTTTCTATATTAAATAGCATCTCACTTTTCATTCTCAAATCCCCTATATTAACCATTCTCGTCAGAGCAGCCATTTTGATATTATTCCGGTTTGCTCAATATTAATTAAACCTATGTGTTAATTTCCTTCAGCTTCGCCTTAACTCTGTCGGTAAAAAGAAGTCCGCTCTTTCCGCAGCTTCCGTAAACCACATATCCTTCCCCTTCCGGTTCAAGCCACAGCTTCTCCGGCTGAACATAAAGAGAAAGGAATAATCCCAGAAGAAGAACCACTCCGCCCAGAAGTGCAAAATATGTGAAATTGTCTTTCTTGATCTGGATAAGTGTGTAGTTTCTTGGATTATCGAAGGTTACGGTATATTCATCTATGGTCAGCTCTTCGCCCTCCATGAGCGTGTTCATTCCGAGAACCGAGCCTTGGAAATAGACCATATACAGATATGCCGGATTATTGAGTTTAGAGCTCAGAGTCATAGGTCCCTTTTCTCTGTCAAAATGATAATCCGGATAGAAAGCCATGAAACCGATCTGCAGATCCGTTTTATCAGAGACAGTGACATAGTTTCCTGCTTCCAATGCTTCTTCCTGAAGGAGCTCTCCGTTTTTTAGGATATGCATATCTGCAGCCCATCCTGTAGAATTCTGAAAAAATTTCATTCCAAACATAGAGGCGGGAGCATTAACGGTAACAGTTCCGCTTTCTTTTTCGCCGGTTGCCACATTACGAACAGTGATATCAGAAGTGTACTGTTCAACAGTGTCATCGGCTCTTAAGCCAATGTCGAAGGCATTGATCTCCAGCACATAATCCGTATCACCTATCTGCTTTGCATCTCCGGGAAGCCCGTAGACGGTATACTCTACCTTAGTCATCTGACCAAGAGAAAATCCGAGTATCAAGAGAAGAACTCCAATGTGGGTGATAAGAGGGCCCAAAAGTCCTGCCTTGTGCCTCAATCCGACTATGACACCTTTATTTGTTTTTGAGAATTTTGATATACCAAGGCTTTTTAAGAATTCTTCGGGATTCTTTGCCAATCTGCCTATGAAGTTTGGATTGTTCTCAACTGAAGTTTTGCCGGAAGCCTCCTTTTCATCCGGAAGATTTTCATAATCCTTCCAACGCCTGATGAGTGCCGGTGTCCTTAATACAGAACAGGTAAGGAGATTCAGCGAAAGAAAGATGGTGAATGTAACAAACCACCAGCTATGAAACACGTCATCCAGGTTTAATGCCATAATGAGACCCGCTGTTCTGTCACCATACTGCTGCTGATATAACTTCATGACCTGACCTTGTGGTATCACAGATCCTATGACGCATCCGATGATCAACAGTCCCAGCAAAACCAGGGCAAGCTTCATGGAAGAAATGTATCTGTAGATTTTTTTTAAACCGTTCATATCCCATCCCCAAAAAAATCACCTCAACACACATAAGTCCTAAGCATTTCTTCGCCGGTGCTCCCGCAATGCTACAAAAATCCCGGATCCGCACCAACGTGCCACTTCCGGATTTCTGTTGTCATATCAGATGTTAGTATATTTCGGCAAACTTGCTTATCGAAATACACTTATATCTGATACAGGACGGACTTATGTAATAATTATACAATAAAAGAGGAGGAAAAATCCTCCTCTCTTTAGATATCCGCTGAATATTGGTTTAAGTCTATCACTAAGACGCCATAAGCATTTCTCAGGGAAATACATCATGTCTTGTGAGCCTGTATCTTCTCCATTGCCTGATTAATCATTTCCTCTGAGGTATCAAGGCACTTATAAGCAAGCTCACTGTTGTGTGCGCCCTCTGCATTCTCAACATAATCCCAGTCAAAGTACCACTCAGCATCACTGTATATCTCGCGAACCTCGTTCAATTCATCCTCAGTCCACTTACCGCTCTGGTTTGCTTCAACGAGAGCCTTCTTAAGCTCCACAAGCTTGTCGCCTACTTCGTCTTCCCGGGCATGAACCTTCTCCTGTATACCATGAACGAATTCAACCATATCCGTACTTCCATGACACTGAGCACAGCTCTCAAGGAGGGTCTTACTCTCCAGAGGACTCACAAGCTCATGTGACTTGTAGGTACTTCCGTCAGCTCTTGTAACTGTTTCCATGTGACAGTCAGCACAGCTAAGCATCTTTCCATGCTTTCCCAAAAGGAAGGTCTCGAATTCAGGATGCTGAGCCTTAAGCATCTTGGCACCTGTAGATTCCTGTGTCCAGTCAGTGAAGCCGATTTCCTTATAATACTTAAGCTCCGGTTCAGGTCCCATGGTATCCAGACTGCTGTAAGGAACGGTACATTCAAGAATTTCAGGTTTGAAATAATACTCTGTATGGCACTGACCACAGGCAACATTCGCTGCATGGATAGAGCCAACATTATCACCAAGTGCGTCTGCCATATACTGATGGGTAACTGTAAGCTGTCCCATAGCTTCGTTATTGCCATGACAGTTATAGCAGCTGATTCCTTCATTCAGGGAAGCAAAAACCTCTTCAAAATCCTTGGTATAAGCATCAACACCTATATCATTGACCAGCTTGGTGAAATTAACAGTCTTACAGGTAAGACAATTGGCCTTTGCATGAGGTCTTGCCGTCTCATGAACGTCATCAAGATCATAGTAGTGACCTCTGGCGCTCTTATAGTCTTTTGCAAAACCATAACCTTCATACAGTTCAACCAGATAAGGATCATCTACGAGATAATCGGTCTGATAATCATGCTTGCTGTTCAGCTTGATGGACTCAACGATATCCGGAAAGACCTTTGCCCACTCATCAGCAGAAATTACTCCGTCCGGATTTGCGGCCTTTGGCGTCATTGCTGCCGCCTCCTGTTCAGTTTTGGCAACCTCCTGCTTCGGAATACTCATTTTGTACAGGTTTACAATCAGCCCGAACAACAGAAAGGGAGCTGCCATGACTACCAGCCAGTAATCTTTTAATAGCTTTTTCATGATAGACCTCAACTTTCCTAAGCTTACTATCTCTTCTAAAAATCAATAAAACCCAGCTAAAATAAACACGATCATTTTTGTGCACACCAAAAGAGCGGACACTTATACTTAATAACAGTTTATACCAATGAAATGAATTTTTCCATACCTTTAAGTATTAAAATTAATTTTCTTGGTTATGTAGAATCCGGCTCATCCTTGACATTTATGCCGGTTTTTGGAGCAAATCAGATCTGCATCTGTATGTCAGAGATAAACGGCAGAAAAACTTACATTTATAGAGGGGGGATGGAGGTTATAGCATTTCTTCCAATGCCTTCTTATATATTTCTTTTCTCTCCTTCTGGCTGTGAACCTCCTGCCGTATCCGGGTTCTGAGTTTCCCCATTTTCTCATTTATCTCGCCGATATTTTTTGGTATACATTCTGAAATTCTGTCCCGAAGAAATTGTGTGACTAACGGGCTCTTTCCCCCGCTGCTGGCTGCGATCACAACATCTCCCTGCCGGCAGACCGCCGGAAAGATAAAACTGCACTTTTCTTCCTCATCTACAGCATTAACAAGTATACGTTTTTTTTTGCATAGTTCCGAAATGTGATCATTTAGTTCCCCATCCCCGGTGGCAACAATCACCAGAAAATAATCTTCAGCTTTTGATAAAAGGTCACTATCTTCAAATTCTTTTTCTATGAGAGCCACATCCTTAGGAAATTCATGTTTAAATTCCTTAGCTATCACAGAAACTTCAGCCCCGTAGGATAACATGGTTTCTGCCTTCCGAAGTGCAGTTGCTCCGCCTCCGATTATGAGAACCTCTCTGTTCTCCAGATTTATCATTATAGGGAAATATGCCATTACGGTTTTCTCTCCTGTCACAAATCTTTTCGTGTATTGCTGCCGGTTAAGCCGCAAGATATCACATAAATATGTCTTTATATCGTTCCCTCAGTAAAATACTTCATCCCGATCTTCTTCAGTTCCTTTACAGTCCTTAGCTCCGCATATTTTTCATGGGGAATGTTTTCCTTTAACATATCCATTATGCTGTGGTACTCATCCTCAGTTCTCGCATGAAGCATGGTGTAAAAGTTATAATCAAAATCCCGATCCTTTTCCCTAAGATAGCAGTGGGACAGATTCTGACAGGAAAGAACTGATTCAGGCAGCTTATCCACATCCTCTTCTTTTACATCCCAGACCACCATGGAGTTGATGCTGTAGCCGACTTTATGATGGCTTAACACTGCGGATATCCTCTTCAACCTTTTTTCCGCTTTAAACTTCCCGGTCATAAGGAGCACATCCTGTTCTTCCAGGCCGATTTTTTCACCTATAACCTTAAATGGTCTTTCCCAGAGGGGGAACGGTTTCTGAAGCTCACGAATCAGACGGATTTCCTCAGGGGTGACCGCCTGAAGATGTTCTTCAACATCTTTACAAAGCCCCGTAAGATTCGAGTCTCCGGCGATGTCGGTCATAAATGCACTCTTTTTCAAAGAATCGATTCTGACACTTATCTGCGAGTCTGCAGCCACGCTCTCACTTCGTATCTTCTCTTTACCATCGAGATCAAACAATACCTTAAGCTTGAACATCTTTGTCTTTTTAAAGACATAAATCTTCCTCACTAGTCCGCTTCCCTGAATCTCAGAAAGGATACGGGTTCTGTCCGCTTCATCTTTTGTTGATAATGTAAACCAGCCGTTTATCCTGTGGTCTCTCAGGTAGTTATGAGTGATACACGGATACCTGTCCAAAAATTCTTTGTATAGTTCAATGTTTTCCTCCGGAACCACAGCACCGCAAAGCACAGACTGATATCCCAAAGATACGGCATCAAAAAAACCTGAAATCCTCCTGATAATCCCGGTCTCTGCCATACTGCGGATTTTCTCCAAAACAGTCTCTTCCGGTAACCCAACACTATCTGCAATACACAGGTAGGGTCTTTCGGTTAAGTCAATTCCATTTTGTAGTTGTAGAAGAATTGCTTTGTCTGAATCATCAGAAACCATCCGTGTCCCACTCATTTTTACTGTCATTGCCCCCTGAGCCTGACCACACAGGTCTATACTCTATCTCATCTATAAATGCACGTTTTACGCCGTTTATTTCTGACACACAGATGTCAATCTAATCGGCTCTATTCCGGTTTTCCAATTTAAATGTCAACCCATGCTGATCGGGACCACGCAGGTTCCCTCACAGGATCCCCTTTATCTCATATCCGACATACAGATATCTATATACTGATCCTATAAAACATTTCTTTCCTCCGCAGTCAGATAGCACGCCGGATCCATTCCCCAGAAATCCCCGCTTACGGCTTCCGCTCTGGTTCTGAAATTACCGTTACAACAGTTCAGCCAACAGCAGTTCCTACAGGTTTCCGGCAACAGCCCATGTCTGTCCTTAAGTCCTGCCTGTACAGGATTTTCAGTCGAAGTCCAAATCTCCCCAAAGGGCTTTTCCAGAACATTACCAAAGGTATGCTGAGATGAGAACTGATCGGGATGAACATTACCGAGATAATCGATGTTTCCAAAAGCCATTCCTGATCTGTTGCCGCCATTCCTTCGGAGCATCGACAAAATATACTTTGCTCTTTCCGGATCCTTATCTTTTAATTTGAGATAAAGATACGGTCCGTCTGCATGGTTATCCACCATAAGAACTTCTTTTTTGAGACCTCTCCTGTAAAAATCCAGTGTCCTGTCTATAATAAGATCAAGAACCCCTCTGCTCTCTTCAGCAGTCAGATCCTCATCACGTATAGCCGACCCTCTGCCGGAATATACGAGGTGATAGAAGCAGATACGGTCAACATCTTCTTTCTCCAAAACATCAAGCACATCCCCGACTTCCCGGTAGTTTTCTTTATTGATAGTAAATCTGAGTCCGACACGCTGCCCTACGGCCCTACAGTTTCTGATGCCTTCCATTGCCCTTTTATACGCGCCGTCACATCCCCTGAAGAAGTCATTGGTCTCCTCAAGTCCATCCAGGCTGATGCCTACATATCCGACTCCGATATCCTTTATCTTCCCGGCAGTTTCCCGGTCGATAAGCGTTCCATTAGTTGAAAGCGTGGGCCTGATACCTCTCTTTGCGGCATGCTCCGCAAGTCTAAAGAAATCCTTCCTCGATAAAGGTTCTCCTCCGGAAAAAAGGATCACCGGCACATGAAAATCTGCAAGATCATCTATAACCTTGAGAGCCTGTTCCGTAGTAAGCTCCCCTTCATACTTTTTGTTTTCCGAACCCGCATAGCAGTGTCTGCACTTTAAATTACAGCTTCTTGTGTAATTCCAGACCACCACCGGACCTTTGCCTTCTGAAACTCCGTTACGTTGTTCGGCGGCCCCCTTTTTATAGCGAAGCTCATCTCCAAAATATGTATCTTCAGTCAGCATTCTGGTAAGACTAAGCATCAGACTTCTCCCTCAATCTTCCGTAGGCACAATAAGGATCCTCCGCAAGAATATCTCCGTTGTTGTAGTAAGCGGCTCTGGCTCTGCAGCCACCGCAGGAATCTTTGTATCCACAGTTTTCACAGCTTCCCTTGTAATCCTTGGTTCTCAGTTTCCTGAACAGGTCGCTGTTTTTCCAGATATAATCAAATTCTTTTTCTCTAATGTCTCCGGCCTCCTCAAGCATGTACGCGCATGGACGCACCTTTCCCACCGGACTTACGATGCAGTAGGTAAGCCCGGCAAGACATCCTCTGGAGAATCTTGGACTTACTTTCACATCAAGCTGTTTTGCAACCCTCATGAACTGAGGTGCACAAGTCGGCTTAATGGTTATGGGGACCTCGTTCTGCTTCAGCATGATATCCTTAAGCAGCTGCTCATAAGCTTCCACCTGCACCTGATGATCCTCAATCATTTTCCCTCTTCCCACAGGTATAAGGAAGAATATGTAAACTGCGATAGCCCCAACCTTCACACCGAAATCAATAATATCGAGGATCTCGTCTCTGTTCCAGTCCATGACTGTTACATGAAGCTGGAACGGAAGTCCAAGCTTCCGACAGTTATCTATGCCCTCCATGGTTTTTTCGTAGGCTCCGGCATCCCCACGGAATTCATTATGTTTTTTGGGATCAAGGCTATCAAGGCTTATGCCCATTGCACCGGCTCCGGCATTCTTTAGTTTTTCAACCACACCTTCCGTAAGCAGAGTACCGTTAGTACCGAATACCGGACGAATTCCCTTGTCCTTAGCGTAGCTTACAAGTTCAAATATATCCGGCCTGGTTAAAGCTTCCCCGCCGCTGAATATCATTATCCTGAAACCGGCTCTTTGTATCCCGTCAATGAGCTTCTTCGCCTCATCGGTTGTCAGCTCTTCAGCCTTTTTGTCACCGGCATCCTGATAACAATGCTTACATTTAAGATTACAACTATTGGTTGTCATCCATGAAACGATCACGTTAATCTCCTTTTTGAGCCGCTTATCATATTTCACTAAGATAAAATTCTGATCGACTCTTCAACAAATGCATATTTCACCATGAAGCTTTGACACACTTATTCCGGTCTGCATGGCTATAATTCCATATCTTTCAATATGACTTCACTTATTCCCCCGGCAGTATACTCCCCTGCCATCAGGAAGTCTCCGTCATAGTGTTCCTTAAGTTTTTTCGCAGTGCTTGGCCCTATACAAACCGGCACAGTTCCATCCGAAAGTGAACAAAAAGTAAAAAATGCTTCAACACCTCTTCCGCTTCCGAATACCACATAATCAGAATCCACCTGCTTTTTTCCGTCTCCGGCAAGTTTTTCATTAACTAAAGTCTTGTATATAGGCACTTCATCAAAACTTATTCCGCCCTTTTTAAGTTCCTCCGAAAGAGCCTCTGAACTTATCTCCGCTCTCAAAAGAAGGCATCGATCATTCTTTCCGAGATGTTCCGCAAGCTCACGACCAAGCACCTCCGCAGTATATTCCGACGGTACAAAATCCGCGTGGATTCCATGAACCCGAAGGTCCTCGTCAGTTCCCGAACCTATGCAGGCGAATTTCAGCTTCATGATTGAACGCAGATCTATCTGACTTTCCATTAGATATGAGAAGAATGCCTCGATCCCGTTTCTGCTGGTAAAAACTATCCAACTGTAGTCTTCGAAGCTTTTTGGCATCTTATCAAATAAGAACCTGACTTCCATTGTGGTCATGGGAACAAGCTTTGCTTCCAGCTTCTCAAGAGCCTTACATTGGATATTCACAAATCTTTCAGTACCGGTAACTGTAATGGTCTTTTTTTCTGCATCAGACCTTCCGGTATCACATACTTTATCAGTTGCATCATCGCAATTTACATCAGAATCACGCTTTGCACTATACTCTTTATCCTCATTACAGTATGAATCTATGAGATGCTCCTGGTCAACAACATTGCTGTAATCTGTTTTACATCTTAAATCCATCCCCGCCACCTGACCTATAACTATGATTCCCGGGGTCAATGCCTTTCCCTCGCACTCATCCGCTATATCGGAAAGCTTACCCTTAAAACGCTGCTCCTCTTTGCTATAAGCTTTTGACAATACGCTTACCGGAGTATCCTCCGGCTTCCCATACTCCATCAGTTTCCCACATATCTCTCTCATATTCTTTATTCCCATAAGGAATACAAGTGTGCCGGGATTTTTTGCAAGATTCTCCCAATCCACTCTGATTTCCCCATCTTCCATTGTATGGCCGGTGACCACAGTGAAAGATCTGGCAACGTCCCGATGGGTTACAGGAATTCCGAATCTTTCGGGAACAGCAACACTTGATGTTACACCAGGTATGACCTCATGGCGGATGTTTTCTTCCATGAGTGCAAGAATTTCCTCTCCGCCTCTTCCGAAAACGAAACTGTCTCCACCCTTAAGGCGGACAACATTATTTCCTTCCTGCGCTTCCCGGATCAGTATGCGGTTGATCTCCTCCTGAGGAAGACTGTGCTTTCCGGATCTTTTCCCAACATATATTCGTTTTGTTTTCTGAGGAATCCGGGAAAGAACTTCCACAGCCAGAAGATCATCATAAACTATGACATCAGCATTACTTACAGCATCAAGACCTTTTAGGGTTATAAGCCCTTCTCCGCAGCCTGCTCCCACAAGGGTAACCTTACCTGAACGGTCTCCGGTTAATTCCCTTACCATATCATCACAAACACTCTTATGGTTCTTGACCTTACCTGTCCGCTCGCATTTTTTGCCCCTGAACATAGCCGAAATACGAACTTCTTCTCCGTCTATCTCTGCATGTGCTCCCACGGGAAGAGTGCAGTCAGCTTTCATCCTGCTGAAAAGATATCTTTCTATCCCGAATCGAAGCTTCGTTACCGGATCAGATATTCTGTCAAGAAGCTCCACGATCTCCCTATCTTTTTCACGACATTCCACTGCGATCATTCCCTGACAAACGGCAGGGATGCACTCCCTGATATCAAGTCTTCTGATGTCATATTCCTGAAAATCCAAATCAAGCCTGTCCAGCGCTGCTGCTGCAACAACAATGGCAGTATACCGGCCTTCACTTAATTTTCTGAGTCTCGTGTCAACATTACCACGGAGGTTTTCAAAAACCGCCTTCGGAAAAAGCTGTTTTAATTCACTTATCCTTCTGGGGCTTCCTGTGCCTATGACCATAGGTTGTTCAGGTTCCGCGCCCTTTAATGTCACAAGGCAATCCCTTGCGTCGCCTCTCTTTGGCACGCCGCCTATCACCAGCCCCTCTCCCAGATCATATGGAAGATCCTTTGCGCTGTGAACAGCGATGTCAGCATTACCCTCCATAAGTTCCGTCTCAAGAGAACGTATAAAAAGCCCATTCCCTCCTATTTTTGATAGTGCATCCTTTTGATTATGATCCCCTTTGGAGTGAACTACCTTGATCTCATAGTCTATATTTTCTTTCTTAAGAAGGCCGCAAACTATATCTGTCTGAGCCAGAGCGAGCCTGCTTCCTCTGGTTGCAATGATTAGTTTTTTCATAATGCAGAATAATCAGCCAATGTAGTTTTTAACAAGTGGATAAATACGATTATAGGTTACTGCAGCCAGAGCGCAGATTATAAAATCCGGAATGACAGTGCTCAGAAACCATACTTCAATAAGTGCAACTACGCCGATGGATTTTCCGTTTGTGAGAACATAGTTGTACATTATGAAATAGTATAGAAGCCCAAAGAAATAATATGCCATCTCACCAAGAAATGCGGCAAGTATGAGTTTTCCCATACCTTTTCCGCTCTTACTTTCAGTAACGAGACCGCTGATCCAGGCTGCGGCTATAAATCCGATTATAAATCCGAAGGTCGGCTTCATCATATACTGGATACCGCCACCATGTGCAAAAACCGGAACTCCCATAAGCCCTACCAGCACATAAGCAAGTACACTATAGAAACCATTTTTGCTGCCGAGGAACATCCCTGCCATAACAGCAAAAAATATCTGTAGCGAAAATGTCACCTGCCATATTCCGATTGGGAGCATGATCTTTATAAATGCTCCTACAGCCATGAGTGCTGTGAAAAGACCACATAAGACAAGTGATGTCGATTTAGTTATATTCAGATTCTTTGTCATTTCCTTTCCCCTTCTTTCCCCTAAAATAAAATTCCTAAATCCACAAAATGATAGATAGATTATATCATGTATACGTTCTTATTTCTATCGCAGTAACCCATCGGGAACGGTTCTCGCCGGCGAGAACCGTCCCCGGTGGGTTACCGGCAGATATAAGTTCAAACAGAGAAAGGTCACAGGCAAACTGCCCATGACCTTTTCCGTTTTACGGTTTACACCGCATTATGCTTTTTTCTTTTTCTTGTAGACACTGAGCCATGCACCAAGTACTGCAAGTGAGAAGACGGATATGATTCCGTAGATTGTCATATGAGACATATCTCCGGTTCCCGGACGTCTCGCTGCTCCGAGAACTCTTGGCTCCTCCGGCATATCTCTGTCGGCACCGAGAACACTTCCTTCATCAGGAGTTTCTCTGTCAGCGCCGAGGACATTTCCGTTTGAAGATGAACCGGAGCTGTTTCCGGATGAATCAGAGCTGTCTCCGGATGAATCCGAAGAATCATCGTCATCATGTCCTCCTCCGTTCGGTCTGTAGTAGTTCGTAAACTGAACTTCAGAGGTCTGTCCGTTTTCAAGGTAAACCCTTACTGCCTCGCTTCCGCTTCCGGTTACAGCAGCCTGACCATAGGTTCCGGATGAATATGAAGCAGTATAATCGCTTACATTCTCCTCAGAAAGAACGTAGTAAATACGCTTTCCATCTGCTGTATATACCGGTACATCATCCCAGGTAGTTGTATCTGTCCAGCTGTTGCCTGAGGACAATGTTACAGTCTTTGCTATTCCATCAATGTTAATCTCATTTTCCTTTCCGTCTGAAACGGTAACTGTCTTGAGATTTACCTTGATTTCTGTAGGACGTCTGTTTCCACTGTTATTTTCATCATCCCATATCTTTGAAACCTTGAGTGATGCAGTATCCATACGGTTTGTGATATCCGTACGGAATCCTGTACCGGTCTTTCCGGTAGTTGATGTGTAAACATAAGCTCCGACTGTTCCCTTTACGAGACCATCGTCCTTAACATTAACCTTTCTTCCGTCAGAGAGAATGATTCTGCTCTCCACTGCACGGTAGCTGTACTCATTACCATCCTTGTCGAACTTCGGAAGATCCTTTACGGTCCAGCTTGAATCTGTCTTGTTGATCACATGAGTCATCAGTGATTCTTTTCCATCGACAGTTTCATAAACATTTGCCCAGTCTGTTGCTCCGGTCTTTCTCTGGAGTACAACCTCGGCTCCTGTTACGCCATCTCCGATTCCGGCAAATTCATTGTCCCAGTTCTTGGTTACGACGATATCTACAGGATCAAGTGTGTTCTTAATGCTGAACTCCCACTTCTCAACATCGTTCTTCTCGATTGAAGACTCAGTTGCAAGAGTGATATCTCCTGTGTAACCCTTAACCTCTGTTTCTTCAATGCTGTAAGTGATCTTGCTTCCCACAAGTCCTCTCTTATAAGCAGGGAGTCCTGTCCATGAAGCCTTCCAGTCATTTGAAGCCTTGAGGGTTTCAGGATTTGTAATCTTCTTGTCCTCGCCATTAGCAAGTTCAAGATTCTTTACTTCTTCAGTAACCTCAGAACCATCGGCATCTGTATATGTAGCATACAGTGTAACCTTGATTTCCTCAGGTCTGTCGACATACTTGTCGTCCGAATCATCCCACTTCTTTACAGCATCGATATCTACTGTACTGATCCCGTGGATGTTGGAGTAATTACTCATCGACATCTCACCTTCGGTAAGATTGATTCCGGCGTCTTCGTCTGACTCCTCCTCAGGAACTTCATTTTCAGCACCTAACAGATTAAGTACAAGCCCTCTTACATTATCGACCATATCAGCAAAACCATCGACTATCCTTTCTGATAATGTCTCTGATTTCATTGCCTTCATCATATAATGTGAATCCTTATCCTCTACTGCTCTGTAGCTGTATGGATCACCCTTGGCATCTTCCACAGGAAGCTGTGACCATGTTGCCACGCTCCACTTTCCGTCACCGGCCTCAGTCTGATTTGTAATGGTTCTGTCAAACTTGGATGGTAACTGTGTCCAGTCGCCTTCTCCAACTCTGCGCTCCAGATGGAATGTAACCTCATCAGGACGTAAACCATCACGGTTCTCATCATCATCCCAGACCTTGGTGATAGCATAATCACCCTTCTTCAGGATATTGCTGAGTGTAGCTTTCTGAAGTCTGTCTTCAGCCTGCTCTGTCTTGCCTAAGTTGTAGTTGTAGCCTCCGACAGTATTTTTGTTGACATTAACTTTGAGATTCTTTACCTCCTGTCCATTCTTATCGTAAATTATAATATTTGTTTCCTTTGCCCTATAAATGTATGGAGTTCCCTTATTGTTTCTTACAGGAAGGTCATCCCATTTATAAGTGTAATCATTATCCTCGGAAAGAACTTCCGAAACAGTAGCTATGTTCTGTCCATTCTTTGCATTAACAGCAAACCAGGTCTCACCATCGTATGAATACTCAAGTTCAACATTTATATGTCTCTTGTACTCTTCATTTGCATTGGTAGGATCTGTATCTTCTGTATCCCAGGCCTTCTTTACTATGAAGGAAGTGGTTGCAAGCTTGTTTGTGAACTCAACTATTGTAGAGTCTGTTGCTATAGCGAATTCATTTGTTGTGTTTGAATCGTTTTCATCTGCAAGAACCAGGTTAGTGGCATCATACGAAGGAAGTTCAACTTCCTTGTCGTCTATAACAACGTACTCCTGAACAGTGTACTTAATAACTGTTCCGTCTGCATCGTATATCGGAAGCTTTGACCATGAAGCCTTATAACCGTTTCCGGCGCTTAGCGTCCTGATCTCTTCAGATATAGATTTCCTACCGGACTCATCTTTCATGTCTACGGATGCTGTAAGTCTTACGTTGATATCTGTACGAAGTCCGTACTTATCATCCATATCATCCCAGTTCTTGGTTACAGAAATGCTTCCCAGTCTGAGACTGTTGGTGAAATCTGATTTAAGTACTTTCGTGTAAATGTCTTCGGACTTTTCAGGATCAGAGTTCTCAGACTTATATTCGTAAGCCGTTGTACCTCCTTCCTGATTGCCGGTACTCTTATCATCGACAGTCACCTTGAAGTCATCATCCTTGAAAACTGTTCCGTCCTTAAGAACGATAGCCTTCTCAACTGCTCTGTATGAATATTCACTGCCATTAGGATCCTTGGCAGGTAAGTATTCAAAAGATACAGTCTTATTCGATGCTGCATCAGCATGTGAGAGTTCTGCGCTAAGTACCTTGCCTTCGTTCATCACATCTGACCACTCACCGTCACCCTTTCTTCTCTGAAGCTCGAACACTATATGATCAACCTTAGAGTCGAAACCACGTACTTCATCCTTCCATGTCTTGGTAACATCAAGTCTTGTGAGATCAAGTGTGTTGGTTACGGTTGTTTCGAAGTAATAAGGATTCTTCTCAATGATTTTGCCATTTTCATCCTTGATATCCTCAGTTACATCGTAAACTGATTCAACCTTACTGAATTCACCAAAGCCTGTTCCATTGGTTTCTCCCGCAAGTTCTCCGGAAATGCTGTCAGGATTCTCGACAGTTCTCACAATCGTGCTTCCGTCTGCACCCTCAGGATATGTTACCAAGTACTCCACAGCACGGTACTTTATCTCATGATAAGTATGATTTACATCATCGTAAGCATAAGGGAAAAGTCCTGTCTTCTCTGCAATACTGTAAGCGCCTGTCTCCTTTCCATTTTCATCCACTGTTTTCCGGAATACAGATTCCATTGTCACCGGAATATTTTCGTTGGTATCCGGATCC
Organism: Oribacterium sp.; assembly: GCA_017627595.1. Lineage (GTDB taxonomy): Bacteria > Bacillota > Clostridia > Lachnospirales > Lachnospiraceae > Oribacterium. The sequence continues at coordinate 31,408 of JAGAGL010000138.1, read as the reverse complement.
TTCTCTTTAAGCTCAAGTCGCTTCCATTCGTTTTTACCATCCTGGATCTGATAGTAAATATGGTATGTGATGGTCTCAGGTAAAGCTTTCTTATTGTAGAGTTCCAAAAGCTTTTCTCCTGAAATCTCCTTATTACCCTTACCGGTCTTAAACTTCTTGACCGCATGAAGATCAATGGTCTTGAATACGTTCTTTCGGCCGGTAACTGTAACAACTTTACCGCTCTCATCAACGACTTTACCGTCAGGTGGATTGGTTCCGTCTACACCGCCGTCAAGATATACCACTCCGTCAGGTGTATTCTTTACGCCTGCACCTCCGTACCAGAAGCTGCCGTCTCTTGTCTCAACAACAAACGGAGCATAATTCTTCCAGCCTTCAGGTTTAACCTCTTCTACATAGTATCTGTAGTAGTAACCTCTTGTTGGCTCATACTTCAGAAGCTCACTTATTGTAGCAGTCCATCCGTTAGCCTCATTAAGAGTGAATGTATAATCCTGATCGTCTTTTTTGATTAATGTTCTGTTATCTGCCGCCGTACTGTTGTTATGATACAGTCTGTAAAGATTGAAATGAATTTCCTCAGGAAGGATGTTAATTCCATCATATCCGCTATCCTTAGTATCCCAAAGCTTTAAGACCTTAAGTGGCTCACGGTCCTTTCTATAGGTATTGATGATACCTGCAGCACCGTTACCCTTACCGCTGTCAATGTCATAGCTGCCAGCTACTGCGACATCATATCCATCCCAGCTACTGTCATGACGGACTACCTTTCTTTCTTCAATAGTACTTGTTGTTGCCTTCGCAGACCTGGTTTCATCAAAAGTAATTTTTGATGAAGCTCCGGTCTTCAGGTTTTCTTTCGCTTCAAGTTTTGCATGACCATTCTCAAGAATGTAATTACCATCCTCGTCAACGGCTACAGAAGCATTGTATACATCATAAGCTCTGGTGTAAGGTACTTTGCCGCCATCGGATGTCTCCTCAACCTTTTCAGAAATCACATACTTATATGGATTAAGGTTTGGTGCGTAGTACACCAGATCATTCCACTCAGCATATGCGTATCCCGACTTATCAGGATCGTTCTTGTCAATCTTATATGTCAGCTCCTGCTCATCAAGCATCTTACCGGTGCCGTTAATGATATTGCCATCGGCGTTCTGGAGATATCTGTAAAGACGAATGGTGATCTTAGGCATATCATTGCCATGGACAGGATCCAGATACTTCTCGTCATATTCATTTTCGGGTTTGAATCCATCCCACTTCTTACAGAACTTGACAGAGTAGTTTTTGGTCTCCTTGTACTTATTGACCGCCTTGATACCATTTGTCAATGTATCATCTGTAGTTACCTCAAAGTCATAGGCTGCATGCAGTACCTTTATTCTTTCTTCTGTTTCCTTTTCTCCTTTCTTTGCGTCAAGTAAGGAATACGTATCCGCTTCCTTTACAAAATATGTATAAGGACGTCCTGTATTGTCATACTTAGGAACATATGCCTGAACCTTAGGATCTTCATCACTTTCTTTTTTGTTGCCTTTATAGAATGTGAAGTTTCTCTTATAAAGTTCATTTGCTCCCTCAAGTATAGCTACAAGATTGCTGCCGGTAACCTTCTCAAGGTCCTCCTGACCCATAAGATCACTTATTATGTCATACTCAGGAACCTTTTCTTCACTTGGACTTCCTTCAGGCTCTCCATAAGGTCTTCTCCACAGCTCAAGCTCAACATCCGGAAGATACTTATTGCTGTAATTCCTTGGAAGGTTCTCATAAATCTTAACACCACTGACTGTACGCTTGTTTCTTGGTCTGTTAACCAGTGTTCCGGCATCATCCTCATTAAGAGCAACCTTAGCCGCAACTATAACTACATCCTTACCATTTTCCTTATACTCCAACTTCTGAAGATCCTTATCAATAGTCGAGAAAGTAGCTATCTGTTTTGTGACATCCGTATATTTAGGTGCTCCTTCATATGCACCTATCTCCGCATACTCGTTGGTATTCTCGGAAGCATAGGACTCACTTATATAGTATTCATACTCATAGAATTCCTCTGTAAATCTTGACTGAGGATTGTACTTAACCTGCCACCAGTTATGAGCTTTCTTATCAAAACTTGTTGTATCCCAATCGTAATCGATGTAACTCTTCGTATCGAGAAGCTCAACATGATCTACATTATTATCATCTGTATACTTTCGATAGAGATGAGAATAAATATCAGGTCTGTCATTATCTCTGTCGTCATAGTCATCCCAGAACTTGTTGACTACAGGAGTTATCGTAGCTGAAAGGGTGTTCTTGATAGCAAATGAATATCTGTCACCTGTATGGTGATCCTTTCCAAGCTCAAATTCAGCAGTATTTCCACTCATTACATAAGCGTCTTTGTACTTCTCTGCTGCATCCTCTCTTCCTGCGTTGTAAACAAATTTCTCGTACTTATCATCCGAATACTTCTTAAGATGTGGATTGTAGTTTATAAGATTACCCTTATCATCATACTTACGATATGGACCAAGCTTAGCTGTCCACTTATTGGAATCATCAAGTGTTACAGTCTCAGTTTTCTCATACTTGGTTTTCTCTCCAACCTTGATCTGAAGCTCTAAGGCATTAGGTCTTGCGGTCTTAGCCATACGACCATCAACCCATTCCTTTGTAACGTCAATGTAAATTACACCGACTCTTACATTAGAAATTGCGAAGTCGAAGTTTCTGTTACCGATGACATTGCCGTCCTCAGTGTACTGATAGTTAACGTATCTGCCATTAGCTGTCTTACTGTTACAGATCAGTACATCATAATCATAGAAATTACCCTGTACGAAACCATAATCATCATTTTCATATTGCTTTTTCTGGAGCTCTGAGAAAGTTGCCTCATCACCGTAATACTTATCCCAAACATGTCCAAGGTAATAATCCTTGTTAGGGAAATCATCAACGATGGTTCTTCCTTCACCTGTATAATAGTGCACCGGATTAGATCCCATATGGGTCTCTATTACACGGAAGTCACCGGATGTTTCTGTAGGACTGTAACTATTATTTCTCCAAGCAATAAACTCATCATGAACAGCCGCAGGTACCCTCATGAATGAATACTTTGAATATACCTCAGCAGTAGGATCGATAGTTGATGGTGTACTTACATCCTCCCATTCGCTTCCTGCAGTCTTCTGATGCTGAAGAACAAAGGTTACTGCCTGTCTCTTCTGAGACTCTTCTCCATCAAGCCATTCCTTATATACGGTGATGTACTCATCCTCGCCGATATCGTTACTGATCTTGATCTCATCTATAAGATATTTGTCTCTGTCAGCAATATGCGGGTTAATATCAGTAATACTTGTAACCTTATAAACTGCCTCAGAGATTATGTTCTCATATGTAGGATGATATCCACGATCGATGGCATCCTCATGTTCAAATACAGAATATGTGTATTCCGCACCCTCAGGATCATACCTTGGAAGAAGATCGGTAAATTTACTGAAACCTTCCTCAAGGGTCATATCATCATTGGGATCATCATACCTGTTTACGATTATCACATCAGTAAATTCTTTCTGTAACTGAGTGAGATCTTCTATTTTTGTAGTAATTAAATTACCATCCTTGTCATAGCTTTGGATCGTACTGCCAACTTTATAGGTTTTGGTAATAACACCTATCTTATTGTTGTTCTGGAATACATCAAAACTAACCGTTGCTTCTTTTTGGGTAAGATCGGTAGGTGAAATTCCCTTAGGGAATGTCTTTGTGATTTTAATCTCAGCATTACCCACAAGTCTGTTTTTGATTTCGATATCTACATTATCGTCAGTATTGCTTTTTGTTGCAATTTCCTGAATATATCTGTATCCGTCAGCTGTCAGATAGTATGTCGGACCATTGCCATTTTCCTGTCTCTTCTCGGCAGCCTCAAATACCTCCTGTTTATCCTCGTTTACTACCTTAGTAGATACTTCACCTTCCTCTACATAGTAGTAAAGTCTTCTACCTTCCTTATCATATTTATCCATAGTCCAGCTATGGCTCTTTGACTTCTGCTCAGATGAGAATCCTGTAAGTGTTGAAGATGATGCCACCTTAACATTTCCATCTTTATCACGGCTGTAAAGTTTAAGCTCAACCTTTGCATCAACATCCTGTCTTGCAGTTGCTGTCCAGGTCTTGGTAGCCTTAACAGTAACCTTATCCGTTATAAGGTTTACAAGTGTCTCACCGTTAAGTATGAACTGTCCTCCGTGGAGTTCAGTGCTGTTTGGATCATCCAGACTGTCTTCTCTTCTGATAAGGCTTCTTACATAGCTGTTAGAACCGCCCTCGGTGTGTTCTTTTCCTATATAGATAAGCTGAACACCGTCACCGTTATAAGCGGAAAGTGCTCCAATACCAGGAAGATTCAATTTGTAATATGTCTTCTTACCATCAATATTCTCTACTATAGGTGTATAGACTTGATCCTGGATAGGAGATCTGTAAGTCCACCTGTCATTATTGGTTCTTGCGTATCTGTATAAAAGGATGCTAGCTTCAGGTCTTGCTCTAACAATTTCGTCTGTAGCCTCATCCTTCCACTGCTTATACATCACATAGTCTGTATCACCGGCAAGGATGTTCACAAGTGTTCCGCCATTGTATACACCATTGGTCTTGTTTGAGGCATTTCCTACATTATTGTAGGTTGGCTCATAACGACGATTGGTTATGGCATTACCTTCCTCACCCTTAGTGTCAGCAAGTCCTGTGATCTTATCCTGACTTAAATAGTAGTGAACATTGTAGTCACCTTTATCGTAAGCATAACCCTTGACAGTAATAGTCCATGTGTCATTTCCATTATCTACAACTGTAGCTGCACATTCCTCATAGTCTGAAACAAGATAGTCTGTCTCATTCTTATCTTTCCAGATAACAGACATGGTTGCAGGATGATCAGCATCACCCTTTACAATCTTATGAAGAGAGACATACTGCTTCCAGTTATCAATAGATGGTCTGTCACTGCCAAGTTTATCTATATCGTTCCACTGTATAGTTGCCGTAAATGTCTGGATCTCATAGTTACGAAGAACATTTCCATTCGGATCTTCGTTGCCATCCTCATCCTCATACTTACTGAAGTAATGCTTCTTAAGTTCATCCTCTTCAGCCAGACGATACTTGACAGGTATAGTCTTACCTATCTCACTACCCTTGCCATCTGCTCTTCCTTTTACTTCAACATAGTTTTCGAAAAGATCACTTGCAAAAGTATATGTATATTCTGTAGGACTTGAAGTATTAATTTTAGCCTTTGCAGGTGAAGGAACTGTTGCAGACTGCTTATCAGTATAGCCAAGAACATTCTTCATGGCATTAGCATCAAGCTTAGTCCATGTACGTCCACCCGGTATATCAGCGTCAAGATAATACTCAAGGTACATAAGGCTATGTACATCCTGATGACCTACAAGCTTATTTTTCTCATCATAGGATTTAGCACCATCTTCCCAAAGCTTTGTAACAACCTTGTTTGTGGCTCTGCCTTCTACAAAGTACTGATTCTCTATACCATCGGGATTTTCCTGTTTTCTTAAGAGATTAACAGCATTATCAGCACCGATACCTGTCCTAAACTGGTATGTTGTACCATCAACATACATTTTAAGATCTGCATCATCTGACTTAACTACGAAATAGTAATCCGACTGGTCCTTATTAATCTTTATATTGAATGCTGCACTTGATGTACTTGCATTTTTGTCTTGGGTTATGGTTACATCAAGTTTTGATTTTACATTTCCGTTTGCATCAAGAAGATATACCTCTAGTGTCCTTTTATCGTCAATTCCTTTCACCCTGAACTTCACATTCTGATTGGAAGCAACATTTTCTGCCTTAAGGTATACAGGATACGAGATCATCTCAGCGTAAACAAGTGTTATTACAGCGTCATCTGTAAGTTTTGCACTTGTTCCATCAGTTGTCTCATAATTAAAGTCACTGATACTACTTATATTCTGTACAGTATTGTTACCTGTATTTATGCTTGCTTTTCTGTATCTGTATCCGTTAACTGTGTAAAGTCCGGCTACATCTGCAGGATTTTCCGAATCATTAAGATTTACATTATTCCAAACTTTGTTTTCGATTTCGTGGTTGTTTTCATCAACAATTACAAACTCAATATTCGGAACAATATAATCAATCTCAAACTGCTTGTCAGCTTTAAGATTGTTTTCATCTGTTATGTTCGAAGCAAGTACGATGTTGTTAACAACTCCATTTGGTACTGCACTATTGATCTTTGCTTCTTTGCTCTTTGTGATTACACTGAAGCTTGCGATCTTTGCAGGAACTGTGATTTCCAGTTCACCTGTTGAACCGGCAGTATATGATGTGTCTGCTCCATCCTCAGTTCTGACAATTACTGTTTCATCAGCCTTAAGATCTTTTAATGAATAAACGATTTTATCATCGTCAGCAGGCTCAAATGTTTCTCGACCCTTCATTATCTCCTGACCAACACTATATGCGTAGGTTTTAACATTAGTGATTTCAAAAGATGTAGGTGCATCCTGTTTATTGGAAAGAACCTGTCCTGATACAGCTCCTGTTTCAGAAGCCATCGTATAATCCTGATTCTGGTACTCCTTAGGATTTATGGAGAGAATGTCAGTAGCCTTGACAGTGAATGACTTATCACTTGCCTTGACACTGAATTCCTTCTTATCCTCATTCTCCGAAGTAACAGCAAGTTCACGTGTCACTCCATCCTCACCGGTGATGACGATAGTAGCCTTACCACCATTGCTTCCAAAGCCGGTAAGCTCATATACAACATCTTCTACAAGATCTGTTGTTTTCTGCTCTACATAGAAAGTATCATCGAGAGTCCACTGTACGCTCTTACGCGTTACAAGCTCATTGGAGCCTGTGGAATCGTTAGATATAGTGCTTGATGTAGCGCGATATGTAACGTCGCCTCTCTTGATTTCGGTAACAGCAACAGATACGTTGTCGGAATCTGATATAAGTCCAAGAGCTGTTCCAACCGGTACATCATTGATTACACTACCGGCTTTGTGAGATTCATAAAATGCCTCAAGCTCTGCTGAGTTAGAAGCAACCTGCTCTACGAATGCCTTAAAACCTTCTTCTGTGTCTGCATCATCAAGATTTGCAGCAATATTTGAACCTTCAGCACCGGAAAGCTCTATGACAAGAGTATCCCCCTCATTAGCGCTGAATGACTCACTTGTAAGGTCTACATAGTATCCCTTAACATTTTCTTTATCTGAATAGAAAGCAATAGTATAAACTGAGAAGTCCTCTGTCCTTACGCTGAGTTCTCCATCTACGGATACATTGATACTGTCATCTGAATCAGGAGCATCCTGTCTCTCTTCGGTAACGGATGCCTCTTCAGGTTCCTCAGCCTTTATAAGCTCAGGTGCCTCAAGCTTCTCTTCCGAATCAGCACCGGTTGCCATATCAGCTATTGTTTCAAAAATATTTACTGCAAAACTCTCTTTATCGTCATCAGCCTTAGCTGCCTTTTCGACATCTTCCTTATCAACATCCTTGAAGTGATATACGGAAACGTACTTATCCTCTGCCTCGGCAGCTTCAAGAATCTTCTTTGACTTGAAGCTAATGTTTACATCTCTGCCGCCTTCGGTAACGGGATCAAGTTCCTTTCCGTCAGCGTCAACAACCTTGATGTCATAAGACAGGGTGCTGTCGATAACCTTATCCTCATCAAGAGTCTTTTCTACAGCTTCATCTATCTTTAAGTTGTCTTTATCCTTTGTGATCTTCTCAACCTTAAGAGTACTGTCATTAGCAAATACTCCTGCAGGGGCAGTAACTGTGATCTCAACGTCGTCATCTGACCATGTAGCTGAGAACTCCCTGGCTGCCTCTTCCATTACCTCTACGCTTATTGTCGGAAGTGATGAATCAAAAAGGGCATACTTCTCTTCATTTCTTACTTCAGAAGTAAATCTGTATATGCCAGGTACATTCGGATCATATTCTCCGCCGAAGCTTGCGTCATTCTCCCATGAAAGCGGAAGCTTTATAACAGAATATCCATCGAGCTCAAGCCCGGTCTTCTCTTTGATATCCTTAATAGATGGCTTTTCCTCGCCTGACAGAAGTCTCTTAACCTCTTCACGCTGCTCATCTGTAATAAAATCAATGTTCTTACTTATTACTGATTTCGTTGCAACGTCGAGATCTGAAACGGATTCTTCGATCTCGCTTAAGGATGCATCTACCATAACAGAAACTGCGTCTTCTTCGATTTCACTGATGGTCGCATTTTCAATGCTTATGCCTGCATCTTCTTCCTCATCCTCTTCAATCTCTGCATCTGCATCACAAACCAATGCATATATAGTCTTTGGAAGATTGAGCTTTGACTCGGGTGTGCCGAACTCCACCGACTGGTATGACACGTCATCAGGAAGGTCGGCCAATACCTTTACTGCGTATTCCGATATGGCTTGTTCCACCGGCTTTTCCATCGCATAGGCGGAAACACCGGCACTAAGTCCGGAATCAACAACCATAAGTACGCACAATAACAGTGACAGTAATTGCTTCGTTAACTTATCCATACTACTTTCCCCATTTAAAAAAATGATTCTTTGCCTTATAAAATACAAAGTCCCACAATTCCTATTCATTTTATCATTAAAAATATTACAAAATCAGTTAAAAATAATGCGGGTTTTTTTATACTTTTAGGGAAACTTAAACATTTTTTAATGATTTTTAATGGTGCTTAATAAAATTTAACTTTCTTTATTATCTAGGAATTTTCAGCCAATAGTTAACCACTTTATCACACCATTTTATGAGAACACATCAGGAACGGTTCCCACCTGCGGGAGCCATTCCCGGACATCCTTATATGCCTTTTTTGTATTAAAAACATTCCTTATTCGGAGAAAAAATATTACAATATTATTCAGATGGATTTTAAATTCGTGAAAATTTAAAGCAAAATCATAATAAAGGGGTGTGTATATGGGTAATGTAATGAACTTTAAGTGTCCCTGCTGCGCAGCAAAACTGGTCTACAGCGGAGAGGTACAGGAGATGACCTGTGAGTATTGCGGCTCACAGTTCAGCATGGAACAGATAAAGGCTGCCGAAGAATCTCTGAAGGATTCGACCGGCGGCAATAATATGGTGTGGAACACAGCGGATCAGCAGATAATCAGTGATGAAAACGGAAAGGTGCAGGGTTACAGATGTCAGTCCTGCGGAGCCGAAATGGTTGCGGATGAAAATACTGCCGCAACAGAATGTCCTTATTGCGGTAATCCCTCCATCATTCCTCAGTCCTTCGAGGGGCTGTACCGCCCGGATCTGATGATCCCCTTTGCCGTAGGTAAAAAGCAGGCAAGTGAGAAACTTAAGGAATTCACCAGAGGCAAAAAGCTTCTTCCGGATTCCTTTACAGCCGGAAACCGTATAGAAAAGATTACGGGTATTTACGTACCCTTCTGGCTCTACAGCTGTCACGCCTCCGGTTCAGTTTCCTTTGACGGAGTAAAGGCAAAAACCTGGGAGGATGCGAACTTCAGATATGTCCGGAAGGATCATTACCACATCACAAGATCCGGCGAGATGGACTTTAACAGGATCCCTGTAGATGCCGCTTCCCAAATGGATGATGCCACCATGGATTCACTGGAACCCTTTGACTTCGGAAAAGCAACAGAATATGATCCGGCTTACTTCTCAGGATATCTTGCTGACCGCTATGACGTTATGGAAAGCGATGCTCGGCCCAGAGCCAATGATAGAGTCCAGAACTCCTTCAGAAGCAAGATGCGGGATGCCGTGAACGGGTATTCGGAGGTTACGCAGAAAAGCGAAAGCATTAACCTCACTGACGCAAAGGCAGAATATGCCATGCTTCCGGTATGGATGATGACCACAAAATATGAAGGCAAAGCTTATACCTTCGGTATAAACGGTCAGAGCGGCAAGCTTGTGGGCAGCCTTCCCATAGATATGAATAAATACTATAAGTATATGGGTATTGCCTGGCTGATAGCCTTTATCATCTGCTCTGCATTTTCGTTACTCTTTACTTCAGACGGTATAACACTTTCGGGAGAACTGATTGCGGCAGTGATCGCGCTCCTCATCGGATGGCTTTATGCAAACGGCCTTAAGAGCGCAATGAACACTATCGCTCCTAAGCGTACCGCGGCGGGATATCTCAAGGACAGTTCACTGAAATTTGCTGCCAATGTTGACCGCTTCCTGTATTACAAGACCGAGAAGACGGAAAAACCGCAAAATGTCAAAAAGTGAAAACAAAATAAATGATGCCTGTTCCCGACTATGAGAACAGGCATCATTTTTTCTTCCTTAATATGATATACAGCCATTTTATGCTTCACCATCACGGTTTCAGTAATCTTATAATCAAATCTATCTCTTAGCTTTAGGCATGATGATTCCAACAATTAATAAGATTACTCCAACAACTCTCGAAAGTACGGACAAAAATCTTTGTATGTATGGGTCAGTTCTGTTGCGGAAGCAGAATACTGCCATTCTGTTGAAGACACGAGTTGGGCTTCATCTACATCGGTCTGTCTCTGTTTTTTATAATGAAACCGGCAAGGCAGATTCTATCACGATATAAATAATATCTATCGTCTGAAATAAAATGCTCATAATTTACTCTCGGTTATTTATGCGGCATAATCATACTGTGACATTTAGTGGCCCGTTAAAATCCCGGATGAATTCCATATTTAATACTCTTTTAATGGACTGATCATTCCGGAGGACAAGGAATAAAAACTATGATCAATGAAAACAGACTGAAGAAACTGTTCCTGAAACTTGTTGCCTTTGACAGTGAATCATATTCGGAAAAAGAGCTAGGAAAATATGTTTCAGGCAAGCTTTTGAATCTCGGACTTCAGGTTGATACGGAAAATACCACAAAAGAGGATTATTTGCGGGAGCACCCGGATTCCCATCCAAATATCTATGCTTTTTTCAAAGGAAACATACCCGGAGAACCGATTCTTTTTACAGCTCATCTCGATACCGTATCTCCCGGGATCAATAAAAAACCGGCAGAAACGAAAGATGGATTCATTACTTCCCAGGGGGATACCGTTTTGGGTGCGGATGATGTATCGGGAATTTCATCTATAATAGAAGCAATCTCCGTGATCAAAGAAAAGAATCTTGATCATCCGGATATAGAAATCCTCTTCACTGTTGCGGAGGAAGTATTTGGAATTGGGTCCGGCAATTTTAACTATGATCTCATCAAATCAAAGTTTGGTTATGCACTTGATCTTACGGGGCCCATCGGAAGCAGTGCCATTTGTGCTCCTTCCATCGTCTCATTTCAGGTAATCATCACAGGCAGAGCTGCACATGCAGGATTTGCACCCGAGGAAGGGATCAATGCATTAAACGTGGCAGCACAAGCACTGACTCAAATCAAAACCGGAAGGGTGGATGAAGACACTACCGTTAATGTCGGTACTATAGAAGGCGGAACTGGGAGAAACATAGTTCCTGAGAAAATAAAGCTTTCCGGTGAGGTCAGAAGTCTTGACCATGAAAAAGCTCTGAAACAGATAAACGAGATTAAGGAAGTTTTCAGGAAATACTCATCAGAAGCGGGAGCGACATTGGACTTTTCTTTCACAGAACATGTTAAGGCATACAATGTTTTGAAAGATGAGGAAGTTGTAAAGAGGTTTGTAAAAACAGCAAAACAGACTGGGCTGGATCCGGAACTCGTGATCACTCTCGGAGGAAGCGATGCCAATGTGTTAAATGAATTTGGCATCACAACCATAGTTAATGCCTGCGGAATGGAAAAGGTTCATTCTACAAAAGAATATGTCTATCTGAAGGATCTGTATCGATCCGCAGAACTGACATTAAATCTTATGACATATAAAGCCGGTTCTCTATCATGAGAACCATTCACATATATCCGGTATAACCATGTCGGTTCTCAAACCATCGGGGGACGGTTCTCGCCGGCGAGAACCTTCCCCGGCGGATAACTCCCCTCAGGTTTTTCTTACTTCTCGTAGGAGAATGTCTGCAAAAACTTCTTAAGTCTTTCAGTCTTTGGTTTTTCAAAGAATTCCTCTGCAATTCCCTCCTCTACAATGTTTCCGCTCTCAAGGAATATCATCCGGTCGGCAACAGCTCTTGCAAATTGCATCTCATGGGTAACGATCAGCATGGTTCTTCCTTCTCTGGCAAGAGCCAGGACAACATCAAGAACCTCTCTGACCATCTCTGGATCAAGAGCTGCCGTTATCTCATCAAGTAACAAAATCTCCGGATGCATTATAAGCGCCCTTACAATGGCAACTCTCTGTTTCTGACCTCCCGAAAGCTGTCTCGGATAGTAATCCTTTTTTTCAAAAAGTCCTACCCTTTCCAGAAGCTCCATGGCTTCCTTCTCAACTTCCTTCTTACTCCTCTTCTTTACTTTAACAGGAGCCAGCATTACATTCTCAAGCACAGTCATATGCGGGAAAAGGTCATAGCTCTGAAATACCATTCCGATTCTTTCTCTGAGCTTTACCAGGTCACTGCCTTCCATTCTGACAGGATTACCGTCAAGTATTATCTCACCTTCCTGAATTTCCTCGAGAGCATTAAGACACCTTAAAAATGTGCTCTTTCCGCATCCTGAAGGTCCGACTATGACCACAACCTCTCCTTTTTTTACCGTAAGGCTAATGTTTTCAAAAACCGGCAGATCACCGTACCGTTTGCTTATGTTCTTTACCTGTAATATCTCTTCCATCTCAGTTCTCCCATTTCTTTTCAAGATATTTAGAAAGCAGACTTATGGGCCAGCAGGCCAGAAAATACAGCAGGAATATGACTAAGAATACTCCGAAGGCTGCATTCGGTGAAGCCTTACGGTTAGCCTCTATGATCTGCTGTCCCACCTTCAATACCTCAACGATTCCTATCATCATCACAAGACTGGTGGTCTTTATCATTCGGGTTATCAGGTTTATGGATAACGGGATCATCCTTCTGATTATCTGCGGTACTATCACATAAACATAGGTCTGTAATTTGGTAAGTCCCAGAGACATACTGCTTTCATACTGGATCACGGGAATGCTGAGAAGCGAGCCTCTCACGAGATCCGCCATCTCCGCCGTACCCCAGAAAGAGAATACGATTATTGAAGCTGTCTCGGCTGAAAGATTGATACCAAGGGCTTTTGTTGATCCAAAATAAACTATGAAGAGCAGCACCATCTGAGGCATTATCCTCACGATCTCCAGGTATATCCTTGAAATCACTGTTATCACAGGATTTTTGAGCGCCATCATTATCCCGACCGCAACTCCCAACACAATGCTTATCACCACCGATATCATGCTTATCTTAAGCGATACCAGAAGACCCGTCAGAAGCCTCAGCATATTGCTTCCCTTCAATAAAACTTCAAATCCCATCTCATCACACTCCCAAGGTTTTAAATCTTGCTTTCTTCTCGATAAGGTTTCCAAGGAAAGATACCGGAAGAAGCATTATCACATAGAATACAACAAGCAAAAACAACGCTTCGGTAGTGTCGTAGTAGAGTCCTATGAGATCCTTCGCCGTAAACATGAGATCCATGAGACTGATGGCCGAAAAAACACTGGTCTCCTTCAGAAGGAAGATAACATTGGCGACTATTCCGGGAACACTTAGGGATAGGGCTTCCGGAAAGATAACATAGGTGAAAAGCTGCCTTTGTGTGAGTCCCAGTGCCATGGCACCCTCAGTCTGGGATACCGGAACCCCGTCTAGACCGCTCCTGAAAACCTCTGCCATATAGCTTCCTCCCAAAAGTCCGAGGCCGATAAAGCCGCAGGTCTCCGCCGGGATAGATATCCCGATTTTTGGAAGTCCAAAATAAATAAAAAACAACTGCACCAGCAGGGGAGTATTTCTGAACAATTCAATATATACCTTTGAAATCTGAGAAAGCACCGGCACCTTGAAATGGATAACAAATGCAGCAAGGACACCTATTATCAGTGAAAGCATTATGCCAAGCCATCCGATCTTTACAGTCAGAAAGAATGCCTCTATGTATAAAGGGATATATGAGTTTATTACTTCTTGATTCATTAATTTGTTCCGTTCCTAAAATAATGAAAGAATCTTTACAGATTCTTTTGAACCGCTCAAAGCCGCGTGGCTCCCACGATTAAAGTGCGAATCGTGGGTAGACATGAAAGAATCTTTACAGATTCTTTTGAACCGCTCAAAGCCGCGTGGCTCCCACGATTAAAGTGCGAATCGTGGGTAGACATGAATATGGGAGAGCCCGAAAGCTCTCCCTGACCTTTTACCAGAGTCTGCAAATAATATACTTTTTACCCTGAAACTTTTCCGCCTTCTACAACGAGGGTCTCTTCATAGTCTTTTCCATAGGTATCTATAAGGGTTGCCTCATAATCTACATGGAAGAATTTCTCGTCCCCAAGGCTTACTATTTCTTCATTGAGCCAGTCAAGAAGAGTACTGTTCCCCTTTGACACTGCAGGTGCGATGGTATCCTGGCTTCCGAGTGAAGGGATACCGACTGTATATCCCTCATTCTCGATGGCGTAAGCGATAACCTCTGTGTTATCGTTTGCCCAGGCAACACCGGTTCCGTTTTCAAAAGATGTCTTGGCTGTCGCATAAGTATCAAACTTCTGTAGCTTGATGTCAGGATACTCCTTTTCAAGATAAGTCTCAGCTGTAGTACCCGAAATTACGATAACCTGGTCATCCGCGGAGATCTGATCCAGACTCTCGATAACATTATCATTATGTGATACGACTCCCAGTGCAACATTCATGTAAGGAAGTGCAAAATCAACCTTCTCTGCTCTTTCTTCTGTAACTGTAAAGTTTGCAAGAACGATATCTACTTTACCGGTTTCCAGATACTCAACTCTGCTGGCCGCCTCAGTTGATACATAGTTAATCTCTACTCCCAGATCCTTGCCGAGTCTCTCGGCGAGATAAACGTCATAGCCCTGATACTCACCGTTTTCATCAACATAACCAAAAGGATTCTTGTCTGAAAAAACTCCTATGTTGATGGTTCCGCTTTCCTTGATCTCATCAAGAGTTCTATATACTTTGCTGTCCCCCTTTGCCTCAGCTTCCGTTGATTTTTCAGTGCCTGCCGGAACACTGTTTGTTTGGCATCCTGCCAATGTTCCTGCCACCACTGCGGCGCCAAGTACTGCTGCAATAATCTTGTTTTTCATAATCTTCTCCTCCTGTGGGAAATCGGAACATCGCAAAGGCCTTCCCCAAAAACTTTTTGATTTCCTCAATTTCTTAATCAGATTATGCCACCTTGGTGCCAGTTCGTATAATACCGGTGTTTTATCGCTGGATATAAATATTACCTATCGCTGCGATAGGTAATATGCCGATGCCGCAATACCACCGCAGCCACCGGGGAAGGTTCTCGACGGCGAGAACCTTCCCCAGTGGATAACCTGTTGTTTTCGTAAAAACATTTTACATTGGACAAAACCCATGGGATAATGTGCTACACGACATTCATCGTCCCAAAGGGAAGATTCTAAACCGGAATCAGAAAGGATTATATATGTCAAAGGTTATTGTAGGCATGTCCGGAGGAGTGGACAGTGCGGTTGCTGCATATCTGCTGAAGCAGGAAGGACATGAGGTTATAGGAGTGACCCTCCGTACCTGGCAGTCAAAGGATGGAAAAGAAAGCAGATGCTGCGAGATCGATGATGCAAGAAGGGTAGCGTGGAAGCTTGGAATTAAATATTATCCCTTCAACTGCATTGCGGAATTTGAGAAAAACGTCACAAAACCTTTTGTCAATGACTACATCTCAGGCAGAACCCCGAATCCATGCACCAGATGCAACAGATACGTAAAATGGGACAAGATGCTTTACGTGGCAAAGGTAATGGAGGCGGATTACATAGCCACCGGACATTATGCCGAGGTGGTGAAGCTTGAAAACGGAAGGTTCACTTTTAAGCAGGCGCTGCATGCAAAAAAGGATCAGACATATATGCTGTACTCACTTACCCAGGATCAGATCCGGGCAACTTTGATGCCTCTCGGGAAGCTTACCAAGGATGAAGTCAGGAAGATTGCTTTGGAGGCCGGGCTTCCGGTTGCGGAAAAACCGGATTCCCAGGAAATCTGTTTTGTCAGTGAGGGTACGTATTACACCGACTATATAGCAGAGTACTCGGATGCGCCTATGCCTGAGGCCGGTAATTTCGTTGATGAAAAAGGAAATGTACTGGGAGTTCATAAAGGCATCATCCACTATACCGTTGGCCAGAGAAAGGGTCTTGGTATCGCGCTGGGATATCCTGCTTATGTAAAGGCAATAAGAGCCGACCGTAACGAGGTTGTTATCGGGAGTGAAGAGTCGCTTTTCAGTGATGAGATAATATGCGGAGACATTAACCTTATGAGTATACCTGAGCTTACAGGGAAGCTTCATTGTAATGTTAAAGTCCGCTATCATCATCCCGGCCAGGGGGCGTACCTTGAGCGGGTGGATAATGACCATATAAAGGTACATTTTGACTCTCGCGTCAGGGCCGCTGCTCCGGGGCAGGCAGCTGTGTTCTATGACGAAAACGACTGCGTGATTGGGGGAGGAGTAATCTGCTGACAAAAACATATCATCATTATCATTTCAAACCTTTACTGACAACCCTGTCTTCCTGTTCGCATCCGCAAAAAGTAATGACTACTTCTTCAGGTTTCCATTCAAAAAAACGGAAGAGAGTGGGTCTCGCGAAGACCTCTCTCTTCCGTTTTTTTAATGCTCAACTTCTGTTGGCGGGTATGCCAGAGCCGCCATGTATACGAAGTCGTCCTTGTCCCAGACAATCTTCTCATAATTATTTCCTCCCTTTAATCATCACCCCAAAGTTCAACGAAACTGTCAAATCTGGGGAGATTTATTTTCAAATATCCTCTTTTACTTCCATCCACCAGATGCTTATTTATGAGATTATTTCTGAATACATTATATGATGCCGGATTTTTCATCAAAGACTTTATGTCCTCTGTTTTCCCATCTTTTGTTTTACAGATGCATCTGACCATTTCCTTTTCGCCTTCTGTCAGCTTCTGCCATATCATATCATATGAATCTTTAAACATTATGTTCTCAAAGGCCGGCATTAGATCTTCAAGAGTCTCATTTTCCTTTTTGCAAAAATATAATGAACCAAGAACCTGATACGCATAAGCATAACCCCGTGTTGTTTGTTCAATCTTTTTGGCTTCAAATGAGTCTATATCAAGTAAGTCCTGATATCTGTTCACTATGTCGTATTTGTTTAGAGTTGTTGCTTCAATAGCGTCAGCTCTTTTAAAAAAGGTAAGGTTTTTCTCAGTTGAAAATTCTTCAATGTTCTCCGAGAGTCCTGTCACAACAAGATAGAGTTCTGCTCCCACAACTATCATTGACCCTATTATCGAAAGAAGCTTGACTGTTTCTTCTGTTTTGGAAATATCATCTATCCCAACAAGTATCCTGTACTTCTTTTTGTTGGCTGTCTCTATCATTTTTATTATTGCAGCTTCTTCGGATTTATGAAACTTTTCAATGCTTTTTGTATTTGTGACCTTTACGCTCCCTTCTCCTGACGCACCATGAAAACTTCCTCCGAGAGATGCACTGAAACTTTTTTCAATTGTCTTGTTATTTATACCTAAACCTTTTTCGCTTGCAAGTAGATCATGAAATGTAGCAATTGTATTTCCGGCAGAGGAAAGGTTATATACAAGCCAGTTTTTCTCTTCCTTTAACGCCTTCATAATCCTTCCATATTCAACTGATTTGCCGGACCCACGAAGACCTGTGATCTTATAAACATGTTTTTCAGATTCATCACTTTTAAAATTTGCAATTACAGTATCAGCAATACCTGTATCTATATATGCTTTGCCTGCCAGCCCCGGAGTTCTGGTAAACGGATCAATTTTGGGTGTCATTACTTTTCCTCCATGTTTTTTACTATATATCAGATAATTTTACGTTTCATTACTAAAAGCGTTGTTTTTTTACTTTTCATTACTATGATATCAATATTTTACTTTTGGCTCAATACTTTACTGATTTCAGATTACAAAAATAAAACCCGATGGCACTCTATTATCAAGTGTCATTGGGTTCTTTTTTTACAACTAGCAGTTCCCCGTATACACATACTTCAGATTCTTTTCTGCCACAGTTTTCAGGTGATAAACATTAGCCACATCTGTGGCGTCTCTGTCAGTCATATGGAACTTTGGAAAGAATCTGGACAGGTGAAGGGGAATATTTTCGCCTATCTGATTTCCGTCATTATCTGTAAGCTCGCGTATCCATCGGCTAAGTTCAAATATCTCATCATCGGTATCATTTTCACCGGGAATGATAAGAGTCGTAACTTCCACATGGCAATGCTTCACCGCTACTCTGATGAAATCCATAACCATTCGACGGTTTCCCTTCAGGAGATCCTCATAGTAATGATCCGAAAAGCCCTTTAGATCGATGTTCATGGCATCAACGTATCCGAAAAGTTCACCGACAGCCGAAACATCCGCCATGCCGTTTGTAACAAGAACTGTTTTCAAGTCATGTTCTCTCAGCAGCTTTGCTGTGTCTAGAACATACTCATAGGAAATGAGTGGCTCATTGTAGGTAAAAGCTACACCAATATTGCCATAAGGTTTCTCTGCCACAGCTATACGGCACAGCTCCTCCGGAGAAATGTATTTAGCCTTTTCAGGCCACTTTTCAATTTCCTTATCCCATGAAATACTGTAATTCTGACAGAATGGACATCTCAGATTACAGCCATAGCTTCCCACGGAAACTATCATGCTCCCCGGGAAAAATCTGTTAAGAGGTTTCTTCTCTATGGGGTCCAGCGCTATGGATGTTACCTTACCATAATTGTCAGGGACAATTTTTCCACCTCTGCAGGTTCTCACTTTGCAAAACCCATATTTCCTTTCATAGATATGACAATGTCTGAAACATACATTACATTCTGCCATAACTGTTCTCCCAAAACCTTTTATAATCTACCAGGAAACCACCGGGGGACGGTTCTCGCCGGCGAGAACCGTCCCCCGGTGGATAACTCATCATCTCGAGAACCGCCCGAATACTATCAAACCTTCCTGTTCCCCTTCAGAACCTCCCTGTAATCTTCCAGGTTCTTCCTGAGGAGTGTCGGTATCTGAAGCTCGTACGGACATTTGCTTATACATTTTCCGCAATTAACGCAGTCTTCGATTTTCTCCATCTCTTTCTGCCAATGTTCACTGAGCCAGCCCTTGCTGGGTGCCCGTCTCAGCATCAGAGACATTCTGTTGCAGTTGTTTATCTCTATACCAACCGTACATGGCATACAGTAGCCGCAGCCCCGGCAGAATTCTCCCATAAGCTCGTCACGCTCTGACTTAATGAAGTTAAATATCTCATCATCCATAACAGGTGTCTCATCCATATAGGAAAGCCACTCCTCAAGCTCTGACTCCCTCTGTATTCCCCAGATGGGTACTGCACCATCGAACTGAGATATGAAAGCCATGGCAGCCTTTGAATTCGTGATGAGACCGCCTGCAAGACCCTTCATGCAGATGAAACCGACATTATGCTCATTGGCAAGCTCTATAAGTTCTATCTCCTTTTCCGATGCAAGATAGCTCATGGGATACTGAACCGTATCATACAGCTCCGACTCGATAAGCTCCTGTGCGATTCCATACTTGTGAGCAGTTCCGGAAATAAAACGTATCTTCCCCTGACGCCTTGCTTCCTCCATACATTCATACATGCCGCTTCCGTCACCCGGTCTGTAGCAGGTATTCATCATATGGAACTGATAGATATCGATATAATCCGTCTTAAGATTTGAAAGGCTCGTTTCCAGATCCTTCCAAAAATCCTCCGGTGTTGTAGCCTTGGTTTTCGAAGCAATGTATATGTCTTTACGATCCACATATCCCGTTCCGAAGGCTTCCCCTAGCTTCACCTCACTGTCACTGTAGGCTCTTGCCGTGTCAAAAAAGCGAATGCCTCCGTCGTAAGCTCGTCTCAAAATCTTTACAGCCTCCTCAACCGAAACCCTCTGTAAAGGTAATGCTCCGAACCCGTTCTGGGGCACTTCGATCCCTGTTCTTCCCAATACCACGTTTTTCATAGTTTTCTCTCCGTTTTTAAACTTAGATTCAAATAAAATACGATAAAAACTATTCTTCAAATTCTAACTGAATACATCTGAAAAAATACTCATACTACTTTTATATTCGACAATTTAAGATAAGCTTATAAGGATATACTTGTTGAATAATTGCCGCCGCATTCTCGTGACTACTACTATAAAGATGGTCATGAAACATAGCAGCCAGTTATGAGCATGGCCATCTTGTTGCTTAGGCTGTAGAATGATGGGGCAATCGGCAAGGCATCTCGTGACTTGGACTTTGCGTCCGTACTAAAGCCAGCCTTCCGGCCCCTCATTCGCAGCGTTCGGTTTCGGCAGGTGGAACCGCCGGTGGTGGTGCGTTCGGGTCATACCCCAGTAGATTGAATAAGCAATGAGTAAAGCTGGTTATACCGTTGCATTTCTATCAATCAATTTACTAAAGGGGGATCTTACATGGAATACAATGCTGTCGGTATTGACGTCTCAAAAGGAAAAAGCACAATCTGTATTGGAATACCGATGGGCGAGGTGGTCGCTTTTCCATTCGAGATCAAACATACAAAAGCAGACGTTGACAACCTGATCAGGAGAATCAATGGACTGGATGGCGATACAAAGATTGTTATGGAGAGTACCGGAAGGTATCCCCTTCCGCTCCTGACAAGGCTCTCAGATGCAGGTCTCTATGTCAGCATGGTAAACGCAAAGCTGATTAAAGACTATAATCCAGATAATTCACTACGGAATGTCAAATCGGATAAGGCGGATTCCAAAAAAATCATGGCCTACACACTTGACAAGTGGCTCCTGCTAAAACAGTATGGAGCTATGGATAAGATACGTGAACAACTGAAAATAGTTAATCGACAATTTGATTTCTATATGCAGCAGCGAATCAGTCTGCAAAATAACCTTATTGCAATTCTTGACCTGACTTTTCCTGGTATAAATGACTGTTTTAGCAGCCCCATAAGGCCAGATGGACACTGTAAGTGGGCAGACTTTGCATACACCTACTGGCATACAGAATGTGTGTGTGGCAAGTCTTTGAACGCATTCACAGAACACTATCAAAACTGGTGCAAAAAGCATGGTTACATCTTCAAAAAGGAAAAGGCGTCAGATCTCTATCAATTCTCAAAGGAACTGATCCCTGTTCTTCCGAAGAATGACACGACCAAGCAACTAATCAGGCAAGCAATTGACGTGTTCATGTCCATGTCAGCTGCAGTAGAAAGTCTACGCAAGCAGTTGGATCAGATTGCTTCACAACTTCCGGAATACCCGGTTGTAATGGCTATGAATGGTGTAGGTCCCACACTTGGACCTCAACTGATGGCTGAGATCGGGGATGTTGAGCGATTTACTAAACGAAGCGCAATCACTGCGTTTGCCGGTGTGGATCCGGGTGTGGATCAATCCGGAACTCGCAATAAAAAAAGTGTACATGCATCTAAACATGGCTCACCAGAGCTGCGGAAAACATTATTCCAGATCATGCAAATCCTGATTCAATTGGCACCTGATGATGACCCTGTGTATGAGTTCATGATCAAAAAACGATCTGAAGGCAAACAGTATTTCGTGTATATGACTGCTGGTGCAAATAAATTCTTGCGAATTTACTATGGTAAAGTAAAGGAGCATTTGGCTAAACAAAAACTGTAGTAACTTCGATCTACTTGCATATGATATCTACGACCGAGAGCATATCTGTCGGTTTATTAAAGGCACCCGAAAACCAAAGGAAATAATTTTTGGAAAATATCAAAATAGGCCTTGACTTTTTATTGGCAGGCTTTAGTCGTGAGTTAGGCGGCTTTTTGTTGGGAAGTTGCGATTTCTTTATACATATGGTATCATATACGTATGGCTAATATATTTGATTTACCGAATAAAAATGACCTAACATATGGTAGGGGTTACGTTTATTCCCTGCAGTATCATATTGTCTGGTGTACCAAGTACAGACGTAAAGTTCTGACGGGTGGTATCAGCGATGATATCAAGGCTTATCTGCAGTCCATGGCAGAAGACTATAAATTTACAATCACAGCCATGGAGATAATGCCTGATCATGTACATATGCTGGTGGATTGTTCGCCACAATTCGAAATCCCACGTATGTTAAAGATCCTTAAAGGTAACACTGCGAGATGGATGTTCCTTTCACATCCGGAGATCAAAACAAAACTTTGGGGCGGACATCTGTGGAACCCGTCATATTGTGTGGTCACTGTAAGTGACCGCAGTAGAGAACAAATCATAAACTATATCAATTCACAAAAAGAGCGTTAATGAAAATCCATACATTGTATAAAAGCCGAATCAAGAAAAGCTCTAAAGCCTTCGACGACACAGCAAGGCTTTATTGCCGTGCTGTTGATTTTTATATAAATGTATGCCTTAACGAATGGAAGGACGCTTCTAAATGTTCTAATTCAAAAGATGCCGTCAACTTTTGTGAAAGCGTTTCTCTGAGAACAAAGGCTCGCCCTGTGACAAAGTATGATTTTTCCGGATACCTGTATAAATTTCCATGTTATTTACGAAGAGCCGCTATTGCATCCGCTTTTGGAAAAGTGTCTTCCTATAAATCCAATCTTGCAAACTGGAATGCCAATCCTGTCGGCGAGAAACCGGGTATCCCTCATACGGGTCGTGATTTCCCATTCATGTATAGGAAAAACATGTTTAACATGACTGGTAACTATACTGCTCAGGTCAAGGTCTGGATAAACAATACCTGGGACTGGATGGACATAGAACTTCGCAAAAGCGATATTGATTACATCAGACATCACTGTAAAGATCGCAAGGAATGCGTGCCGGTCCTCAGGAAGAGACACAGCTCCTGGTATCTGGACTTTGCATTTGAGGAAAATGTAAAACTGCCGGACGCTTCAAATATATGGACACAGCGTATCCTTGCTGTTGATCTTGGGATGAACCACGCTGCAACCGCGTCTGTAATGCAGTCAGATGGCACGGTCCTTGGAAGGGAATCATTATCTCTTTCAAGAGAATACGACTGTCTTTGGACTGCTGTTAACAGGCTTAAAGGGATGCAACAGCGTGGTAATCGCAAGTGTCCGCACCAGTGGGCTGTCATCAAGGGCATCAACAAAGATATCTCTGTTAAAACAGCTCAATGGATTGTGGATAAAGCTGTTCTGTATGGATGCGATACTATCGTGTTCGAGTATCTTGATCTCGGGCGTAAAGGTTCCGGTTCGAAAAAACAGAAGATTGCTCTCTGGAAATCCCGTTATGTGCAGGCAGTCGTGGCAAATAAAGCGCATCGCAATCTTATAAGGATCAGCCACATCAATGCCTGGGGAACTTCCCGACTGGCATTCGATGGCTCCGGATATGTAGAGCGACGTAACAGGATGACTACCGATCCCATGCTTAAAAGCTACTCCATGTGTAAATTCAGTTCGGGCAAGTATTATAACTGTGACCTTAACGCAACATATAATATCGGATCAAGATACTTTGTCCGTGAGATCTTAAAATCCCTGACCGTGAGTGAAGGGTTGGCACTGCAGGCAAAAGTCCCTGCGGCTGCCAAGAGAAGCCAATGCACCTTATCTACGTTAATTAGTCTTAATGCGGAATTATGCAACCTGAGTGTCGCGTGATCTCTGAGTTTAGACTGTATAGTAGAAAGGAATTCTGTCTCCCTAAAGGAGACAATATAAAAGATTCTCGGGAAAACCCAGAAACTCTTTTGTGTTAAATTTGGAAGCACGCGACTTTAGTCGTGTGAGGCTTCACCGATTGCCTTCAATGGTATCATTGGAATGTTTATCAAAAAAAATCACAAGGAGCCAAAATGCTTGAACTGTTCCTGACATTTGCAAAAATCGGAAGCTTTACCTTCGGCGGAGGGTACGCCATGATCTCCCTCATCGAAGACATTTGCGTGACAAAAAAGAAATGGATAACTCATGATGAGATGATGAATATGACCGTCATCGCGGAATCCACTCCGGGACCCATCGCCATAAACTGCGCCACTTTTGTGGGCTATAAGATAAAGGGATTAAAAGGGGCCTTTGCCGCAACACTTGGCGTCATCCTTCCTTCATTCCTGATCATATATATCATCTCCTGTTTTCTGAGCAATTTCATGGAGATAAAAATAGTTGCTGATGCCTTCCGTGGCATTAAGCTTGCAGTGGGACTTTTGATATTTAACGCCGGAATCGGAATGCTTTCAAAAATGAAAAAGAAGCTCTTTCCCATCATCATTTTTTCCTCTTCGATGCTTCTGATGCTTTGTTCCGAGCTTTTGGGATTTAAGGTTTCAACAGTTGTCATGATGATGACGGCGGGAGTTATCGGTCTCATCTACAACAGTTTACAGAAAGTAAAAGAAAGAGAAGACAACTTATGATATATCTTGAATTATTACTGGGATTTCTGCAGATAGGAATGTTTGCATTTGGCGGAGCCTACGGTGCAATTCCGCTTATACGTGACGTGGTCATGAGCTATGGATGGCTCAGCGAAGATCAGCTTACCTACATGATAGCTGTAAGCGAGAGCACACCGGGACCCATCATGGTGAATATGGCGACCTATATAGGAAGCAGCCAGGGCGGAATTTTGGGTGCAATCATAGCAACCACCGCTGTCGCATTACCGTCATTTATCATCATTCTCATCGTTTCAACCATACTAAAGAATTTTGCTGAAAATCCACATTTCCAGGCGGTGCTCCGTGGCATTAAGCCCTGCATCATAGGTATCATCATATCCACAGGACTTTATTTGATCATAAACAACTGCCGTTCCGGTGAAGGCCTTAACCATGTGAATGTCCTGATAACCCTTATCCTGCTAATGTTTATGCTACTGCACAAGCGCATCCTGAAAAGTAAGGCTTCCCCGATACATCTTATTATTTTCGCAGCGGTACTGGGGATAGTATTTGGATGAGTAAAATCACCAACTATAGTAATAATAAAACCCGGTGTTTTCAGAAAAGAATTTTACATTGATCAAATCCCGTGGGATAATGTGCTACACAATAATCATCCCGGAGGTCTTATGGAAAAGAAGAAATCAAAGGCAATACTATATATCTGTTCATCCGCATTCTTCTTTAATCTCATGAACATATTTGTACGTCTCTCAGGCGACGTGCCAAGCATACAGAAAAGCTTTTTCCGCAATCTGGTTGCCGTGTTTGTAGCGTTTTTTATGTTGATTAAAAGCGGCGAGGATTTCCACCCGCAAAAAAAGAATCTCCCCATCCTTTTGGGAAGATCCTTTTTCGGAACCATCGGAATACTCTGTAACTTTTATGCAGTGGATCATCTGCCTTTGGCTAATGCTTCCATCCTGAATAAAATGGCGCCCTTCATGGTTCTCATTTTTTCCTATTTCATTTTGAAAGAAAAGCTGAAGCCCATACACTTCCTGATCATTCTGATTGCATTTACCGGATGCTTTTTTGTAGTGAAGCCTTCACCCGACAATATGGATCTGGTAGGTTCTTTATCAGGACTTATAGGCGGGATTTCCGCCGGGCTTGCATACACTTTGGTAAGACTGGCAGATCTCCGGGGCGAAAATGGCGCTACCATAGTGCTGTTTTTCTCGGCATTTTCCTGCCTTTCGGTGCTTCCCTATATTGCATTTAATTATCATCCAATGAACCTGCATCAGCTTGCCATGCTCCTGCTTGCAGGATCCTCGGCAACAGCGGCACAGTTTTCTGTCACCGCCGCCTACAGCCATGCTCCTTCAAAGGAAATTTCCGTCTATGACTACACCCAGGTGCTCTGGGCTGCGTTATTCGGCTTTTTCATTTTCGGAGACATCCCGGATCTTTGGAGCGTAGTAGGATACTTCCTGATCATCGGAGCTGCGGTAGTAATGTTTTTATATAATCAAAAATGATCCACCGGAAAACCATCGTTATAAAAATGTAATATTTCTTTCATCTTTCTGTTATAAAGCAATGCGTCGTGGTCGAAATTCTAATCATAGTATGTTGAAAATACTCCGGAAAATTCCGGAGTATTAAGCGGTCGTGACAGATTAAAAATATTTACTGAAGGAGGAGTATAATGTTTCGAAAACACATTGCTTTATTGACCACATTAGCCCTTATGACCGGGCTTATTTCCTGTTTTCCCAAACCGGCACAGAATAACCTGCCGACAGAACCTGCTGCAGAATCGGTTGCAGAATCGGAAGCTGCAGAAACCAAAGAAGCCGATGAAGATAAATCTTCCGATGATTCCTCACCTGCTGCGGAAGTAAAGCCGGATTCCAATTCCAAAAAAACTGACGTTAACTGGATGGAAACGATACAACGTGAGAAGAAAGCATTAGTCTTTGAAGACGGCATGGCTCAGCCTATTCTCACTTACACGAACCTGAGAGACAGCGATTATACAAATGACGGCAGTGACATCCTGAGATTCTGTGTTTATATCGAGACCGATCATGACACTGACGGTGACGGAAAAGCAGACCTTGTGGAAGCTCTGGTACAGGTTCCGAGGGCTGCTGCCGAAGGTGATTTCAAGGCTGCAACCATTTATGATCCGACTCCCTATGGCGCCGGTACGGTTAACGAGACCGAGCAAAACAGTAAAATGCTTTTAAACAAGACCCCGTTTGATTACGATAAGCTTTACGAGCCCGGACAAAAGCGTAAGCCTAAAGGAAATATGACAACTCTTGAGGCAGCTGAAATTGCATCTCCGGAATGCTGGAACTACAGTGTGCCCGTTACAGGCGATATCGGATACACCTATGCGCAATTTTACGATTATTATCTTGTGAGAGGCTTTGCGGTTGTTGAAGCGGGAGGTATCGGTACCTATGGTTCGGAAGGCTTTGAACTCTGCGGCTTTGATCTCGAGAGAGATTCACACAAATGTGTTGTGGAGTGGCTGACAGGCAAGAGAACCGCTTATACAGATCCGTACAACAACATTACCATCAAGGCAGACTGGTCAAACGGCAATGTTGCCATGACAGGCTGTTCCTACGGAGGTACTCTTCCGTTTGAGGTAGCCACATCCGGAGTTGAGGGACTGAAGACCATCATCCCGTTTGCAGGTATAGCTTCATGGTACGATTACACCAACTTCCAGGGTGTGCCAAGGGTAAATGATGCGGCCTACGCGTACTCACTTGCATCCTATAACAGCGGTGCTGCTTTCCTCGATGATCAGTGGACTGTGGTAAATGATGACTATGCATCCTTCCTGTGGCAGTTCTCAGAAGATCAGGAAGCCACTAACGGAGATTATGACGACATTTGGGAGAGGCTGGATTATACACTTGATCCATCGAAGATAAACTGCTCTGCCCTCATAGTTCATGGAATGAACGATTTTAATGTTACTACCAAGCAGTCTGATCTCATGGCAAGAGCCTTCGAAAGCGCAGGACAGCCATATAAGCTCGTGCTCCATCAGAACGGTCACTCCACACTTGACGGAATGCTCATAAATGATGAACTTTGGCAGAATATCATGAATAAATGGCTTTCCCATTACCTCTATGATGTCGATAACGATATAGAGGATATGCCTATGGTTTCGGTTCAGAGCAATGTTGACGGTTCCTTCAGGACATATGATACCTGGGCAGATTTCAGGTACCACACATTTGACTATGATAAGAAAGTCAATCCGGACAACTTCAATCACGTGGACACTACAGCTATAGGGTCAACCTTTGCCAAGTACTATCAGAGTACCGATGAATTCGGAAGAGAAAATATAAGAGACAATTACTATCTGTCATTACCGGACAGCGTACATGCGAAATATGTATATGAAGTTCCGGATAACTATACCTTCACAGGTGTTCCGGAAGTGCATCTCAAGCTGTCAACTAAAGATGTTGCAAAGGACGGAATGGTGGTTTCCGCAATGCTTCTTGATACCATCGATGGCGAAGAAAGCTTCAAAGCTTATATGACTAAGCAGAGGATTTATGATACCCTTCCCACCAGGACATTTGGAGCTGCAGAAACCGGAGGCGGACTGCCCTACACTAAGGTTAAGGAATATGTACAGAGCAATACCACAGCAAAGCTTATCACCTTCGGATATACCGATCTCAAGAATCCCGGCGGCGGATATGAAGGAAAGGATTACAGAAGACGCACAGAGGAAATGAATGCCGGCGAGTACTATGACTATACAATCTATCTCATGCCAACATCCTATACCTTTGAGCCGGGACACAAGGCAGTGCTCATCATCACCGGATGGGATCCGTACAATGACATCCTTGATGAGGACTTCAAGAACGGTCTGGTAACAGACTCTGTGGATTCTTCATATACCTATGCTTTCAACATCGACAACGAAGCTCTGGAGATGAGATTCCCGGTTATCGCAGGATCACCGGAAGATGTGGATGTGGCAACAGAAAGCGAACTCGACAGAGAAGAAATTATTGCGACCGAAAGTGACCTGAAGAAAAAAGAAATAATTGCTACTGACAGCGAAACGAAAAAAGAATGAGTAACTAATCTCTCCATAACAGTTCAGTCGGTGGTGCTGCGATCATCCTTCTGATCCTTAATCAGAATGTAGTCTTTGCTCTGATGGGTATGATTTCATAGCAAACAGAAAAATTAACAAAATTGAAAGCTGATTTAAATATCAAAATACCGGCTCATTCAGGATGAGCCGGTATTTATTCACTATCTTTGATCCCGACCTGTCTTATGAAACAATTATCACTTTTTCCGGAACAGAATACAGATCCGAGAACCCCCATGACGGTTAACTGGAACCTGTGGCATGGCTGCACCAAAGTCAGTGCAGGGTGCCTTAACTGCTATATGTACCGTCGGGACGAAACAATCGGTAAAGATCCATCTGTGGTTCAAAAAACTGACAGCTTCAACCTCCCGGTCAGGATTCTCAGATCCGGCCCTAATAAAGGAAGCTACAAAATCCCCGGCGGGTCCCATTTTTATACCTGCTTTTCTTCGGATTTCTTTCATCCTGATGCGGACGAGTGGCGGGATGATGCGTGGGCTATGATGCGTGAGCGTTCCGACTGTACTTTTTTCATGATTACGAAAAGGCCGGAACGGATAGAGGAACATCTTCCGTCCGGTTGGGGAATGGGCTGGGAGCATATAACCATTGCTGTCACTTGTGAGAATCAGGACATGATCGATAAGCGTTTGCCCATATATCTTTCGCTGCCGATTTTCCATCATTCTGTAATGATAGAGCCAATGCTTAGCGCCGTAGATCTCCGCCCATATATAGATAACTACAGAGCCTCCGATGGGACTCCTGTCATAGAATCAGTTTCTGTGGGCGGTGAATCCGGAGCCAATGCCAGGATCTGTGACTATGCCTGGGTAGAGGATGTTCACGCCCAGTGTGTAGAAAACGGTATCTCTTTTTACTATCACCAAACCGGAGCTAAACTTCTGAAAGATGGAAAGATTTACAACATTCCACGGCCCATGCAGCATTCCCAGGCGCATAAGGCGGGACTTGATACCTGAATTAACCGGGTCAAAACATCCTTGCATCTGTTAGTATATTTGACGCCCGTCAAATATACTTCTTCCCAGTAAAAAATTAATACGCCATTTGACGTGTGTCAAATGGCGTGTGTATTTCAGCATATTAATGAACTTTTTCCATACTTAAAATGAATATCTATATCTTTATCATCTCATTTTTTACAAATACGTCAAACCTTGGAAGCTTAAAACTGACCAATCCATGTGTATCTGTGTTTATCAGCCCTTTTTCTTTAAGGCGCACCCGATATTGTGAGAATTCATTCTTTTTCTGTTTTGTCAGTTCTAGAAGTTCTGATACAGGCATCTGCTCCTTTTGAATGATAAAAGACATATACCACTTATCTTTTTGGGATAGTTCTGACCAGATTTTGGCATAAACATAATGTCTTAATGCTTCATCAAGTTTGATGAGAACTGCTGTATTCAATTGATGATTCTCCTCTTCCCAGAGGTACTTACCCAAAGCCTGATATGCGAACGGATATCCTTTTGTAATGATCGCATATTCCATTGCAGTTTCATGGTTTATCCCGAGAGTTTTTGAGTATCGGTCAGCAATCAGAGTAATGTTCAAAGGTTCCATTTCATACTTTGGAGTCCTGTAAAGAAAAGTCAGGTTTCTCTCGTTCTCAAGGCTTCTTATATTCTCATATAGACCTGCCATAATAAGATATATAGGAAGTTCTTCCCGTATCATTATCTGGAAACTGCTTGCAAATTCCCTCATGTAGGAGGTATTTGACACTTCATCCACTGTGACAAGCAATCGTTTCTCCCGTTTCCTTACTTCCTTTAAAATTATCTCAAGAGCTGATTCAATATCTGCAACCGGGGATTTAGTTGAAACATTTAACCCAATCCCGAATTTTGACAAATTGACCGAAGTATCTATAAATTTTGTGAGATACTCTCTACTGTCATAGAGCTTAGCCACAAGACTTTCAAGCATATTTCTCTCGGGATTAAGCCTTATGATGAGCCAGTCCTCCGATTCTCCCAGTTTCTTTTCTATGGCAGTCATGGTAACCGTTTTTCCGCTTCCTCTGGTTCCTGTCAGCATAAAACAGGGATTCTGAACAAATTCACTTTTCAGCTCATCTGTAATTTCATCTATCAAAATGTCTCTACTTATATATTGTTTGGGAACCATTCCAAAATTTATGGCAAAAGGATTTCTTTCCATACGAGATCACCTGCCTTGTCACGCTTATATACTTCTATATACTTTTTATCGAGTTATATACTCTTATATACTTCTATATACTTTTCTTTATTATATATACTTTTATATACTTTCGTCAAGGAAGTTCTAAATGCTAATTGACTTAAAGTGTCATTAATTTCAATAATTCCCCTCTTACGAGAAGGGTCTGTACTACCACACCCTCTCACGAGGGGGCTCTTGATGACCCACTTGTGCGTGATGCATGGTGTGGATTTCAATACTCCCCCTCTCACGAGGGGGCTCTAAGAGGCTTTGACAGCTTCTGCGTCTTCCGGGATTTCAATACTCCCCCTCTCACGAGGGGGCTCCTTCTTTATTAGTCCATATCTCATTACTGGCCAAATTTCAATACTCCCCCTCTCACGAGGGGGCTCTTATGTCGAGAAC
>JAGAGL010000015.1:0-3920 GCA_017627595.1 Oribacterium sp. | reverse complement strand
TTTCCTAAAATGGACCACCACCCCCGTCCCCCTGGACCATCGACCGAACTGTTACGATTCTTCGGGAGTTTTTGTCTCCTTGGTTCCCCTCAATGGGTATTTTGGATTAATTGTTCACAACGAATACACAATTTCACTGTATACTCACTATCACTATAGCGAAAACTATCAGTATAGACAGAGTAGCAGAAAGGACATTTTATGATAAATATCTTAAATGTTTTCAAAGGCAGGAAGCCGCAGTCACAGATGAATCTTGCAAATGAAAACTATTCCGGGAACAATAACAGAAATGATAACGGATTTGACAATTTCAATGATTTCTTCAATCAGTTCAATAAAAATAACCAGAACGGAGGCAACAGCTATAAGCCCCGTAACAGAAAACCTCTTATTTTCTATTACTTTGTGGCGCTGGTGATCATTCTTTTGCTGAACACCTTTGTATTCCCGTCCATTATGACCCGCTCAGTGAAGGACACGACCTATACCGAGTTTATAAATGCCGTTAACAATAACGCAATAACGGATGTTAAATTCACTGACGATACTATTTATTATGTTGCCAATGTTAACGGCCAGTCACTTACCTGCCGCACGGGAAGGCTCAAGAATGAGTACACGGAGGCCTCTGTGCTGGACATTCTCTATAACCAGAATGTTAATTTTATCGAGGAGATACCTGTTGAGACAAGTCCCATAATCAGCTTTCTTTTAAGCTGGATATTCCCTATCCTTATTTTCTGGGCGCTTGGAAACTGGCTTTCTAGAAAAATGGCCTCAAGCATGGGTTCCATGGGAGGCGGCGGAATGTTCGGAGGCTTCGGAAAGTCCAATGCCAGAGAATATGAAGCCAATGGCGACAATAAGGTAACCTTTAAGGACGTTGCAGGTGAGGATGAAGCCAAGGAGCTTCTCAGCGAGATGGTGGACTATCTTAAGGAGCCGGAAAAGTATACCGAGATTGGTGCCCATATTCCTAAGGGAGCCCTTCTTGTGGGTCCTCCTGGAACAGGTAAAACACTTCTTGCAAAGGCTGTAGCCGGAGAAGCAAATGTTCCCTTCTTCTCCATTTCAGGTTCCGAATTTGTTGAGATGTTTGTAGGTATGGGTGCAGCCAAGGTAAGAGACCTTTTTGACCAGGCAAAGAAAAAAGCACCTTGTATAATTTTTATCGATGAGATCGATGCCATAGGTAAAAAGAGAGGCGGCGGAGCTCTGGGCGGTAATGACGAGCGTGAGCAGACCCTGAACCAGCTTCTTACCGAAATGGACGGTTTTGATTCCTCAAAGGCCATCATTATTCTGGCGGCAACAAACCAGCCGGATTCACTGGATCCCGCTCTTCTGAGACCCGGCCGCTTTGACAGACGTGTTCCGGTTGAGCTTCCTGATTTTCAGGGAAGAGTGGATATCCTGAAGGTTCATGCAAGGGATATCAAGATGGCAGAAAATGTCAATCTCGAAGCTATCGCAAAGGCTGCGGCAGGTGCCAGCGGTGCGGAACTTGCCAACATTATCAATGAATCTGCATTAAGGGCTGTAAGAGCCGGACGCGAAAGAGTTATCCAGTCAGACCTCGAAGAGTCCATAGAAGTTGTTATAGCCGGTTACCAGAAGAAAAATAAGGTAATGACGGATAAGGAAAAGCTTATCGTTTCATATCATGAAGTTGGACATGCTCTTGTGGCAGCTCTTCAGAAGAACAGCGCACCGGTGCAGAAGATAACCATTATCCCGAGAACTTCAGGAGCTCTTGGTTATACCATGCAGGTTGAGGAAGAGGGTAATCATTACCTTTATTCAAAGGAAGAGCTTGAGAACAAGATTGCGACCCTTACCGGCGGAAGATGTGCCGAAGAGCTTATTTTCCATACCTGCACCACCGGAGCAAGCAATGATATAGAGCAGGCTACAAAGTATGCCCGTGCAATGATCACTCGCTACGGTATGTCTGACGAGATCGGTATGGTTGCCATGGAGCAGCTTCAGAATCAGTATCTCGGAGGGGACGCGTCACTTACCTGTTCGCCTGAGACCCAGACCAGGATTGATAAGATGACTGTTGATCTTGTAAAGGCACAGCATGACAAGGCTATGCAGCTTCTTAAGGACAATATCAATAAGCTTCATGAGATCACCAAATTCCTTTACGAGAAGGAAACGATCACAGGAGCTGAGTTCATGGAGATACTTAACCGAAAGGAGGTTGATCCTTCGGTTGTGGCTCCTTCAAATTAATTTGAAAAAACATACGGGCGGATGGATGCTGCAAAAGGTGTCCATCCGCTTTTGCTTTTTCCACATTGGATTCTTTACCGTTTTTGTTAATTTTATATCATTTTCGCACGTTTTTTTATTAGTACAATGGTGATTTTGTATAGTAAATTTTTTACTTCGTCTATATAATTAACTCATGTTTGTTGAGGATAACCCGATTAGGGGATCCTTCAGTCGTTTCAAATTTTCAGGAAGTAACTACATGACAAAGGGTGAAGACCCGATTATTAGGGAGTAATTATGCGTGATCTTGATTATTTAAAACTTTTGGCAAAACAGTTTCCCACTGCTACTGCAGCAGGTGCGGAGATCATCAACCTGCGTGCTATCTGCGCTTTGCCTAAGGGGACAGAGTATTTTTTCTCTGATCTTCACGGGGAGAGTGAGGCGTTTATCTACCTTATGCGTTCTGCATCCGGTATCGTAAGAGATAAGATTGATGAGACCTTCGGAAATCTTCTTCCTGAGGAGGAGCAGCTTGAGCTTGCAAATCTTATTTACTATCCGAGAGACATTCTTTCAAGTCCTAAACATAAAGAAAAGGATACTCCTGAGTGGAACCGCATAACCATAAACAGGCTTATTAACATTTGCCGCGTTGTTTCTTCAAAATTCACCCGTTCAAAGGTTCGTAAGAAGATGCCCCAGAGCTATGCTTATGCCATCGATGAGCTTTTGCATATCGACAATCATGATGAGGATAAAAAGGATTACCTCCGTGAGATCATGAATGCCATCATTGACACCGGCATGGGGGACGATTTCATTATCGCCCTTTGCGAGCTTATACAGAATCTCGTTATCGATAACCTTCATATAATCGGTGATGTTTTCGACAGAGGCCCTCACGCTGACCGTATCATGGAGGAGCTGATGAGCTTCCACGATGTGGATATCCAGTGGGGAAATCATGATGCTGACTGGATGGGAGCTGTCTGCGGAAACCCTGCATGTATTGTCAACGTTCTCCGTATCGCCACCTCCTACAATTCCTTTGATGTACTTGAGGACGGTTACGGTATAAACCTGAGACCGCTTTCCATGTATGCAGAGGAGGTTTACGGGGATGATCCATGTGAATGCTTCCAGCCACATCTTCTGGATTCCAATGTTTCCGACTCGGTTTCACCGGCTCTCGCTGCAAAGATGTGTAAAGCCATATCCATTATCATGCTTAAGGAGGAAGGTCTTCTCATCAAGAGACATCCGGAGTATCATCTGGAGCACAGACTCTTACTTGAGAAGGTGGACTATGCGAAGGGAACCGTAAACATCGACGGAAAGGTTTATCCGCTGAAGGA
This sequence comes from Oribacterium sp., assembly GCA_017627595.1. Taxonomy (GTDB): domain Bacteria; phylum Bacillota; class Clostridia; order Lachnospirales; family Lachnospiraceae; genus Oribacterium. Next base: position 339 of record JAGAGL010000015.1, on the reverse strand, counting down.
CAAGAATTTCCCGACCATTGATCCCAAGAATCCATATAAGCTTACAGAGAGAGAAGAGACTTTGATGAAGACTCTTATCTACAGCTTTACTCATTCCCAGCTTCTTCAGAAACACATCCGTTTCTTCTTTACAAACGGATCAATGTATAAGGTTGTAAATAACAACATCCTTTACCATGGATGCATACCTATGGAAAAGGACGGCAGCTTCACAAAGATAAAGACACCTGACGGAACCTTCTCCGGAAAGGCACTTTTGGATTACTTTAACGACAAGGCCATCGATGCTTATTTCCTTAACGGAGAAAATGATCCTCAGGGTAAGCTTTACGCCACAGA
>JAGAGL010000137.1:0-7061 GCA_017627595.1 Oribacterium sp. | reverse complement strand
GCTGATGCCCTCTGCGGAAGTTTCCGCCGCCCTCACCGACATTGGTATGCAGTTCTCAAATATCCGCACCCTGCTCCCGTAATTCTCCATGAGAAGTGCTGTAATGTCCCTTGCATAATTGGTACGGCTGTCTACCATTGTCAGCAATATGCCTTCAATCTCCAATTTCTGGTTGATCTGACGTTTTACCTTGCCTATGGTCTTGATAAGCTGTTCCAGACCTTTCACGGGCAGATATGCGGCTTGTACGGGTATCAGGATACTATCTGCACAGGCAAAGGCATTTATGGTAATCATGCCAAGCGAGGGCATACAGTCAATCAGGATATAATCGTAATTTTCCTTTATTGTATCCACATAAGAACGCATGACTGACTCTCTGCTCATCACATTCACAAGGGAAACCTCCAATCCGGACAGCTCAATGTTTCCCGGCATCAGGTCAATCCCCTCGTCATGCTTTAAGATACCGTATCCCGCTTTCATTTCCTCATCATTGATAACCTTTTCCAATACATTTGCCAGAGTGACCTCCAGCTTGTCCGGCTCCGTAAAGCCAAGACTTGCGGTCAGGCTTCCCTGCGCATCCGCATCAATGACCAATACTCTCTTTCCCCGCTTTGCAAGCCCGAACCCTAAGTTGCTTGTGGTGGTGGTCTTTCCCACCCCGCCTTTTTGATTTGCGATTGCTATGATTTTACACATGGTTTTATTCCTCCGTTTAATCAGATTTTTGTTTTATGTTGGCTTTCTGCACTTCCACATAAGCCCGGTAATACCTGTTTGTACCTTTGTTCCGGTACAGCTCCGAGAATTCCGTCACAGCCACTTTACGCTGCCTTTTCAATAGCTTCTCGAACCACTTAATGTCATTCTTTGTTCCCATCAGTCGAATTTTCAGCACGTTTCCTCTCCATTTCTGCAAGGATTTCCTCAATAGACTTCTGTTTCCGGCAGTATTCCGGATAGCGGAGCTTTATGCCCTCCCAAAAATACATTGCGTAGCCGCAGCAGAAAATATCACTTACGGAATACCCCCTGCACTCGCTTATCTGTCCGTCCCTGCTCTCATAATCGTCAACACTTGGCGTTCCGTCCGTGTAAAGGTTAAAGGCAAGCCTTACTACCCGGACACTGCCGCTTGTCTGCCAGCCCTCATGCAGACACTCTGTTTTGATGTACCCGGACTTAATATCGTAAATCTGGCTGAAATGCTTTCTTGTGTCCTCTGAAATGCCGAGAATGTAGATCAAAGCCTTGTGATAACAGTCCTGATACCTCGCCTGTTTCAATTTCTCATAGTAAAATTTTTCGTGTTCCCCGTTTAAAAAAACCATGTGTGTGTTTTCGGCACTCTGTGCCTCTGCCCTTAACGCTGTGTTGTTCATGTTCTGAACCTCCTTTATATTTGTTGCAAAGAAAAGGACACTTCCTTTTCTTTGGAAATGTCCACATAAAGCCTACTTTGTTTTACCTTTCAGCAAATCTTCAATTGTATAATATCCCTCTTTTGTTTCCTTACAACCGAGGTCAAGAACCACTGAGCAATTCAAGTTATAAATTATCTTTTTTCTCCTCACTAAATCATAGCTGCTACCCATATCAAAAATGAGGACTTTTTGCTTAAATTCAAGCACTTCGACATACTGAGCATTTGTTTCCTTTATATACATTCCACATTGGTGGTGATCACAAAATAATCCTTGTCCTTTACCAGAGAATACAGATCCTGATAGACAGGTTTCGGCGGATCCATATAACGGTGTAAACGGCAAGTAGTTTTCCATAAAAAAGGGCATTTTATTTTCCAGAGTTGCGGCAAACTATTTTCCATAGTCTGCGGCATTTTATTTTCCATACCCTATAGTTCTGTTTTTTAGTAATACTGATTTTATATACTCCTGCCGGCCGGTTTTGAGCCGGCAGGAGTATACTTTTTTGTTTAGAATGGTACGTCTTCTTCATGGATTGGGATCAAGTCAGACGATCTTTCGTGATCCGGTTCATCTGTCCATCCCATGTACTCCATAAGATACGATTTCTTCTCGGCATCCGTCATGCCCCTCATTTCCTTTTCCAACTCGCGATCCATACGATATATGTCAAGGAAATCATAAGGCGCATCACTGCTGATACAAAGGTATTTGGAGCCTGTGTTCTCCAGCGGGCTATGCCCTGAAACTACCCACTTGCGAAGTGCTCTTTTCTCGTAAGGAGTCATCGGGACCTCTGCTTCGTATCTTGCGAGTTCCATAGCATTACTGTAAGCTATATCAGCTTCTGTGAACTGATATCCTTCAGGATCTTTATTGAATGCTTCCCAGTCAAAGTAATAATCCGCGGGATACAGATCTTCTATGTTAAACCGTTTCCTTTTTGCCATCGTTCTTATCCTCCGTATCTAAAAATGACTTTCTGTTTTCCAGCCTGTAGCTTTTTCCGTCTATCTGGATCTTGTCACATCTGAATGAGAGCCTGTCCAGAATGGCTGTGGCCAGGGCGGCATCTCCAAGGAATTCTGTCCATTCCTCAAACCCTTTGTTGGTAGTGATTATGATGGACGATTTTTCCTGTAAGTCTGATACCAGCTGAAAAAACAGATTCCCTTCGGTCGATGAGATGGGGAGATATCCTACCTCATCAACGATCAATAGGTTTGCTGAACAGATCCTTTTCAGTTTTGCCCGTGCCCTGCGGTCAATCTCTACTGTGCGGAGCGTTTTTATCAGGGATCTCATGGTCGTATAGCTTACCTTATAGCCATCTTCACAAGCCTGATATCCAAGCGCTATCGCAAGATGAGTCTTTCCGACTCCGGGTGGCCCTGACAGTATCAGGTTATATAGCCCGTCTATCCATGTAAGTTCACCTAACTGACGGAACTGCTTGGCACTGAGTGCCCGGCAAAACTTCAGGTCAAAGTCTTTCAGATACTTTGGATATGGGAAACCAGCCTCCGTTATACGCTTGTCTTTCGCTTTTTCCTGCTTGTAGAGGATCTCCCCGTCTGTTACGGAGATAAGGAAATCCAGGTAGCTACTGTTGTTTTCTTCTGCATCATGCAGAATAGACTCAAGAGAATCTCTTGTATGTATAAGACCAAGTGTACGGCATGATGCCTTAAGCGTCTGTTGCTTATCCATTTACAGCCCTCCGTAAAATAACTCGTGTACCCGGGGCTTGAAGCCCCGGAAATACTGTGTTCTTACTTCGGGGACACCGTTCCCGAACTTACTACTTTTTTTCATACAGAAGCCTTCGGAGTGTTTCCAATTCTCGTTTTAATTGCTGATTTTCCTCTTCGAGCTTCGCTATTCGTTTATCTTTTGCACTTATCAACACATCTTTTGATTTTGATGTGCGATCATATTTTTTATGCCATGCTGAAGCACGTTCTGCTTCTTCTGACCTAGCTGCTTCAATTATTGTTCTGATCTCTTCGTGTTCATACAGATAATGTTTTGATACTCCGCTCTCTTTCTGAACGCTGTTGAAGTTTACAGGTGCATTTTTCTTTTTTAAGGATTCTATTGCATCTAATGCCTTTCGGCGAGATTCATCGGTTCTCCGTTTCCAGCTTTTCTCCAGATATTTCGATGGTTCATCCATTTCACGCCTCCCTCATGGCGCCACTCTTGTGGATGATGCCTTTCTTATCAAGTTCTTCCTTCATGCGGAGAAGCCTTTCAAGATATTCCGTATTCTTTTCTACCCATCCTTTGCGACCAAGAGTCTGTCCGATGCGGATCATGGATCGTACTCTTTCGATTTCCGAAGCGTATTCATCTATGTTTTCGCTGGTGGAACAGAAGCTCGGGCATTCCAGGCATTGTTCCGTCTGGCGGCGGCATCCTGCTTTAGACGGCTTGAAGCAAACGCCAAATGGCACTCTGACTGCATCCAAACCATGCCGGACATTCTCATAATGAACGTGATTATCCTGCTCATTTTCTTTTCCCGGGGGAGGAGTGTTGGGCTTGAAAAGATCAAGCTTCTCTGTTTTCTTCCACTTCTGGTAAAGCGTATCCTCCGTTACTTTCGCATAGTGCAGGCTCATCTGCAAAGAGCAGTGTCCCAGCAGCCTCTGTATGATTCCGATCGACATTCCCTGCTCTGCATACTCCATAGCGCGGGTATGCCTCAGGCCATGTGCTTTGAAATGAAACAGCTTCCCGTCCGCCTCCCGGATATCATTTTTATCGATCATCCGCTGTACTGCTTTCGAAAACGCCGGCTTGCTATACGGCAGGCCCATGCATCGGCCTTCGTAACAGTTAAAGAGGTACCTGTCAGGGTTGTTCTCTTTAGTGCTGCTTTTTTCCGCCTCCTCTGCAAGAAGTTTTACCATTTCAGCGACTTCATCCCTGATTGGATCCTTCAATTGTGGAATCCCTACTTTAGTGATCTCGCCACAAAGGTAAGGAACGGAGCGGCCTTCCCTGGCGTTCCAGATATACTGCAGGCAGCTGTCATACCGAAGGTTCAGCACGTCCGTGCCGCGCCAGCCAGTTTCCCGAAGGAGCACATACACCGGACGCATCTCCGCAGGCTCGATCTGTTCAATGTGTGAATCCATCTGCTGAATGACTGGTGCCGGTATATAGCGGACTTTCTCCATCGTGTCGGCAGCTCGTTCCCTCTTCGGAACATCATCCTCGAAAATAAGGCGCTCGATACTCAGATGCGGTGCCTGCGGATACTCGGCGATCTGAATATAATCAAGCCAGCTCCGCACGAAGGAAACTGCCTTGCTCCGGAAAGTGGCATTCCTATTCTCGTAATCCTCCGCCACCCATCCAAGATAGTTATCCACGTCCTGCCGACTCAGCTTCTCCAGAAAACCGTCCGTATACCCATTCTTATCGAAGACTTTGAAGAAATATCGGATATACATCAGCATTTCCATGCAGTAGGACCAGCTGCGCCGTACAATAAGCCTTTTCATGAACCGCTTGACTGATGCCCGATAAGTTTCCGGGATTTCCAGAAAGTTCATGCGTGGATGCTGGCGCTTCATCGCCGCCGAAAGTTTCACACCCGGTATTTTCAATGCATTCCAAATGTCTTTTTCCGTCTCTTCACGATTATCGTAATACTCCCGGAAAAAGCGGATGATATCGCCAACCAGGCAGTTGTACAGCCTTTTTACATCCTTAGCTGTCCCTTCCGGCACAAGTTTCCCAATACTTATATCCAGTTCGGAAAAGCTCCTGTCCGTATCTTCTGCTGTGAGCAGTGTCCCCACCATTGCAATCGATGACTTCAAGCTTTTCTGGACATACTCTATCGCTTTCCAGTGCTGTTTCATGGAGAAAAGCAGATAATACTTCATCTCCAGTTTCATTAAGCCACTGGTATAAGGGCTGAAATCTACAAGAACACCTTCCTTGTACGGTTCGTCCAATCCGCCTTCCTTGTATGCATTGCTGTCTGTCCTCCATACATCATGCTCGATCCAGTACCCATTTTCAGCAGACAAATACGCCTCCATTTCACCCTTCTTCGGGTTGAATGTCAGCTTTAATGCCAGGCTTCCTTCTGTGGTCATTCTTCCGCCTCCTTCCCTGGAAGACGGAAGCGATCCGCCGCTTCCTTAAATGCTTCCGTCACTTCTTCCTCCGAAGGATGGACGTAGGTGTTCAGGGTCGTATAGATGTTTTTATGACCGGCACGTTTCCGCAGCAGTTCCGGCTCCCAGCCGGCAGAACTCAGCATGCTTAACGATGTATGGCGGAACATATGCGGTGTGATATAGATGCCCGTTTTCCTACGGATCTGTCGGAACAGGTTGTCCACATCCGTATAGTTCATGGCTTTCCCTGCATTCTTCCCCTGGATCTTCACAAAGACATGGTTTGTAGGAGTGCTTTCGGTATGGAAGTAGCAGATATATTCCGTGAACACCTCCATCAGGTCGTATGTGCAGTCAATCGTCCGGGGACTTGAAACCGTCTTGATCTCTGCAAGGTTCTCCATCTCCCCGCGGTCAACGATTCTGATCCTGCATTCGGATATATCAAAGTCCTCCAGCCACAGTGACAACGCCTCACCGATCCTCATCCCGGTCTCAAACAGCAGGTACATCAGGAAATAGTCTCTGACGTTTACACAGGCCTTAATGACTGCCTCTACTTCTTCCTTTGTTACCGTACGAAGAACACGCTTTGGTGTCGGAAGCCTAAGCAGATACCTCTTTTCCCGCCTCCGGTCGGCTATCCCGTCAATGAAACTCCTGTACGCCCCATGTGGATTCTTGATGAATGTGACAAGCTTCTCGGATACGTTATTATCCAATTCGCCCCGAAGGTACTGATAGTGGTAAAACGCTAATACGGTATCCAGAATAGCATTGATCGTCTCAGCCCTATATTTCGGCTCCAGGTTCAGCGGAATAACCTTCTCATCTATCCGTGGGTACTTCAGCCAGGCCAGAAAGTCGGCCAGATCGTCAATCGTAACTGCCTGCCAACGCAGCCCTCTCTTTTCAAGGTATGTAAAATAGTGCTTCATGAAGATACACGTCAGCCGGAGAGTGTTCCTTGCCGCTCCTCCGTTATCCCGGAACTTCAGATACTGACGCACCGGTTCAATTGGTGTACCATCATCCTTTGACAGATAGTACCGGGTCTGCCCGGCGCTGGTCTCTATTGTTACTACTTGCATTGCTCATGCTCCTTTCATATAGAATCATGAGCAATACTACACTATTATCCATCTCCAGTTCGGGAACTTCAGGTACTTTAGGGACACTACACGAGTTATGACTGTCCCCCAACTGTTTTTCACCCCAGTTCGGGTACTTCGGGTACGCTCTTTTTCATACACGAGTTATCTTCCTAAAACTGTTGTGTGGGAAGTATAGCATAGCGTTTTCCTTGTAGCGTCATTATGTTGTCGTACATCGCAACAATCCCCTCTATTATACAAAAGAAAGGGCATTATTCATAAAAAAGGAGCAGCCAGAACTTCTGACCACTCCATAAAACAGATTCAAACCAACAAATTACGTCTTAAACACACTTTTTCCACTTCAGCCTCTCATACAGCACCGCTCCCACGGT
>JAGAGL010000136.1:0-49194 GCA_017627595.1 Oribacterium sp. | reverse complement strand
CTACCAGAATCAACACCATTTCGATGGTTCCGATTCCGGATTCTCCGTTTATAACGTAATCCATATGGGATCTTACGGCTCTCTTTGCCTTCTGATTGCAGCAGAAAACAAAGAATTGAAGTCTTCTGAAAAAATCCATAAGCTTTCTTGCCAGATCCTCAAGGGGACCGAAGGGGCCGAAAGCAAAAACAGATAAGGGTGAAAAAAGCATAGATGTTGTTGTGATATTCATTTTGATTCTCCTTCCGAGGATATTTCCTCGTTTAATGATTTTTAAGCAGCACTTTTGTGCCCGCGGTTAATGATTTGTCCGGATTATCCCGGACGGGAAAATAAGGGATTGCCGGTCCTTTCAGATTAGGACCATGTTTTATGGTTGAACGGATATTACTCCGAAAAAAAGGGGTTTAAAATGTGAAGGTGAAGCATTATCTTATGGCTGTGAGAGCCGGAACGATAACTATGACCATCACTATGCCAAGCAGCAGGAACAAAGGAAGCAGCAGTTTGGTGCCGGCCTCTTCTCCCAGACGTTTGGCTGTGGTTTTCCGCTGCTCGAAAGCATCATTCATTTCGAGCTCAAGCATGGCTCTGAGATTTTTTGTTCCATTACGGCGGTTCTGCTCGATAAGAGATACAAGCTTTGTATAAGACTTGAGATTTATGCGTCGCCCAAGGTCTAGATAAACCTCGGATTCCGGCATATTTCTGTTGAACTGAAAACATAGTGTTCTGAGCTCCCGGTAAAGAGGCCGATCCGGTTTCAGCTTCCTCTGAACCAGATTGTCATAGCCTTTGGAAATGGTTATAAAGGCATTTTTTATGGTGAGCCCGGCTCCGGTATAGACCATGAGCTTCGATACGAGATCGGAATAATCAAGCATGAGAAGAATCTCTTTTTTCTTTTTTTCTTCCTTTGCAAGAGAACCCTGACGAAGATATAAAGCCATGGCGGCTATCACACCGAGAAGAGGCATAAAAAGATAGGTTTGATCTGAAGGCTCATGATAGCTTAGGGCTCTTCCCTCGTGCTCTGTGGGAAGAGTCAGGGAATCATCACCAAGAGCGGACATATCAGCTGCATTTATCTTTTCCTTAAGGCTTCTCAGAAGAAGCTCATATTCACTGAATTCGGGAGGGATGACATTAACATAGATCTTGTAGGGCTCGGAGTGATACTTGATCTTAGTGTAGTCTTTTGCGGTATCATCCCGGGAAGATTTCTCCTCCGGGACTATATAGGTACTCATGATAAGTGAAAGGTAGCCTGTAACAACCTCACCTTCAGGTATGCTGTCATTATGCACCTGACCGTTATCGTCGATAAGATGTCTGTATTTTCTGTAGGATTCCTGATCCTCCGTTTCCGGATAAAAATCCCATGAAAGATCTACACCTCTGTCTTTAAGCTTCGTTAAAAGGTTTAGATCACGACTTACAGCCGCAAGACTCTCACCCTCATCCTTTATGATTATGCCTTCGATATTTTCGACGATATCCTGAAATACCAGGTCGGCTTCCTCCTTACTGTAACGCCTGGGACTTACCTTTATATCCAGGGACACGTCCGAGTCATCACGTAAACCGGAGACCTCCAGAGTGAGATTTCTGTCACTGCTTCCATAGCTGTTTCTTTCTATGAGGTTCCCGCCGGTGATAATGTTTCCGGACTGGGAACTCAGAAAAACCAGAACACTGAGGAGCAGCGATACGCCTATGCAAAGCATCTGTTCCTTCAGCAGCTTCCGTGGGATTTTACCGAGCTTTAATGAAAGCTGTTTTATCCTGTTTTCAAAAGAGGTAATAAATGTATTTTTAGCTTTCATTTGTTACACCTCTATATCCATAATGCGGTTTGCAAGATAAACTGCAAGACAATACAAAAGAAGACATACAGTCATGGTTACGCGGCCGAGAGTCTGGGTGTAAAGAGACCCGAAGAAGTCCGGGGAAGAAAGATTCATATAGATTATGATGACGAAAGGAATGAGATTCATTACCTTCTGTTCATACTGCTTTGACGCATTCAGAGTTTTGATATCCTCCATTATCTGAACCTTATCCCTTATGATACCGGAGGTATGTGCGATGATCTGCACAAGGTTTCCGCCGTTCTTTTTCGCGGCGATGAAGATCTCTGCGAAATTGGATACATCATCCAGTCCGGAACGGTAAGCAAAATCCGAAAGCATCTCCTCCAAAGGTTTGTTGAGATCCATACCCTTTGTGAAATGTTCAAATTCTCTCACTATGAGAGCGTCCTCGGAGTACATATGCTTAAGCTCCGGAACCGAAACCCTGAAGGCATTTTCCGTTGAATAACCTGCACTAAGGAATGAGGACAATGTAGATAAGGCCTCTTTAAACTGATCAAGCAATTGCTGGCGCCTTTTTTCCACCAAAGCTTTTCTGATTAGAAAAGGGTAAATGAGGCATACCGGAAGTGCTGCCAGAAATACAGTCCTGCTTTGGTAAAATGTATAGCTCACCAGTGCATCGGCTGCCACCGCTGTAAGAACATGCCGGAGATATTCCGGTATGGTGAAGCTGTAATCATTGTAATTTATTAATGAGTTTGTCTGTTTGTTTAAGGGCCGAAAGCTTCTGAAGCTTTTCACCGTCGAATTTATAAAGCGAGTTAAGGACGATTTCTCCGTTTTCAACTCCAAGTACCTCCGATATTTCTAAAACACGTCTTTTCCTGTCATTTGTCCTGCCCAGGTGAATGACTACATCTATGGCAGAAGCTATCATATTTCTTATGGCGGGAAGAGGCAGATCTGCAGCCTGAAGTATCATGACTTCCATACGTTTCAGCATGTCTTTTGCAGAATTTGCGTGACCCGTGCTTATGGAGCCGTCATGTCCCGTGTTCATGGCATTGAGCATATCCAGGGCCTCACCGCCTCTGACCTCACCGACGATGATACGGTTTGGAGACATTCGGAGAGAGGCCTTTATAAGGTCAGCCATACTGACCTGTCCTTCACCCTCGGAATTTGCATTTCTGGTTTCCATGGAAACAAGATTATGAACATTCCTGATCTGGAGCTCCGCGGAATCCTCGATGGTGATAACTCTTTCCTCAGACGGTATGTACTGGCTTAAGGCATTAAGGAAGGTGGTCTTTCCACTGTTGGTACCGCCCGAGATAAAGATGTTGTAGCCGGCTCTGGTAAGATCCTTAACAAAGGCTGCAGCTTCTTCCGACAGGGATTTATAGCTTATAAGCTTATCCATGGTGATGGGCTCCGGGAATTTACGAATGGTAAGAGTGGGTCCCTTTAATGCTATGGGCGGGAGAACCACGTGGACTCTGGAGCCGTCTGAAAGACGGGCGTCAACGATGGGGGTTGAAGTATTAACGGTACGGTTAACCTTACTTACTATGGACTGAATGACTTCTTCAAGCTGATCCTCGGATTCAAAGCTTCTGTTCCACTTTTCCTGATGACCGAAACGTTCGATAAAGATTTCCCGGTGGGAATTGATCATGATCTCTGTTATGGTCGGATCATCCAAAAGCTCTGAAAGAACATCCAGACGCCGGAAGCTGTTAAAGATGGCAGAACGGAGATAGAGTCTGTTTTTGAGACTTATATCATTTCGTGACAGTAACAGTTCATCGATCCTTCCGTAGAGCTCTTCATCCTGAAGGTTCTGCTCGTTTTTAAGATCCGAAAGAATCTCCTGTTTTAGTTCTTTTTTTATTTCATTTAAAGTGTTCATGTTTATTCATATATATAATTCTGTACTACAGCTTTTGCGAAACTAATAAGAGGGTCTGAGGGATTCTCCAGGGCATCAATATAAGAGATGTCCCGATCTGTTTCCGGAACCACGATTTTTGATATGTGACTGAGAGCTTCCGGAGCCAGGTTTTTTGAGAGATAGTTTTCGAGCTTTGTTATCTTGGAGTTTCCCTTAATGTCATCTGTTACCGGCATAAAGGTCCAGTCGCAAAGCGGCAGCAGACCCTCAATACGGCTTAAAATGCTGTCGGTATCCAGGATGATGGCATCCCTTCCTGAAACAGTTCTCAGGTGTTCAATGAATCCGACTATTTCCTGGGGAGTGAGAGTGGTTATGTCTTCCGGTGTCCTTACGGGAAGGATGGAGTCCATCTGAGCATCATGAAGAATGAGCTCCTGAAGTCGGTCCCCCGTAAGCTTCCCCTCTTTATAAAAGTACATTGCCTCAGACAAGGTGCCACGGCACATAACCTCATCATCGGCCAAATGATGAGAAGAAACCTCCTCAAGAGTCAGATACAGAGGTTTCATATCCTTTTGCAATACCCTGGTAAGAGCAAGTGCAAAACGGGTTTTTCCGGAACGCCCGATGGGACTGTATATAAGGTAGAGCTTTGAATGTCTGCCTGATGCTTTCCTTTTGGAAGCCGCAGTATTATGTCCGTAAAAGGTCATGATCTCACGAAGAATGTTTTCGCCGGACTGATACTTATATATCCGGTACTTTCCGTCAGGGCCGGAATGATGTACATCGGCATCCCCGGATTCAACCGGTGTCTCAGAAAGCTTAATGATGGATTTTGCAGGTATCTGATATAAAAGGTCAGGTTCCGAAACCAGGGACCTTCCCGTTTCAAAGGAATACTTCCTGTCATAAGAATCTCCCGAACCCTCATGGACGGAGGCAAAAGCAGATCCTGAATAGGTCTTGGCTCCGGAAATTCCGGAATTGTAGCTTTTGGCTTCGCTTCCAACCAGCAATTCTATGGGATGGTCCTGGGAAAAGTTCCTAAGATCCTGATAATTATCGAAAGAATAAACCGTAAACGGACAGTTGGAATGGTTGGAAGCAAATTTTCTGAACCTGTCACAGTAGGTTTTATCTTCATCAAAGAAAGCAAGAATATGATGCATAAAAACTCCTTATCTTTAGTATGTTCACTCCTAAGTCCACAAGGGACTCCGGAGTGAAGTAGTGATCAGTCCCGGAATTGCACCGAGAAAAACAGGGATCGCGAGGGGAAGAGTACCTCTTTCCGGGAGCCTCAGGCAGATTTCAAAAATCCTGAAATCTATAAGAAGGCACTTAAGCTCCGGAAAGAGAAACTTTAGCTTTTGTTTGTAGGGGTGATAAAAAGCTGTAGGGATCTTTGTGGGCATAAAAAAGCATTTAGGGGTAATGTTTACTTTTTTACTTATAGAAGATGCGAAAACTGTTTCAGCTTTGCTGATCAGAATAAATGCAAGTGCCAGGATGAGACCGGGTAGTAACAAATGAAGACCTTCATAAAAACCGGTCCAAGAGATGATAAGAGCGATTAGTTTGGCGTCTCCTGCGCCTGCATTTGTCATAGCGGTGAGAACGGACAGGATCAGAACTGAGACCAGAAAAGTTACAAGAAAGCTGAGTGAGTATGAAAGGTTGAAAGTACCTGTCATATGAAGAAAAGAAATACACTGGAAATTGAGAAACAATCCAAGTGAAAGATACATACCTGTAAGAGTATTAGGTATGCGCCGGTCATAAAGATCGGTGAGTGCTGAACCGTAAAGGAACTGCAGAAGAACCAGATGAGATACTGTCATGTTGCCTCCGTATGAATTTGTGTGCTCAGTATATGACCGATATTCAGATATGCCTATAGTCTAAATTGTGACAAGGTCTGAAAAGAGACTACGTGTTCTTGAAAAACGGAGCAAAAAAGTGAAAAAGAATGCTTTATAAATAACGGAAAAGGCAGGCAAATGTATAAAAAGTAAAATCTATGGTGAAAATGCACAAAACAAACAGTTTCTAAACTTACTAAAAAAAATCTAAAATTAGCACTCGACACTTGAAAGTGCTAACAATCGAGATATAATCATTACTGTAAAAGGGAGACATAGAGAATCGGATTGTATCCGGGGAACCCTGACCGGAACCAAAGTAAAAGACATTAACAAAGAAAAGGGTATTTAAGGAGCCGGATAGATCTGTATCTGTATGTCAGAAATAAACGGCGAAAAACAAGCGTTTATAGGAGGATATTATGAATATTAACAAGTTTACACAGAAATCAGTTGAAGCCATAAATAAGTGTCAGGATATCATTACAGAGTATGGAAACCAGTATGTGGAGCAGGTACATCTTCTGTACAGCCTTATAACTATAGATGAGAGTCTCATCGCCCAGCTTCTTAAAAGAATGGGAGTTTCCGTGGATGGCTTTAAGTCATCCCTTGAAGCTGAAATCTCAAAGCTTCCCAAGGTATCCGGAAACGGTCAGATGTATATGTCACAGGCTGCAAACCTCGCTCTTACAAGGGCTGAAGACCATATGAAATCCATGGGAGATGATTATGTTGCGGTAGAGCACATCTTCCTGTCCATAATCAAGGAAGCGGATCCTACGGTTAAGAAGCTCCTTAAGGAATATGACATCACAAAGGATAAGTTCCTGAAGGCACTTTCGGAGGTAAGAGGAAATCAGAGAGTAACCACAGATAATCCTGAGAGCACCTATGATACCTTAAATAAGTATGGCTATGAAATGGTACAGAGCGCAAAGGAGCAGAAGCTTGACCCCATAATCGGAAGAGATGAGGAGATCAGAAACATTATCCGTATCCTCAGCAGAAAGACCAAGAACAACCCGGTACTCATCGGTGAGCCCGGTGTAGGTAAAACCGCTGTCGTAGAAGGTCTTGCCCAGAGGATAGCTGCCGGTGAAGTACCTGAGAGTCTTAAGGATAAGAAAATATTTGCCCTTAACATGGGTTCTCTTGTGGCAGGTGCAAAGTACAGAGGCGAGTTTGAGGAGAGGCTCAAGGCAGTTCTTGATGAAGTAAAGCAGTCCGACGGACAGATACTTATGTTCATCGATGAGCTTCATACCATTGTGGGCGCCGGAAAGACCGATGGTGCCATGGATGCCGGAAACCTTCTTAAGCCGATGCTTGCAAGAGGTGAGCTCCACTGTATAGGTGCCACAACACTTAATGAGTATCATAAATATATTGAAAAGGATGCAGCTCTCGAGAGACGTTTCCAGCCGGTAATGATAGATGAGCCGACTGTAGAGGATACTATCTATATTCTCAGAGGTATCCAGGACAGCTATGAAAGATATCATGGTGTATCAATTACGGACAATGCTATGGTGGCGGCAGCAATGCTTTCCGACAGATATATCTCCGACAGATTCCTTCCGGATAAAGCCATCGACCTTGTGGATGAAGCCTGCTCCATGGTAAAGACCCAGATGGAGTCCATGCCGGAAGAAATGGCTGCCATGAAGAGCCATATCACACAGCTTAAGATGGAACAAAGCTCACTTAAAAAGGAGGATGACAAGCTTTCAAAGGAAAGAGTTCAGGAGATAGAAAAGGAGCTTGCTGAGCTTCAGGAGGAGTTTGACGCAAAATCCGCCCAGTGGGAAAACGAAAAGAACTCCGTCGGAAACCTTCAGCAGCTTCGTGAAAAGAGAGACCAGATACGTAAAGAAATCGAAAAGCTTATGCAGACAGGCGATTATGAAAAAGCTTCAATGCTTAAGTATCAGGATCTGGCGCAGGTTGAAAAACAGCTTTCAGATGCAGAGAACAGCGTCCACAATGAGGACAAGGCTCTCCTTCAGGAAACGGTAACCGAAGAAGAAATCGGAAAGATCGTAAGCCGCTGGACAGGAATCCCTGTATCAAAGCTTAATGAATCCGAGAGAAGCAAGGTTCTTCACCTTGATGAAGAGATCCACAAGAGACTCATAGGTCAGGATGAAGCCGTTGAAAAGGTGGTGGAAGCCATCCAGCGTTCAAAGGCCGGCATAAAGGATCCGGGAAGACCTATAGGTTCCTTCCTCTTTATGGGACCTACAGGTTTAGGTAAGACAGAGCTTGCAAAAGCATTGGCCCAGAACCTTTTTGACGACGAAAATGCCATGGTTCGAATCGACATGTCAGAGTACATGGAGAAATATTCCGTTTCCAGACTCATCGGTGCGGCTCCCGGATACGTTGGCTATGAAGAAGGCGGTCAGCTCACTGAAGCCGTTCGCCGTAAGCCCTACTCGGTAGTTCTTTTCGATGAGATAGAAAAGGCACATCCCGATGTCTTCAACATCCTTCTCCAGGTACTGGATGACGGACGTATCACAGACAGCCAGGGCAAGACCGTTGACTTCAAAAACACCATAATCATACTTACAAGCAACCTCGGTGCCCAGTATCTTCTCGATGGCATAGACTCAAACGGAAACATCACGGAAGCCGCCAGAAAGAACGTTAACGACGAACTCCGGAGAGCCTTCCGCCCCGAGTTTCTGAACCGTCTTGATGAGATCATAATGTTTAAGCCTCTCAGCAAGGACAACATCGGCCACATCACAGACCTCATGATAAAGTCCATCAACAAGAGACTCGAAGACAGACAGATCTCCATCGAGCTCACAGATTCTGCCAAGGAATACGTCGCAGACTACGGCTACGAACCACAGTTCGGTGCCCGTCCTCTCCGCCGTTTCATCCAGAAAAACGTCGAAACCCTGGTAGCCCGCGCCATCCTCGAAGACCAGGTCCGTGAAGGCGATACCATTGTAATTGACCAGCACCTCGGCAAACTTTCTACAGAAATAAAGCACTCTTAAATAAAACACTTCTACCCCCAAAAGCTATCGGATTTCCCCTGGAAATTCGATAGTCTTTTTTTGAAGATAACTGTACTGTCAGTGATGAGTAAGGTCAGAGCCGGAGGGCATCTGTTTAAAAACGTTGAGCGAGGACGAGAAAAATCAGAAACAGCCCCCTTAGCGGCTCTTGGTTCCATTTTCCTTAGCCCCCTCGCCAAGTAGGAGTTTTCATCAAGAAAACCTCCTACATTGGCGAGGGCCTAGAGCCGCTTAGGGGGCTGTTTCAGATTTTTCCGCCGCAGCGACCCGTTTTTAAACAGATGCCCTCCGGCTCTGACCGCCCCATTCCTCCGAATTGTATGATAAAGTTAAAAAAATTTTTGAGACATCCCGCCCCTTAGGGTGTAAAATAGAAGAAGTATGAATGAAAGGAGATCGTGGCATGAAGAAAATGAGTCAAATCAGGATCAACGGCGGAGATGCAGGTACAGAAGAAGCATTGAACGCAGTTGATAAATACATCAGAAGCAGAGCACTGGAAAACAAAAAGGCCATTCACTTGAGACTTGTTTGTGAAGAAACCTTAGGTATGGTGCGTGCCATGACCGGAGACTTTGAGGCCTTGTTCTGGATAGAAGAAGAAAACGGAGAATTCAGGGTAAGACTTCAGGCAGAAACCATCATGGACAAAGGAAAAAAGGAAGCATTGCTCTCCGTTTCCACAAGCCATGAAAACGCAGCGGCAAAAGGCTTTATGGGAAAAATAAGCGATATCATACAAAACGGACTTTTGAGTTTTGATGAAAGCGCAAAGCTTCAGCAGGAGTACGGCGTAGGATATGATTTTATGTCCATGGGACTCATGGGAGAGTACCCCGCAGCAGGAGTCCCCATGATGTGGTCACTTGAGAACTACAGAGGTACGATTCAGGACTCTGAGGGAGAAGAAATGGAAGATGCCAGTGACGAACTGGAAAAGTCTATAGTTGCAAGTCTTGCAAAAGATGTTATAGTTGGTGTAAAGAATGATCATGTTGATCTGACTATAATATGTAAATAATTAAAACTATAAAAACAGAAAAGGAAGAAATAGTATGTTTAACATCACAAAGAAAAAAGAGGACAGCAAATTAGATCTCGTACTTGAGGGACGCCTTGATACAACAACAGCACCTCAGCTTGAGCAGGAGATCAATGCAGAAATCCAGGACGTAACTGAGCTTACATTTGACTTTGCAGCACTTGAGTATATCTCCAGTGCCGGACTTCGTGTTCTTCTTTCAGCTCAGAAGAAGATGAATAAGCAGGGGAAAATGGTTATCAGAAATGTTTCCGAGGAAATCGATGAGATATTCAATGTAACAGGTTTTTCAGACATTCTGACCATTGAATAAACCCTGTGATATACTCAAAAAATCACAGAGTACTTCAGGAGACAGTAATGAAGCTTAATAAAATAAGAAACACTGCCATTGCCGTTATGGCTCTTTCAATTTCTATGAGTATGACAGGTCTTTCCGACTGGCAGTATACTTTGTATGGTCCCATAGCCGTTTGGACCGATACAGCAACCGGAGTGCAGACTACTGTTTATGCAGGACAGCCGGCTCCCGACGGAACACCTGCTCCAAATCTTACTCTTACAACACAGGCAGTGACAAAAACTGATACGGCTGCAGCCATAGAGGCAGCCAATGCGGCTGCAGATGCAGCAAAAGCGGCAAGGGGAGGCAATACCACCAGTGAAAGTACTGCTGCTCTTAATGCAGCGGCAACCGCAGCAGCCAATATCGGTATGAACACCAATATGGTAACTGTTGTGGATCACGTTATTTCCAACAGTAAGGCAAGCTCCCTTACCAACAGCCAGCTTCCTACGATACAGACCTCTGATCAGACACTGGCAAACTCCACCGGAATAGCTGATGGAACCTATGTCGGTCCCGGAAACAGCGTAACAGCAAAGATATCCGGAACTCAGGGCGTACAGACCGGAACCTACAGCTACAGAGTCAGCGAAGGTCATCTGGTAACCAATGCAGCAAGCCCGGAAGTAGGAAAGTCACTTTCCACGGGAACTACAGCGGCAGCAAACACAAGCACTAAAGCTGCCACAACCCAGAATACAACATCCTCCGCACCGGCAACCACTAACAGCTCAGCCGTTGGTTACAACGGAACACTTCCATCTACCGGCAGCAGTAACATAGCTACATACCAGACACCGGGAGCCTAGAGCCGCTTAGGGGGCTGTTTCAGATTTTCCGCCGCAGCGACCCGTTTTAAAATGGATGTCCTCCGGATCTGGACCTGCATATGTCTGGTCCGAACTGTGACCGGTGTGGCAAAACATGAAGAAATATGTTATTATATTCTCCAAATGTGCATACGCACATCTGGAGAATTTTTTTTATGGCAGATAATGAAATAAAAAACACAAGCGAAAAAGCCGGTGATAATGAGAGTATGGTGGACAGCGACTTTGTCATAGACGTAAAGGATGTGACAAAGATCTACAGGCTCTACGATCAGCCTATAGACAGACTTAAAGAGGCTGTCAGCCTGACCCATAAGAATTATCATCGTGATTTTTATGCTCTTAATCATATAAATTTCAAAGTCGGTAAAGGTGAGTCTGTGGGAATCATCGGAACAAACGGTTCCGGTAAATCCACTATCCTTAAGATCATAACCGGAGTCCTTACCCCGTCAGATGGTGAGGTGAACATAAAGGGTATAATATGTGCCCTTCTTGAGCTTGGTGCCGGGTTTAATCCGGATTATACCGGTATTGAGAATGTCTACATGAACGGAACCATGATGGGCTTCACAAAGGAGCAGATGGATGAGAAGCTTCAGGAAATCCTGGACTTTGCAGATATCGGGGACTTTGTGAACCAGCCTGTAAAAAGCTATTCCAGCGGTATGTTCGTAAGACTTGCTTTCGCCATGTATGTGGCCATGGATCCTGAGATACTCATTGTGGATGAGGCTCTGTCCGTAGGAGATGTTTTCTTCCAGGCCAAGTGCTATCACCGCATGGATGAGCTTCGCAGGAACGGAACCACCATTCTGATGGTTACTCATGATCTCGGATCCGTAATGAAATACTGTGACAGAGTTGTCCTTATAAATAAAGGTGAAAAAATCGCTGAGGGAAAGCCCGGAGAAATGGTGGATCTTTATAAAAAGATCCTTGCAGGAAGATTTACGGAAGAGGATAAAAAGAATATTGAGAAGAAGCGGGATGCAGAGGCCGCTGTTTCTTTTATAGAGGGTCAGGATTTTGGGGTGGACAGCATTGGCGGCGCCGCTATGAGGGATGCGGAAGAATCATTCGGACCGGAAGAAGGTCGTAACGATCCAAAGGATGATATCCATGATAACAACGGACATCTGATGCAGGATGAACTTAATCTGAACCCTAATCTTCAGCATTATGGTGACGGAAGAGCTTCAATTTATGATCTCGGAATCCTTGATCAAAGAGGCAAGGTGACAAACGTTATAGTTAAGGGGGAGACCTTCTCCATAAAGGAAAAGATACGATTCAATGCGCCTTTGGAAGCTCCGATTTTTACATTCACAATAAAAGACAAGAGGGGTGCGGATCTGACAGGCACCAATACAATGATCGAGGAGTGCAGCATAGATCCCGTAAAGGAAGGGGACGAATATGTCTGCACCTTCACACAGCGGATGACGCTGCAGGGAGGCGAGTACCTTCTAAGCATGTCCTGCACAGGTTTTGAGCAGGGAGAGCACGTAGTCTATGACAGAAAATATGATGTAGCATCCATTACGGTGCTCTCAAACAAAAACACAGTCGGTGTTTACGACATGGAGTCGAAGGTGACTCTGGAAAGGCATAACAAACAATGAGTTTCACACATCATATGACCAATTTGATAGAGTGGTTCTATTTTGACGATATGACCACAGGCATGGAGAGAGATGCCTCAGTTCTGGTACTGGGAGACAAGGAGTATACGGCTCCCTTAAGAGAACTTCTTGAAAAGAGAGTCCGTAATGTCTCAAGAAGACTTGATGAGACGGTATATGATTACATTATCATACCTGTTCTCACAGAAAGAGTACTTAAGATATTCAAGAGTGATCTCGAAGGTATGTTCAGGTCTCTTTCCGGCACCTGGCTTAAAGAGGGCGGCTGCATCATGCTTGGTATGCAGAATGCCCTGGACATCGACCGTCTCTCCTCCGGAGAAAAAGATGGAGACACCGTATATATGCGCTGGTCGGAGGTTAAGGCGCTTCGGGAAAGGTTAAAGGAGAATGAGCCCGATTCAAAGGAGTGGATGTATTATCCCGTTCCCGAATTAAAGATGCCCCTTAATTTCTATACCGATGAGCGTTTGCCGGGACCCTCTGAGGAAACCGAGAAGATAGGTCTTCTGGTAAAGGAAAACGAATTCCAGGAGTTCGCGCCTTCTTACTTCTACATTTTCCAGCCCCGGGGTTCACACAAAAGCCGGGCGAAGGATTACAGAAAGTACCGCCCCATATACATTAAATACAACTCAAGCCGTAAGCCGGAGTATGCCATAAAGACACTTATTTATAAGGACAGCAGGGATATAAAGCATGTGGCAAAGTCAGGCATTACACCTGAAGCCAATGCTCACATCGATTCTCTGACAGCAAAGGCTAAGGAGCAACGTGAGGTTAATCCTACGCTGGAGGTACTTAAGGCTGAGGAGACAAGTCGTGCTCTCGGAGATTTCCAGCGATTAAGCTACCAGATTTATCCCTATCTTGAAGGAAAGAATCTCGGAAGACTCCTTGCGGATCTCATAAAGGACGGAGTTGCTCCCATAAAGGAGCTTGTGGAATCCGTTGATATGGTTATCGGCAGGAGGGACGGTGAGATAAAACCTGCAAATCTTGACTGCCTTTTTGATAATGTGATTATGGTCAACGGTAAGCCAACCCTCATAGACTGTGAGTGGGTGCTGCCTGAGGCTGTGGATGTAAGATTTTTACAGTTCAGAATTCTTTACTACTGGTATCTTTCCTACAGAAGTGAGCTTAGTTATGATGATCTTTTTGGATTTATGCGTAATTTTGGATTCACTACTCCGGAGTGTAAGGAGCTTCTTGACAAGGAACAGGAATTCCAGGCTTTTGTCCACGGAGACGGACAGGACAGCAATATCAATGCTTATTACGAGAACAAGGTGACTGTCCACAGATTCAACGAGCTTAAGGGAAGACTTGCGGTAGCAGAAAATGATCTCATAGTTCTTGGTCAGAGAAATGAGGAGAATAAGATCGCTCTCAAAAAGGAACGTGAGGTTAACAGGCTGACTGCGGTTCACGTAGCCAACCTTACAAAGGTCATCGATATCCACGAGAGAGACATTGAAACGCTCATAAAAGAGCGTGAATACTATAAACAGCATATGGGAATTATAGGAAAGCTTTCCAAGGATATAAATGATGCCTATGACAGAAGATTCCCTATAGGTTCCCGTAAACGCAAGGCTCTTTACTATCTGAGACAGTGCTTTATTCACCCGTTTAAAACATTACATCTGTTCTTCACTGCAGAGGGAAAAAACCGTATAAGAGGAGACTTCAATATAGGATCTGCCTACAGTGATTACGGAAAGGTAAGCTTTGAAAAAACAGATACCCCTCTGGTAAGCATCGTTATACCCTGCTATAACCAGATAAACTATACATATCAGTGTCTTATAAGCATCAAAGAAAACACGGATTTTCAGAAGACTCCTTACGAGGTCATCATAGCAGATGACGTGTCAACGGATGCCACAAGAGAGATAGGTTTTTATGCAGATAACCTGGTTATCGCAAGAAACCGTGAGAATATGGGCTTCCTTAAGAACTGTAACCAGGCTGCTGAGATTGCCAAGGGTAAGTACATTTTCTTCCTTAACAATGATACCAAGGTTAATGCAGGCTGGCTTGAGTCGTTGGTTTCGCTTATAGAAAGCGATGACTCCATCGGTATGGTGGGATCAAAGCTGGTTTATCCTGACGGACGTCTCCAGGAGGCCGGAGGCATCATCTGGTCGGACGGCTCAGGCTGGAATTACGGAAGACTCCAGGATCCGGAGGAGCCGGAATACAATTACGTAAAGGAAGTTGACTACATTTCCGGTGCAGCCATCATGATACGCACCGATCTCTGGAAGGAAATCGGCGGATTTGATGAGAGATTCGCTCCGGCATATTATGAGGATACGGACCTTGCCTTTGAAGTACGTAAGCATGGAAAGAAGGTTGTGTTCCAGCCGAAATCCGTTATCACTCACTTTGAGGGCGTGTCCAACGGAACGGATACCCAGGATACTTCGGGACTTAAGCATTATCAGGTGGTTAATCAGGAGAAGTTTAAGGAGAAGTGGGCTGAGGAGCTGAAATCGCAGTCGGTTAATGACGGAAATCCCAATCCTTTTGCTGCCCGTGAAAGAGGACAGAACAGTAAGTACATCCTGGTGGTTGACCACTATGTGCCCACCTGGGATAAGGATGCGGGATCAAAGCTTGACTATCAGTACATGAAGCTTTTCAAGAGCGTTGGCTACAAGGTTAAATTCCTCGGAGACAATTTTGCTCATGAGGAGCCCTACACCTCAGAACTTCAGCAGATGGGCATCGAGGTACTGTACGGCAATACCATGCAGGCCGGCATCTGGCAGTGGATAGATAAGAATAAGACGTTCCTTAATATCGCATATCTCAACAGACCGCATATTGCAACGAAGTACATAGATTATTTCCGTGATAACACCGATGTAAAGGTTATCTATTTTGGTCATGACCTTCATTCACTTCGTCTCATGAGAGAGTATGAGCTTAATCATGACGAGAATACCAGGGAGGATGCAGAGTACTGGCACAACATCGAGTATGGTGTTATGCGTAAGGCTGACGCAAGCTACTTCCCGTCAGAGGTTGAGGCAGAGATCGTGCGTAAAGAGGATCCTACCATCAATGTCAAAGGCATCACCGCTTATGTATATGATGAGTCGGCGGTGCTGGATGAGGATTACGCAAACAAGCAGGGACTTCTGTTTGTGGGAGGCTTCGGTCATCCGCCAAACAAGGATGGTCTCCTCTGGTTTGCAAACGAGATCCTTCCGAAGATCAGAGCCCGTATTCCGGATGTAGTGCTTAATGTAGCCGGATCAAAGGCTGATGAAGAGGTGCTTGCTCTCAACAACCGTCCGGATATCAATGTTCTCGGCTTTGTTACCATAGAACAGTTGGATGAGCTTTATCGTAAGAACAGAGTTGTAGTGGTGCCTCTCCGTTTCGGTGCAGGTGTAAAGGGTAAGGTTGTTGAAGCTCTTCATGCCGGGGCTGCAGTGGTTACTACCTCCTGCGGAGCAGAGGGAATACCTGAGGCAGAAACTGCTCTCCACATTCAGGACACTGAAGATGGCTTTGCCGAAGATGTTATAAATCTTTATAACAACAGCTATGATATTGAGAATATGTCCAGGAGGGCAGTACAGTTCATAAAGGATTACTACTCCCCTGAGGGAGCATGGAACAAGATCCGTGATGATTTTGAATCAGATTACAGGAAGTGAGAAGCTTTTGGAGAGGATTTAAAGCTTCGTGACAGATATTAAAGATTAACGTATCTGTGGGAGGATACAGAGTGTGAAAAAGTATAAGCATTGCTTTGCGGTAGCTGCATATGGGGAATCCGAATATCTTCCATACCTTCTTAACTCTCTGAAAAACCAGAGTGTGGAGAGCAAGGTTATCATCTGCACCTCCACACCCAATAAATTCATCACTGAATGCAGTGCCAGGTTCGGGTATCCCGTTTATGTGAGAAACGGGCGTCACGGACTTAAGGAAGACTGGAATTTTGCATATGATGAGGGGAGCCGGCTGGCTCCTCTCGTAACCATAGCCCACCAGGATGATCTGTATTTTCCGGACTATACCAAAGCCCTTTTAAATGCTTACCATGTATTTCCGGATATGTCTCTTTTCTGCTGCCGCTACGATACCATAGACGGCGAGGGTAATACTATCCCCGGAACCTCGGAGGGGGTAAAGAGGATCCTCAGATGGCGCTTAAGGGATCATAGTAAAGCCCATAAGACCGGTGTAAAGCTTTCGGCATTAAAATACGGAAATGGCATAGGCTGCCCAACCTGCACCTATAATGTTTCCTACTGTCCTGCGCCGCTTTTCAGAAACGATTATAAATTTGTGATCGACTGGGAGACTCTGGTAAGGCTTGCTCAGGAGCCCGGAAGGTTCATAGTTATCGAGAAATCCCTTATGGCTTACCGTATCCATCCGGGAGCTGAGACCATGCGTAATATCGAGAACCATAACCGTGAGCTGGAGGAAGAGGAGATGTTCAGAAAGCTGCATCCTGCACCTATAGCGGCATTACTCATGCATTTCTATAAGAAAGCATACGGAGCATATGAAAATAAAAAAGATAACTAAACAACAAGTGCGAATGGTGCTTCCTGCACTTTTTGCACTTATTTTAATTGGCTTGTTTGTGAACCGTAACATTCAGATAAGGGGACTCTACGGAGATGATCTGTATCTCTGGTCCTATTACGGAGAGGAAAACTTCTGGGAGTTTACCTTCCCCTTGAAAACCAAGGGTAATTTCAGACCCTTTTACTGGGCAATGAGTTATCTTGAGTTTGTTATCGTTGGACGTCATGTAAACTATTACGCCCTGTTCAATACGGTGATAAATATAGCTGTAGCTTTTATGATATATTTCTTTTCTCTTGGATTTACAAAATCTCTGAAGCTTAAAGGAAAGGAAATGGCAGCGGGACAGCTGGTATCATTTTTTACGGCGGCTATGTATCTGGGCTCACATTTTGCGGGATACCAGATAGGACAGGTGCTGGGACTTCTGGAAACCATGGCCCTTGCCCTGGCACTTTCGATACTTTACCTTCTTTATGAGTTTTCGGAGGCCGGACATAGTATATTTTACAACCTTGCCTGCCTTTGCTATTTTCTTGTGCTGTTTACCCACGAGAGATTTCTGGCATTGTTTCCGCTGTTTTATCTTTCACTGCTTTTAAACAGAATTCGGGTAAAAGGCAGAAGTGCAGGGAGCGTCTCGAAAAACAAGCTTTTTAGTGATGAAAGTTTAAATGAGAAAGTCTTTGAGAAACAGCAAACATCCGTAGCTTTTGGAAATATGGATTTTGGAGAAGCAAAAGAACTGAAGGGATCAAAATCAGGTTCAGGAAAAAAATCCAATTCAGATGATGTTCTGAAAGCAGCCATTCCTCTTCTTGAAGTTATGTTTTTCTTCGGAATCAGGCGGATAATCGCCGGGCAGGCGATGCCGGTTGGTACGGCGGGAACAAAGGTTTCCGAAACCTTCGAGCTCGGACAGGCATTTATGTATGCTCTGCAGCAGGTGCAGTACATCTTCGGAGTTAATGCGGGAGAATCTTATCTCTGCGGAATCAACTGGAGGGAAATGCCTCTGTGGGCGCACTTACTCGTATACGGAAGCTGGATCGTACTCTTTGTTATGATTTTTTACTACATAAGAGAGATTATAAAAACAAAGGATCCGCTATATGATATTTTACAAAACCTGTTGTTCATAAGCTTCATAGCCTTATGTATCGGCTGCAGCTCCATAACCGTAAGACTCGAAATACGGTGGATTTATGTAAGCTACACCGCAGCACTTCTCTATGTTTGTTATATGTTTGGGAAGCTGGCAGAGGCAAAAACCGCGAAATCAGGCCGTTTCCAGGCAGTGGACAACCCGGAAGCCCATGTGGATAACCGCTCCCGACGGAGAAAAACAGAGAATTTTCCGGCCGGTAATGTTATATGTTTTGCGGTAATGTTTATCCTCTACTGTATTCTCCTGATCCCGGTGGAGCAGCTTTACAGAAGTAATTTCAGAAATATATTCTTCTTCACCGAGCTTGACAGAGTGAACTCTCTTGCGGATCAGACCATAGGAAAGTATCAGAATTTTCTGGGTGTCCGTCAGACCTATATTTTTTACAATAATTATGGTATGACTGATTTTTACGGGGAGTATTTCTATAAACCCTACGATCCGGAGAAAACCGGTCAGGGATCGGAAGTACATTTTATCAATGATGTGTCAGAGCTTCCGGAGCATGCAAGCTATGATAATTCCGTTATACTGCTTGAAAGCTCAGATCAAAGGGAATATATAGATATAACAGATCAGATATTCGGAAAGGCAGACTGGGATGCCATCACACAAAAAGGATAGCATAAAATTAAATTACGGTTCAGAGGGAAAAGCCCTTAACTACCATGAGGCAGTGAATGAAGCGAGGACACAAAGTCCTGTCTATAAATTATGGAGCAGTACAGTGATGCTCCTGCCTTTTTTGGGGACGATTTTTCTTTTATGGTACATAAAAGGAGCATCCATCGATGTGGTGTACTCTGATTATATAAGGCTTATAAACAGCTATCTCCCGGATACCCTTAAAAAGGAAAGCTTTATGGTGCCGGACATACTTACCCGTATCCCGGTCACCTATCCGATAAGATGGTTTAATGTCACATTTTTTTCCTATTCCGTGGACTTTGACAGGGTGCTGGGTATATCGGGAGTGCTCCTCATGATGATTTCCGTGAGCCTCTATATAAGAAGAATGCGGCTCAATGTGTTTTCAGTACTTGCACTTATGGCGGTGGGTTTCAGCCTTAATAAGTGGGAGCTTCTCCTGAATGGTTCAGGCTATCCCCATTTCCTGAGCTACGGACTCTTCTTTTATAACTACTATATTCTGGAAAGAGTTTTCACAGGAACAAAAAAGAAATATGACGATGTGCTTCTTACTGTGCTTCCCTATATAGCCCTTCTGGTTGCGGGGCCCTATATAGTACAGTACTGTGCGGCCCTTATTACAGCAGCTTTCTACATGCTGGTGATAAAAAACCGGAATGTGGACAGAAGCCGTATCCCTATATATGTTATAACCACAGCCATACCGGTGCTGATGTTTCTGTGGAGCAATTCCATGGCAAGATATGAATACGCAGGAGCCGCTGATGTGACACTTATGGAAGTGCTGACAGAGCAGACCGGATTCACGGTTCATTTTATACTTAACGGTTTTGCATCTGAAGTGATGGATGGTTCATGTCTTGAGTCAATGCTTGGATCCGGAATCATAGGCTACAGTGAGATCTATCTCACAGGCGCACTTGTGGTTGCAACCTATCTTGTAGCATTTATACTGTTCTTCATGAAAGGTATTTACAGAAAAACAGTATTTCCCCTTATACTTATGGTCAGCGGACTAGGCAGCCATGTCCTGGTTTTTTTATCGAGGTATATTTTTCTCACAGAGATTTATGCCTGGCAGAGCAGATATTCGCTCCAGTATATGCCTGGAGTCTTTGGGCTCATAATGATCTATGGCCTTCTATTTACGGACTGGTATGAAAAATATCTGGTATACAGACATAAAGAGAAAAGATTTGAGCCCGGAAGCAGAAAGAGACGGAGAAGTAATCCGGGAATCCTTTCGCTTGTGTCCCTGTTTTTTGCAATGGCGATCCCGGTTTTGTTTATTGCGGGAACCCTTGTCACCAACAGGGTAGAGATAAACAATATGCCCTATCGGAAGATATATTTTGAATCCATAAGGGAAGCTGCATTAAAAGCAGACGATTACACCGATGATGAACTTAATGCGATTTTTGAGTATAATCATGGTGCCAATAAGGTGAGACACGCCATATCCGTTCTTCGGGATAATA
Organism: Oribacterium sp.; assembly: GCA_017627595.1. Classification (GTDB taxonomy): domain Bacteria; phylum Bacillota; class Clostridia; order Lachnospirales; family Lachnospiraceae; genus Oribacterium. The sequence continues at coordinate 28,856 of JAGAGL010000136.1, read as the reverse complement.
AGCTTAATGTCTTCAGCGAAAGATAAGGGTAGGAGCATGGTGCTCTTTATTCTGAATCTGAGAAGTGAAAGAAATCAATGGTTTGATGGATGTTGCTTTAGACATTAGAAAGTCATATAGAAGATGGTCATATAGAAGAAAATCATATAGAAGGAAATAAAATGAAAGTATTAATCTTAGCAGGTGGATTCGGAACACGTATTTCAGAGGAATCACATTTAAAGCCAAAGCCCATGATAGAGATAGGCGAGATGCCCATACTCTGGCATATCATGAAATACTATTCAAGCTACGGCTACAATGATTTCATCATACTGGCGGGCTATAAGCAGTATGTCATAAAAGAGTTTTTTGCGAATTACTTCCTGCACAACTCGGATGTTACCTTTGATCTCAGTAATAACAGTATGGAAGTTCATAACAATATGAATGAGCCCTGGAAGGTTACCATAGTTGATACCGGACTCAATACCATGACAGGAGGACGTATCAAGAGAGTACAGAAGTATGTGGGAGATGAGTCCTTCATGCTTACCTATGGTGACGGAGTGTCCGATGTAGACATTAGCGCTCTTGAAAAGTTCCACAGAAGCCACGGAAAGATCGCTACCATTACTACAGTATCTCTCGCCCAGCAGAAGGGTGTTCTGGATATAGATGACAACAACAAAATCAGGTCCTTCAGGGAAAAACAGAATGAAGACGGCGCCATCATAAACGGAGGCTTTATGATCTTTGATCCGAAGGTCTTTGATTATCTGACCGGTGACAAATGCGTCCTTGAACAGGAGCCAATGCATAGGCTTGCAGCTGATGGAGAGCTTATGAGCTTCTATCACCCGGGCTTCTGGCAGTGCATGGATACCCAGAGAGAAAAGAAGCTCCTTGAAACCCTTTGGGAAGAGGACAGAGCTCCCTGGAAAAGATGGAAGTAAAACATCCCGAATTGTATTGCAGGTCCGTCGATAGCGATATACCGGCTTCGCATACCGGAAACCCATAAGCGGGCAGGGTAAAAACCCCTATTTTATTCAGGGTGAGCTGTGAGTATTGAAGGGTTCCGGATTTTCCCGGGATTTATGAAATCGCTTTGGAGAAGAATAAATGTCGAAATTTACAGAATTAAAAAACTATTACAGCGGAAAAAGGGTGCTGGTCACCGGGCATACCGGGTTTAAGGGCAGCTGGCTGTCCCTGATGCTGAGGATGCTTGGTGCAGAGGTCTGCGGCTATGCATTGGAGCCCCCTACCGAGCCATCCCTTTTCAGGATACTCGGTCTCGAAAAAATTATGACCTCTGAGACCGGAGATATCAGGGATTATCAGCATTTAAGCTCCTTCTTTGAGAAGGTAAAACCTCAGGTGGTTCTTCACCTTGCGGCCCAGCCCATAGTGAGAACTTCCTATGAGATACCGAGAGAAACCTATGAGATAAATGTTATGGGTACCGTCAACATACTTGAGTGTGTGAGAAAAAGCCGTGAATTTGGGGACGACAGGGTAAAGACCTTCCTGAATGTCACCACCGATAAGGTTTATGAAAACAGCGACCTCATGGATCATCCATTTAAGGAAGAAGAAAAGCTTGACGGTTACGATCCCTACAGTAATTCAAAGTCCTGTTCCGAGCTTGTGACCCACAGCTACACAAAATCATTTTTCGGTGATAAGGATCCGGTTACCCCTATCTCCACAGCCCGTGCCGGTAATGTTATCGGCGGCGGTGATTTTGCAAGAGACCGTATCATCCCCGACTGCGTAAGGGATACAGTTTCGGGAAACAGCATTCATGTGAGAAATCCCTACAGCACGAGACCCTATCAGCATGTCCTGGAGCCCCTTTACGTATACCTGCTCATCGCCATGAGACAGGCTGAGAACCCGGAGGTTTCCGATTGTTATAATGTAGGTCCCGACGAGTCGGATGCCATAACAACAGGAAATCTGGCGGATAAATTTGTGGCCTCCTGGGGCGAGGGCGCAAGGTGGCATACAGAAGCCGAGAGCAACGCTCCCCACGAAGCATCATTCCTGATGCTTGATACCGGGAAGATCAAGAAGACCTTGGGCTGGGCTCCCGTATGGCACGTGGATGAAGCTGTCCGTGAAACCGTTAAGTGGTACCGGGCATGGCATGACAAAGAGGACATGCTGAAATATACTGAAGAGCAGATTAAAGGATTTCTGGCGGATTAATAAAATTATTAACTTGATTCATGATTTCATAAAATATGCTATATGATTATTGCATTATCTATGATCATTTGAAAAGAAAAAAGTCGGAATGAGACTAACACGAATTTAAAGCCTGAATCAGGTAAATATAACATTTAGAAAGAGAATTATTATGGAAAAAACAGAGCAGCAGGCAAGACAGGAGATACTGGATCTTGTATCTGAATATGCAAAAAAATATAAAGTACCGGCAAAGCCCTATGAGGAGGGGGACCGAATCCCTTACGCAAGTCGTGTATATGATGACAAAGAAATGGTTAACCTTGTGGACAGTGCTTTGGAGTTCTGGCTCACGGCAGGAAGATTCACGGATAAGTTTGAGCATGAATTCGGAAAGTACCTGGGAGTTAAGTATGTGAGTCTCGTGAACTCCGGTTCCAGTGCCAATCTTCTCGCCTTCAGTACATTAACAAGTCCTCTTCTTAAGGAGAGACAGGTGAGACGCGGAGATGAAGTCATCACAGTTGCGGCGGGATTCCCCACAACCGTAACCCCTGTAATCCAGTACGGGGCAGTGCCTGTTTTTGTGGACGTGACATTACCCACCTGTGACATAGACGTTACAAAGCTTGAGGATGCCTTAAGCGAAAAAACCAAAGCGGTTATGATAGCCCACACTCTGGGAAATCCTTTTAATCTAAAGGCTGTAAAGGAATTCTGTGATAAGCATGATCTCTGGCTTGTGGAGGACAACTGCGATGCACTGGGCTCCACTTACACAATTGACGGAGAGACAAAGCTTACCGGCACCATCGGTGATATCGGAACCTCCAGCTTCTACCCTCCTCATCATATGACAATGGGCGAAGGCGGTGCCTGCTATACCAGCAACCCGCTGCTTCATCGTATCATGAGAAGCATAAGGGACTGGGGAAGAGACTGCTGGTGCGCACCCGGAAAGGACAATACCTGCGGACATCGTTTCGACGGACAGTACGGCGAGCTTCCAAAGGGCTATGACCATAAGTACGTTTACTCTCATTTCGGATATAACCTGAAGGCAACAGATATGCAGGCAGCTGTGGGAGTTGCCCAGCTTGAAAAGTTCCCGGGATTTGTTGAGAAGAGAAAGCATAATTTTGCTTATTTAAAGGAGCTTCTCATAAAGGGCGGTGCAGAGGAAAAGCTGATACTTCCTGAGGCAGAGCCGGATTCGGATCCAAGCTGGTTCGGTTTCCTTATGACCTGTAAAGAAGGTGTAGAAAGAGAGCAGGTTGTGAGATATGTGGAGGATCACGGGGTTCAGACCAGAATGCTTTTTGCGGGAAATCTCATAAAGCATCCATGCTTTGATGAAATGAGAAAAACCGGCGAAGGATACCGCGTTGTTGGAAGCCTGGAAATTACAGACAGGATCATGAAGGATACCTTCTGGGTAGGCTTATATCCCGGTATGACTGACGAAAAGCTCAGCTACATGGCAAAAATCCTGCTGGAAGCATTAAGATAAAGTTTGAAAGTAAAGCTTCTTACTTTATTGATGAGTCATGTGCGTGTCCGGATAAATCCGGTTTATGCCTGACCCATGGGAGTAATAATGGAAAACACTGGTAAAAATACTGACTTTGAATTTGACCTCGAAAAAATCCATAAGGCAAATCTTGAAATATTAAAAGCAGTAAGAGAAATCTGCATAAGACATAACATTACCTATCTTATCGATTCCGGGACCCTTCTGGGAGCTGTAAGACACCGAGGCTTCATTCCCTGGGATGATGATGTGGATCTCTGCTTCAGACGGGAGGAGTTTGAAAAGTTCAAGGTTATAGCAAATCTTGAGCTTCCGAAAAACATGGAACTGATAATGCCGGATGAGTACCGGAAAGGTGAAGCCTTCTACGATTTCGTCCCCAGGGTAATATATAAGAATTCCCGCAGGCACTCAGAGGATGATGCGGATATGGAGTTTTACGAAGGAAAGCTTAATCACCTTTGGGTGGATCTTTTCATTATCGACAGACTGCCCAAGGGAAAGCTTTCATCTAAGCTTATGCGTTTTAAGCAGCAGATATTTTTCGGTATGGGCATGGCCCACAGACGAAAGCTTGACTGGTCAAAATACAAAGGTCTCCAGAAACTTGAGGTATCGGTACTTGTCGGTCTTGGGAAACTGGTTCCCATGAAGACCATATTCAGGTGGCAGGATAACAGCGCAGGAAAATACACAGAGCTTTATAAAAAGGATAAAAATGTTTCTGCCGGAGAATCCTTTTTCTCAAACTATCAGCCGGATTTTCAGTACTGCGTGGTGAAGGACAGCTGGGAGGAACCGGTTTCCTTTGAATTTGAAGGTGAAAGATTTACAGGTCCCAGAGAGTGGGACAAGGTTCTCAAAATGCTTTACGGAAATTATATGAAGCTTCCGCCTGTTGAGAAGCGTCAGCCCTCCCACAGCGGAAGAGAGCTTGAGATACTTGAAAAATAGCATTAGCGATTAAGGCTCCAAAAAAAGCGTTAGCAGATGAGGAGAAACAATGAAACTGCTTAGCATCGTCGTTTCCGCCTACAATGAAGAGGCAGGAGTAAAGGAATTCTACAGAGTCACAAAGGAATATGGTGAGAAGCTCCGTGAAAAAGGCTGGAATTATGAGTTTATATTTGTAAATGACGGCTCAAAGGACAGAACCGGTGAGATCCTTTCGGAGCTGGCTGATACTGACAAAGAGCACATTAAGCTTATAAGCTTTTCCAGAAATTTCGGTCATGAAGCGGCGATGATAGCAGGTCTTGACTATGCATCGGGAGACGGACTGGTGTTTATGGATGCAGATCTTCAGCATCCTCCTGAATATCTCGATGCCATAACCGGGGCTTTTGATGAGGGATACCAGGTTATCTCAATGGTAAGAACCAGCAATGAAACAGCGGGACTTATCAAAAAGATAACCTCCGGAGGTTTTTACTGGCTCATCAATAAGCTGTCCGATATCTATCTTGAACCGAATGCTTCGGATTTCTTTGCCATCACAAGTACGGTTCAAAAGGTACTTATGAAAAACTACCGGGAGAAGGTAAGATTCCTTCGTGGCTATGTACAGAATGTGGGATTCAGAAAAACCACCATAGAGTATAAGGCGGCTCCGAGAATTGCGGGAAAGAGTCATTATTCCATAAAAAAGCTCTTTACCTTTGCCATGAATACTATCATGTGCTTTTCCAATGTTCCGCTGAAGCTCGGCATCTTCGCAGGCTTAAGCAGCGGATTCCTGGGGCTTGTACTTCTTATATATACTCTGTGCACCCATGACGGGGCACCCTCCGGATATGCCACAATTGTTGTTCTTCTGTGCTTTATGTTTGCGGTTCTTTTTATAGTAATCGGCATCATCGGAGAGTATATAGCCGTGCTTTTCGAAGAGCTTAAAGACAGGCCTCTGTACATTATCGAAGATAAGAAGAATTTTCAAGATTAAAAGAAGAATAATCTATTCTTTCCAAAGATGTTGCTTGTTATTATTTAAACAACAAATCGCGGGGAACACCGCAAAACACAACAAAATCTAGGAGGATTGGATTATTATGAAGAAAGCACTTAGCTTACTTACAGTATCAGCAATGGCAGTATCAATGCTTGCAGGTTGTGGATCATCTAACACAGCAGCTACAACAGCAGCAGCTACAGAAGCAGCAGCTACAACAGCAGCCGCAACAGAGGCAGCAAAGACAGAGACAGCAGCAGCTACAGAAGCAGCCGCAACAGAGGCAGCTACAGAGGCCGCAAAAGAGGCTGCAGCAGAAGCCGGCTCAGCAGATCTTGCAGATAAGAAGGTTGGCGTATGTATCTATCAGTTCTCTGATAACTTCATGACACTTTTCAGAAATGAATTACAGTCATATCTCGAGTCTCTCGGATTCAAGGCTGAGAATATTTCTATCGTAGATGGTGCTAATGACCAGGCTACTCAGACAAACCAGATCCAGAACTTCATCACATCAGGTGTAGACGTTCTCATCATTAACCCTGTTAACTCTTCATCAGCAGCTACAATCACAGATATGGTAACTGAGGCTAACATTCCTCTCGTTTACATCAACCGTGAGCCGGATGCTCAGGAAGAGGAAAGATGGAAGACAGAGAACATGAACGTAACATACGTTGGATGTGATGCCCGCCAGTCAGGTACAATGCAGGGTGAGATCGTTTTAGATCTTGAGAACAAGGGCGATATAAATGGCGATGGTAAGGTTTCTTACATCATGATCGAGGGTGACCCTGAGAACGTTGATGCTCAGTACAGAACAGAGTTCTCAGTTAAGGCTCTTACAGATGCTGGTGTTGAGGTTGAGTGTCTCGATGATCAGGTAGGTAACTGGGATCAGGCTCAGGCACAGTCACTTGTAGCTAACTCTCTTGCACAGCATGGCAAGGATATCGAAGTTGTATTCTGTAACAATGACGCTATGGCTCTAGGTGCTCTTCAGGCTATCGAGGCAGCAGGCGAGACAGTTGGAACAGATGTATACCTTCTTGGTGTAGATGCTCTTCAGGAGGCTTGTGACAATGTTAAGTCCGGAAAGCAGACAGGTACAGTATTTAACGATCACATTTCACAGTCTCACTCAGCAGCAGATGCAGCTGTAAGATATCTCACAGGTGAAGGCAACGATCACTATATCGGCTGCGATTACGTTAAGGTTACAACTGCAAATGTAGATGACATCCTTGCATCTCTTGGCTGATTCTTTAAAGATCAGGCTAATTGAATCGGAAACATTAAAGAGTGCGGGTGCGACATCGCACCTGTACTCTTTCTTTAACATCAGATTAGGTGTATAATTAAGGTTATTGTTTTGACCGATGCACCTGGGCAGCGAATGGGAAAAGATTCCCCATCCTGCACGATAAAGAAAATTTACTGGAGGACAAAATGGCGGAGTATAAGCTGGAACTTAGAGGAGTGTCTAAGTCATTTCCGGGTGTAAAAGCGCTGGATAAAGTCAATCTTGCTGTTCGTCCGGGTTCGGTTCTCGCTCTCATGGGTGAAAACGGTGCCGGAAAGTCCACACTTATGAAGTGTCTTTTCGGAATTTACCACATGGACGAAGGTGAGATATATCTGGATGGAAAGAAAGTAGTTATCGATAACCCTGATGAGGCTGCAAAGCGTGGCATAGCCATGGTGCATCAGGAGCTTCAGCCCATACCGGCCAGAAGCATCGGTGAAAACATGTATCTGGGACGTTTCCCGTTAAAAGAGTATGGTCCCATCAAGATGATAGACCACAAGACCATGTACGACGAGACAGAAAAGTGGTTGAAGGAACTTGGTCTTGAATATAATCCGAGGGCTCTTCTCAGCACCCTGTCCATCGGACAGATGCAGCTGGTTGAGATCGCAAAGGCGGTTTCCCACGAAGCTAAGGTTATCATTTTCGATGAGCCTACATCTTCTCTTTCCGATAATGAGGTAGAATTCCTCTTCAAGATCATGAACCAGCTTCGTGACAGAGGCGTTGCCATGATCTATATCTCCCATAAGATGGATGAGATCAAGAGAATAGCAGATGATATCCAGGTAATGCGAGACGGAACCTATGTCGGTACCTGGCCTGCAGCAGAGCTTTCAACAGAAGATATCATTTCCAAGATGGTAGGACGTGAGCTTACCCAGATCTATCCTGAGCATGACCATGAGATAGGTGAGGTTATTCTTGAAGCAGAGCATTTAAGCTCCATACACGAGAAGTCCTTCAAGGATTGCAGCTTCAATATAAGAAAGGGAGAAATCCTTGGATTTGGAGGACTTGTCGGAGCCCAGAGAACAGAGCTTATGGAAGGTCTTTTCGGAATCAGACATCTGTCAGAGGGAACCATAAAGATCCATGGAAAAGAAGTTAAGATAACAAAATCAAAGGACGCCATGGACGCAAAGCTTGGAATGATCACGGAAGATCGTCGTGGAAACGGTATTTTCGGATGCCTTTCCATCAAGGATAACGTAGGTATTTCTATCTACAACAAACACCTAAAGGGTGGTTTTGTTCTGGATCATCCGACAATTAATAAGATAGTTGATGATAGCATCACACAGCTTTCTATAAAAACACCAAGCATGAATCAGCACATCGCTAACCTTTCGGGTGGAAATCAGCAGAAGGTTATAGTTTCAAGATGGCTTGCAAACGATCCTGACATCCTTATCATGGATGAGCCTACAAGAGGTATAGATATCGGAGCTAAGCATGAGATTTATGAAATTATGGAAAACCTTGCAAAGCAGGGTAAGGCCATCATCATGATCTCTTCCGAAATGCCTGAACTTCTCGGTATGGCGGATCGGGTTTATGTTATGTGTAACGGAAAAATCACAGGAGAGATAGATCAGAGAGAAGAAATGACACAGGAAAATGTCATGAGATATGCAACACAGTTCTGATCGATTAAAGATTTAAAGGGGAAAGAAAAATGCAAAAAACACAGAAACAGAAAATCATAGATTTTCTTATCAATAACGGTGTTATCATCGTAATGTTCATCCTCGTTATTTATACAGGACTTACAACCAATAACTTCCTGACAAAAAATAACTTCATGAACCTTCTTGCCAATATGTCATACAGACTGGTTATCGCTCTCGGTATCTCAGGTGCAGTTATCACCGGCGGATGCGATCTCTCCGGTGGACGTATGGTTGGATTTGGTGCCTGTATCGCAGGTACACTTTTACAGAAGGTAGAGTACGGCGGACGTTTCTTCAAGGAAGGCTTCTTGGCAAGCATCACACCGCTTAACCCGTTTGTGGTTCTTATCCTTGTTATGATCATCTGCGGATGCTTTGGTGCCGTAACCGGATGGTTTATCGCATTCCTTCATGTGCCTCCATTCATTTCAACACTTGCAATGATGGAAATCATCTATGGCCTTGGTCTTATCTATACAGGAGCTACACCTCTCGGCGGATATATCGAAGGATACACAAACTTCGCTAAGCCCGGTCTCCTTGGTATCAACTGGCTGGTTTGGATGGCACTTTTGATGGCAGGTATCACCTGGTTCATTTACAACATGACCCGTCATGGAAAGTACATGTATGCCATCGGCGGAAACAAGCAGGCAGCAGAGGTTGCCGGTGTTCCTGTAAAGCTTACAATGATCCTTATCTATGCTAAGGCATCAGCATTCTTCGCAATGGCAGGCTTCATGCTCGGCGCAAAGGCCGGTGGTGCTTCTATCAATACAGGTCTTTCATATGAGATGGAAGGTATCGCAGCCTGTGCACTTGGCGGTGTATCCGTAACAGGTGGACGTGGTAAGGTTTCATCCGCTATCATCGGTGTTGCCGTACTTGAGCTTTTGAAGGTTGCTCTCCAGTTCCTCGGAGTAGATGCAAACTCTCAGTACATTGCCATCGGTATCGTTATCTTCGTAGCTATTTCTCTCGATATCAGAAAGTATGTTCAGAAGAAGTAATTGAGCGAAATAATTCAATCGATTATAATGGGGTCTGTGGTTTTTCCACAGACCTCTTTTGTTTACAGAAGAGCTGCCGTGCGGATCGGCGGAATGCGGGCGGGAAAGGGATAATGCTCCCACACCCTCGTTAAACATTACAAAAGGAGATAATAATGGGATTTTCAAATATTGCATTTTCAGGCATGGTGATTCTGGCAGAAACCCAGAGTCCGGTTTCCGTGTTTTTTGCCCAGCATGGCATACAGGTGGTGCTTGCGGTAATGACAATTTACTATGCTGTGAAGCTTTTGGTTTTTAAAGATGTAGATTCCGTAAGACCAAAGGAGTGGAAGAAGCTCAAAGAAGAAAATGTTGAGCCCTATGCAAGGGAAGCGGGAATCCTCGCACTGGGATTCGCTGCCTGTCTTATCTTTATGGAGATAGTCTCCATGTATGATGGGTTCATGGCTTTACTTTTTATGATACTTGCCGTTTCTCTGATGTTTTTCAGATTCAAGAAGCTTGAAGAGAAGTACGGAGAAAAGAATCCAAAATAAAGATTCCGAAATAAGAAGCTTAGATAAACAGGATTTCATGAATAAAAGAAATAACTTTAGACGTAGCTATAAGGAGCAGTGGATTTGAAGAATTATTCGGTAATGCTGGTAGATGACGAAGAGGATGTTATCAATGTCATAATCCATAAGATAGATTGGGAAGCCCTGGGCTTTTCGGTACAGGGATATGCCCATAACGGTCTTGAAGCCCTGGAAATGGCGGAAGAGGAACAGCCTGATGTGGTCATGACAGACATAAAGATGCCCTATATGGACGGATTGGAGCTTGCCAAAAGACTTAAGCAGCAGTATCCAACTATAAAGATCATCATCTTTTCGGGATTTGATGAATTTGAATATGCCAAGGAAGCCATAAGGCTTGAAGCTGAAGAGTACATACTTAAGCCCATCGATGCAACAGAGCTGAGCGAGGTCTTTAAGCGCATAAAATCCTCCCTTGATAAGGAGTTTGATGAAAAGCAGAATATCAACATGCTTAAAACCTACTATCAGGAAAGCCTTCCCATATTACAGGAGAATTTTTATACCTCCCTTATAGAAGGGCGTGTGTCAGAGGATTACCTCCAAAGAGATATGATGGATTATCAGGTAAGCCTGGAGGGTCCGTTTTATGATGTTGTGATACTCCATAATAGCATTTCACTTGCGCCGGAAGGCATTAACCCTGTGCTCATCACCATGTCCGTAAGGAAACTCTGGGAAGAACAGATGGAGGAAAGGTGGAGGGCAAAGTTTTTCTCCTACCTCGGAAACATTATCATCATAGTTCAGATGGAAGCTGAAAGTGATGTTACCCAGCTCACGGATGCCTGTCAGGTTCTCTGCAGACTCAGTAAGCGTGTGTCCAATGCCACCATAACCGCCGGAATAGGAAAGCCTGTTTCAGGTATAATGTCCCTGCCCAAGGCCTACGAAGGAGCCAGAGAGGCCATCTCCTACAGAGTCATCTATGGAAGAGGCCAGGCCATAAACATTTCCGAGATAGCTCCCGAAAGAAACAAGACCCCGGATAACCTGAAGGCTGAGCCTGTGGATCAGAAGCTTTATGCTGTGTTTAAGGCGATAAAAATGGATTCCGGGGATAATCTTGATATGGAAGTGGAAAGGTACATTTCGGAAGAAATGCCGGTAAATCCTTCCATACAGGATTACAGATTCTTTGTTATGGATATGGTGTCTGAAATATATCGCTTTATAAAGTCCAATCATATCGATACAACAGAGATCTTCGAAAAGGATGAGGATCCTTATGACAAGGTACAGCACATGGATAAGCAGGAGCTTACAAAATGGCTTAAGTCTGTTACGCATGAAATAAGAGAGATCCTTCGCACTAGCCGTCAGGATACAACAAAGGGTTTCGTGTCAAAGGCCATTGATTATGTCAGGGATAATTACAGCAATAAGGATCTTACCGTAGAGAGTATGTGTTCCTATCTTGGCATCAGCTCTGCGTATTTTTCTACGGTATTTAAAAAAGAGACCGGAAAAACCTTTATAAATTATCTCACTGACATGCGTATGGAAATGGCTGTGCGTATGCTTTTGGATGAGAATGAGAAAACCTATGTTATAGCTGAGGCTGTGGGCTACAGTGACCCGAACTATTTCAGTTATGCATTCAAAAAGAAGTTTGGCGTTTCGCCATCAAGATATAAATCTCAGCAAAATGGATGATCAGGAAAACAAAAAGGAATTGAATAATTCTTCAGGGGTAGAAAAGATTGTTGAAGCAGGAGAGTCCGGGGAGGAGCTTTTGAACAAAAGGGTTTCCGAGGTTAATGAAAGAATCAGGAATTATATGCCCCACACCATACAGAGTACCATTCTTATGGCTTTTACGGTGGTATCCTTTACCCTTCTTTTGATCCTCGGGTTAATGCTGTACACCCTGTTTGCCCGCCGTATGAGAAGCGGTACCATAGAGGCCACGCAGCAGCTCATGGAGCAGTCGGTTGTAAACCTTGAGGACTATCTTGTGAGTATGCGGCGTATCTCTGATGCCATGTACTATGATGTCATCAAAAATGCTGATTTTGAAAGAGATTCGGTTGATAATGAGATGAATATCATATATGAGGCTCACAAGGATAATCTGGTGAGTCTTTCCCTGTTTATGCAGGATGGCACCCTGATTTCGGCATCCCCCATCTCAAGCCTAAAGACCGATCTTCAGGTAACAACCCAGAAGTGGTTCACCTCGGCCTTTGATAAAATGGAGAACCTTCATTTTTCAACTCCTCATGTGGAAAATCTGTTTCTGGATCCTGCTTACAAGTACAGCTGGGTCATATCTCTTAGTCGTGTGGTGGAGTTAACCGAAAACGGAAGTCCGTCTCTCGGAGTACTGCTGGTAGATATGAACTACTCCACCATTAAGCAGATGATGGAACGCATCAATACTGACAGTACCGGTCAGTATATCTATCTTACGGATTCAAGCGGAAATATCATATATCATCCGAAGCAGATGCAGATAAACTATGGAATCATCAGGGAAAACAACATTAACAATGCTCATTATGCGGATGGTATACATGATGAGATCTTCGGGGGCGAAAAAAGACAGGTTATAGTTGACAGCATTTCCTATACCGGCTGGAAAATGGTAGCCGTGCTTCCGGAAAAGGCATACCAGCTTGACATCAGTAATATGCGACTTCTTGTCATACTCCTTATCGCCTGCGGACTTCTCATCATGATCTTCATAAACAAGATGATCTCAAGCCTCATCTTAAGACCTCTTAATCTTCTGAACAGATCCATAAGAAATATGGAAAACGGGGATATTTATCCTGAAGATATTTATGTTGGGGGAACCCGGGAGGTTGAGCATCTGGGAAAGACTCTGAGACATTCCCTGGGACGTATCAATCAGCTTATGGATGATATCGTTATAGAGCAGGAGGAAAAGCGAAAGACTGAGATGGACGCCCTTCAGTCTCAGATAAATCCACACTTTCTTTACAATACACTGGATTCCATTGTATGGATGATAGAGGGTGAGAAAAATAAAGATGCAGTGTTCATGGTGACACAGCTTGCCAGCCTCTTCAGAATAAGTCTCAGCAGGGGAAAAAATATCATTCCTGTGGAGCAGGAGATACGCCACGCAGAGAACTATATGAATATTCAGAAGGTAAGGTATAAGAATAATTTTAAGGTGACCTTCGACGTTCAGGAGGAGGTGAAAAAATTTGCAACCATAAAGCTTATCATTCAGCCCATCCTGGAAAATGCCATATATTACGGAGTTGGTGATATGGATCCTGATGATGAGGGAGAGATAAAAATCATTGCAAAATTTGAGCCTTATGGTGATGACATGGCCATATCGAAGGGGAACGATGATATATCGAAAAAACCGGATGAAACAAATTTGCGAAATTCCGGCAGGGTTGGTGAAGCCGGAATGGAGAATGACATTTCCATGGGAGATATTTACATTGAGGTGAGAGATAACGGATTTGGTATGCCTCCGGAGGTTCTGGAAAATCTCCTGAACGATCAGGAAGGGGTAAAACGTGCTCCAAGGCACGGATCCGGGGTAGGACTTGTTAATGTTCATAAGAGAATCAAGCTCAGATTCGGTGAGCAGTATGGTTTAAAGGTGGAATCGGAACCCGACGAGGGAACCTGCATTACCATACACCTTCCGGCGGTACTGTTTAATGAGGAAAATCAGAAGCTGCTGGAAAGCGGACATTATAAATCCCTGAGAAATAAATCTGCCCATGATTTTTAATCCCGGGAGCCATGCGGCTTCGGTCAGTTCAAAAGAATCCGTAAGGATTCTATCTTTAAACAGGTAATGGTTAGAAATAATGAACGAAGATAAAGAATTTCTGCTGCCTGTGGTGGTAGCGACCCTTATAGTTATTATGTTCTGCCTTGTTATGCTCACAAAGGGCATAAACTCGGAGAACTATAAGATTTCCGTGATAGTCAGCAACTCCTCTGAAGGAAGATGGGTACCTTTTAAGGCAGGTCTTGAACAGGCTGCAAAGGATAACGGCATCGAGCTTGACTATGTGTATACAGATTATATAGACAATATCCAGGAAGAAGCATCCATGATCAATTCAAGGATCTCTCAGGGAGCTGACGGTGTCATAGTGGAATTCTGCCTTAGTGAAGGAATACATGAAATGGTTTCTTCCATAAGTGCCAGGGTACCGGTTGAATTTGTGGTTACAAACGTTGACGCGGATGTGGATGTCAGAGGCAATCATGCAACCGTTGCCCCCGACAATTATGCCGTGGGAAGAGCCATAGGTAATGAGCTTGCCATAGATTTAAAGGGCAGGACAGAAGAGGGAAGAGTTAAAATAGGAATAGTTTCAGGTAATCAGAAACAGTCCGGGATGCAGCAGAGGCTCCGGGGATTTATGGATGCAACGGAGAATCTTGATCCGGAGATAGTCTGGAATGTTTCAGAATCCCGTTACACCAGCGAGGATTTGGAAAAGGCGGATACAAAAAATCCGGCAGAGATAATCGTATGCCTTGATAATAACAGCATGGAGAAAGCGGTAGATTACTGCACAAAGGGAGATTCGGGTGACAAAAGGCTCTACGGCTCGGGGTGCAGCGAAAAGCTTGTGTACTATATCGATTCCGGGCTGATCGACTCCATGATACTTACCAACGATTTCAGCATGGGGTATCAAAGCCTGTCAGACCTTGCATTAAAGCTTCAGAACCGCACATCGGTTCTTGAGGACAGGGAGATCGGTTTCGGTGTTGTGAATAAAGAAAATCTGTTCGGAGAGGATAACCAGCAGATACTGTTCCCCATTGTCCGTTGAAATCAAAGACCGGGGTTGGTGCACTGAATAAAAGCATTGTTGCTCCTTTGTAAATATAGAGCCCGTTAGATATGCATCTGTGTAAGATTAAGGCTCCAAAAAGCTGCGTTAATAGATGGGAGGTTGTTATACCGATGATCAGAAAGAAGCATATAAAAAAGCAAATAATAATGCTTATGGCGGCGGTGGCACTCTTGACTCTGCCGGGGTGCGGATCCGGAGCTGTGCCTGAAAAGCCGGACAATGAAATAAAGATCGGCATCACGGTTTATGACAGGTATGATACCTTTATCGCTGAGATCCTCAAGGATCTGAATGAAGATGTCCTTTCGGCAAGGGCCGAAGCCGGGCAGGAGATAACATTGGAAATATATAACTCCTCCCAGAGCCAGTCCACACAGGATGATCAGGTTGAGGAAATGATAAAACACGGCTGCGATGTCATATGTGTGAATCTTGTTGACCGCACGGCACCTTCCAATATCATAGATGCGGCAAGGAATGCCGATATCCCCATAGTATTCTTTAACCGGGAGCTGGTGGATGAGGATATGCTGAGGTGGAATAAGCTCTATTATGTGGGGGCGGATGCATTTGAATCCGGAATCATGCAGGGAGAGCTGGCGGTTGACATTATAAAGAACGAAAACGCTGACAGAAACAATGACGGTGAGATCCAGTACGTTATCCTGGAGGGAGAGGCAGGTCATCAGGACGCCATAGTCCGCTCAGAGAACTGTGTAAACCGGATACGGGAGCTGGGAGTTAAGCTTGATAAGCTTGGATATGCCATTGCCAACTGGAATCGGGCTCAGGCTTCAAACCAGATGGAAAAGCTTATAAAAAACCATGGAGATAAAATAGAGTTTGTGTTCGCCAATAATGACGATATGGCCCTTGGGGTTATAGATGCCTATAATGTTTCGGATATTCCCGAGTACAAGCGGCCCTATGTCATAGGTATAGACGGAACGGAACCGGGAAGAGCAGCCGTTAAGGAAGGCAGCATGGCTGCAACGGTCTATAATGATGCCCGTGGTCAGGCCGACGCCATCTTTAACCTTTCGAAAAGACTTGCTTCCGGCGAAAGCCTCGAAGGCCTGGGACTTCAGGGAGATAAATATATAAGGCTCCCCTACCGGAAGATCACAAAACAAAATGTTGACAGCTTCAATGATTGAGGGTGTAGGCTTCTCCTATAACAAATCATTTTTATCACTTACAGCTTCTGACCAGTAGATATCACCGTGATCGATCATTTTTAAAAATGTTTGTCTGAAAATGTTTCGAAGTGGTGCACACTCTTCTGTATAACCAAACTTTTCGGGAAGGGTGAAGGTTACATCTATGATCTCAGAAGCTATTTTGCTGCCTAAACGCTTGTCATTTAAGCGCAGTAATCCAAAAGCAGTTGAGTCATAAGTGGTATCCCCGGTGCAGGACTTTATCCAAAATTCCGCAAATTGAGCCCACTCCTGACATAGAATGTCATCTGCAACAAAATCAATAACAAGAAGATCCCTGAGGCATCTTGTCACATCCTTTCTTACTCTGTTTCTGTTCAGAAAGTTGATACCCATACGTGAGTCTGTGAGAAGATCCAGCCAGGCCATAGCAAATCTGTCTGCACGAGCCTGATTTTTTATAGCTTCAGGGTAGCGTTTAAGGAGGATTTCAAGCCTTCTTTCATTGTCTGAAAAAAATTGCCTGTATTCATCCTCAGAAGCAAATCCGTCTATATTTTTTGGATCGACAGATTCCTGAAAGGATTCATAATTATCCGATAGGGAGATCAATTCGCGAAGTACTCTTTCCCGGTCATCTATATCGTCTATGTCATAATACTGTTTAGCCCAGTCTTTTTTTAAGTTTAAATTGTCTTTAATGATCTGATTTAAAAGCATGTGATTTTTATTCCGATCTCTGTTCCGTAATTGATTTTTTCATAATTCTATCATCAAATCTTTAAAAACTACAGATATATAAAACTATTGACGAAAAAGATAGTCAATGTTATCATGTTCATAAAATAGCGGAAGGGGTAAAAAATGAACAAGAAATCAACATTTGACAAAAACAGAATAGATTGGTTTATAACTTTGGTTCCGTTTCTTCTTATAGGATTGATGTGTGTGTTCTTCTTTGTGATGCCTCAGGAGTCCAATGTCATCATTAACAGTATAAGGAGTTACCTTGGTGACAGCTTCGGAGTTTATTATCTTTTCATAGGACTTGCCACCGCCGTGATCTCCATCTATATCGCCTGCTCGGATATAGGAAATATAGTACTGGGTGAGCAGGATGAGAAGCCCAAATACAGCTTTTTTGTCTGGGGCTCAATGATGTTCACCTGTGGTCTTGCGGCAGATATACTATTTTATTCGCTCTGTGAGTGGATACTTTACTGGGTGGATCCTCATACTAAAGAAATGGGTGACCTTATGGACTGGTCAAGTACCTTTACACTTTTCCACTGGGGTCCCATCCCCTGGGCTTTCTATCTGGTACTTGCCGTGTCCTTTGGTTTTATGCTTCATGTACGTAAGCGTAAGAGACAGAAATACTCAGAAGCATGCAGATCATTGCTCGGAAGCTATACTGACAGATTACCGGGAAAGCTCATCGATCTTCTCGCGGTATTTGCCCTCCTTGCGGGAACAGCAACAACCTTTTCCGTTGCCACTCCGTTACTCAGTCAGGTTATAAAATCACTTACAGGCCTTAATATCTCGGAAAGATCCATAACCATATTCATACTTGTTGTGACCTGTATCATCTACACCTACTCGGTAATGAAAGGAATGCTTGGCATATCCATACTTGCCAATGTCTGCACCTATCTTTTTTATGGCTTGCTGGTTTACGTTCTCCTCTTCGGAGGCCAGTGCAAATTCATCATTGAGACAGGATTTGCGGCAATGGGAAGACTTACCCAGAACTTTATAGGTCTTTCAACCTACACGGATCCTCTCAGAACCACAGGCTTTGCCGAAAACTGGACCATTTTCTACTGGGCTTACTGGATGGTATGGTGCGTTGCGGCTCCCTTCTTTATCGGAAGCATCTCAAGAGGACGGACAGTCCGCCAGACAATTCTCGGTGGATATGTTTTCGGAATGGGCAGTACCTTTGTGAGCTTCATAATACTCGGAAACTACGGACTGGGACTTCAGGTAACGGGAAAGCTTGATTCTGTGGCTGTCTATGAAGCAACCGGTGACCTTTACATCACTATCATAGAAATACTTAAGCAGCTTCCGTTGTCAGCTTTGGTAATGGTGGTTCTGGTTGTGGCCATGATAGCATTTTACGCAACCTCCTTTGACTCCATAACTCTTGTAGCCGCACAGTACAGCTACAAAGATCTGAAGGAAGATGAAGAACCAAAGGATATCATCAAAGCCTTCTGGTCGGTAATGCTGATACTTCTTCCGGTTGCACTGGTGTTTTCGGAAAGCTCCATGGCCAATATACAGTCGGTAAGTATCATTGCGGCATTCCCCATAGGACTTGTGATCGTACTCATAACCGCAGCATTTATGAAAGATGCAAGAGTATTTATAAGGGAACTCAGAGGAGAATGCGTAGAGCCGGTGGAAACTACCGAACAGACAGTGCCCACTGAGAAAGCATTTGCACAAAAGGATGATGACGATTTATCAGATGAGAAAATTGAAGAAATCATCGGTAACTGGGAATATATTTATGGTGATAGATAAATATATATGATAGAATGCTCGTGTTGCGACCACCGCGGCACGGGTTTTTTATGGTATGAAGAGCAGCCTGGTGTCCGGCGGTACAGGCATAGGAGGTTCTGCCGGTTGCAGAGACTAAGCCGGATTTTTGCTTAAGAGGCCGATTGGATCTGCATTATTAATCAGATATAAACGGCGAACAACGTAAGTTTAATAGGAGAAAGATTATGCTTCAGGGCTTTTTTAATTACGATAATCCCATCTGGCGCTTCGTCGGAAGACTGGGAGATATGATATTACTTAATATACTGTGGATTTTATGTTCACTCCCCATAGTAACCATAGGGGCATCCACAACAGCATTATATTACTGCACATTAAAGATAGTGAGAAACGAGGATGACGGAGACATTAAAATGTTTTTCAGATCCTTCAAGCTGAATTTCAAGCAGGCCACAATCATATGGATTCCAATGCTTCTGCTCATCATGCTTCTTGTCTTTGACTTTAACTTCTTCGGAAGTGTTCTTGCCGGTGCAGGAGCCGCAAGAATACTGCTGCAGGGAATCACCATAGCCATGATGGTCATCTGGATATTTGTATTCACCTATGTATGGCCCCTCCTCAGCAGATTTGACAACACTGTAAAAAACACCGTCACAAATGCAGCCTACATGTCCATACGATACCTGGGGTCCACCCTGTCAATGCTGATTAGTGATGTCATCATCATCGCCATCGGCTACGTGGCTCTCTTCTACATGGCCTGGATAACCGCCTTCATGGTACTTATGGGCTACCCACTCCTTGCCTGGATAAATTCCACCATGCTTGACCACATCTTCGAAAAATACATGCCGAAACAAGATCCCTCGAGGGATAAAGAAGTCCGCCCCATCCTACAGGACCTGAACCTCGACGGCACCCTGAAAGAAGGTTCTTCTTCTGAAACAGAACGTGATTTGGAGAATTTAAAAAACAAGGATGAATAGTAGAGTAGAGCGGTCGGATGCCCGCCCGCTCGACCGGATTACATCGTTCATATCCCGTTCACAATTGTT
Organism: Oribacterium sp.; assembly: GCA_017627595.1. Classification (GTDB taxonomy): domain Bacteria; phylum Bacillota; class Clostridia; order Lachnospirales; family Lachnospiraceae; genus Oribacterium. Next base: position 9,083 of record JAGAGL010000136.1, on the reverse strand, counting down.
TACAAATTATTCAAAAGATTAACATAGTTTGTTCATTGATGATTTTTATAGTAAAGACATGATAACGAAATGGGTTATCAATAGTTAATAAGATTTTTTTCATAATACTCGGGCAGGGACCAATGGTCACCTGCCCTCCTCCCTTTTATAGAAAAAATAAAACGTCATGAAGTTCATATCCCGTCCTTGGCGGTCGGGTGAGGCTTCATGACGTATTTTATTTTTAATTTATTTTATTGTTGCCGGACTGTCTTCCGTTTTTTTATAGACAGGGGCTGCAACAGGGGCAATATCTGAGAAAGTTACAACAGGATCCGTAAAGGATGTCGCATCCTGCTTTCTATATTCCCTGGGAGATAAACCGAAAGACTTGTGAAAGGCATCCTTAAAATAGTTGGCATCACTAAAGCCGTTATTGAGGGCAACCTCCGTAATGGTATGATCCGTATGGGCAAGCTCGATGGCAGCCTTATTGAGACGGATAAAGGTAAGATATTCATGTACTCCGATACCGGTTTCTTCCTTAAACTTTCTTGAGAGATAATTCGGACTGAAACCGCTGGCCTCCGCAATAGCATTAAGGCTTATCTTTTGATTGTAATTTTTTTTGATGAAAGTGGCAGCCAGGCTAAGATGACGGTTAGTTGTATGGAGTTCATCCAAAAGACTTGTGTCTATATCTGTGGAGAATCTCCTGATGATAACCAGAAGCTGTATGAGGCATAGTGAGAGCATGGCAGGACTCACTCTTTCATCGTTGAAACGCTGTTCCGCCTCCATGTTCTGTATAAGCTGCTCCACATGCACCTGATACATGACCGGTATCTGCAAAATATAGGTATTTTTCTCAGCAAGAGTATCGTATATAAACTGCATATTTGGGAACAATACATCCTTTTCACGGAACAATACCACGGTGCGCACTGACTGCTGTTTCGAAGTGTAGTGCACGCTGTGTGGGGTATTGGGCGGTATGATAAGAACGCTTCCCGGAACCAGATTATAGAAGTGGGATTTTATAAAAAAATTGCAGCTTCCCTTATTGAGATAAAACAGCTCATAATGATTATGTACATGAGGCTCGTTCATCTCGAAGCTACGGTCTCTTGACTTGGTGTCGATAAAAATTCTGTTAATTGAATACCCTATAATAGCCATTTCAAACCTCGAAATAATTGGATAACTATATTATAATGCTTAGTATTACAAATTGATAATATCAAAAAGAAACTTGAATAAGATAATTTTTCAGTATTTTAATGCATTTTAAACAAAAAATTAATTGAATCATTTTCTAAAATAGAATAAGATACTAAAGGACTTCAATGAGTCTAACTATTCTATACTCTATACTATCAGGATTGAGACCCGATTACCCCTCACTCAAGTCGGGCCTCTCAAAATCCTGAGAATCAGGTTCTATTCCTATGGACTGAAATCATTATAGTGGTTTTGGTTCTTTTTTTTTGTTATTGTGTCCCACGGTGGATATTTGTTTCCATATAACTTATAAAACTAAATAAAGTTCCGAGATAAATAACAAGTGACCCTTTTTTGGCATGGGTTTAGGTTTAAAGCTTAACAGGGAGCGAAACTATATGAAAAAATATTTATTCGGAATCATGTTTGTACTGTCAGCTGCATCGATGCTTTCTGCTTGCGGCCTCAAAGATGAGGTGGTGGAAAAAGCTTTTAATGTTGACATGAAAGAGCTTAACAATATCGCTGAAGATAATGCTGCGGAAAAGGAAGAGGCTGCGGCAGCCGGTCAGCAGAAAACTCTTAAACTGTTTAACGGTAAAGGTGAGGTTGATGCTCAGATCAAAGAACTCGCCCAAAAATATAAAGCAGAAACAGGTGTGAATGTAGAAGTTGAGTCCGCACAAAGCGGAGTAGATGTCCAGGCAACATTAAAAGCTTATTATCTTTCAGATAAGATGCCGGATATCTTCGTGTGCGAGTCTTCCGGCTTTGCAAACTGGGAAGGTCTTCTTGTGGATCTCAGCGACCAGGCCTGGGCGAAGGATACAGAGGCGGAGTATGTTGACAAGAACTATGGAACCATTGGATTCCCATATGCCACAGAAGCAATAGGGCTCATTTATAATGCAGACCTTCTTTCGAAGGCCGGAATAGACCCGGAAACTCTTACCGGTCCGGAGCTTATGGAGAAAGCATTTGAAACACTGGACAGTAAAAAGGATCAGCTGGGGCTTACTGCGGTTGTGGGTTACTGTGCGGAAGATGAAAATCTAAGCTGGTCAACCGGAAACCACATATTCGGAAACTATATCGATGCAGGTCTCGACAGATCCGACACCACCTATATCGATAAGATCAACAATGAACATGCCATAGACCGTAACAGATTCCTGAAATTTGCGGAATTTATTGAGCTCCTTCAGAAATACAGTGATCCGGATCTCCTGGTTACCGGAACCTATGATGATCAGGTAAAGAATTTTGCTTCCGGTAAATATGCATTTGTTACCCAGGGTTCCTGGATCGGAGCCGTTATGACGGGAAATGATGCAGCAGAATATAATAAGGCTGGAAATTTCAAGGTAGGAATGCTTCCGTATGTTTTTGACAAGGGAGTTGACACGATACTTACGAATCCTCCTTCCTGGTGGGCAGTTCTGAAGGAAGGCAATGCAGAGGAGGCAAAGGCATTCCTACAGTGGTGCGCAGGAGACTCAGGCCAGAAGATACTGGTGGAGAATGCCGGATTTGTGAGTCCTTTCACATCCTGCAAGTATGTGGCATCGGATCCTTTTGCACCGGTGGTATCCGCATATATTGCTTCCGGAAAGACTTCAAACTGGCACTGGATGGATATGAAGGAAGGTATTGCAGCCAATGCGTTCGGAAAGATATTTAATGAGTATGCCCGTGGAGAAATGGATGCCGAAGGCTTTACTTCACAGATAGCAAGAGCTGTCAAGAGTTACTATGAGGGATGAACGGAGGAACAAAATGGATAACTTTATGGTGGCTAAAAAAGCCGGAGTCAGAGGAAAAGAACTAAAAGTAAGAAATCATCCTTTGTTTTTCTGCACGGTAATGTTTCAGATAAGTGCTATAAACATCATAATGCTTATAGCATTTATGCTTGTGATGCGGATGCTCATAGGACAGATGCAGCAGCAGACCCTGAACAGCAGGTCAATGTCTCAGTATGTACTGTCCCTGAGCACAGAGGAAGCAGAGCTTAAATCGGATGTCATGTCCCTGTATGATCAGGCCATAGGCTACGTATCGGCAAAAGCCGATGAGACCCGTGTGGCGCTTCTTCCGGAGATACAGTCTACGAGGAAGACCATAGAGGAAGACATCAGCGAGCTTAAAAAGCAGCTTAATGCAGAATCCCATGCAGAAGCATTAGCCTCTCTTCAGGAGATACAGAAACAGTATGACCGGCTTAATGTAATGATCGATGAGTCCATGGCGGAGATCGATCAGGGAAACCGGGATACAGCCTATGACATACTTTTTAACAGGGCGGAGCTCCAGAAGGTGGCTATATTCCACGCCTGCAAGGTTATCGATGAAGCCGTTACAGCTGAGGCTGACAAGAGTAATCTGGAAATGATGCTGATGCTGAAAAACGGAATTGAGGCAGCTATCAAGGGTACAGGACTTTTTATCCTCCTTATAGTATTTAACTTCCTTCTCAACTATTTCGGCATAGTGAAAAAGATTAAGAGCATCTCAAGAGAAGTCAGTGATATCATAGGAAAGATCGAAAAGGGTGAGGGAGACCTGACCACAAGGATCTACACAAGAAGTGCATCGGAACTCGTTTATATCATTAATGGTATCAACCTCTTCATAGAGACTCTGCAGAATGTCATGAAGGAGGTTAAGTCCGGTGTTGAGGTACTTAATTCTTCCACCGAGACCGTCACACAGAAGCTCAACAAGTCAAACGGAAATGTACAGAGTACCTCCGCTGCCATGGAAGAGCTCAGTGCCAGTATGCAGTCGGTATCAGAGATGGTATCTTCTATCAATAACCAGGTAATGGAGGTAAAGGCATCAACGGATGAGATAAACCGCGAGGCAACCGGCGGAAGAGAAACCGCTTCAGGTATCAAGCTGGAAGCTGATGAGATAAAGCAGCATGTTACGGAGAGAAAGCAGGGTATGAGCGTGAAGGTCAGCGAACTCAGCGAGGTGCTTGCAAAGTCTCTTGAAGATTCAAAGAAGGTTAAGGAGATCAATACCCTTACCAAGAACATACTTGATATTGCGGAAAAGACCAACCTTATCGCTGTTAATGCTTCCATCGAGGCAGCCCGTGCCGGACAGGCAGGAAAGAGCTTTGCGGTAGTTGCTTCCGAGGTCAGCAATCTTGCGGCCAACTCCAAGAAGACTGCCAATGACATCCAGAATATAAGTAAGGATGTTACAAACGCGGTTGAGGAGCTTGCCGATAATGCCCAGATGGTACTGGATTTCATCAAGACTGATGTAACAAAGGATTACGACAGCTTCGTTGAGACCGGAAATAAGTACGAAAATACGGCAGATACCATGAATACAATGCTTATCACATTTAAGGATAAGGCTGATTATCTCAATGGAATAATGTCGGATATGGCAAATTCCGTATCTTCCATCACAAATTCCGTATCCGAGAGCTCACAGGCCATCACCCTTTCCGCTCAGAATACCATGGAGATCGTAGGCGATATGAGTGGAATCTCAGAGGCTATGGATCACAATGTTGAAGTAACAGGAAAACTTAATGCCGCAACCAGAAAGTTTGTTGAGGTATAACAGTTCAGTCGGTGGACCACCAACCCCGTCCCCCTGGCCCACCGGCTGAACTGTTGCGTTGAGGTATAAAATTTTTGAAAAATTAGCACAAGACATCTTGAAGATTTCAGAAGTCTTGTGCTATACTTCTAATTGTTTTTGAAAGCGCTTACAAAATATAAGCGTGTCGCAGATAAAATGAGTTTAACAAGCTGATGAACAGTATGATTTTCATTTTAAAATGGAGGAAGATATGGATTTAAATTTAAGACCGGCAAATGAGTGTACATTTGATGCAGCTTCTTTGGGAGAGGTTATGCTCCGTCTTGATCCGGGCGAAGGCAGGATCAGGACAGCAAGATCCTTCCGTGCATGGGAAGGCGGCGGAGAGTACAATGTTATCCGCGGACTTCGCAAGTGCTTCGGACTTAAGACTGCAGTTATCACAGCTCTCGCAGACAATGAGGTAGGTCACCTTGTAGAGGATTTCATGATGCAGGGCGGTGTTGATACATCACTTGTTAAGTGGATGGATACAGACGGAATCGGCAGAGTTTGCAGAAACGGACTTAACTTCACAGAGAGAGGATTCGGTATCCGTGGAGCAAAGGGTTGCTCAGACAGAGCAAATACCGCTATCTCAAAGGCAAAGCCTGAAGATTTCGATTTTGACTATATCTTTGGCGAGCTCGGTGTTCGCTGGCTCCATACAGGCGGAATCTATGCAGCTCTTTCAGAGCAGGCTTCAGAGACTGTTATCGCAGCCATCAAGACAGCAAAGAAGTACGGTACAATGGTTTCTTATGATCTTAACTACCGTCCTTCAATGTGGTCAGCTATCGGCGGACAGGCAAAGGCTCAGGAAGTAAACAAGGAGATCGCAAAGTATGTTGATGTTATGATCGGTAACGAGGAAGACTTCACAGCCTGCCTTGGCTTCAAGATCGAGGGACAGGATGAGTCTCTTAAGGAGCTTAATGTTGACGGCTACAAGAAGATGATCAACGAGGCTGTTAAGACATATCCTAACTTCAAGGCTGTTGCCACAACACTTCGTACTGTTCATACTGCAACAGTTAATGACTGGTCAGCTCTTTGCTGGGCAAACGGTGAGATCTACAAGGCAGCTGATTACAAGGGTCTTGAGATCATGGACCGTGTAGGTGGAGGAGACTCCTTCGCTTCAGGACTTATCTACGGACTTATGACAACCGGTGATGCAGAGAAGGCTGTAAACTACGGTGCAGCTCACGGCGCTCTTGCCATGACAACTCCGGGTGATACCACAATGGCTACAAAGAAGGAAGTTGAAGCCGTTATGGGTGGTGCAGGAGCTCGTGTACAGAGATAATGTTCTTTTAAATTTACTGACTCGATAAACTCTTTTCTATAAATAACCTAAACCAAAAACGGCGAACCTTATGGTTCGTCGTTTTTGGCATTTGCAACTAACAAAACATAAAATCCGTGATTTTTGTATGCATAATTGGACTTGTGATTTAAGCCAAATGAATTATACTAAATTTCGGTAATACAATTCGGACGCGAGGGTCCAAAATTAAATATGGAGGGTAAAGATGGCAGATTTTAAACCGGTCAAGGAAGGTAAAGTACGTGAGATCTATGATCTCGGTGACAAGCTTATCATGGTGGCTACCGACAGAATTTCAGCATTTGACGTGATTCTTCATAACCAGATCACGGATAAGGGAAGAGTTCTTACTCAGATGTCAAAGTTCTGGTTCGATCTCACAAAGGATGTTATTCCAAACGATCTGATCTCAGTTGATAACAAGGATATGCCGGAGTATTTTCAGAAGCCTGAATTTGATGGCAGAGCAACACTTTGCAAGAAGCTTGAGATGATCCCTATCGAGTGTATCGTACGCGGATACATCACAGGATCAGGATGGGAGAACTACAAAAAGGACGGCACCATCTGCGGATTAAAGCTTCCTGAGGGACTGGTTGAGTGCCAGAAGCTTCCCGAGCCGCTTTACACACCTTCAACAAAGGCTGATCTCGGAGACCACGATGAGAATATCAACTTCGAGCAGTCCATAGAAGTCCTTGAAAAGGCATTCCCCGGAAAGGGAAAAGAGATTGCCACAAAGATCAAGGATGCCACACTTGCAGTTTATAAAAAATGTGCAGACTACGCTCTTTCAAAGGGAATCATCATTGCTGATACAAAGTTTGAGTTCGGTCTCGATGAGAATGGCGAGGTTGTTCTCGCTGACGAGGTTCTCACACCTGACAGCTCAAGATTCTGGAGACTTGATCAGTATAAGGAAGGTCAGGGACAGTCATCCTTTGATAAGCAGTTTGTTCGTAACTGGTTAAAAGCAAATCCTGATAACAATGCTACCCTCCCTCAGGATATTGTTGATAAGACAGTTGACCTCTACAAGGAAGCATATACCATGCTTACAGGCAAGACACTGTAAAAGTATTGTAACAGGTACAGCCGGTGGATCATGGGCTGTTCTGCTGCAAAGTATCTAAATAAATACAAAGAGCGGCACAGGAGATGTCTTGTGCCGCTCTTTTTCTGTATGGTAAAATCACGTAAATATAGTTAGTTTGAATATTAATTTAACAGTATTCTCCAACTTTTTGTGCATTATTGTATACAAGATATGGGTTAAGGGGAATGATTTATAAAGAGGTCGGTCATAAGGGCATAGTATGTCAGGGATAAAAGACCGGGGTTTAAAGGAGAGATACCATGAGTTTAAAAGATGATATCGATTTAAAGAAAAAAGGCTCTGAGCACAGTGGATATACGGAAGATGTAGACCTTCCCGGATTGGATTCCGACGGAAGCAGTCTTAAAAAGGAAGACTATGCAGCTAAATCTAAGATACAGCAACTGATGGAGATACATGTCCGTACCGAAGGGGAGGACATAGATGAAGAAGAACATAAAAAGAGAGAGTATTTCAACGAAATAGTCGGAAAGGCTGCGGTCGAAACAAATATAGATGAGGAAAGACCGGTAAATGAAGCCGAAGGTTCGATTCTCTACCGTATATGGTCCCGCGTAAATAAGGAAAGTCCTGAACCCACGGATCACCTGGAGAAAAAGGTTGAGTACATTGAGCTTTTCTATGATCTGATATTTGTGTACAGCCTGAGAACCATCAATGCCCTTTTCCATAGCTATGAAGAATCATTCCCGCCTGCTGGAGCCATACTGACATTTATATTCCTTACCGCCGTAGTCATGCAGGTCTGGATGTTCACCACCATGTTTTTCAACAGATACGGAAGGAAGGCTCTGAGAGATTATATCAGTATTTTGACCAACATGTACCTTCTGTATTACATGGCCAGCGGTTCCAACCTTCATTTTCTTGATCATTATAACCGCTACCACATTGCCTGGGCCCTGATAATGCTGAATCTTGCCTACAGAAGCTGGGATAAGCTTCGCTTTGCACCGAGACTGGATGAAATCGATAAGGAAATCCTCAGGAATAATGTTACCATCCTGACCTTCGAGTTTGCTCTGATCATTATTTCAATCCCGGTTTATCATTTGACGGGAATGGTGATTTCACCGGTGGCGCTGATATTAGGATACATCGGAAAGCTGAAGGAGCACACGGCTTATGACAAAAGACCCTGTGATTTCCCTCATTTTGCGGAAAGAAACCTGCTGCTGGTCATCCTGACCTTCGGAGAAATGATCATCGGTATCTCCGGCTTCTTTAAGGAAGAAACCGGCATCTGGTTCAATGTTTCCTCCTTCCTTGTAGTCATAGGCATGTTCCTGAGCTACGGTTTCTTTTATGACAACGTCCTTGACCATCATAAAAGGACCTCGGGTCTTGGTTTCCTGGTAATCCATGTCATCATGATCCTGGCCATCAACTCCACCACCATTGCCCTTGAACTGATGTCAAGACCTCTGGTGCCACTGTTTCCGAAGACCATATGGATGGTCATCACCATGACCATCTACTACATCTGCATTCTTTCCATAGAGAGGTATGCAAAGGAACATTTTAAATTTGGATTTGATTCCATGGCGAAGATATTCCTGATTCTTGCGGCATACACCGGGTTGATGCTTATATTCGGATATAATCAGGCTGTAGGTGCACTTATAACAGTAGTATTTGTATTCGGCATCTTCTTCCTGTTCCTGAGAAGACATCATATACGTCTCAGAGAAATGAAGGTCGGCGGATATATCGAATAAATTATATCCATAACCTTATCATCGACAGTGGATGACCTCCGCTGTCGATATTAACGATTCAGCATGTGGACCGGGGGGACGGGGTTAGTGGTTCATTTTTTAAAAATGAACCACT
>JAGAGL010000135.1:0-4102 GCA_017627595.1 Oribacterium sp. | reverse complement strand
TAAAATAAGACCCCGGTCACATCAGAATAATCTTTTCTGATGTGACCGGGGTCTTTAAGTCAGTATAGCGTAATAAAAACCGGCCTTTCTGACCTTTCGTGTTATATGTTTGTTATATCTAAGCACTCAGCGGTTATTCACCTGTCAGCTGAAGATTCTCCAGCCGCAGATAAAGTGATTTGCCCACCATGCTCCGAGATTTCTGTGAACTACACGTCCGTTTGAAGATGAAGCATCGATGATTGTTCCGCCTCCGGCTACGATACCAACATGGCCTGATACTACAATTATGTCTCCTGCCTGAAGCTCGTTATAAGATACCTGCTTAAATCTTCCGGGATTTCTCCATCCTGAGGATGTCATGTAGGAAACACCTACACCGGCCTGATTCAGACACCAGTATACGAATCCTGAACAGTCAAAGCTGTTAGGTCCCTTTGCTCCCCATACATAAGGACATCCGATCTTGGAGGATGCTATAGCGATAAGGTTAGCCGCTGAGCCTGATACTGTTGCTCCACCGTTTCCTACATATGATGTCTGCGGTTTCTGAACAGGGGCTGTGGTTCCGGTATTTGCAGGAACAGTTACAGCTGTGTTTCCGGAATTTCCTGTTGAACTCTGTGAAGTGCTGCTCTGCTTTGTATTCTTCTTTACATTTCCGCTGTGAAGAAGTGATATGGTCTTGGCTCCTGCAAGTCCGTCTGCAGTAAGTCCGTTCTTGCTCTGGAAATTGGCAACCGCTGTTTTTGTAAGTTCACCAAAGTAACCTGTAGCCTTATCCGAATCAAGATATCCGTACTTAACCAGATATTCCTGCAATTCCTTAACTGAATCGGACTGTTCTCCGAGACGCATAGCAAATGGAATAGCATTGGGATCATCCAAAGCGGCTCTTGTATCGGGACCGAGATATCCGTCCACAACCTGGTCATTTCTTGACTGGAATGCTTTGATGGCATTCTGTGTTCCCAGACCGAAGTTACCGTCTGCCTCACCCTCAAGATAACCGAGATTTATCAAAATCTGCTGATACTTTTTAACAAGTTCGGACTGCTCACCCAGGGCAACAATATTGGCCTTTACTTCATCTGAATATAACAGATTGTATGTGCTGGTTCCGTAAATGCCGTCTACGGTAAGTCCGTTCATCTCCTGTAATTTCTTTACAGCCTCCATGGTTTTCTCATCGTAGGTTCCGTTTATATCGGAAGCATTGTAGAGATAACCGAGGTTATATAAACGGTACTGGGCATGAGTTACGTCATTACCCTGAAAACCGAGTTTTAATGCATAATGCGGAGCGCTGTCAGACATGATCGCATCCCAGGTCTCCACACCGCAGATTCCATCCATAGCCACCCCGGCCTGTCTTTGGAAATACTGTACTGCAAGAGATGTTGCATCACCATAATAGGTTGTGGGTTCATCGGGATCCATATATCCGAGATCCATGAGTCTCTGCTGGAGATCCCTTACAACTGAGTTAATGACTCCGACCGTAAGGTTAACCGGTGCCAGATCTTCAGCTGCATCGTCTACTGTTACTCCCGCTATAGAGGGCAGTACATTGGAATTGATTCCCAATGCAGCCACATATTCAACAGCCTCGGTTTCCGGTGCTGTTGTAACCACTATCTCTGATTCATTTTCTGCAATAACAGATTCACTTATCTGCTGTTCACATCCTGTCATAACCAGCATACTTGCTGCCAATGCCAGTGATGTAAGCCTTAAAAAACTGCGATTGAACATAAATTTCCTTTCTGTAGTGACTCACCCAAAAGAAAAATCCTTGCGCGTATCTCACACTATTATTAATTATGGGCAGTTTTGCATCATTCTACTCCTAAACTATATAATTATAACATCAGCATTCTAAATTCATGTTACTTTATTCTTACAAAACAATAAGAATCAAAAGAAATCCACCGGGGACGGTTCTCAACCGCGAGAACCGTCCCCAGTGGATAACCTCAAAAAAGAAACCCGAAGTCCTCACGGGCTCCGGCTTCCTTATACTGACACTATGTGTTTTAAGCAACAAAAAATGCACCTTCAGGGACTTGAACCCTGGACAAACGGATTAAGAGTCCGCTGCTCTACCAACTGAGCTAAAGGTGCATGTTTACTGCGCTCCTTTTGAGCGCTTGTTTATAGTACACAATCAGCCGGTTCTTGTCAACAACTTTTTAAAATTTTTTCAAATCACTGTACAGCTATGAGTTTATATATAGGATTACCCTTTGCCGAAAACTTCTCTTCGTACTCAGTCATGATATTTCCTTCGTTCATAGTTGAGTCATTATGAAGATCTCTCGTTACAGCAGTAAGCTTCCAGCCCGATTCGGGAATAGATAAAAGAGAATAGTCAAAGAGTCCCATGTTATCTGTTTTAAATTCAAGCTGACCGTCTGTCTTAAGGAACTCCTTATATATTTTCATAAAAACAGGGCTTGTCAAACGTCTGTTAGCCTGTCTGTCCTTAGGCCACGGGTCTGAAAAATTAAGATAAATCCTGTCTACCTCACCGGGAGCAAAAACCTCTGCCAGCATCCTGGCATCAATTGAGATAAATGTGAGATTATCAAGCTTTACGCCTTCACTCTCAAGAGCTTCCCTCTTTTTTATTGCTTTCAATATTACTGTGTCATATCTTTCTATACCTATAAAATTAACATCCCTGTTTTCGGCAGCCATCTTTTCGATAAACTGTCCTTTTCCCATTCCAATTTCGATCCTTATGGGATTATCGTTTCCAAAATACTCTTTCCACTTTCCTTTATTCTGCTCCGGATCATGTGTTACATACTCCGAATTTGCCACAAAATCCTCAGATCCTGTTATATGTCTTAATCTCATCTTAAGTACCTTTCATTTTGTATTTTTACTATGTTTAACATAGATTCTTTTTTTCATCAAGTCTGTACCTGCTTCCCTTGAAGTGACTTTTGAAATTGAGTATACTAGATGTAATATAATTTCCGTTAAGGAGGTTTTTATGCCAACACCGAGAGAAAACAGCATCTGGGGCAATATAAGAAGTGATCTTAACAAGGCTCAGCAGAGTATCCTGAATGGACAGTATTCCGAGGCTATGATCCTCGATAAGAGCATCCTTAAGACTCTGGTTCGTTTACAGATCGATAAAGCCGTTCTGGTATCCAACAATCTTGAAAATGACATAGATCAGCTTTATAACAATCATCTTATTTCCGAAGAAACAAGAAGTAACTATCACACCATACGTTTATACGGAGAGCGTGCGGAATCCGGTGAAGCCTCAGCACAGGCTGCCAATGATTCCTTTTCTCTCATCCGCGATGAACTTGCTGTTTACATGGATTCGGCTTCCGATTCCAGACAGTCTGTTCCTTCCTACACCCAGAACATAAGAGAGGCTGCACAGGCTTCCGATGAATATGGTGATGCCCCGGAAGATAATGCAGATGCCTTTGATGAAACAGCAGTGGAAAGTAATTTCCGGAATTCCGAAGATTTATCCGGAATATCTACCGGAAGCACACCTTCCTTTGTAAGTAACCTTGGTAATGTAGACATTCCTCTGTCAAACAGCTCCGCAGGAAGAGGCTCATCCCAGAAACGTGCTTCACGTCCCACAAGACCGCTTCGCGACAGTGAACGTGTCACAAGAAATCAGGGAAGACGGATATCTCAAAGCAGAGACGGAAGGCCTGCACGCAGAGCTAAGAGAAGAAGAAGCTCTCTTGATATGTACAATATCATGAAGTTTGCTATTCCTATCGCATGTATCATACTTCTTATTATCCTTATAAAGATAATAATGGGAGGTTCCGATAAGTCCACAATCGAGACAACTCCTGCTGCAACAACAGAAGCAGTTTTGGAAACAACAGCTTCTGCAGAGGTTGTTCCGGAGACTGAAGCAGTTCCAGAGACTGAAGCAGCTTCATCTGTCTGGGTAACAACCACAGGTGTAAAGGTTCGTACAGAGCCCAATACGGATTGTGAGGTTCTGGATGTTCTTGACGCAGGCGTTCAGGTAACCTATAAGGGTGATGCCGGAGACGAATGGATCATGATAGATTACAACGGCCGCGATGCATACCTTAACAAGCAG
>JAGAGL010000134.1:0-2891 GCA_017627595.1 Oribacterium sp. | reverse complement strand
TGTAGTAAGCCAAAAAGAAAACTGAAAGGTGAATGGATATTCAGAAGAGTTTTGAATGGAACCGGCATCGAAGATATATTTATCTGTCCGTCGAGAGATACATGTCATGCAACACCTCAGCCTGATGGGGAATATGGGGTAGGGCTTAGGATGTTTAACGAATAAATTAGAAAAGTTCTAAGTTTGGGGCTCAAAATTTAAATAAATTAGAAAAGTTCTAAGTTTGGGGCTCAAAATTTAGAGCTTACCAGTAAACTGTAAGCCCCAAATTTAGTACTTTTCCTTTGAAGCAAGTCACGCGCGCGGACTGTATATGCAGTTTTTATTCTCCGCGACATGCTTGAAATAATAGATTTTTGCACCTTGATAATAGAAAAATCCAAGTCAGACAGGTGTTTTATCTCATGACAAGCAGACCGTCCTGTCTCAGGCGGCCTTTATTACAAGGACATTCAGCTCATCACCAAATTAGAGATTCTGTATGACGGTGATGGCAGTGTGCTTTTAGGCATTCCCCTTGGGAGAATACGCATCATGGATGAGCACGCAGGGCATTTGCAGATGTCACGATCAAACAGGCTTATCATCAGTTCACGCATCTTCATGTTTTTGTATGGATTTCCATTGTATGCACTATGACGTAGTCTATGGATAAGCCACAGGTTATAGGACTTCTTGCAGTTGCAGAGATATCCTGCCATTCTCATGCGGTTAAGCCGTGGAGGAAGTATGTGCTGCAAAAACAGCTCAATGAACTCCATACCGCTGACGGTCATGGTTTTCTGTCTGTTTCCATCTGCATAATCTTTGTATGAAAAGGTGACATCCTTCTCTGAAATAGATATGATGCGGCTGTTAGCAATAGCAGTCCTGTAGGAGTAGCGCGCAAGATATCTTATGGCATTGCCTTTTCCGTTGAAAGTTTCTTTAACAAACGGCATCCACCGCTTAGCATAGAGGGAATCAACAAACACCTTCCACCTGTCAGGCTCACCAAGATGGCTTTCATGGGGAAGTTTCATCTGTCCTGTTTCGTATAGCAGTTTTAGCTCACGCATGAACCTTCCCTTAAAAGATGCAGAAAGAACCTGCTGTGGGATAAAGAACCCTTTATGACCGGTTTCAACAAACTTCCCATCAGGAGTTATTCCGCCACCGGAGACACAGATATGCAGGTGAGGGTGGAAATTAAGCTTTTGTCCCCATGTATGGAGCACGCTGACAATACCTGGCTTTGCGCCCATGAATTTCCTGTCGGCGCATAGTTCGATGAGTGTTTCGTGAACAGTCCTGAAAAACAGGTTTGTCATTTCTTTCATGTTCAGCATATAAAGCCGGTTCAGCTCGTGTGGGATTGTAAATACCACATGAAAGTAGGCTGTCCCGTCAATAAGCTCAGTGTTGCGAGAGGCCTCCCACTTCTTTTCGAGAGGAGCCTGACAGCACGGGCATGAGCGGTTGTTGCATGACACAGCGTGAATGACGACATTACCGCACTCATCACAGACACTTGCATTATAGCCAAGTTCGCCTGTCTTGCATTTCATTATGCATTGAGCAGTCTTGTACTTGTACATGGGCAGATCCGGATGCTCTTCAAGATATGCCGGGAAGAATTTCTGAAAAATGCCACGTATTGGATATGGATCAGTCGAAGTCATAAGGGCTCTTTACACTCCTTCCGTTTCCGATACCAAGCGTAAGGTATACTGCTGTTGATGACAGGGACTTGTGCCCCATTGACTCCTTGATAGACATGATGTCTGCTCCGGACTCATACAGATGAAGTCCAAATGCATGTCGAAGGCTGTGCAGAGTAAAACCTTTGTCACCAAGTCCTATAAGGTTCAGCTGCTGTATGAAGAGGTTATATACAGTCTGAGTGCTGATATGCGAGCCATCCTTTTGCCCCGGAAACAGCCAGTCATCTTTCCGGGCCTTTGGGTAACATGCACGGATGTATGCCACAAGATCCTTGTAGCATTTTTCAGACAGGATGGCGTATCTGTCGGAGCGGTTCTTGGTTCTGGCAATGTAAATACAGTTCCGAGAGTGGATAATGTCTCCGCATTTCAGGCGGCACAGCTCGCTGACTCTTATTCCTGAGGAATAGAGAAGGGCAATCTGGGCTTTGTGCTTGAGATTATCAAAGGAATCAATCGTGGTGATGATTTCCTGACGTGTAGGTACGACCGGAAGTTTTTCATCGAAGTGGAGAAAAGGAACTTCATATCGGTCCCAGTCCCTGTGCAGGACATAGTGAAAGAAATCCCTGAGCTGTGAAATATGCACATTTACAGTGCGGCTGTTCAGCTTCCTGACTTCTTTAAGAAAGCTGACATAGGATCTGATCTGTTCCCAGGTTACATCCTTTACATCATGGCCGGGAAGATTTTGTTCGAACCATTCCAGAAAAACTGTCAGATAAGATACATAAGTGGCAACAGTGCCAAGAGCAAGATCCCGAAAAGAGAGAATATCTTTGTGTTTGGTAAGTAATGCCTGATTGGCTGAATTCATAATAAAACCTCCATAAAATGTAT
Source organism: Oribacterium sp. (assembly GCA_017627595.1). Classification (GTDB taxonomy): domain Bacteria; phylum Bacillota; class Clostridia; order Lachnospirales; family Lachnospiraceae; genus Oribacterium. The sequence goes on along the minus strand of JAGAGL010000134.1, from coordinate 348 downwards.
ATTCCGGTTAACATGTTTACAGGGTTTTATAAAGGTGGAGCTCTTATGTACTTGAAAAGAAGTTGAAAATCGATTACACTCATACCGTTTCTAGTTGAACCTTGATGGTTCATAAAGAACCCCTACGGTATGAGAGCCCGGTCGCCAAACTAAGCAGTCATCCGTAGGGTTTTTCCATGTTTACAGAAACAGAGTTAATCATAAAAGAAAAATCCCGCCAAATCAATGACAGGATTAAGATATAAAACAAGAAAGGCTTCACGCGCTAGCGCGCGTGATTTGGTTCAATATAATAATGAAAAAATATTTTAAAACAATACTCTTAATATTGACTTGTAATATATATGG
>JAGAGL010000133.1:0-8076 GCA_017627595.1 Oribacterium sp. | reverse complement strand
GTAATTGTTCCTCGGTTTTATCAGGGTTACAAATATAAGCTACAGCTTTTTTAACGGTACTTTTGATAGCGTGGATTCGTGTGTATGCCATACCTTGTCCATCAGCTCCTTTATCTCTTTTACATCTTCTTCGTAAATGTTCCCGGTTTTCATAATCCGCTCTCTGATCATATTTATGTTTCTACCAATAGCAGAGAGTTGTCTGTTATATTCCCGAAGCCCATCATAGTTGCAATCGTAGGTATAGCCGTACAGGATCAGGTGGCGGATATACTCCGAAATGTTTCTCATGTGGGTAGCTTTGATTTTATTATCCAATACATATTTTTCATTTTCGCTGAGATACACTTGTATAGGGATCTTGCGTTCTCGCTCTTTGCTCATAAATACACACTTCCTTTCGAATTTGCCATTTCCGGCGGATGGTCTTTTTTGCAGAAATGCGTCCATTTCCGAAGAGGTAAAAAGATGCAGTTCTGCATTAACGGGGGTCAGGGGGCTTAGCCCCTTGCAAGCTCATTTGCTGTCATTTTGCCGTGAGGGAAAATGGCCAGTAAATGTGAATGTGTCATGACACATTCAGTGCTTGGTATTCTTCTTGCAAATCCCGGGGGATTTGCGGGTTCAGACCGCCATAGGGCGGTTCGCTTTGAACCCATAACGCCGTATCCGGCGATTGTTTTTATGCTTTTGTACTGTGGGGATATAAAGAGAAAATAAAAAACTGCCACAGTACGGGCACACGGGTAGTGCCGGTATCTTTAGCAGTTTTGGTGTTTTATGAAGTAACTCAAATATTATCAGATGAACAGAAGATGGTCAATGTATTTTGGATGAAATCGTCCACAAGTTGGGGACGATTTATAACGAAAAAGTAAAATTCACCTCATGTTGGGGTAAATTTGGCTATAATGCATAGAATATAGGGTAAAGATTTTTATTGACAATGGTCTATATCTTGATATATACTACAGGTGAAAGGAAGGTGATCGTTATGATGACAGCAAAAGTCTTTGAAAATGGGAGAAGCCAGGCAATCAGACTTCCGAAAGAATGTCGTTTTTCGTCAGATGAGGTCATGGTAAACAAAATAGGAGATATTGTGTTGTTGCTTCCAAAGCAAAATAAGTGGGAATCCTTTATGAGAGCAATAGATATGTTCTCAGATGATTTTATGGCTGACGGAAGAGCTAAGGATATAGTACAGGAGCGTGAAGCACTATGAGATATATGCTTGATACAAACATCTGCATCTATGCGATCAAGCATAAGCCGGAGAGGGTGTTTCAGAAATTACAGGAAGTTGATCCGAAGGATGTATGTGTATCTTCGGTCACATATGCAGAACTTGTGCACGGGGTAGAAAAAAGTGCAGCCATAGAAAAAAACAGACTGGCACTTTCAATGCTTCTCGCAAATATTGATATTTTGGATTTTAATGTGAGTGCGGCTGATAGCTATGGAAAGATCAGAGCTGAACTTGAAAAGAACGGCACTCCAATCGGTCCTCTCGATATGATGATTGCAGGTCACGCCAAGTCTTTAGGGTATACGGTTGTCACTAACAACGTGAAAGAGTTCAAAAGAGTGAGTGGTCTTAAAATTGAAAACTGGGCAGAATAGCAGGTTATAATAATACAGCCGAATGTTCATTTCTATAACAAAATGACATAGGCTGTATTTTTTTAACTTAGGATATCCATATAGTCTCTTACTTTACTCTCGATATGAAAAATCTTTGCATATTTTATAAGCTGTGCCTTATCGGTGGAGGTATCTTCAAAATATTCATGGAGTGCCTGGAGATAAAGCTGCTTGTCAATCTTATCTTTCCCTTTCACAAGGTCGATTATACATCTTTCTTTATCGTAGAGCCTGACTTTGTTGCCGCTTGGCGATAAAGTTTCTGTTATCCCGATTTCCCACCGATCGGCATTGATATAATGCAGCCGAATATTCTTATTATCCTTTTTTAGCCGGGAGGCATTAAAGCCCTGCGGCACGGAAATGTCCCATATATGTGGTACACGATCAGACATATCCCAGAGATATAGCGCTGTTCCGTAAGAATAGATCAGCTTAGGATTGTTCATCTGCATGATCTGGAGATCGTCGGGCATCTCATCTGCGTAGTAATAAATTCCACGCCCCTCTTTAATAAGTATGCCATCATCTATAAAGGCAGGTATCATCACACGATTGATGCCTGCTTTTTCTATTTGAGCGGTAGTAATAAGCCCGCCGTCCACTTTAGCAAGTTCTCTTAATATTTCAATCCGTTCTTCCCGGCTTTTTGACATTTTTATATCCTCCAGTCGAAACATATACTCTTTAATTTTATAATAATAAAGATAAATAGTAAATAGCCGAGGGAAATTTATTTTCCGCAAGGTCAGCTTTTGGGGAGGTGAATGTATAAAGAGAAATTTTTTTCAATTTTTTTGTTTCCATCCGTGACGTTTGGGGATGCCAAAACACAGTTTATAAATGTAAGGATGTTTAGGGAGTTCCTCACGGAAAGGTGGGAACTTGAAGAAATTTGCAAGCAGAAGGGAGCAGGTGGAAGCGGAGTTTGTTGGTTTCATGGAGAAGACCATTTGGAACTGCGCAAGGAATGCGACCAGAAAGATGTGCGCCGAAGAACTGAGGAACAGCGGAGTCTCTTTGGAGACACTGAATGATGAGTGCTATGCGGAATACCTGACTTCCGAAGATAAGCATGATCTGGAGGAACGTTACTGCATTATGAATCTGCAGATTCCGATAAGCATGGATCTTGTAAATCTGCTGTTTGAGGGACTGACGGAGCGAGAAAAACAGGCACTGATACTCAGAGTGGGATTCGATTATGAATATGACGAGATAGGCGAAATACTCGGGATTGATCCTATGAGGGCGAAAGACTACAAGTATCAGGGTTTGAGAAAGGCGAGGAAAAAGAGAAATGGCGGAAAGTGATAAGGTTGACTACGACCTGATCGTAGCGGCCACACAGGGGAATATGGTAGCCATCGGGATCATCCTGGAGAGCTACAGCAGGCTGATAGAGAAGGCAATTTACTGTCTGGCACCGGGATTACCGGAAGAATGCCGCAGGGATTGTAAGCAGGAAGTAATGATGGATCTGGTCAGAAAGATACAGACGAGATTTAAAGTTTAAGCAGTGAACAGGGCTTCCTGGCATTCTTACATTTATTTATATTTGTCATTCTCATAAAGTCCATAAGAGTTTGGTGTTTTAGCAGGCACGGTGTCTCTTATAGGCTTTTCGGGCTGACAAGTCCGGTGTAAGAATTGCCACCGCTGCGGTGGTATCGAACTTTGAAAACTGAATATCGTTGATCCTGCAGGACATATGGGGCAGTCGAGCTGGCCGGAGGACACGTCATGATATACCTGTTTCTTCATATATAGAAGAAATGAAAAGCGAAGGAATGCTGTTTCGGGCATTGAAGCAAAGGTAAGTAGCGGTATCGTCCGTTCCGGGAACAGGGACGAAGGAACCCTGTGCGATGACCCTGCCCATTGATAATGATACTTGCCGCAAGGCGCAATAGAGGAAGCCGGTGCGAACCCGATGCGGGCTGTTATCCTGACAGCCGCTTGCAGGATCTTTATATAAATGTGCTGGAATTTCTCTCATTATGGAGATTTTCAGCACAGTATCATGGGACGGAGACTGTTTCCGCCCTGTGCTACTGTGCTGAAAGGAAAGGAGTTTGGCTTATGACTTTAGAAGAAATGAGAGCGGTCGATGTGAGAACCGTTGACCGGAATACACTGGTGCAGAGATCGTCCGTCAAGGTGGATCCAAAGAAGAGTAAAAGGGAGAGGATAGAGGATTACATAGCGCAGATAGGCAATCCATATTGCTATCTTGACGGGAAAACCGTGGTGAAGATCAGCTTTGCCGAGACGGACAGGACGATTGAGGACTGTATCCACGCATATTTGAGCGGAATATGAAAAATCAGATTGCAAAAGGATTTGCGTTATGTTATCCTTAAGGCGGTCAAAGAAATAGAATATATGGATTCATAGCCGTATCGGGTCTATTGGTGCGGATTTATGATGGCTGACGCCTCGGTTTTTCTGGTTTGAGATTTAGCAAATAGCAGAGAAACGGAGGTATTTTTATGTCTGAAAGAGTTTACAGGACAGCGATCTACGCAAGGCTGTCCAAGGACGACGGAGACAAAGTTGAGAGTAACAGCATAGTGAGCCAGAAGTCCATGTGTGAAGAATATATCGCAAAGCACCCGGATCTGGAACTCGTGGACACATTTGTAGATGACGGATACAGCGGAGTGGACTTCAACCGTCCTGATTTCCGCAGGTTAGAGCAGTCGCTGAAAGATGGAAAGATTGATGCGATCCTGTGTAAAGATCTCAGCCGGTTTTCGAGGAATTACATTGAAGGCGGACGGTATCTGGAGAAGATTTTCCCGGCACTGGGGATACGCTTCATAGCTATCAATGACGGCTATGATACTCTGACCGGAGATCCGTCGTCGGATTCCTTTATCATTCCATTCAAGAACCTTATCAACGATACCTATTGCAAGGATATATCCGTGAAGATACGGACAAACCTTGATGTAAAGCGGCGAAAAGGCGAGTATGTCGGTGCTTACGCTCCTTACGGTTACATGAAGGATCCTGCCGACAAGAATAAGCTGGTCGTGGATGAATATGCCGGGGATATCGTAAGAAAGATATTTTCCATGTACAAGGATGGAACGAGCATCTGCCGGATAGCAGACCACTTAAATGACCTGGGAGTGCTTTCCCCTATGGAATACAAGATTTCTGAGGGCTTGCATTATGATACGGCTTTTCGTACTGGGAGTACCGCAAAGTGGTCTTATAAGGCAGTCAAGCGGATTCTTACCAACGAGGTATATATCGGTGTTCTGGCACAGGGTAAGCGTGGAACGCCTAATTACAAGGTACATACCGTACAGGAAAAGGAAGAGGAAGAGTGGATCAGGGTTGAAGATGCTCATGAAGCTCTGGTCACATACGATGATTTCATGTCTGTAAAGACCATGCTGGGCCGTGACATGCGTACCACAGGAACTGATACGGAGGATAACCTGTTTTCCGGATTCCTGTACTGCGCAGATTGTGGACAGCCAATGATAAGGAAGGTTGTACCGGGAGGCAAGAAACGATATTACTACTATGTGTGCTCTTCAAATAAGCGGCATGAGGGCTGTACGGCACACAGCATCAGTACAAAAGAAGTTGAGACAGCGGTTACGAGTGCCGTAAAGGATCAGGTGGCAAATGTCCTTGATCTATCAGAGTCACTTGAGTATATAGAAAGGCTCCCGTCAGCAAGCTGGGCGGTATTCAATTACGAAGCGCAGATAACAAAGCTGGAAGAAGAGATAGACAGATGCAGGAAGATGAAGCTCCGTATTTATGAGGATCTTTCCGATGGTGTTATAACCAAGAAGGAATATGCGGACTTCCGTAACCAGTACACGGCAATGCTCGATGAAAAGAATGCGGCATTGGAGCGTGTACGCCGGGAGAAAAAGGATGCAACGGTGTCAAGAGACACCGAGAGAGCGTGGGTTACGCTTTTTCGCAGGTATGAAGGTATCGAAGCCCTTACAAGGCGTGTCCTTATGGCTCTGGTGGATAAGGTCTTTATCTATGAAAAGCATGGCGTTGAGGTTTCCTTTAAGTACGGGGATGAATACCGCAGGGTCACTGAATTTATAGGAAAGAATGCGGATCTTCTTCCGCTGGCTCAGTAGGAGGTGCAGCATGGGACGAAAGAGCAGAAGGAATACAGATATCACGCCTGTTGTCACTGCTCCTGCTACGGATATATTCCCGACAGCCATATATGCAAGGCTTTCAGTGGAGAACAGCGGCAAGGATGATGACGGAGCGGCTATTGAGAACCAGATAGATGTATGCAAGGAATATATCAGGGACATGCCGGATCTTCAGCTTGTGAGAGTCTATCAGGATAACGGATGGACGGGGACGGTCATGCGCCGTCCGGCATTTGACGAGCTTATGGAGGATGTCAGGGCAGGAGTCATAAAAGCGGTCGTTGTCCGTGACCTTTCAAGGTTTGCAAGGAATTACATAGAGACAGGAACCTATCTGGAGAGCGTTTTCCCAGAGCTTGATGTGAGGTTTATCTCGGTAAAGGAGAGGTTTGACACCTTAAAGACCGATGGCACGAATGAAAGCCTTATGGTTCCGTTGCAGAGCCTGATTAACGATCTTTATTCCAAGGATATTTCAAGGAAGGTTGAGGCGGCACTACGTATCCAGATGGAAGAGGGCACGTTCAAGTGGCGGCAGATACCTTATGGATACAAGTGGGATGATGAGCATATCAATATCATCCCCGATGAAGTTACTGCGCCGTTTGTAAGGGATATCTTTAGGTGGTTTTCCGAGGGAGTGTCAAAGAGAAGGATCGCTGAGAAGCTTGACGAGGCAAAAGCTCCGAAATATCTGGAAAATGGGAAGTATAATCCAAATCCCTGGTCACAGGGTACAATCTATGATATCCTGGCGAATCCTGCCTATATCGGGAAAAGGGTATATGGATGCAGGCACAGCGCAATATACAAGGGCATAAGGCTTGAAAAAGTGCCGGATTCCGAGTGGTATGTGATAGAAAATGCCCATGAGCCGCTTGTTTCAAAGGAATTATATGAAAAGGTTCATGGCATCATGCAAAAGAACTCAGAGAAAAGGCAGGAGAGCATGAAGAAAACCGCAAAGGCAAGGGCGAAAATGATCGACCTGTTTGACGGTAGGATTTTCTGTGCCGACTGCGGATACCGTATGTACTTCCACAGACATCAGATGGATGTAAAGGATAAACACTGGTATGCGGATTACTATTGCAGCTCCAGCCAGATCAGGAGACAGCTTGGATGCTCATGTCACAGGATAACACAGGAAGCAGTTGATAAAAAGGTGCTTGAAGCGGTCAGGATGCAGATGAAACTGGCTCTTGATTATGAGGAGATGATTGACAGGCTTAAAAACAGCAGGGCTGAAAAGGCTGTTCGCAAGCGTCTCAATGATGTGGTCAAGAGCCTTTCGGTAAAGGCCGGCAATATGCAGAAGCGACGGACGAAGCTCTATGAGGATTATGCTGACGGGATCATTGATGAGGAGGAATACCTCTATATGAAGGACACCTATGAGCGTGAATATGAGCAGCTTAACAGGCAGCTTGAAGCGTTCATGCAGAAGAGAAATGACTATATTGAGGCATTTTCCTCAGAGAACAGGTGGATAAAGATGATGAAGGGCATCCGTAATGTCAGAAAGCTGACACAGGATGTGGTAGATGCCGTCGTTGAAAAGGTTTCGGTTTATGACGATGGCAGGTTGGAGATCATCATGAAGTATCAGGATATATTTGACCTTACGGAAGGATATATTTCACAGATCAGGGGAGAGGAGGAGAGCAGTTGTGGATGATGTAAGAATCGCCATTTATATAAGGCTGTCCATGGCGGATGAAGAGACAGGGAAAAGCAGAGACGAGAGCAACAGCGTGGTCAACCAGCGAAGCCTCATCCATAGGTTCCTTGATAACAATGAGGAACTTTGCAATTATCCGAGAACTGAGTTCGTGGACGACGGCTTTACCGGAACGAATACGGACAGACCGGCTTTTCAGCGTATGATAAACCGGATAAGGGACGGACAGTTCAATCTCTGCATTTCAAAGGATTTTTCGAGGTTTTCGAGGGATTACATAGAAATGGGCGACTATCTTGAGTGCCTGTTTCCTTTCCTGAATGTGAGATATATCTCGGTAAATGATAATTATGACAGCAGGGATTATAAGGGAACGACAGGCGGGCTCGATGTAGTCATGCGGACGATAGTCTATGATGCCTACAGTAAAGACCTGTCCATGAAGGAAAAGACAGGCAAGCTTCAGAGCCGCAAGAAGGGTCGGAGGGCTGCCGGTGATCCGCCTTTTGGATATATGAAAGACCCTGAGAATAAGGCTATGAATATAATAGACCCGGAAGCCGCTGCTATTGTCCGTAGGATATTCGATGAAGCACTTGCGGG
>JAGAGL010000132.1:0-9744 GCA_017627595.1 Oribacterium sp. | reverse complement strand
TGCCAGGTTATGCTGAATATAGCCAGGCGCCAAAAGTTCTTTTGCCTTTGCTGTATCTCCTGATACGAATGTTCCGATGAGTGCTAATGCTTTTTCCTTATTTGTCATGATTATTTTCCTTTCCGGGCTCTGCCCTGCGAGGTAATTATCCTCGAATGTTAAAAAGTTCATTGATGTAACCGCAGCAGTTTCATCTGATGGCGTTAATATAACGCCGTTTTGATGTAATGTCAATGGTTACATCTTAAATTTTTCAAAAAAATTTCCAGGTGTAGATAAACACCCGGATTTAAAGCAAAACATCTATTCAATAATTGACAAATCATTATATTCTAGCCAACTATGCAAGCTCATCAGCATATAAATTTCTCTGTACCGCTTCAATCTGACTGATAGCTCTCTTATTCAACTTCATAAGACTAGCTGCTTCATCCTGTGACAATCCTGCTCTCACACATGCTTCTTTAAGCTTCTTAGCTGTAAATTCCGACATTTTTAAACCTCCTTCAAAGTTTCGATTTTCGAAACAAAATCAAAAATGGACCATTTTTTGTGTTACGATTTTCGAAACAAACGCTTCGAATTTTAGTCGAATGCAGTCAACAATTTCTTGTGTCTAGCTCTCATTACAGCCTGGTTGAAATTATTTTTGTGTAAAAAAAGATAGGGTGTCTTTGCAGACACCCTATACTAGAAATAGCTTTATTTCAAACTTTTCTGGGTAATGGAAAGTATTTTCCGGATGATAAATCCTCATACTTTGCTTCATGAAATCTTTGGAGATTTCAAAAGTTCCCAAAAAACAGCTTGCATCTTTTACTGACGTGACTCGGCGATAGCTGCCTGTACAGCAGCTACCTCGATTAAAACAGCCTGTAGCTGTGTTAACAAGTATGCATCCTGTGTTTATATGAATTCGACCATCGGCAAAGGGGGATAATACCAAGGGTTATTTCTTGCGGGCGGTGACGTTCACCCATTCGCCCTGGTGATTTATTTCGAGGATTTCCCAGAGGTCTTCGTGGGACTTGAAGGCTTCGACTACTTCCTGCTCACGTTCGTTCAGGATGCCGGAGGTTATGAAGAGGCCGTCTTTTTTGAGGAGAGGCCCCACTTCTCCGGTGAGGAGGACGATGACCGGGGCGAGGATGTTGGCAACGACGATGTCGTATTTTCCGAGGCCCATGTCAGACTTGACTGTCTCGTCGCCGATTACGTTGCCGACTACCATGTCGAAGCTGTCTTCAGGAAGGTTGTTGGCTTTCAGGTTATCGTGAACTGCGGGAACCGCTTCTTCATCGAGGTCTGTGCCGTAGATATGGCCTGCACCAAGCTTGAGGGCTGTGATGCCGAGGATGCCGGAACCTGTTCCGATATCGGCAACTTCGTCGCCTTTTTTCATGTACTTTTGAATCTGACGGATGCAGAGCTGGGTTGTTTCATGCATTCCGGTTCCGAAGGCTGTTCCGGGATCTATTTCTATGAGGAGCTTATCTTCGTCTCCTTCGGGGATTTCTTCCCAGGTTGGCTTTATGAGAATGTCCCCTACTGTGAATGGATGGAAGAAGGTCTTCCAGTTGTTGATCCAGTCTTTATCTTCTGTCTCCGAAGTTTCGATGGTTCCTTCTCCTACCTCACAGTAGTTTCGCATTTCTTCTATCATTTCCTCCACTTCCTGAAGAAGCTGTTTAAGTTCTGCGGGAGTGTAAACATTGGATGTATTTGGCATATAGCTTGCATCTACGGATGGGTCTTCCATATACTTCTTTGCTTTCTCGATTCTGTCCTGCTTGTCTTCAGGTGACAGAACTTCTACGTAGAAGCTTACATCTGCCTTTCCGTCATCCGGTCCGATGTCGGGAAGGATATCGATGAACATGCCTTTGGTGTCATCTTCAGAAAGAGGGATCTTGTCTTCTATCTGAACTCCGTCAAGTCCGAGATCCGCAAGATTTGCACTCAGGATATCCTCTGCCTCAGTAGTTGTATGAATTGTGAATTTTCTCCAAACCATATTATCGCCTTTCAATGTTCTTTGCTCCTGTTATAAAACCTCAGAAGCAATTGTCTCAAATTTTAATAAACGACTATGTACTGCCATTAGGTTTATAATGAACTTTCTTACATCATAAACTGCATTATAGTATCATGAACCATCACTCATCAGAATCTTGTAAATCTTCTCAGTACCGGAACAAGCTCCTTTAAAGCCTCCATACAGAGGTCAACTTCTTCCTTTTCATTGAATACTCCGAAGGAAAATCTGATGGTGGAATCCTGAAGCTCGGGTTTCACACCTATTGCCTTCAGGGTTCCGGAAATACCGGGATGATTTGAGGAGCAGGCTGAGCCTGAACTTACATAAATGCCTTTTTCCTCCAGCGCGTGGAGAAGAACTTCTGCACGGACCTTTTCAAAGGAAACGGATACAATGTTAGGTGCCGAGGCATCACCTCTTTCTGAATTCACAGTTACTCCATCGATCTTTGATACTTCATCAATAAAATAGTTCTTTATATCCATTATACGCGCGATCTTCGCATCATGATCCCTGTAGGCAAGTTCTGCCGCAAGTCCCATACCTGCGATTCCGGGAACATTGTGGGTTCCGGAACGCATATCCTCCTGCTGTCCGCCTCCATAGATCATTGGTCTCAGGCGGATCTTCTCATCCACGTAAAGGAATCCAACTCCCTTAGGTCCGTGAATCTTGTGACCGGATACAGAGAGCATATCGATATTCTGCTTCTTAGGACGTATGGTCAGTTTTCCGTAGGACTGGATTGCATCTGTGTGGAACCAGGTGTTGGGATTACATACCTTAACCAGCTTTCCTATTTCTTCCACCGGCTCTATGGCACCTATCTCATTGTTCACATGCATGATGGTAACAAGGATGGTATCATGTCTTATGGCAGTTCTCAGGTCGTTAAGATTTATGTGTCCCTTACTGTCTACCGGAAGATAAGTGATCTCGTATCCAAGTTCTGCCAATGTATCCAACGGCTTGTAGATGGCTGCATGCTCAACCTGGGAAGATATGATGTGCATTCCCTGCTTACGCTTTGCAAGGGCCGTTCCGAAGATGGCTGTATTGTTTGATTCTGTGCCGCCTGATGTAAATATTATCTCCTTTGGTTTAACCTTCAGAGTGTTTGCAACCTGTTCCCGGGCTGTACGGAAATACTTCTCCGCATCAAAACCTTTTATATGCTTTGAAGAGGGATTACCGTAATCCTCCTCCATTGTCTTCTTCATAAGCTCCACAACCTCAGGATAAACCCTTGTTGTGGCTGAATTGTCAAAATATATTTCTCTCATCTTTTATGAATCCTGTTCTATCACCGTACATGGTGAATATCTGTCAAATCCTGTTTTTTCATCGGATATGGTATATATCTGTCTTTATTTGCAGCTTCGATAGAAATACCTGTCTGAAATCATCAGAAGCCCCTGATCATCAACAATCCTTATTGGTTTTCTTCATCAGCTTTTGCTTCCAGCATCAACATCAGTACGCTGAGGCTAGTTATAGCAGCGGTCTCTGTTCTGAGAATACGCTTGCCAAGGGTTATGGGCTCTATTCCGTGCTGAAGGGCATCTTCTATCTCCGAATCCGAAAAGCCGCCTTCAGGACCGATGAATACCGCAATCCTGCCATGATCGGGAAGCTTTCTCAGCTCTTCCATGGTGTGCTTAATGCTTTTGGCATTTTCATAAGGAATCAGCTTAAGGTTAAAGTCCTTCACAAAATCCATGGCTTGATTCCACTTCATTACCGGCATCACTTCGGGAATGATGGAACGTTTGGACTGCTTTGCAGCGGCCTCCGCTATAGCCTGCCAGCGCCCGGTTTTCTTTTGCTGTCTTTTATCGTCAAGCTTGATGACCGTGTTTTTCGAATCCAGCGGGATCACCGCATGAGCTCCAAGCTCTACTGCCTTCTGTATAATAAGCTCCATCTTGTCCTGCTTGGGAAGTCCCTGAAAAAGGTATATATCAGCAGGGAGTTCATGTATCTCTTCAACAAAGTTTATATGCAGAATCACCTCCGGCTCGGAAACAGAAGAAGCTCCAGTCTCTCTTGCCTCTTTTATAAAGTTCTCATCATGAACTTCCATCACATCACATTCATAATCAGTTCCTTCTCCGTCAGAGATAAGTATTTTTTCACCCACTCTTACACGAAGGACGTTCTTCAAATGATTGTAATTGTCACCTGTCAGACGGACTCTGCGGTTATCTGTATCTATATCCGATTTATCTGCAAAAAAATGATGCATATCAACCTGCTTTCACACGAACTATATCAATAAAATCTTCGCTATTATAACAAGTAGGCATAAAAAGTAAAACCCTTAATCGAGAAGAAAGAACCAATTGCTCCCCTGCGCGTTGGCTATAAAAAGTAACCCGAACAGTATACACTCCCGACACAGCAATTAACTCTAAACATAAAAAAAGCAGAGCCAAGCCAGTGGGGACGGTTCTCGCCGGCGAGAACCGTCCCCACTGGTTCACCCTCGACTAAAATCTTAGGAAGAGTAATTAACTTTTATCAAAAAAGGCAGAGCTAAAGGATCATTCCTCCGGCTCTGCCCTATATATGTACCGACAGAATTGTTACTCCCGGTATTGTTTATTAAACATCTATTGTCTCTCCGCAGGTCTTTGCGAAGGCCTTGAGAGCTTCCTTCTGCTCCTTGTTGAGTGAAGAAGGAATATTTACAACTATGGTAACATACTGGTCACCACGAACATCCGGGTTATTAAGGCTCGGAACACCTTTACCTCTCAGTCTTGTCTTTGTGTCAGACTGAGTTCCCGGCTTGATCTGAAGTTCTACATTACCGTCTACTGTACGGATAACCTTCTTGCCTCCCAGAGCAGCTGTTGCAAAGCTTATTTCCTCTGTGGAGTAAATGTTTGTACCCTGACGCTTGAAGAACGGATGCTGTGATACAGCTATATCAACAAGAAGATCTCCTCTCGGACCGCCGTTTGTTCCGGGGTCTCCGCCGCCAGAACGACGAAGTGTCTGTCCATCATCGATGCCTGCAGGAATGGTGATCTCGATATTCTTCTGAGTTGTAATATATCCGTCACCATGACAGTCAGGACATTTCTCTTTGACGATCTTTCCGGATCCCTGACAGTCAGGACATGTAGTTACCTGCTGTATGGTTCCGAACATGCTCTGTCTTGTAACAACCACCTGACCGCGGCCATTACATCTTGTACAGGTCTCAGGCTGTGTTCCCGGCTTTGCGCCGGTTCCGTTACATTTCTTACACTCGTCCTTATATCTTATCTTAACTGTCTTTTTACAGCCCTTGATGGCTTCATCAAAAGTGATACGAACTCCGGTACGGATTGACTGTCCACGAGTTGCCTGATTAGCCGCACTGCCTCCATATGAGGAAAAACCGCCACGGGATCCTCCGAAGCCAAAGATATCTCCGAATATATCCGAGAAATCCATACCCCCAAAATCGAATCCGCCAAAACCGCTGCTCTGTCCTGCAGCCGAGTTTGCGTCAAATGCAGCATGACCGTATGTATCATATGCTCTTCTCTTCTGTTCATCCGAAAGAACCGCATATGCCTCATTTGCCTCACGGAACTTCTCAGCCGCCGCAGCATCACCGGGATTTGCATCCGGATGATACTTTTTCGCAAGCTTACGGAAAGCTCTCTTTATGGTTGCATCATCAGCATTTTTATCTACACCGAGGACTTCATAATAGTCCCGCTTTTGTTCTGCCATGTTTTACTCCTAGCAATATATCAACATTTGCCCCCGACGCAATGCGCCGGAGGCATTTAATAAAACGACGATTTATGATTTTATACTTCCTTGAAGTCACCGTCAACAACATTGTCATCGGCACTGCTCTGCTGAGCACCCTGATCTGCCGATCCCTGAGCACCGGCTGCGCCCTGAGATGCCTGAGCCTGCTCATAAACCTTTGAGAAGAGAGCCTGTGAAGACTTCATAAGTGTCTCCTGAGCTGCCTTAATCTTCTCAGCGCCGTCCTTTGTGATGGACTCAAGGGGGTTAGCTGCAAGAACATCCTCGAGAGCCTTAAGGTCAGCCTCAACCTGTGCCTTATCAGAGCCTGAAATCTTATCGCCTACATCCTCAAGAGCCTTCTTGGTCTGGAATACGATAGAGTCAGCACCGTTTCTTGTCTCGATAGCTTCCTTCTTTTCCTTATCAGCTGCCTCATACTGAGCAGCCTCCTTAACAGCCTTATCGATATCCTCCTTGCTCATGTTTGATCCGGATGTGATCGTGATGTGCTGCTCCTTGCCTGTTCCCTGATCCTTTGCAGATACATTAACGATACCGTTTGCATCAATATCGAAAGTTACCTCGATCTTAGGCATTCCGCGTCTTGCAGGAAGGATTCCGTCAAGTCTGAACTGACCGAGAGTCTTGTTATCTCTTGCGAACTCACGCTCACCCTGTACTACATGGATGTCCACAGCTGTCTGGTTATCCTCAGCAGTTGAGAATACCTGAGAAGCTCTTGTAGGGATTGTTGTATTTCTCTTGATAAGAGGTGTGGCAACGCCGCCAAGTGTCTCGATAGAAAGTGTAAGTGGTGTTACATCCAGAAGAAGAACGTCACCGGCACCGGCATCACCTGCAAGCTTACCACCCTGGATAGCTGCACCGATAGCTACGCACTCATCAGGGTTAAGAGTCTTGCTTGGCTCCTTTCCTGTAAGCTGCTTAACCTTATCCTGAGCAACCGGCATACGTGTTGAACCACCAACCAGGAGAACCTTGTCAAGCTCACCGGATGTAAGTCCTGCATCACGAAGTGCATTCTGTACAGGTACTGCTGTTCTCTCTGTAAGGTCAGATGTAAGCTCCTCAAACTTAGCTCTTGTAAGAGTCATATCAAGGTGCTTGGGACCCTCAGCAGTTGCTGTAATGAAAGGAAGGTTGATATCTGTTGTAGTTGACGCAGAAAGCTCCTTCTTAGCCTTCTCGGCTGCTTCCTTAAGTCTCTGAAGAGCCATATTGTCCTTGCTGAGATCTACACCCTCAGCCTTCTTGAACTCCTCAACCATCCAGTTCTGGATACGGCTATCATAATCATCACCACCGAGACGTGTATCACCGTTTGTTGAAAGAACCTCGATTACACCATCTCCGATATCGATGATAGAAACATCAAATGTACCACCACCAAGGTCATAAACCATAACCTTCTGCTCTTTACCTTCATCAAGACCGTAAGCAAGAGCTGCAGCTGTAGGCTCATTGATGATACGCTTAACATCAAGACCTGCGATCTTTCCGGCATCCTTTGTTGCCTGACGCTGAGCATCGTTGAAATATGCAGGAACTGTGATAACAGCCTCAGTTACCTTCTCACCGAGATAAGCCTCGGCATCAGCCTTAAGCTTCTGAAGGATCATAGCTGAAATCTCCTGAGGAGTATAGTCCTTACCGTCAATGCTTACCTTATAGTCTGAACCCATGTGTCTCTTGATTGAAGAGATGGTTCTGTCAGCATTGGTTACAGCCTGACGCTTTGCAGGCTCACCAACAAGTCTCTCACCATTCTTTGTAAATGCCACAACTGAAGGTGTTGTTCTGAGGCCCTCTGCATTTGCAATAACAGTAGGCTTTCCACCTTCCATAACTGCTACACAGCTGTTTGTTGTACCTAAATCAATTCCAATTATCTTTCCCATATTGTTCTCCTTTTCTATCTATAAAAAACTGGATTTCTTTATATTTTATAACGGCAGAGCTTTTGACTCCCGCCGAGTGTTACTGGACCATTGCTTTTAATGTTTTCTATTTCTTCACCTTAACCATGCTGTGTCTGATCACCTGATCCTTATAGGTGTAACCCTTCTGAAGATCCTGTGTGACTGTATCCTCAGGTGCATCGCTTTCTGTATCTGTCATAACTGCATTGTGGAGGTTCGGATCGAATTTCTCGCCCTCAGCCTTGATGGCTTTGACCTGAAGATCCTCGAACAGTTTTTCAATCTGCTTGTAGATTCCCTGGACACCCTTTGTGAAAGCATCCTCTTCATCTTCCTTCTCTACAGTTCCCAGAGCTCTTTCAAAATTGTCAACCACCGGGAGAAGCTTCTCGATCACTTCTCTGGCACCGAAGTCGAAATTCTGGATCTTCTCCTTCTCAGTACGCTTGCGGAAATTGTCAAACTCCGCATAAAGCCTTGTGTATTTATCCTTAAGATCGGCTATTTCTGCCTCGTACTTTTCCTTGATTTTTACGGTTTCGTCATCCTCAGCCGCATTTTCATCATCTTTAGCCTCAGCTTCATCATTTTCTGAAGCTTCCGCATTCTCAGAGTCCTCTGCTGCTTCCTTGTTTTCCTGAGACTCTTCCATGGTCTCCTCAACATTTTCTTCTTTTATTTCTTCTGTACCCTGTTCTTCGGAAGACTTCTTTATTTCTTCGTCCTTCAAGATAACCTCCTGTCCTTAATCCTTACCGGATCTTTATATCTTAAGCTGCCCTGCAGCCTTTTTAACCTTAGCTACTGAAATGCCTGATCCATCTCACTCTGAAGCTTACTGAGTATCTCCAATACCTTTTCATAGTCCATTCGTTTCGGTCCTATGACTCCTATGGTTCCCTTCAGTCCGTTTCCAAGCTCGTAATTGGCTGTTATAACCGAGCAGTCTGTCATATTCTGAAGCGGAGATTCTTCTCCGATATAAACCTGTATAGGCTTCTTTCCGTCAGTCTGCTCCTGTGATTCCTTTACAAGAGAAGCAAGTTCATCCTTTGTTTCGAATGCACTTATAAGCTTTGATGCATTATCGGAATCCACAAGCTCCGGATACTTGAAAATGTTGGTTGCTCCGGAAGTATATATCTGACTCTCCCCGAGGTTGATATCCAGCATATTGAGAATGCTGTCAACTATGGCCTTTACAGTACCCTTATAGCTTGTCCTTGCAAGAAGCTGTCCGATACGTCCTTCGGTGATGTCTTCAACGCTCAGTCCGTTAAGTACATCATTGAGAAGCATGTTAATGCTCAGAACTCTGTTGAAGTCAAGCTCCTCTGCACCGTCCAAAACCACTGATGAAGTCTTTACGATATTTCCCTGCATCATAACGACAAGAAGCAGTCTCCTTGCATCCACAAGAGAAGTCTGTATGAACTTGATCTTGTTTGTTCTGATAGAGGGTCCTGTGACCACCGCTGCATATTTAGTATTCTCAGCAAGGTTTCTGACAAGTGTTTTTAATGTTGTCTCCAGGCGATCCACCTTTTCAAACATTTCGGTTTTCACATCGTCAATCTCATGCTTATGATTTTCCATGAGCTGATCAACATAAAACCTGTAGCCCTTGTCACTGGGGATACGACCTGCCGAAGTATGAGGCTGAACTATATACCCCATCTCCTCCAGATCACTCATTTCATTTCTGATGGTGGCAGAGCTGAGATTCAATCCGGAATACTTACTTATGGTTCGTGAGCCTACCGGTTCTCCGGTCTCAAGGTAGTTTTTGATTATCGTGGTAAGGATAACAATCTTACGTTGATCCAGTTCCATCTCTCCGCCTCCTTCTGTATTTTTTGTTAGCACTCAAAATATTGGAGTGCTAACATCTGAAATTTATAATACTCGCCTTGTAAATCTATGTCAAGAACTTTAACCAAATGCAATTGTGAATAAAAAATGAACTGTAAAAAAAAAGCAGAAATCCATTGGGGACGGTTCTCGCCGGCG
>JAGAGL010000131.1:0-30635 GCA_017627595.1 Oribacterium sp. | reverse complement strand
ATTAAATTTTTGTTACCCCATAGCATTAGAATGGATGAATGGTCAATCTAAATACCATTGGTTCAGTCGCTAGTCCACCAACCCCGTCCCCCTGGCCCACCGACTAATTTGTTACCATACAAAATAGCAAAAGAAAAAATATATATCAAAAATATTTCATTTATGCAAATAATATAGTACAATAAATGTGATATATTTTTTACAGAACATCTGTACGGAGGAATAAATGAGCATTATTTGTGCATTCAATAAAAAAGGTGGCGTAGGTAAGACCACCAGCTGCGTAGAACTTGCGTGTGTACCTACACTGGTAGGTAAAAAATCCCTCATAGTCGATATGGACTGCCAGGGTAATTCAAGCCAGGTATACAGAGCTTTTAATGAAGAAAATCCTGATATAACAGACCTGCTTTTCGGTGATGCCACACTTGAGGAAGTGCTGGTACATTCAGAATTTGGAGTAGATGTACTTCCCAATAACAAACATGTTAAAAGACCGGATCAGTTCTTCTATTCAAACGGCTATCAGGAAAAGGATCTTTTCAGACTTAAGGAAGTCCTTGATAAGGTAAAAGGAGACTATGACACTATAATCATTGACAATAACCCTGCAGCCGACAGCTTTTCGGATATGTCATTGATAGCATCTGATTACGTACTTATCCCGGTTGACTCTGCGAACTTTTCTTACGATGGAATTGCAGACGTAATACAGGACTATTACAGAATACAGGCAGATTACAACAGTGAATTACAGATCATAGGTGTACTCCTTGCACATGTTAAAGCAAGAACCACCCTTGTACGTCAGAAGTATTCAGCATACGATGCCATGTTCCAGAATATAGCATTAAAGTCAGTAATAAGAGATGATAACAATATCGCTGAATCTCTTTCCAGATATATGCCTATTTACTTTTACGATAAAAAGACCAATGCAGGAACCGACTACATAAATGTCGCTCAGCAGTTGTCTTTGATCGATCTGGATGATTACAAGAAACTCCTTAGAAAATACTCAAATGCCAAAACCAGATTTGAGATGGATAAGCATTAAAAAAATCTTAGAAACAAGAATTGCATAATGGATATAAAAAGTCTTCAAGGCTGACCGCATCTTCATCTTAGTTTCGGATATTAAGACTCAAAAACCAGGATTTTTAGAATAGGAGGAGTTAAATGGCAGCAAAAAAAGATGCCGCACCCCTTGGATATAACAACGCGGCTATATTATTTCAAAATACACAAAAGAAGCTTGATACTGTAAGTCTTGACCTAGGTAACGGATCAAAGATCGAAATGATCCAGTATGAGAAACTGGTCACATTCCCTAACAATAGAGATATCGACGACACAGATATTGATATATTCTCAGAAAACATCGAAAGAAACGGATTCCAGTCAGCCATCGTCGTAGCAAGAGAATTTGAAGGTGGAGAAGAAAGAAGCGGAAAAGCAACCGGTAACTTTATTATTATTTCAGGTCACAGAAGATATGCCGCATTTTCTCTGATACTTGAGAGAAACCCTTCCTTCATGCACAGAAAGCTTCCTGCATTGATCCTCAGGGATGATATCCCATGGACAGAGCTTGAGGAGTTAAATCTCCTTATGAACTATGATGCTGTATCAGAGTCCTCACATCCCGGAGATATGAGAAAAAGAGTTTCCAGACTTATGGAACTTCTTCAGAGCAGAGGCATCGAAAAGAAGTTATACGACAGAATTGCAGAAAAACTTTCTATTTCTTCAAGACAGATCAGAAAGTATGATTCGATCAACAAGAATCTCATTGTAGGTCTCCAGACATTGCTTGATGAAGAAAAAATTTCAATCAATCAGGCAAACCAATATGCATCACGAAGCATAGATGTTCAGAACTATATATTGAATTATATTAATGAACATGGCGAGGCTGTAACTGATGACGAATATCAACAGTTAAAATCTCAGGATGAAGAAAGACAGGCCGCACAAAAAGCTGCTGAAGAAAAGCTTCGCGAAAATGAGCAAAAGCTCAAGGAACAAGAGAATGAAATCCTGAGGTTGAAGAACAAAACCCTGGAACTGGAATCTCTGGTTAACAGCGATCAGGAATCCGATGAAAGCTCTTCACTTGAACTTATCAATACTCAGGCTCAGCTTAGAAGAGCTAAGGAAAAAGCAGATAAATACCATAAGATCCTTAAAGAAGCTAAAGAAGCAGATGAGGAACAGCTTAATAAATCTATAGGCATTTCGGCACCCATTGCCGTAAATGAAATGATATCCAAGATAAATGACAATGTCATAAAGCTGGTTAAACGAAAAGAGAAGAGAGGATATCAGTTCAGTAAGAACGATGTACAAAAGATCAGAACCATCATAGATGATCTTCAATCCCTGATCTCAGATATATAAGACTTAGAAAAATAAAGTGTGAGTAAATTTACGTACAAAATATAATTTGATTTGTTCTGACTACTTGATCCGGATTTAGAAATATCAAAGTACAAAACACCAATGAATAAAGCCTGGTTCGCTTTATCATTGGTGTTTTTAATTTAAAAAGATAATGAAAAACAACTACTACAGCTTCATGATTTTGAAAGTTAAGTAAATTTACGGTCGGGGCACGGTATTGTAGTAGTAGATAATATTAATCTATATATTCTATTTATTTTATAATCTTATAGAAGAAATCCCGTCAGAGTTGAGTACATATACGTTGAAAATAGAGCGGATATACGGAGAATAGAGAGTGGAAGTACGTTAAACAGTGAGTGATAGTACGTAAATATTGAGTTTTTGTACGGTGAAAAACATACGTTTATAAAGGAAATCAATAAAAAAGGTGAGTAAATTTACGGATAGAAATATGGGAATTGATTGATTTTACGGCTAAACGGTAGTGCGTACGGTACAAAAAGTTGAGTGATTATACGGTACCTGTAATTGTA
Source organism: Oribacterium sp. (assembly GCA_017627595.1). Lineage (GTDB taxonomy): Bacteria > Bacillota > Clostridia > Lachnospirales > Lachnospiraceae > Oribacterium. The sequence goes on along the minus strand of JAGAGL010000131.1, from coordinate 27,696 downwards.
GGGAAAAGCACGTAAAATCAAAGGTTTTTAGGTTGATGTAGCAGGTAAAAGTTGAGTGATTGTACGGAACTTTATTTAATCGGAAATAAAAATGATTATCAGGGATCTATAGAAAAGGTGAGTAAATTTACGGAGCGAAAATACGAAGAATGAGTCTTTTTACGGATAATCGGAACAGAACCGCAATTAAAAGTTGAGTGAATTTACGGAAGTGTTGGTGATTATTACGGAATACCCTGCTTGAAATTGAGAGAATTGACGGTAGATTTATAGGGAAAGTTGAGTTATTATACGGCAATAGTGTTTTTGAACTGATGAAAGTATAGTAAATTTACGGAAAATAATATCCGAAAGGCAAGAAATTCTGAAAGTTGAATAAATTTACGGATGAGATACGCTTTTAGGAGTATGACATTATGTGAAAGTTGAGTTCGCATACGGAAATTATAGAGAATTTACGTAAAAAACCTGCCAAAAAGTGAGTGGAAATACGGAAGGTTGAGAAAAAATACGTAAAAGTTGAGTTAATTTACGGTGCCGGAATCATTGAAATACACTTTATCTTACTTTACAATAGGATTTAATCAATAAGAGAGAATAATCCGTATGATCACTCAACTTTCGGTGCAGTCTGCTTATGATATGTTAAAAGAAGTTTGATTAAAATTCCGTTCAGAAATTCAGCGAATTACAGGAGTTTTTATTTTTATGAGTCACAGTATAGAAAAAGCTCGAAAACAAAAGGTTGCCAAAAGCACAAAGATGGTTCAGGAGGGAAAATTCTCGCTTACATTGGTTGAAAGTAAAGCCGTAAATTATCTCATCTCTAAGATAAAGCCCACGGATGATATCAATACGGTATATACCTTTAACTGCAGCGAGTTCCAGCAGATCATACATCGCAGTGCATCAGCCAATAAGTTGAGCTATACCAATACAAAGGCAATACTTAATGATATAGGACAGAAAACCTGGTGGATAACATTGGAAAGCGGCAAGGAAGCAATGGTCCACTGGCTTAATGTTGTGCATATGGATCCCGGAAGCGGTGATGTAGAAATAAAATTCCATGAGGATATGTTTCCGTTTCTCTATAACCTTATGACCGACAAGGAAAAGTATTATATAGCGCCACGTCTTGAAGAGACCTCGCTTATGACGCATAAGTACAGTCCGAGAATCTTTGATCTTTTGAGATCCTATCAGTTCAATAATAAGACCTGGACATTTGAGCTTGGAACCGGTACGGACAATGACTTTATGAGAAAGATAGCCGATTGGGAACCGGATCCGAACAAAAAAGGAAAAAATATAGCGAAGATCCCGAAGAGCTGGTCTAAGTTTTCATTTTTTGAAAGAGATGTACTTGCTCCGGCAAAGGAAGAGATAAATCATTATACAGATATAAAAATCGCGTATGTGGCATTAAAAACCGATGCCATGGGCAAAAAGTATCGCCGTCCGGTACGTATAAAATTCCTGATGGATGCAAAGACCAGCGGAGAGTTAAAGGAAACCCAGAGCATTCTGGATTCAGAGTACAAAGGCAATTTTGACAATATCATCGATGATACCGAACCTCATCAGATGACTCTCGAAGAATCATTTTTCGGTAAGGATTTCATGCGGAGTGAGTCGGAAGAAGAGCTCTTTACTGTTGATGAAGTGGTGGAAGATGCTGCCAATGCAGAAGAGCTTGCTGAAAAGAGAGCGGATGAGACGGTTTATCCGATATTTTACATGGCAACCTACAAGGATTTTTCAGAGGATCAGATTGATAATCTTTATCATGCATGCATAAAGAATCTTAAACCCGGACAGATCCGGATTGATGCTTATGATGCCTGGGCTACGGATTATATGTCTCACTACTATGACTGGATAAAAGCAACACCGGAAGATACAAAAACTACAACCTATAAGCGGTTACTGGCAAGTCTGGTAAATGATTATGAGCAGATAGCACAGAAGCCAACAATGTGGGATAAGAAGGGTTAAAATGGCAAAGTTTAAAGAATATAAAAACGGAATAGTCGGAATAAAACACGGAATATACTATGTTGTTTCAGGTGAAGGGAAAACCTTTGACATCGTAGACAAGGAAAAAAACAGCATCGAAAAAGGCTTTGGAAGTATAGGTGATGCTGAGTGGAGGATAGATAAGATCACTGCTGATGAGGAGATGCTTCAGTACATAGACGCTGCTTCGCAGATGACCATAGGGCAGCTTACAGGAAAGATGATGGAGATTTTCAATACATGGGATGGCAAGGTTATGCCTAAGGAAGAGAAGAAAAAGCTGTCCATTGTTGAAACCATAAGAAACAGGAAGGCCAAGAAACTGGCAATATAAAAAGAAGGGGAGCAGGCTCCCCTTCTTGATTATGTCTCATTTACCTGACCGATGATCACGCAGTTTTCTGAATTTTCTGTTTTACTGATTGCTTCCGGATCATTTTTTAGCTTAAAGTGCTCGCTTAGCGGCATGGCCATGATCTTAGTGGTCTTGCTGAATTCGTTGTAGGAAAGGAATACAAAAAAGTTATCAATTTCCATCTTTTCAGGATCAGGTATGCTTTTATACAGCACAAGCTCGTGAATAGCCAGTAGCAGGATGAAGAAAGGACAAGCAGTGAAGAAAATCTGATAAAGATCATATGCTTCAAAGAATCTGAACTTCTCATAATTAAGAGAAATCTGGTAGGCTCCGTACATCATCAGAAGAATAAAGGCATACGCAAAAAGGTAACGCTTTTTTATTTTATGAAACTCCTTGTGCATGTCGGTACGGACTTTATATTCCTCTTTCCATTTTTTATAAAGCTGGTTTCGTTGTCCGGCATTGATCTGAAGCTGCATATGTTATCCCCCTCCCAAAAACCGATTCTAAAGGTAACAAATCATAAATTAACGAATGTATGATCGTTAAAAACAAAACGAATAATGCATAAAAATGAGGTATATTTATAATAGCGTCAAAAACCAAATGAAATATTACGAAATTAGAAAAATTTCATAATAATATAATCCCTCGTTTATCATTTTCGGGGACATTCGGGAGATCGGTATTAAGAATGGAAAATCAGGGATGAAAAATAATATAACTATAAAAATTTCTAATTATCGGAGAAAGAATGAATAATTATACTTTTTTTGCAACCATATCCAGAATGAAATATATCGAAAGATGGGCACTAATGAGGAACTCACGTCCGGAAAACCTCAGTGAACATGCTGTCGAAGTTTCTATGATCTCCCATGCTTTATGTATAATAGGTAATGTAAGATACGGGAGACATCTTGACGGGGAAAGAGCTGCTCTCATCGGCATCTATCATGATGCCTCTGAGATCATTACCGGAGATATGCCCACTCCTGTAAAGTATTATAATGAAGAAATAAAGCATGCTTACAAATCCGTTGAACGTATAGCGGAGGATCATCTTCTGGAAAGACTCCCGGATGATCTGAGACCTGCTTTCAGCAGTATCTTTAAGCCCGATATAGAGGATGAGGATGAAATGTATATGCGTAAGCTTGTTAAAGCAGCCGATAAACTATCGGCACTCATCAAGTGCATCGAAGAAGAAAGATCCGGTAATAAAGAGTTCACTACAGCACAGAAATCAACATTGAAAGCCCTGGACAAGATGAAGGAAGAGCTTCCGGAGGTAAAGGACTTCATGGATGAATTCTTGAGCTCCTATGGCAACACACTGGATGAGCTGGCACTATGAGCTGAGATCCGGTTTTCATGAACTGCCGGTAATCTACCGGACAACAGCTTTTAACATCGAAAAGGTATTTAATATGGCATATTTTGGAAAATTCTATCTGGATAAGGAAAAGGATGTTATCGTAACTTTAAGCATGAAGGAAGATGTGATGTCCTATATACTTGAGACTCCAAACCACGGCACCGGGAATCTGATAACAAATTTTGCCAAAGTGTGTGATCTTCCCATTACTTATAATTCAGAGGGACTTAAGGTGATCGAAGGCATGGTTCCCTGTTATTTTAATGGAGAAAATGAAAAGGTCTACATACTCAGGATGGGAGATACCAAGGTTGCCAATATCTATCCCGACGGGACTATCGAGAGAAAGGCCTATGTGCCTGCAATCGCCAAAACTCTTATGAGTCAGACAAAGGGATATCTTCTGGACATCAGGAAGACTCTGGTAAAAACCTACATCAGGGAGGATGTGAAATTCCATACGGATCTTCATACCCACAGAAGTGCAAATCTGAGCCCGGATATTCTCATCGCCATGGGCATCCATCATCAGATAAGGTATCCGTACTATTACATCAAAAAGCTGGGTCTGAAGATCACTCCCGAGCAGCGTGAAGCTCTGGAGGAGCAGAGAAAAAAGGTTTCTTTGAAATTTAAAAACAGCGGTCTTCAGGGCAAATATCTCGAAAGAAAAATAGATGACAACACTGAGATCAATTTTGCGGATCTGATCCTTAACAATATTTCCGGAAGCCGTTATAACATTCCTAAGATAAGAGCATCCCTTGCGGTGATGAAGGATGGTCAGGCGGTTTTCACTAATCTTGAGAAAGTATATATTTACAGATATGTATTCACAAAGGGAGTGGAAGCCCGGAAGAAAATAAAGATAAAGGATATAGAGTCTGTACCGGATAAAGATATCGTTAATGCACTAAAGCAGATGGAGATGGACAGGAGAAATCCGGATTACGCCGACAATACACTGTATCAGGATAAGCTTCTCTGGACTGCAAGAGCTTACCAGAAAAACGGAATCGTTTATGCAGAAATTTCAGATACAGCCCTTGTGAAGAAAGAGGAAGCGGCGGAGACCTTACAGCAGATACATGAGGTTATGCCGAAGATCACCAGAGAAACCGGAGTAACTTTGAGATTTCTTGCTGCTCTCAGGCGTATCCCACTTACTATTTTAAAGGATCAGGTAGCCCGCGGCAATTATTTCACTGAGAATCTTCAGGTGCTGAAGGCCGTGGCTGTGGATCCGTATATTGCGGGAAGTGATTTTGTGGGCGAGGAGATCAATGATATCCTCGAGCTTAAATCGGTTATCGGAGCTATCGTTAAGATAGCGAAGGACATACCGTCCTATGTTGTGAGGATCCATGCAGGTGAAAATGATTCCCTTCCGGATAATGTTTTCAACAGTATTAAATGCGTTGAGGAAGCATTGGCAGAGGATCAGAATTTTCCTCATATGAGAATAGGTCACGGACTTTATACTGCGGATCTTGATACGGAAAAGGGCAGGGAACTCATCAGAAAGCTTTGCGAGCTGAAGGTTGTGCTGGAATTCCAGATTACTTCCAATGTTCGTCTCAATAACCTTTCAACACTGGATACCCACCCATTAAAACAGTATTTAAACAGCGGTATAGCATGCATTCAGGGAACAGACGGCGGAGCACTTTACGGAACGGATTCTATTGATGAACAGCTGTCTCTGGAGCGTATGCTGGAGCTTAATCATAAGGACTTTTTAAAGATGCGTAAGGCGGAGGATGCCATACTCAGTAAGTCCATGGTTGAGTTTAATGAAAAGATCCAGAAATTCTATGCAATGTGCAAGGGTATGTCGCCGGAAGAATTCCTTAAGGAAAGGATCGATGCCGAGTCAGAGGCATTTATGGACCTTGATGGCGGAGAAAGAAAATACGACAGCACCCTTGAATTCAAGGATAAGATAAAGGAGATGCCGGAAAATCTCATACCTGTAGTCATTGCCGGAGGAAGTTTCAACAATGCCCATCACGTGACGAAGCTCCGTGAGCAGGAATGTAAACTGTTGGATGATCTCATTAATAAAGGAGATCCGGGCAAGATGTTTTTCGTTGTTGGACCCTCCATGACAGGCTATGAAAAGTATGTGCAGGAACAAGCCGGTGACAGATATCAGATTTTTGTTTTTGTGCCTGCCACAACCACTGAGGAAGAGATCAGTAAACTAAGGGATGTCAATGTCGGAGTCCGTGTATCCATAGAATCATCTCCGCTTGGTACCTACAAGAGCTTTGCCTATGAAATATTTAAGCGTCGTCAGTCCGTTATGATAGCTCTGGATGGAAACAGCGCAGCCTGCAATCTCATGCAGGATGCGAGAAACAGCAGGTATGAAAGCCGTATTTTTGTTGATTCCCGCGCCAAAGTCCTGAAAGCAAAGGCAGATTCGCTGCAAGGATACATTACCTATATAAAAGACGGAGATAATGCTGACGAGATACTGGGATATGTTGACAGGTATCTGGGAGCATCGGAAGAATCAGATTAAGGCTTTAAATGGAAGTATGAATACTCAACTTTCAGAATATCAGGAGCATTTGGCAGCGATTGTGAGGGTTGAGTGAATTTACGGTTTAAAAGGAAGATGATGTGAAGAGATATTCAGTACTGTTTGTGATGTCTAAAAATGCAGCAGAATGGAGCCAATCAGATCTACATTGGTATGTCAGAGATAAACGGCGAAAAACATGCGTTTATAGAGGAGATTGTTATGACAGATTATCTTATCGGAGTTAAAAATAAAAAGAGAAAGAAGTTCCGTTCTCGTATATTAGCTGCCTTTCTTTCTCTGACCATCATTTCCGGGTGTATGACATTGCCATCCTATGCTGTGGAGGACGAGGATGATCCTGAGTTTGACGGAGTTGTGGATGTAGAGGCGCTGGGCGGAGTCGCCAGGTTCGGTAGTCCGGTGTCCAATCCTGCTCATGCTGCAGGCATCCTGGAAGCACAGGAAGCAGCGGTTTTGCATGGAGTAAGAAACAGCTACATGATATGTCCGGATGGGCTTGAAAGGTATTTTGATGAGAACGGTGAGATGGTGAGAGACCGTCTCGTTCCGGACAGAAGTGCTTATGTTGACATTGACGGCGTAAAGCTCAACCCTCAGGACAACAACATTAACAAGACCTTTATGAAATATGCAAGCCACGGAAGAAGAGCCATTGCCTACGACAAGTCTTCCCACTACCTGGAGGTTTGGGATAACGGAAAGGTTATAAAATCCTATATGGCAACTGCCGGGGCGGGTGAAGGCAGCAAGGAAAAGCAGGGGGATTATAAAACTCCTGTGGGATACTACTATATATGTGAAATGAAGGTATCCGATGCCTTGAAAGAGGAAATGAAGGTAAATTATCCGAACATAGTGGATGCAGAGAATGGACTGAAAAAAGGTATCATAGGACAGTCGACCTTTACCGAGCTCCTGAATGAAAACCGGAATTTGGAAAAGCCCTCCGGAAAAACAGGCCTGGGCGGAGGAATCGAGATTCACGGTAACGGACAGCTCATGGATGCCACCCGGGGTTGTATCGGAGTCAGTAATGAGTGGGTCAGGGACATCTACGATTTAATGGAGCTTGGTGACAGAGTTTATATAGTTGAATAACAGCCGGCTGGATTTACATCTGTTTGTTAGAAATTAAGGCTTGAAAAACAAAGTTTATGAAGCGATCAGATGTGCATCTGTATGTCAGATAAAACCACGAAAAACATTCATTTTCAGATGAGGAAAGAATTCAATACAGTGACATTTGCATGTCATATAAAAACAACAAAAACAAAGGGGTTATAGAAGAAGTATGAAGAGGCTGAACATTTTTTTGATTTTGGCAGTAGCGGGAGCACTGATGGCAGAAGCTGCCGCCTGCAATGCAGCGGGAATTCCTGAGGCAACAGATGCTTCAGAGGCAACGTCTCCTGTGGAGGTTACAGGGGAGTCCGACGGAACGGCTGAAGGCGGTTCAGGTGAACAGGAAAAGATAGTAATCGAGAGTAATAAGATAGAGAGGGCTAAATTTGAGTTCCCTTATACTTCGAGAGTATTGACTGCGGTAAACGTTCACGCTGACTCCGAAAGTGATTCTGAGGTTCTGGGAATTCTTGAGGAAAATGCAGAAGTGACCGTAGAAAGGAACATCGAAGGATGGGAGCAGTTCAGCTTCGACGGAAAGACCGGATATGTGCTCAAGAAATATCTGATTCCGGATCAGTATGTTGCCATGAACAACCAGTTTCTGGAGTCACCGGTGGACATCAGCTGGATCGACCCTTCAAAGCCGATGATAGCTCTGACCTTTGATGACGGACCTAAGGCGGAAGTCACAAACCGTATACTGGATTCCCTTCAGAATAACGGAGGACATGTGACCTTTTTTATGCAGGGAAGCAGGGTTGTTGGTGAAAACAATGACTGTGTAAAGAGAATGGTGGAGCTTGGATGTGAGCTCGGAAACCATACTTATACACATAATTATCTTGATTCCATCGCTCTTGATGATATCAGGACAGTGATCAGAGAATGTGACTATATGGTAGAGGAGACTGTAAAAGTTGCGCCTACAGTTTTCAGACCACCAGGAGGAAACCGTACTGCTGAGATCAATGCCAAGGTTGGAGAACTGGGGCTTCCCATGATCATATGGTCAGTTGATACCCTTGATTATTCAACCAAGGATCCTGACAACACCATAAAGGTGGTGCTTGAACAGGCGAAGGACGGAGATATCGTTCTCATGCACGATACTTATGCCGAGACTGCCACAGCAGCCGAGTATCTCATTCCTGCCCTGCAGGAGAAGGGGTTCCAGCTTGTGACCGTAAGTGAAATGGCCAAGGCCAAAGGATATGATATGGTTCCCGGTTCGGAAGTTTATAATATGAGGGGATAACAGTATCCCACACCGTTAAGCTGATTGGAAAAGGTGGTCACATTTGTGGCTGCCTTTTTTCAATTTATGAAATCAGAAAGACATTCTTTCAGGTTATAAATAAAAAATTTTTTATATAAAAAATAACTAATTGTAATACTACATATTGTTTGAAGAAATATAGTTTGCTATACTCGTGATATGCGGCGTTAAAGCATAAAAGTGTTAAAGTATGTGCGGATACTACATATAGCTTAAATAAGACTATATATGGTATCTGTTCACAAAAGAAGGAGGATAATGTATGAAAAGAATCGCAAAAGTCATGGCATCTGTTCTTTTGCTCTCAACGGTTCTCACAGCCTGCGGAAGCAGCGGAGGAGGAGCAACCATTGAGACGGTAGCAAAAACAGAGGCTGCTACAGAGGCTGCTACAGAAGCTGCCAAGGAAGAGAAGGCAGAGACTGAAGCTGCAGCTGACACTACAGAAGCATCTGCAGACTACCACATCGGTATCGTAACCGGTTCAGTTTCACAGTCAGAGGATGACAGAAGAGGAGCTGAAGCATTCCAGGAGAAGTATGGTGAGGACAGAATTATCCTTGCTACATATCCGGATAACTTCACAGAGGAGCTTGAGACAACTGTTCAGACCATCGTAAACCTTTCTGATGATCCTGAAATGAAGGCAATCATTGTTAACCAGGCTATCCCCGGAACAACAGAGGCTTTCCGTCAGATCAAGGAGAGAAGACCTGACATCATCTGTATCGCAGGTGAGTCACATGAGGATCTTCCTGAGATCGGAAGCGCTGCTGACCTTGTATGTAACAACGATTTCGTAGCACGTGGATATCTCATTATCCGTACAGCTCACGAGCTTGGCTGCGATACTTTCGTTCATATCTCATTCCCTCGTCACCTTTCATACGAGACCATGAGCCGTCGTGTTGCTATCATGAAGGCTGCTTGTGAAGAGTTTGGCATGAATTTCGTAATGGAGTCCGCACCGGATCCTACAACTGACGTTGGTGTACCGGGAGCACAGGCATACATCGCTGAGCACGTTCCTGAGTGGGTTGAGAAGTATGGCCAGAATTCTGCTTACTTCTGTACAAATGATGCTCACACAGAGCCGCTTCTCAGAGGACTTCTTGAGAACGGTGGATACTTCATCGAGGCTGATCTTCCATCACCTCTTATGGGATATCCCGGAGCACTTGGACTTGATCTTACAGCTGAAGCAGGAGACTTTACAAAGATCCTTGCAAAGGTTGAGAGTGCTGTAGTTGAAAAGGGTGGTGCAGGAAGATTCGGAACCTGGGCTTATTCATATGGCTATACAGTTTCTGCAGGTCTTGCACAGCACGCTATGAACGTTATCGATGGAACAAGCGAGCTTACAGATATCGACGATATCTCAAAGGCTTATGAGGAGTTCTCACCCGGAGCTGCTTGGAACGGTTCAAACTATACAAATGCTGATACAGGTGTTAAGGCAGACAATACATTCCTTATCTATCAGGATACATACATCATGGGCGATCCTGGTAAGTATATGGGATCAACAGAGATTGAAGTTCCTGAGAAGTACTTTACTACAAAGTAAGTACAGCTAAAGGATGCTTTCAGATTGCGTCGCAAATAGGTTAAACTACCGTGGGGAGATGTATATCTCCCCATATTTTTGGGATTAGCCATATCGCTATCGCGATAATCAAACTTATTGAGAAAAGCTTAAATATATCTCAATTTTAGAAAGGTATTATAACAATGAGTAAAGCACCACTACTTGAAATGAAAAACATTAAGAAGGACTTTTTCGGGAATCAGGTTCTTTCAGACATTAACCTTACAATAGAGGAAGGTGAGGTTGTAGGTCTTTGCGGAGAAAATGGTGCAGGTAAGTCTACGCTGATGAAGATACTCTTCGGAGCGGATGTGATCCGTGAAACCGGAGGATACGGAGGAGACATCATACTGGATTCCCAAAAGGTGTCATTTCAGTCACCCTTTGACGCCATTGCCGCAGGAATCGGCATGGTTCATCAGGAATTTTCACTTATTCCGGGTTTTACTGCAACAGAAAACATTTTATTAAACAGAGAATCAAAGAAAAAGAGCGTGCTGTCAGACCTTTTCAGTGACCGTATGGATACACTGGACAGAAAGGATATGGACAGACGTGCCATCGAATCCATAGAAAAAATGGGTGTCACCATAGATAAGAATATGCTTATAAGCAACATGCCTGTGGGACACAAACAGTTTACGGAAATAGCAAGAGAGCTTTCAAAAGAACAGTTGAAGCTGCTTATACTCGATGAGCCAACAGCAGTTCTTACAGAGAAGGAAGCGGAAGCTCTTCTTGATTCTATAAGGGGAATGTCTAAGAGAGGCATTGCCGTCATTTTTATCACACACAGACTTGGAGAGATCCTTGCGGTATGTGACAAAGTAGTAACCATGAGAGACGGTTACGTGGTAAATGAATCAGCTACAAAGGATACCAGCGTTCAGGACATCACAAAATGGATGGTAGGACGTGATGTTGCAGATTCAGATGTAGCTTATGTGACCGAGGATACCGGAGCGGACAAGAACATTATCATGTCCATAAAGAATCTTTGGGTAGATATGCCGGGAGAGACAGTAAGGAATGTAAGCCTTGATGTAAGAGAGGGAGAAATCCTCGGAATCGGAGGACTTGCCGGACAAGGTAAGCTGGGTATCCCTAACGGAGTTATGGGTCTTTATCAGTCAGGCGGAACGGTAACCTTTGAGGGTAAGGATATACCTCTTAACAATCCGAGAAAATGTCTTGATTCATCTTTCGCATTTGTATCGGAAGACAGAAGAGGCGTTGGACTTCTTCTGGATGAATCACTGGAGTGGAATGTTTCTTTCCCCGCCATGCAGATACAGGATAAATTCCTAAAGAAGTATTTAGGCGGACTTCTCAAGTGGAGAGATGATGCAGCCATCAGAGAAGTTACCGATAAGTACATAGAAGAGTTCAAGATAAAATGCACCGGTTCAACACAGAAAGCAAAAGAGCTGTCAGGTGGAAACCAGCAGAAAATCTGTCTTGCCAAGGCATTTGCGCTTGAACCCAAGCTTCTTTTTGTAAGCGAACCTACAAGAGGTATCGACGTTGGAGCCAAGGCACTGGTTCTTGATGCTTTAAAGAAGTTTAATAAGGAGCAGGGTGTCACCATCGTCATGGTTTCTTCGGAGCTTGAAGAGCTGAGAAGAACCTGTGACAGAATAGCCATCGTATCCGGCGGCAAGGTGGCTGGCATACTTCCGGCAGGAGAGCAACTTGAAAAATTCGGTGAGCTCATGCTGAAAAACTGTTAAGGAGTAAATTGTGATGACTGAAAAAACTAATACGATCACTCTTAGTGACAGGGTGAAGGATATAGCAAAGGATTTTGGACTTCCGAGACTTATCATTACCGGATTTCTGGTTCTCCTTCTTGTGGTTTCACCTTTTGTAGGAGCTGATCTTCCTACACAGATATCAAATATCATAAACCGTTTCAGCTGGAATGGAATCCTGGTGCTTGCAATGGTACCTATGGTTCATTCGGGCTGCGGTCTCAATTTCGGATTGCCTCTCGGAATCATTTCGGGACTTTTGGGAGCAACACTTTCCATTGAGCTTGGATTCTCAGGAGCATTTTCTTTCCTTATGGCAATCCTTCTTGCAACACCTTTTGCACTTGTTTTTGGCTGCATTTACGGATGGCTTTTAAACAAGATCAAGGGCGGAGAAATGATGATCGCAACCTATGTTGGATTTTCATCGGTTTCTCTTATGTGTATGATGTGGCTGCTTCTTCCTTACCACAGTCCCAACATGGTCTGGGGTATGGCAGGAAAGGGTCTGAGAACAACTATTTCCCTTGAAGGCTACTACACACAGGCACTTGCAAAAATTCTGCAGATAAACATCGGAAATCTCTCTATTCCAACCGGTTCAATTCTTTTCTTTGCACTTTTGGCTTTCGGAATGTGGGCTTTCCTTCACACAAAGACGGGAACTGCAATGACTGCCGTAGGTTCAAACCCGGAATTTGCAAGATCTTCAGGTGTAAATGTTGACAAGATAAGACTTATCTCCGTTGTAATGTCTACCTGGCTGGCAGCCATCGGAATCCTCGTTTATGAGCAGGGCTTCGGATTCATCCAGCTTTACATGGCTCCGTTCTATATGGCCCTTCCGGCTGTATCTGCGATTCTCATCGGAGGTGCTTCCGTTAATAAGGCATCCGTTATGAATGTTATCATCGGAACTATTCTTTTCCAGGGTATCGTTACCATGACGCCGACAGTTATGAATAATATGATTCATCTTGATATGAGTGAGGTTATCAGAATAATTGTTTCCAACGGAATGATTCTGTATGCACTTACAAGAAAAACGGAGGAAACAAAATGAATAAGATAAACTACTCTGATTATTTAAGACGTTTTTCCGTTCCACTCATGTTTGTTATCATTTGTGCTGTGTGTGCACCTATTTCGGGACTTTCCCCAAGCTATCTTTGCAATGAGATAGTTACAAGAATGGGAAGAAATGCATTTCTTATACTGAGTCTTCTCATTCCTATCATGGCCGGAATGGGACTTAACTTCTCTATGACACTTGGTGCCATGGCTGGAGAAATCGGACTTATCCTGGTTAGCGACTGGCAGATAGTGGGCATCCCCGGAATGATACTGGCTATGATAGTTTCTGTTCCTATCTCAGCTCTTCTCGGACTTTTCTGCGGAAAGGTTCTCAATATGGCCAAGGGTCGTGAGATGATAACCAGCTACATCATCAGCTTTTTCATCAATGGTATCTACCAGCTTATCGTGCTTTATCTTATGGGTCCGGTTATCCCTATAAAGCACAGTAACATCAAGCTTCCAAGAGGCTATGGTATCAGAAATACAGTTTCACTTCTTTCCATGAGACAGAAGCTTGATAACCTTATTCCTCTTAACATCGGGGGTGTTAAGATCCCTGTGGCAACCTTCATCATCATATTCCTTCTTTGCCTCGTTATCATCTGGTTCAGAAAGACAAAGCTTGGTCAGGATATGAGAGCTGTCGGTCAGGATATGGGTGTTGCCAGAGATTCAGGTATCGATGTTGAACGTACCAGAATCATATCCATGGTTCTCTCAACTGTATTTGCGGGAATCGGAATGATCATTTACCTCCAGAACATGGGTAACATCGCGACCTACAGTTCACACTCTCAGATCGGTATGTTCTGTATCGCTGCACTTCTGGTTGGTGGTGCGTCTGTCGAAAAGGCATCAATCGGTAATGTTTTCCTCGGAATCATTCTCTTCCACACCATGTTTATCGTGGCACCGAAGGCAGGAACTGTTATAACCGGTGACTCAATGATCGGTGAGTATTTCCGTGTATTTGTATCTTATGCGGTTATTACAGTGGCTCTTATCATGTATGAGACCAATAAGAGAAAGAACAAGTCAAAGGCCGGTGAACAGTTGGCGCTGGCTCAGGAGGAAGCAAATGAATAATTCAAAAAAGAAGACACTGATATATCGTGTTGCAGCCTTTCTGGTTATCATGGCGATTGCAGCTGTTATGTTTGTAATCGGAAGAGGTCACACGGTTTACTTTGATAATAAATCTTCTGATCTGGTTGCCGAAGTTCCTTATAAAATTGAGGTAAAGGTGGATGGAAAGAAGGTCGCTTCTCTGAAGAAGAACGAGCGTGGTATGGTGGATGTCATGGGACAGAAGCTGACCATGGAGCTTGTGGTAACAGAAGAAAAGAACGGAGAAGCAGTACAAATGAAGGTTACTCAGCCGCTTCCATACAACATGGATGGAATCATTTTGAACATTCCTGCAATGCTCAACGGGGCTTCTCAGGATCAGTATATCTCAGAATTTATTTCTGTTCCTTCCGAGGCTGATGCAGCGGAAGAAGTTGTTGTAACTGATGATACAGCAGGACTCATGGATTTCGGTGAGGAAAGCGAAGCATCACAGGGCTAAAAGACCGGAGATTGAGCTTTGTTTTGACAATTGAATGAATTAAAAGAAGCGACAGTGTATATATGTCGGCTTCGATATCTCAGTAAAAAAAGCCTTCCGAAGAAGACGACGCAGAGTCAGGCTTCTTCGGAAGGCTTTTTCTCATTTATAGAATGATTCCAAAATAGTCCTGAATGTAATCAATGAAAGCAGATACGGCATTTGAGATATACCTGTCCGGATGACTCAGGATGTAAAATGTTCTGAGACTCTCCTGATCCTGAAGCTTGAAATAGTTGAGATTTGAATCCTCGTATTTTATCAGACGGTCACTTATAAAGGTGGCAGCAAAACCTGATTCTGCAAGATGCTGGGCAGTTACAAGCTGAGATAGCTGTATCTTTACAGATGGCGAAAAACCGGCATTTTCAAAAATCTTCATGGAACGGTCATGTAGGTTGTTTCCTTCTTCTAGCAGAATGAAATCAAGGTCTCTAAAGCTTGAAATAGAAACATTAGGATATTCCGGTGACAGGTGTTTTTTATTAATGATATCTGTTGCACTTAGAACACATTCAGAAAGGTTATCCGGAACAGACAGCTGTTTCGGAACAGCTAAAAGCAAATGATCTGTGAAAAGCTGAAAACCCTTAAAATTCACAATGATGTTTGGATCACAACTGATGCTTAAGTCGATTATTCGCTCTTTAAGCATTGACTCCATCTGATAAGCACTGCCTTCCATAAGACTTATCTTAAGATCCGGATACTCCTGATTAAAACCCACCAAAATGTCAGGAAGAATATAAGAGTTTATATAATTTGTTCCGCCAATAGATACGGTTCCGGTTTTAAGAGATTTAATGTCTTCAAGCTGTTGGGACAGATCCTGTTCCAAATTCTGGGTTTTCTTTATAGCATCGATATATATTTCCCCTGCAGGGGTAAGCCGCATAGGTCTGGTACTGCGGTCAAACAGAGGCATTCCGATGGAGGCCTCTGTTTTTTGTATGGCCATACTTAATGCCGGCTGGGATATGAAAAGCTTTGCTGCAGCTCTGGAAAAATTCCCTTCTTTATATAGTTCGTAAACATATTGCATATCCTGTTGCATGTTAACCTCCGATACTATAAGCGTGTACTTATATATATGTAAATGCTATTGATTGGATTTTATAATGTCTCCGACGTAAAGTAAAGCCATAGTCATTGAACACAAGAGAAACAGTCTTATACGAAGGAGGCTAAGTATGCAGATAAATGCTTTGATGATGGACAACACTGATAACGTTGTAACCTGTATGACAGAGGTTAAAACCGGTGAACAGGTCAACTATATGAAGGATGACAAGCTTTATTCATTGGTTGCAAAGGATGACATTCCATTCTGCCATAAGATTGCTTTAACAGACATCCCTAAGGGAGGTCAGGTTATTAAGTATGGTGAGAGCCTGGGTGAAGTTTCTGAGAATATCGGAACAGGACACTGGATAGCTGATCATAACCTTATCAGTGTGGCAAGGGATTATGACAGTGAGCTTGCGGGTGATGATTTTGTAATGTGTGCAAAGCAGTCCGAGGGTGCACCGGAACTCGAGGGTTTTAAATTCTGGGGTTACAGGAGAGCAGAAGGACGTCCCGGTATCCGTAATCACGTTTTGATCCTTCCTACCTGTGCTTGCGGAAGCGAAAGTTCCAGAATAGTGGCAAGCCAGGTAAGGGGTGCTGTAAATATAGTATTCAACACAGGCTGTTCTGATGTTCAGGCAAATACAGAAATGAGCCAGAAGGTACTTACAGGCTTTGCCTGCAATCCCAATGTTTACGGAGTTGTGATAATCGGACTTGGATGTGAGACTGTGCCTCACCTTAAGCTTAAGGAAAAAATACAGGCAATGACCAGTAAGCCGGTTGTTTCCTTCGGAATCCAGGATGAAGGCGGAACCCTTAAGACTATAGAAAAGGCAGTAAGAGCAGCAAGAGATATGGCTTCGGAAGCTGCTATGCAGCAAAAGGAGCTTTTCGATGTTTCCGAATTCTTTCTCGGTATCGAGTGCGGAGGTTCAGATGCAACCTCAGGAATAGCAAGTAATCCGGCAGTTGGTGAGCTTAGTGACATCCTTGTGGATATGGGCGCTACTACCATGATGAGTGAATCCATTGAATGGATTGGCGGAGAGCATGTGCTTGCAAAGAGAGCTGCTGATGCAAAGGTTCATAACGAGATTATTGAGGTTTGCCGCAGCTATGAGGATCACCTCACAGCAGCCGGACAGGATTGCCGTGCCGGACAGCCTACTCCCGGAAACAAAGCCGGCGGTCTTTCAACACTGGATGAGAAGAGCCTTGGCTGTATCAGAAAAGGAGGTACCCGTCCTATAGTTGAAGTTCTTGAACAGGGTAAACGTCCTACAAAGAGAGGTGCTGTGGTGATGGATACAGCAGGCTATGATATTTCTTCAGTGACATCTATGGTTGCAGCAGGATGTCAGGCAGTGATATTTACCACCGGAAGAGGTACCCCTACCGGAAATGCCATCGTCCCCGTACTAAAAGTAACAGCCAATGAAAGAACCTATAAGAAGATGGAAGACAATATGGATATCGATCTTAGCGCCATTGTACGTGGAGAGAAAACCTTCCGCGAAATGGGAAAAGAATTGGTCGGAAACATTGAAGACATATGTAACGGAAAAATGACAAAGGCTGAAGCATTCGGATTCTCTGATATAGCAGTGGATCACGTGTGCAGATACGTATAAGGGAGGATGATCATCATGTCGCAGGCTACAATTACACTTATTATTCTGGCAGTTGCCATCACACTCTTTATAGTTGATAAATTCCCAATGGGATTAGTTGCCTTTTGTGTGCCACTTGTCTTGTATTTTACCGGCATTATTGAAGCTAAAGATATATTTGAATGTGTTATTAACAGTAACGTTCTTTTGATTTTGGGGATGTGCGTTATCGGAGCTGCTTTCTTTAAAACAGGTCTTGCTTATACTACAAGCCGTTTGATGCTTAAGCATACAAAAAGTCAGAAAGGTCTGATGCTGGTTGTATTTCTTTTGGCAGGAATTATGTCAGGCTTTGTGTCAAACAGCGGTACTGTTGCAATCCTTATACCTATCGTTATGGGAATTGCTTCCGGAGCAGAGATCAAGCCTATAAAGCTTCTTCTTCCTCTTGTAGCCGGCGCTACAATCGGAGCTGATATTTCCATCATCGGTTCACCCGGAAACCTCATTGCCAAAAACACCATAGAAGAATTCAGCAATGGAACCATGACGGTAGGATTCTTCGAATATGCAAAGATTGGTATTCCAATGCTTATCGCAGTCTCAGTACTTTATTACTTTGTTGGAGATAAACTCATTGCTGACAGAGATGCAGGTGATAGTGTATCTAAGGAGCAGGATTACAGCAATATACCGCATTGGCAGAGAATCACAACACTTGTAGTTATGGTTCTGACTATCGCAGGTATGGTGATGAAGGATTACCTCAGTTTTCTTCCGCCGATACATATCACCGCCTGCTGTGGTGCTGTAGCAATCGTTCTTGCAGGAATTCTTTCTGAGAAGGAAGCTTTTGCATCCTTTGAGATACTGACAGTTTTCATGCTTGCATTCATGATGCCCCTTGGAAATGCATTGAACAGTACAGGTGCCGGAAAGATGATCGCCGATACAGTTATCAGCCTTACCGGTAATTCAAGCCCTACAGTTCTTATGGCTGCTCTTTGGATACTTACATGGGGACTTACCCAGGTTATGAGTAATACAGCTGCCTGCACACTTCTTTGTCCAATTGCCTGGACGATAGCAGAAGCCCTGGGTGCGGATCCAAGAGCTGTAGTAATTGCAGTTTTCATCGCCAGCAGCGTCGCTGTATGTACACCTATGGCTATACCTGCAAACTCAATGATCATCGGACCTGGAAATGTAAGATTCAAAGATTTCATCAAACCGGGACTCGCTGTAAGTGCAGTATGCTTTGTGGTAAGCATGATACTTCTCCCGATTTTCTATCCGTTCTATTGAAATCGTAAAAGCTTGAAGTGAAGGAAAGAAATACATAATATATCAGGTACAGAAGTGGGTGGCATACGTATTTGCCACTCACTTTTATTTTAGAATTTTTTTAGAAATAAAATGAAGAAAGCCTAGCTGCTGTAGATTTCCTTTCCCTTAATGATATGGTAGATCCTGAGAGAATAGGAATAATAGGTATCTGCGGATGGGGCGGAATGGCTCTCAATACTGCGGTTCTTATCATCCACGGAGAGAAGGCACATTCCTGCTATTTCTCGGAGGATGCATATGCAAATATGATAAAGGACAGCAAGTATGCTGAAAATAAGGAACTCATGATCATACCTGATGCTTTTCACACTGATCTTTATGATGGCGGTGATAAGAAAGTCATACCTTTTGATAAGATCAAGGATTTCTTTGAGTATAATTTGAAATAATAAAGCTTGAAGACAACAGCAGAGACGAACTACTATATAAGAAAGAAGGAAGAAGGGCTCCTTGATTTTGACAAAAATACTTATAGCTTAAAGAAATAAGAAAGGAAGTATAATAAATGCCACATTCATCGGGCGGGGGTTCTCACTGCGGAGGTTCCCACGGAGGACACTCATTTTCACATTCATCATCACATTCCGGTTCAGGCGGTTCGTCACACCGCGTATATGACCATTACGTGCCCGGAACCAACAGATACGTATATTACAAAGCCGGACAACCGCATTATTATTACAGTGACAGAAAATATAAAAGCGAGAAAAGTCCGGTACCGTTTCTGATAGTTTTCATGGCAGTATGGATCGCGATATCCATACGGTGATGAGATAATGTGAAAAGCTCTGCCCCATTATAATCTGGGACAGAGCTTTTGTCTGTTGTGTGATATTTGCTAAAATGCTTTATCAGGAAAGCTGTGATGGCTTTGTTACCTTGTAGTCTGACCAACTGCTAAGCTTGTTGGCACCTGAAAGGTCTGCAGTTTCCTTATAATCGCCGGTTACTGTAACAGTGTAGTTTGAATCACCTGAAACGATGACATTTCCGTTCTTGTCAACGATAGTCACAGCCTTACCTGATGCATCAACGATCTTACCTTCTGAGTAAAGGTTTGTAACAGTTGAGTTTCCTGTTACAGTCCAGGTTGAGGTGCTGTCAATGTAGACATTGGCATAACCGTTTCCGCCGTTACCAGCATCAGACTCGTCATCTACAAAGGCACCCTTAAGTGTTGAACCTTCGGTCATGTAGAAATCAAGCTCAGAAATGGAATCCCAGATAACATTACCCTCCATATCCTGAGAGATGGCAGTAAATGTTGTGTCTGCGCCGTTAGCGCCTGTGCTTCCCCATCCGCGCTCATTGCTGTTTCCGGTAACACGCAGGAAGAAGTCATTGTCTTCGGCATAGGTAATGTCTACATCCTTCAAAGTGAAGGTTGACTGTGTATTTGTTGAATAGAACATGCCGCCATTCTTGGCTGTGAGTGTTCCGCCGTCCATCTCAAAGGTTGAATTACCAACTTCTGAGTCGCCGGACATGGACTGATAGAGGATGACATTCCATGTGAGATTGTTCTGTGAAAGGTCAGCCATGTTGCCGGAAAGATCACAGTTGAAAAGTCTGATCTGGTTGTCGCCTTCGATGCAGATGGCTTCTGATCCGTTTGCTGTAAGGGTTGCGCCGTTAATGCTTATGTCGGCAGTTGAATATACAGCCGGAGAACCGCTGCCGTTGGAAACATAGGTTCCGCCGTCCACAACCATCTTTCCGCCGCCTCTGTCAGAACGGATAGCTGCTGAGGACTCGCCGTTTGTGGTTACTGTATCGTTCCAGGCATAGAGAGTTCCGCCGCCTGCAACGTGGATACCGCCTGAAGTGTCCTTTGCTGTTGTGATGGTTGTGTCTGCTACGTAGGTGACACCCTTATCGTATGCGAATACACCTGCACCGCCCTTGGCATCGGTTGTGATGGTTGAATTTGAAACATAAGCTGTACCGTCTGTGGCAAGTACAGCAGCACCCACACCGTAGAAGGAACTTGTGTCGCCGCCGGTTGAATCAGAGGAGTTTCTTGTGATGTTTGCGTTCCTGATGGTGACAGCTGCACTGTTTGATACGAGAACTGCATTCTGATCTGTTCCTGTTGATTCAATGTTTCCTGTGAGCTCTGCATCTGAAGTTATATCATTTACGGCAGAGTAGCTTTCAGGCTTGGAGGATCCGCCGCCTGGCATACCACCGGGACCGCCCTGACCGTTACCGCCTGGCATACCGCCGGGGCCGCCCTGACCATTGCCACCGGGACCGCCCTGGCCGTTGCCGGGTTCAAAATCGCCTCCGCCATTTATGCCGCCGGGGCCATCATGACCATTTCCGTCTGGGGCGCCCTGCTCATTTCCATTAGGAGCACACTGGCCGCTCTCACCGTTTGGGCCGCCTTGACCATTTCCACCGGGACCGCCCTGACTGTTTCCATCCGGTGCACCCTGGCCATCAGGCCTGTTGTTCTGCATGCCATTTACTGAGTTATCCTGTGTGGCCTCAACGGTAGTTGCAGTAGTTGAGGAAGCTGATGATCCGCACGCGCTAAGCATTAGCGAAGCTGTAAGTAATGTTGTTGCTGTGATTGCTATGTTTTTTCTCTTCATTATTTTTGTCCTTTATTTTATAGAGATTATTTGCTTTCGATGGGCATAATATAGAACAGAAAACTTAAACTATGCTGAAAAGAAAAAAAGATTTTGCATGTGGCTCAGGATACGGATATGATTATAAATAAGAAAACTTAAGGAGGCTCACATGAAAAATACCAAAAATGCAATATGGGCGTTCAATAAGGATATAGATTTTGAGGAATGCGGTAAAGGAGTATTTTATCTCTCTCAAGCTTAAACTATTAACCCATCGAGAAAAGTTTGGGTATCACCTGAAAATGTCGGCATTGTTTATCCGATCCATATCTTCGCAGCAGCTAATGACACATATATTGCATCCATCTTAGTGAAGTCAATCCCGAAGGTCTTTTCCAGCTGATTGATCCTGTATTTTACAGTATTGAGATGGAGGTTCATGGTGTCTGCGGCTTTCTCCAGGAGGATTACATTAGCACCGTTCTGCTGTGCGGTAAGAGCTGCGGAAACACCGGTTGCACCTGCTCCAACTACAACTACATCTGCCTCAAGTTCCTTTATTTCAGTTGACTTGTTGGTGCCTGTATCCTTTGAAAAGCTGTCAGGATTTCCGCCGGCTGCGGTAATGGCACCCTTTACGGCCTCCATGATGGCATCTGAGGTAATGGTTGCTCCGGTAACGGCATCAACAAAAGGTGTGCCGGCATCAACGATAGCCTTGGGAAGCTGCTCCAATGCTGTTGTGGCAACTTCAGGGGTTTCTGTGGCAGCGCATCCTGTCATAACCATTCCTGCGATGAGAACAGTTGATATGATTTTTCTTTTCATGATATTTCTCCCGTATTTTATACTACAATAAACAACGTTAAAAAATTAACATGTACTTATAATCGCATAGCCTGCTGAAAAAGAATATGTCTGTTTTGGACAAACGGCCTATCGAAAAATCATCATGGCGGCTAATGTTTATCACAATAAACCGAGACCTGGCATTGACCTGATTTCCGGTGCAGAAGAGAAGTATTTTATGTAAAAAACATCGCCATAGTGTTATGATGACAGGACAGCAAAGGTAATTTATACGCACTTTGGGGTATTATTTGATGGTGTAAAGTCCGCTATATTAAATTGAGTTAAAGAAAAAAGGCTTTAGTGAACCTTTAAGGAGGAATCATTATGAATTTAGGTATAGTTGGAACAGGTAAAATTGTAGTTGATGCATTGTTTGCCATGCAGCCGGTCAAAGATATAAATCTAATGTCGATATTTGCAAGACCTCGAAGCCGTGAAAAGGGAGTAGAGCTTGCAAAGAAATATGGTATTACTGAAGTCTTCACTGATTATGATGAGATGCTTGATAATGGTCATGTGGATACGGTTTATATCGGACTGGTAAACATGGTTCATTTTGAATATGCAAAGAAGGCACTGGAAAAAGATATAAATGTAATACTTGAAAAGCCTTTTGTCGGAAATTATCAGGAGGCAAAAGAACTGATCGACATTGCAAAAGAGAAGGGCTGTTTTATTTTCGAAGCAATTACGGTCCTTCACAATGATGTGATCCTTAAGATGAAAGAAGCATTGCCAAAACTCGGGCGGATCCGCATGATGACGGCCAATTATTCTCAGTATTCCAGCCGATATGACAGATATCTTGCCGGAGATGTTGATCCTGCCTTTGATCCTGCTTGCCTGAGCGGTGCGCTTAGGGATATCAATGTCTACAACATCCATTATGCCGCAGAGCTGTTTGGAAGACCTGAAAAGGTTTCGTATCACCCGAACAGAGGTTTTAACGGAGTGGACACCTCAGGAACTCTGGTGATGGAATATGACGGATTCTCTGCTGTATGCACCGGCGCCAAAGATTCTGACAGTCCCTGTTTTGTGACTGTTCAGGGTGAAAAGGGTTATATGAAGATTGATGGAAAGCCGAATGTTGCACCGAATCTTACTATCGTGACTGTTGATGACAGCGGTGAACTTGTAAAGGATGCAGCAGGTGCCATGACACGGAAAACAATAATAGAAGAATTTGTTCCGTCGGAGACTCATCACAGAATGACCCGGGAATTCATTGATTTTGCCCGGATCATAGATGAGAAAGATTACAGGGAATGGGAAAGGTATGCCAGGGAAACGCTGGATGTGATGAGTGTTCTTGACCGGTGTTGACCATATCCCGGATATAGCAAAGGCCTTTGAAATATTGACAATAAGTAACCGAACGTTTACAATTACAAATGTAAACGTTCGGTTACATTTGCGTAAAGGTATGGTGTCAGGTCCTGGAAAGGAAGTAAATATGGGTATAACAATCAGACTTGAAGAAGAAAAAGATTATAGAAATGTTGAAAATTTGATACGGGATGCTTTTTGGAATGTCTACAGGCCCGGATGTATGGAGCATTACGTTATGCATTGTTTTCGGGATGATCCAGCATTTATCAGGGAGCTTGATTATATTATGGAACTCGACGGAGAGCTGATTGGGCATGCTATGTACTGTCGCTCGGAAATACTGCTTAACGATGGAAACATTAAGCCGGTCATCACTCTGGGACCAATCTGTATCGCAAATGAGTTTAAGCGAAAGGGATATGGCAAGCAGCTTTTGGACGCCACTCTTGAAAAGGCTAAGGAGGCGGGTTATGGAGCCGTAATCATGGAAGGAAATATCGACTTTTACGGAAAGTCCGGATTCGTTCCATCCAAATCAAAGGGCATACGCTATGCCGATGATCCTGAGGCAGATTATCTTCTTTGTCTTGAATTGAAGCAGGGATACCTGGATGGAATCGATGGGACATGGACTGATCCGGGCGGGTATTTTGTCTGTCAAAATGATCCCGAGGGATTCGAGAAGTTCGAAGCCGGTTTTCCCTTTAAAGAAAAGAAAAAACTGCCGGGCCAGTTATTCGGGTGAACAGCTTTCTGTCGCCGGTTATTGGGCTGATTGACAAAAGATAATCGGGAGTTTATGCTTCAAGTAAACTTCCGGTTACTTTTTTAACACATACGTTATAAACGAGTAGCCCTGTTTTATTCGCTTATGATTTTTAGGTATAAATATGAAAACGACTAAAGAGGAAATATTACTGGTATCCCTAAGGCTTTTCGCTGAGCGCGGTTATGATGCGGTTTCTATCAGCATGATAGCGGAAGAGATTGGCATCACAAAAGGAGCTCTCTACAGACATTTTGTCAGTAAGCAGGAGATATACGATAAAATACTGGAAAAAATGACAGAGCTCGATGCCGAAAGGGCTCAGGAG
This sequence comes from Oribacterium sp., assembly GCA_017627595.1. Taxonomy (GTDB): domain Bacteria; phylum Bacillota; class Clostridia; order Lachnospirales; family Lachnospiraceae; genus Oribacterium. The sequence goes on along the minus strand of JAGAGL010000131.1, from coordinate 3,076 downwards.
GACAATGTTCCCGTCGAAACCAAAGAGGCTCAGGCTGATTCGTATGAAAACCGCAGCTTTCATGAGTTCTGCTGTTTTGCTGTTAATCAGTTTGATTTCTGGACAAAAAATGAATTCGCCGTGGCTTTCCGAAAGATGCTTATGCTGGAGCAGTATAAAAGTCCTGAAAAGATGAAGCAGTACCAGGAAATGATCTGCGAGGGACCGGTGAAGTATTCGGAAGATTTATTAAGTGCCATGATAAAGGAAGATAAGCTTAACGATAAAGCAAAGGCGCTTGGTGCAAGAAACCTCGCCCTGGAATTATACGCACCTTTGTTTCTGATGATACAGCTTTATGATGGCGGTGCAGACAGAAGTGAATTACATGAGCAACTTAATGAAATCATAGGAGCATATGAAAAAAGATATAAGGCTTAGGATAGTCCGGTTCTCTTTTTTTTTTCTCATGGTATACTTTTCCTTACCAGGTAAATAAATACTGCGTACTTGATATATTTTTCATACCACATATAATAAGGTTATCAACTGAGAAACACAAGTAGTCAAATAAAGTTAAAGGAAATAGCATAAGATACGAATACAGAAAGAGGATATTAAAAATGAGAAAAGCTGTTAATGATATAGACAGATGTGTTGCCTGCGGGGTATGTGCCCTGCAGTGCCCACGAAATGCCATATCTATTTATAAAGGCTGTTATGCGGTGGTTGATACCGGTAAATGCGTGGGCTGTGGTTTATGTGAAAAGGCATGTCCTGCGGGTTCAATAAAGGTTACGGAGGTGGAAAATGGCAGTAAATAAGAAAAAGCGCTGGTATGACTACCTTTGGATCTGGTCAATAATCTATTTTGCTCTTGGATTTTTCAACATTCTCTTTGCATGGCTCGGAATGATAGATTTTATTTTGCCGCTTATCTTTGCAGCTGTCGGCGGTAATAAATGGTTCTGCAACCATATGTGTGGCAGAGGACAGCTCTTCTGGGTGCTTGGCAGGAATCTTAAATGTTCAAGAGGAAAGCCTGCACCCAAATGGCTATCATCAAAATGGTTCAGGTATGGATTTCTGTTATTCTTCCTCACTATGTTCGGAACCATGGTATTCCAGACATATCTGGTGTTTTCCGGAGCAGGGACACTAAGAAAAGCAATAAAGCTTTTCTGGACATTCAGAGTACCATGGCAATGGGCTTATAACGGAAGCGTATTTCCTGACTGGGTAGCTCAGTTTGGATTTGGATTCTACAGTCTGATGCTCACGTCTACACTTATAGGACTTATAGTAATGGCCCTGTACAAAGAGAGAACCTGGTGTTCGTTCTGTCCTATGGGAACGATGACTCAGGGTATTTGTAAGATTAAGGCAAAGGAAGGTTTGAAATAATGACATTAGAAGAAAGAGCAGAATTAGCTGCGGAATTAAAGGGCTCAGGAGTATGCAACTGTTCACAGGCAGTGACAAAAGTATTAGCTGACCAAACTACACTTACTGAAGAGCAGCTTCGGCAGATATCCTCCGGATTTGCTGCGGGAATGGGCAATATGGAAGCCACATGCGGAGCCATGATAGGTGCAGCCATGATTGTCGGACTCAAAACAGAAGGCAAGGGTGCTGTTATGGCAACAAAGAAAATTCAGGAAGAGTTCCAAAGAAGATGCGGAGCATTAAAATGCAAAGACCTCAAGGCCATAACAGACGGAAAACCATTATGTGCCTGTGATGATTGTGTGAGGAATGCAGTCATGATCTATGGTGAGTTTATGGGATTATAATTAGGAAAAATACATTCAGTCGAAGAAATAAGGCCGGTTCTCATTTTATGAGAACCGACTTATTTTTTTCTTGGATTGGTTAAGATACCAGCGCACGGAGTACGTTTTCCTGGCTTCTCATAATGTGGTGGCGCATTTCGGCACGGGCGCCTTCAACATTGCCATCCTTAATGTATTTGAGGATGAGGATATGTTCCTCGGTGGATTTTTCGTAGCGTATCTTGGTTTCAGGAATGCCGTAAACCTGGGACTGGTTCCGGTTATCTGCAAGGGAATATCAAAGAAGGTTAAGGAAGGTCAGACCCTGACAGGCATTTCATCGTATTGCTTTTGTTCAACAATCCCACATATAATAAGGTTACCACCTTAGAAACACAAGTAGTCAAATAAAGATATGTGTGAAAGTGATTTTGTAAATTATAAAAATGTTGAGGTGCGATATGCAGACGGATAAAGACTATGATGGAGAATTGAAGAAAGTAACTGTTAACAACATTTCTCTTTATTATGCTGTTGCAGGAGAAGGCATGCCTATAGTAATGGTTCACGGAAATGGAGAGGACCACCATTTGTTTGATACGGAGATCCGGCAACTGGTGGATGCCGGATATAAAGTTTATGCTCCGGATTCCAGAGGACATGGAGCAAATGAACCTCTTTCGGAGTATCACTATAGTGATATGGCAGAGGATATGTTCAGCTTCATAAAAACACTTGGTTTAGACAAACCTGTGCTTTACGGACACAGTGATGGTGGAATCATTGGACTTATGCTGGAAATCAGTCATCCGGGGACACTTGGAGCGTTGGCGATAAGCGGGACAAATCTGTCCCCGGAAGGACTGGAACCATCATTCCTGGAAGAGTTCACTGCAAAGAATCAGGAAGAGCCGGATCCGCTGGTGACACTTATGCTGACGGAACCTCACATTGATCCTGACAGCCTGAAAAATATAACAATTCCGGTTTTGGTAACTGCCGGTGAAAACGATCTTATTCTTCGGTCGGAAACTGAACTCATAGCAAAAAAACTGCCGAATTCCACCAAGGTTATTCTCAAGGGACAGGATCATGGAAGTTATATAGCAGGAAGTGAGATAATGGGAGAAATACTGATTGATTTTCTTAACAGGAAATACACTTGATGGATAAATAGAAAAAATATGAGTCGGACACAGATGATTCATCTGAAAAAGAATGATCTATTCTCTCAAAAAAGGAGCAGACAATGTCTGCTCCAATTTTTTAACTATTTTTCAGTGATTGTAATAATAGAATGCTTATATCAGTTTCAGATCTTTTTT
>JAGAGL010000130.1:0-4316 GCA_017627595.1 Oribacterium sp. | reverse complement strand
TTAGAGCTTTGCCAAGCGGAAAGTACACATAGGGGTAGGTGCGCAAGCACCGGAGGGGAAACGTAGTGTCCCCTCTTGGCTGCCCTCGGCAGACAACAGCTGTCCGCAGGACGCCTCCGGCAGGACGCGCAGTACCACCTCTGGTGGTATATCTGTGCGCACCGAGAAAATCTCGGTGAAAGACCTTAGGCTTCTCCGCCCTCGTCATCGTCACTTTCTTCGGAATCATTTTCTTCGGTTTCATCAGAATCAAAATCATCGTTTTCTGCCTCCTCTTCATCGTTAATTACCGCCGGATCCGGTCGCTCTTTCAGAACTGTTGCGATCATGTTCTTCACATCTTTAAGCGAAAAAGCACACGCTATGATGCGATTCATTTCCTGCTCGCTAAAGTCATAAGCTTCAGGGAAGTATTTCACTACACAACCGCCCATCATATACTTGTGGCGATCCTGAGTCTTTCTGAGCTGCTCTTTCTCCTCACGCACCACCTTGGCAAGCTCCGCGTTGGCTCGCTTCACCTTCTCCATTGCCTTCTGTTTTTTTGCTGAAATCTGTTGCTGTTCCATTTTGAAAATCTCCTTTCTTTGATGTGCCGTTTCCGGCGATTTTTTGGTATAAAAATAGCGGGTAGCTCATCATTTCAGATTTGCTATCCGCTATCGCCGTCCCAACTATTTGATTAGTGTACTGCTTTTATACTACAGCACTTTCCACCAACCATTTTTATTTGATCCTATTCGCTCTATAAAACCATTATTTCTCAAATATGAAATATTATTCTGAATGGCTGTTCTACCAACACCCACGAGTTTCTCTAACTGTTCATGCGTAACATTGGGATTGTTGCGCATTTCTTCTAAAATTCGGGTTCGTGTAGGATTCAGTTTCTTTTCTTTATCCCCCACATTATCCCTCACTTTATCCCCCACATTTAGAGATATGCGAAAAAAGGGTATCTTAACCACTATTGAGTTTTCTCTGAATTCATATGCCTCTTTTCCATATTTCTTTGTTATTTTGGGAACACCTCGTCCCGATCGTTCACTAATATGTAACTGTAAAAATACATCAGATAACTCTTGATTGACCGGGACTGATTCACCTAAGTAAAATCCTTTCATCGTTTGTTTGGGTGCCAGCGTTCCTCTTGAAAGAATTTCCATTCTGTCTGAATATATCGTTATCATCGGCGCATTGCCGTCAACCCACTTATTATGCACAAACGCATTTATAATTGCCTCTCTGAATACATCTTCATCAAACAATGCCACTTCATCTCTGGCTATCCTTCGATTAGTCTCATCTGCTTGAAGTACATTCAAAACATCAGCATACTCAATAACCTTATCAAGTGAAATCAATAAGCAATTATTTCCAAACTCGCGGACTGAATACAATGGTGATGCTTTATCAATCCCCCTAAAAATAGAAACTCTTATCGGAATATGACTATCATCAGATAATAACTGAGCTAGCATATTGTATTCACCGTCTTTTGTTCGCAGTTTGAGATTATGTTCAAAATTCTTCTTGTTCAGTGTTATGCCACGATCCTCATAGTACAAGAATAATTTTTTGAAACTCAAATCCTGCCAGTCAGACTTTTCGGTCACCAAAGACGGCATGCCGTTTCTGAGAATATCAAAAAGCTTGGATTCACGCTCCGGGTACTTGTTAAGATTAACTTTGCTAGATCCCACCCTCAAATATCTTGTATTATCAAAACTTGTCGGTACTTTTGTTGCTGCAGGTATAATTAAAACGACAATACGTTTTCTATACATCGTTAAGGTGACGAACTCAAACCCTATGTCAGGCGAAACCTTTCTACTAAGGTAATGCTCAAGCGGTTCATTTTTGACATCCTGATGATAATTAAAAGTTGTTCCGACCACTTCATGAGTATCGTTAGTTACTCCCCAAACCAGATATGCCGTTTTTTCTCCTAGCATCGCTGCAACATTTGACATTGAAGAAATATACTCGCCCAATGCATTTGGTTCATACCAATTTTCCTTAAATTCAAACCATTCCTCTTCAGAATAATGCGCAATTAAATCTTTGATAATCTTCTTCAGTTCTTCTGTATTATTCAAAAACTTATCCTCCGCTCAAAAAATTTATCCCCCACTTTATCCCCCACATCAGTATATCAAATGTGGGGGATAAATCAACAAAAATGTGGGGGATAAATTCTACTTGCGGTTGTGATTAATCTCCATCATATTAATCCTTGCCTGCTCTCTCTTAGCTTCAGATATCTTTCTAGGCTTACGGTAACTAATGCGTGACTTAGGCATTGAATATGTCTTATCGATATCTGTTTCACCTATGCACTTGAAGATGTCCGGATACTCGGTAACTAACGTATCAAGTTGTCTCATAACAGCCTTATCACGGGTGTAAACTATCGCATCCGGTTCCTCGGCATTAAAGTTCACTATCGTCTCCTGCTCATATCGTGTTAGCTTCATTCTCTGTTAGCCTCCTTTCTCGCGCACGCGCGCGTATATCCCGTCTCCCTCTTAGGGGAACGTGCGCAGCCGTTCCCCGACGGGAGACGGACGGATGGGATAGGATAGGATGGATGATGATAATAGGGGTATATCTTTCTTTTATCTTTTCTTTGCTTCTTTCTTTTCGTTTTTCTTTCTAAGGGGGAAGAGGAAGAAGGAAGGCAGGGAAGGGAAGGCTCCCTTTCGGGTATGTCCGGCATACCACTTATCCACATAGCAAAAGGCACCTTCGGGGATCCGTATCTACAGATCTTCTCAGATGCCTTTTTACTCTCAGTTCATACGATAATTATCGATTGATTGAAAGTTACATTATGCTCTTTGGATATTTCCCCGACTTCCCTATTGTAAGGTTATGCATTAGCGATAATTAACGGCATATTTGCACGAGCCTCTTTCTCCGCTCTGCGCTTTGCCTTTCCCTGCTCACTGACACACTTCTTCCGGTATGCGATCCTGCGGTCATACTCCGCCAAAATCTCTATCGCTTGCGGATCTCCCTGCTCTGCAAGTGCCTTGGTATTCGCATATTTCTCCTGTTCCCTGCGATAACGCTCTTTGAAGTATGCCTTGCTTCGCTCCCGCTTTTCCTCTTCTTTCCTGCAATGCTCCTCATACTGCGCTTTCGCCTCGGGATCTCCGGATTCAGCGGCAAGCCTGAGTTCTTCAAGCCTCTTTTCCCTTTTGGCGTTATATCTGTCAAGCGTAGCCTTCCTCTTCTCGGCACGGATGCGGTTCTTCTCCGCTTGTATGGCTGCCTGCTTCTCGGCTTCCTCCCGTATCTCCTCTTCGGGGATCGGTGGGATAAACTGACCGATGAAGTTGAAATAGATTTCTATCTTCTGCTTTCTGCCAAAACCACGGATCCCGTTGGATTCGTGTACGATGATCTTGTCGATAAACTCACTGACCATCAATGGTGTAAGTTCCTCAAAGTCCGCATATTTCTTGGCAAGCGTTATGAAAGACTCCATATCAGCCTTGGGATCACGTTCTTCCGCTCTGGGCGATAACTCAGCCAATAACGTTTCAAGTTCCTCATATTCCGCATTATATTGGCTCATAAGGCGCTCATACTGCTTCGGTGCTATCTTCTCCATGGCATATGTTTCATACAGCTTGCCTATCAGAACATCAAGCTCTTGCATCCTGTTCTCGGCAGATGTACGTTTTTCTTCATTCTCCGAATCATCAAGCTCTTGCTTGACCGATAACTCTGCCATGATCTTTTCTCTGAATTCCTGCTCGTTAGTTATCGAATACTTGCTTGCTCTCTGTATTGCCTTGCGGATCAGTTCAAGCATATCGTTTCGCTTAACGTAATGCATGGTACAAACCTTGTTGACTCCCTTACGGTACATCCCGCAACAATACGCCCGATCTGAATCCATCTTTTCCCGTGTGGTCGGCTGTGCATCATGACGGATCAGCTTTGATCCGCAATCGGCACAATATAGCAATCCGGTAAGATTAAACGGATCCTCGGCATATGGTGTTTTCTTCTTGCGAGCCTTTATCTTATTGGCAAGTTTCCAAGTTTCCTCGTCAATTATCGGTTCATGTGTATTCTTAAAAACCATCTGATCCTCAGCAGCCACATTCACTCTCTTCTTGGATTTATACGATATTCCCTTTGATTTCTTAAGTACCGTATGTCCCAAGTATTCCTGCCGGTGGATGATATATCCCAATGTTGTTGAGTTCCACATATAGGGATCCGGCACGGGATTATGTCTGCAATCAGATGGTGAGTGTATTCTCTCGTATTCTGCCGGAATAAGGATCTTCTCATCGTGA
>JAGAGL010000129.1:0-2550 GCA_017627595.1 Oribacterium sp. | reverse complement strand
TTCAATCCCCATAACCCGTATGGATCACGCTTTAACTCATTTTCATACAGCGATAACACTGACCATATATCAAAAAACATCACCTTGCAGTCTCCGATAGCCGTTTCTCTAATGAGTCCATTTTCATATGCCATATCCTGAATCTTATACCATGCCTTTACAGGTGGATGCCCTGCTTCCATAAACCACTTATCCGGAGGATACTTCCGGTTAATCTCGTCCGTCGGTTCAAATATCTTGTTTATATCATCCGGAGTTATCCCTTCCACATAATGCATTGCTGTAAGCTTATAAATATCAACGCCGAGCATAAGTGCCCTGCCGCCATTCCAGATCGGATAATCAAGGCCACTTGTTACCGCCTCTTTTCCATACTTCCCCCATCCGGAAGTACTGATCGTATCCGTCCCTGTATAGGTGTCGGGTTGTTTTCTGAATGTATCGGCTATTATTCCCATGGCTGTTCTGTCTGCATCAGAGGGAAGCACCTTTATTTTTACTGTGATACCAAGTTTTTTATCCTCCTCAGAGAGTGGCAATTCCCTACTAAGGCGTAGAGCCGGCATGAAAATACTTCCTTCCTCCGTGACAATCTCTTTTAGCGTATTTATCACTGTTTCAGCTCCGCCTTCAAGTTCTCCAAAACTGCTAAGTGATGAGTGAACCTCTAATACCATGCCCTTCTCAACTCCAAGTTGAGTCAGCGCATTTTTTAGCATTTCCTTTGTGACCATAATCAGCAAAGCTCCTTTCCGGTTTTCTCTACTACAGCTTTTTTTCATCATTGCAGAAAGCTATCATTTCCTTCTCCAGCAGCCTGTACACATTTGCCACGAGAAATCCATCCGCTATCGCATGATTCAGGCGGACGCTCACCGGCATCATAAGTCTTCCGTTTTCCTCACGGTATTTTCCCCAGTTGATGATCGGAGCAAAATGCAAATATCCGTCCGGCAGTTCAACATTCAGTGAATCATATGACATCCATGGAATATAAGATGCGTCAAACCAGTTTGGGTGATTCAACATATCCAGCCCGTATTCCCTTGTTTTCTTTGTGCGCTCCACATCATTCATAGCATTCCGGTAAAACACCTCATAGTCTTCATAATATGTCGTGTAGACCGGCGTACAGGTTTCCGTATCCTCATGAAAAACATATTGAATCGGATTTATGCTGTTATAGCAGATCAGCTCTTCCGACTGCCAGAGATAACCCATCTTGTAATCATCCCTTGAATTAAGCACCTTTGAGAGCAGATACAAAAAGTTAATGTAGAACTTACTGCCTGTCCGCTTGGAATGCTCCACCAGTTCTGTGACATCTATTCTCGCATTCATAGAAGTAGAACACTTACAGTCCTCCGTAAAATGGCGGAATACTCCGCTCCGGTAATACTTTTCTTTGTCTATAACCCTATAGTCCATATCCATGCGTCCCTTCCTCACCCAACACCTCATATCTCTAACAGACAGATGTTAACGTTTCCATATGTGCAGATGCAGATCAATCCAATAATGACCAGATAAATCTCACAAACAAATGACTGCCAGTAATCCATATGCTGCTACCCGTCATCTTTCTTTCCTTGTGCCATAGCCTTTGATACATTCACCAGATGTTTTCTCGTTGCCGTTCTATGAATCACAGAAACACGCGTTATCTTGTTCACTTCGTCAGGATACTCTTTATCATAATGCATACCTATTGCTTCTGCTGTTTTGTATGATGCCTCATTCGTATATTTACAGTACGAATATAGTGACGGATACTCCGTATTCTCAAAAGCCCAATCTCTGACTGCCTGCGCTGCTTCCTTTGCAAGCCCACGCCGCCAATATTTCTTATGGATATGATAACCGATCTCCGGCAGTTTTTCTCCGTCAATATTTTGTATTGTAATTCCGCAATCCCCAATAAATTCACCGGTTTCTTTTAAAACTACCGCCCATAATCCAAATCCGTACTGAGCATAGTTCTCCAGATTCCATTCGATCCACCGTTTGGTCCTTGTCTCATCAAATGGCGCTGAGTAATGTTGCATGGTCTCTGCATCCGACATAATCTCATATAGGGCGTCAAAATCATCTATTGTATACTCCCTGAGCAGTAGTCTTTCTGTTTCTATCATCCTCACTCCACTTCTATAATATATATTCCAACTGTACGTCAAATGGCTCCTTCTCAGCCAGAATCTTATTAATCTCATCTGCGTGCCTGCATCCAAGTGCTTGGTACGCTGCCTGTGATTCTTTTGAGGAATGACCGGATATGTACAGTTTATCTGCTCCAAGCTGCATGGCCTCTTCACAGATCATTGTAAAAAGTTTTCTTCCAATGCCCCGATGACGATATTCCTCTGAAACTTGAAAACAGACCAGTTCCACATAATTCGCTGATTCTCCAAATATGTCGTGTGATACGGTTGCGAAGCCAATGATACGTTCGCCATCAAATGCACCAAAACCTGTTTGATCCTGGTTCATATGCTGCACTATATCTCCAGCTACCTCCCGGCACTGTTCTATTGTCCAGTTTTCGACAAAAGG
>JAGAGL010000128.1:0-11669 GCA_017627595.1 Oribacterium sp. | reverse complement strand
CATGCCGCCGGGCATACCACCCTGCATACCTCCGCCCTGCTTATGTCCTCCGCCGGATTTGTCTGATTTTTTCTCTCCTCCGGCAAGGTCGATGGACTCCTGATTATTAGCGCCTACATTGATAGCTTTCTGTGCTGCTTCGATGGGTTCACCCTTTTCATCGAGGGCTGCAAGGATATAGTAATTTTCATCCTCACTGAGAATCCATTTGTAGACGCCTGCTTCGATACCGGCTGAGTAGTCGAGATATAAAGCCGGATCTATGTTGCTGTTTTCAATGGATGAAACATACTGTGAAGCGTCTGTCATTAAGATGTCGGATTCCTTTTCCTGAGTGTTTTCTGTATTATCGGTGGTGTTGGTATCTTCCAGTGCCATCTCAGGCCGGGTTATTGCTTCTGTGGAAGTTGATTCAGGGACAGATGTTGAATTACATCCTGTTGCTATGACACAGGCGGTCATACTAAGTGCTAATAAACTCTTTGATTTCATAATGCTCCTTTCAGAATACATTGATTTTCATACTACAAGAGCCTCTTTATTCATTCGGATTGCACAAAGCACATCCGGAATGTGCGCTAATAAGAGTTTTTGATATTGTCTTTCAGGGCTAATGCTCAGATTAGTTCTCTTTCACCGCTTCAGCCATGGTTCTGCCTGCAATTCTTCCGAAGGTAAATGAATCACCTATTCCGGAACCATCAATTCTCTGAGTTCCGTGGAAACCTCCGGTAACCTCTCCGGCAGCATATAGACCTTCAATAGGATTTTCATCCTCATCTAACACCTGAGTATTCTCATTTATAAGGACACCACCCATAAAGTAATGAGCTCCCACGCCATACTTGAATCCATAAAGATTTCCCTCAAGTGTTGCTGCATCTTTTTTGCCAAATTGATCGTCAGTTCCGTCTAAAACATCTTCATTGTAAGCATCGACGGTTTTCTGAAGAGTATCACCGTCAAGACCTAATTTTTCTCCAAGTTCCTTAGCATCGGAAGCTTCCTGTACAAAGCCTGATGATATAAGTTGCTTAAGTTCGTCATTTAATGCGTTTTCATCAAATATCATGTATGCATTACCTTCAGGCTGTGCAAGGATAGCATCTACTATCTCGAAGCCCTCTGCTGTAAAACGCTCTGCTGAATCATTTACAATTACAGCGTCGACACCGAAACCGCCGGGGAGCTTGTTTGGAGTTACCATTCCATAGCCTTCGATTACCACAGGGAATGTCTGTATTTGATCAAGGTTAACGGCCTTAGCTCCTATAGCCTGTGCCATGATAAGTCCGTCACCGGTTGTAGGGGCAATCTCATCGGTGGTTGCATTGGCAAGTCTTGGAGAAACCTGAGCCAATAGATCACTGTTCTTTCCGAAACCACCAGTTGCAAGAAGTACTGCCTTTCCTGTGAATTCAATTTCTTCACCCTCAGAATTTCTTGCCATTACACCTGTTACCTTTCCATCATCATTAGTGATAAGTTCATAGGCCTCCATGCTCAGATAAAATTCTGCATCTGTCTTTTCAAGAGCGTTCTTCACTGCGTTTGTCATGGTTGCGCCGGTCGTGGCTTCGGATACGGCACTAAGCATATAGTAATTCTGTACAGGATTACGATCGTCTTCCTGGATATCAACTTCGAATTCAACACCTAGTTCATCATTCATCCAGTCAATAACCTCACCTGAGTTTTCGGCAAATACTTTAACCAGATTTTTTCTGGCATCTTCGTTCTGAAGCTGAAGATTTTCCAAGCCTTCGACGCTTGCATTTGCAGCTTTGTATGCTTCATCAGCAAGCTGTATTTTTGAGTCTGCGGCATTGATACCGTTTGCGGCAGCCGGAGTATTTCCTCCTGCTATGCTATTTTTCTCGAGAACTATAACCTTTGCTCCCATATTGCTTGCGGTTACAGCCGCAGTCATTCCTGCTGCACCTGCTCCGACTACGATGATATCAGCCTCAGTAATGTACTCCTGCTTTTCTTTTACGGCAGTATCTGTTGCCGTGAGTTCGGCTGGATTTCCACCGGCCATTTCTACTGCTTCTTTTAGTGCTTCAAGATAAGCCCCGGAGCTAATGGTAGCTCCGCTTACTCCGTCTGCGGGGATGTTTTGTGTATCAAGAGTTGTGGCAATAAGGAAATCGATGGCATCTGTTCCCAGACCTACGGTTTCGGAATTTTCTGTTGTGATATCGGTAATATGGTTTTCGTCGAATGAGACATGAAGAACTACATCACCGTTTCTTCCACTTGCTGTCACATCATAGGTGCCAGGGGTAAATGTTACTTTCGAAGCCCTGTCGGAATCTTGTACGGAAGCTGTGGTCTCAGTGTTTTCTGTGGAAGCAGTCTCTGTTGTTTCATTCTGTACCTGTGTTTCCGGGGTTTGTGTCTGTGCAGCACATCCTGTGATCATGGTTGCTGCAAGAATACCTGCTATGAACTTGTTTGTTTTATTCATGATGATTACCTTGTTTTCTTAATATTAGTTTTGACTGATCAGGTCCTGGATATTTCATTTAATATGACTCTAAATCATATAGCTGTCTTATGGAATGACAGCATTTATGACATACTGGTAACCTTGAGTTACCATATAAATTATTGAATACTTATTTTTAACTTTTTCTCTTTTGAAAAAGTTCCTGAAAGATACCTGTTTGTCTGATAAATGAGCAAAGCTGTAATCATAAATGTCAGAAAATCGGATAAAGGCATGGAATACAGAACCCCGTCAAGACCAAAGAATACCGGCAGTAAAAGTGCAAAGCCTACTCCGAAAACTATCTCTCTTATCATGGAAAGAGCTGTGGATTCAAGCGCTTTTCCCATGGCCTGAAGGAAAATAAAGCATGCTTTGTTTACACAGGCAAAAATGATCATACAAAGATATATTCTGAAAGCTTTTATTGCAAAGTCTGTGTAATAGGTACTCTCGTTTGCCGCACCAAATATTGCGATAAGCTGTTTTGGGAAAAATTCAACGATTATCAGTCCTGCAAGTCCTACTAGACTTTCGTATATAATAAGCTTTGTAAATAGTTCTTTCACTCTGCTTTTATATCCCGCCCCCATATTGAAACCAACAATTGGGATACATCCTGCTGACATACCTACAACGATAGAGATAACGATCTGGAAGAATTTCATAACTATTCCTACAACCGCCATGGGAATCTGAGCATATTGCTCCTGTCCGAATATTGTGTCCATGGCGCCGTATTTTCTTATCATATTGTTAATAGCTGCCATGGCCGCCACAAGTGATATCTGTGATAAAAAGCTTGTCATACCAAGCTGCAGGATTCTGGAAAGAATGTTTGATTTTATCCTGAAATCGCTTCTTTCAGGCTTTACAAGCTTCATGTTAAGAAGATACCAGATAGCCAGTACAGTTGAAAGGAGTTGTCCGGCTACAGTTGCTACAGCTGCTCCCATCATTCCCCATTTGAATACAAATATGAATATGGGATCAAGGATAATATTTGCAAAAGCACCTGCAAGAGTGGAAATCATAGCGAATTTTGGATTTCCATCAGCTCTTATCACTGGGTTCATGGCCTGACCAAACATATAGAATGGAATGCCAAGGGTGATATAGAAGAAGTATTCCATTGAATAGTCATATGTTTCGAAATTAACTCTTCCTCCGAACATGGTAACTATTGGACTTCTGAAAATAAGATACAGAATTGTCAGGATAAGGCTCGAAACAAGCACGGATACAACTGCATTTCCAACTGCTTTTTTTGCTGAGGCTATTTCACCCTTGCCAAGGGAAATGCTCATAAAGGCACATGCACCATCGCCTATCATTACTGCTATTGCCAAAGCTATGACAGTTAGCGGAAATACAACTGTATTTGCGGCGTTTCCATAGGAACCAAGATACGAAGCATTAGCAATAAAAATCTGGTCAACAATGTTATAAAGTGCTCCAACCAGTAATGATATTATACAGGGAATAGAATAGTTTCTCATGAGCTTTCCCACAGTCTCAGTTCCTAAAATTTTGTTTTCTTCCATTTGTTCTCCTTAAAATACAAGTATTTATGCATAAAAAAACAGCGGTTAGCAAACAACCGGATTTACGCTGTTTAGCTACTCGCTGTGTGTGAGATTATAATACTTAATTTTGATTTATGTAAGTCATTTTATTGCATTTTGTAAATATTTACTGCATTTTTTCGAAGTATCAAATCAATATCTTCTTCTGCCAGTCCACTATTCCTTATGTATTCAGGTCCTCCAAGCATCCAGCTTTGTTTGACCGGATAAGAGGAACCGTAGATAATGTGATCAGCTCCCAATATTTCCACGGCTGCCTTAAGGATCGGCTTTGACCAGGGCTGTGCGTGGGATAATTCAAAATAAATATTTTCATTAAGCCATTTTCTTACATGTCTTCATGATATGCAAGTGTTGCAAATGCGTCACTGTAGACAGCATTTATCTCAGGGTAGCAAACTGCGTAATAATAGCCTTGTTCCTGTACATAGTTAACAAAATCAGTCATATGCTCCTCATCATGAGTTTCAAGACTTGCAGCTGTAGTGTAAAGATCCTGAAGTTTATCATCATTTATGCTAACATATAGGTAACCGGAGGTTACCATGTATGAATGACGAGCAGTTAAAAATATTCGTTTTGGTTGCAGACAAAGGCAGCTTTTCCAAGGCTGAGGAAGAAAGCTATATATCAAAACAGGCCATGTTTAAACAAATACATAATCTTGAAGAGGAAGTTGAAACACAGCTTTTCATCAGGTCCAAAACAGGAGTCAAGCTTACGCCTGCAGGAAAGGCCTTTTATGATGGTGCTCAGAAATTACTAAAAGAAAAAGCCACACTCTTTAAGGAAGTGCGGCGATTGGGAAACAAACAGAGCATTCGTATCGGTAATGTGGAACATCAGGCTTTGCTTGATCGGGTTAATGAAGCCTTTCAACAAAAATATCCTGAAATAGAATTGAAACGGGTGGTTCATCCCAATCATAGCGGTGAATGGAGAGTTGAAAATAACGTTCAGGATGTGGCAGAAACTTTTTATATGGATAATCGACCTGAGACAAATACAAGTTATCATAGGCTCATGGATTCTCCATATGTAGTTGCCATGAGTCCGACACACCCTCTTGCGAAAAAAGATATGATCAGTGTTTCGGAATTAACGAATTACAATCTGTATGTCTATCCTATGATGATTGATAAAAACTACATGAATATCATAAATGAAGCGTTTCTTGGAAAAGAAAACCGGCTTCAGATAAGAAAGGATGTAGATAATCAGGTTGGTATTGCATATAGCTGTATCGACACTAAAAATTTGCTGCTCACTGCTAATCCTTTTATTAATTCTATTATTGAACTAAAAATTGTACCACTTAAAGAGGGATGGATACGGGAATATGGTGTGATGACACCAAAGGAAATCAGTCCTGCTATCCAAAAATATATTGACCTTGCAAAAGAATTGTATTCTTCTGATAGAAACCAGACATAATCTGAAGACATATTTTTTACAGACGTAATATTTCAGCCGATTGTATATGGAGACGAGGCTAGTGTCTCTCCCCCGTCCCCATATACAATCGGCTGAAATGCTATTTACAGACCGTTATAGTGTATCTGAGATTCCTTATAATTCTTTATCCACTATCAATCGATAAAATGAATACGGGTTTCTTCAAATCTGTTTTGCTGCTCGTGAGTTTCTGCAGGGTATCCCATGGGGAATAATGAAAATGGAATAAGAATTTTCGGTAGATTTAGAATCTTGCTGACCGCATTCATCCTTTCTTTTAGCGGAGCTATTCCAAGCCATACTCCTCCGAGACCGAGATTATCAGCTTCAAGCCAGATGTTTTCCTGTGCTATAGACATATCGATCTCAGCATATTCTGGAAACATAAGACCATCTTTTCTGTATACCGATACGATAACAACAGGAGCATTTGCAGAGCAACCGGCATACGGACTGGCTTTTGAAAGTTCTTCTATTGTCTTTTTATTTGTGACTACATAGAATTCCCATGGCTGTTGATTGCCTGCACTTGGTGCCTGCATTCCTGCTCTCAAAACCTGAAGGATTTTATCCTTTTTAACTTCTTTGCTTTTGAATTTTCTGACACTGGTTCTGTGAAATATACTATCCATAATATTTTCCTTGCTTTTATTTGCTAAAAAATCAACATTTAAATAACTTCTATTATCAACGGTAATAAGATTAGAAGCTGCTTTGATGAATTATAGGACTAACTCATATGTAATTTTATAACATGTAACCTGATATGAAATGACACATATGGTTACATGTAGGTAACCGGGGGTTACCATATATGAAAGATGAAAACATAAAAACGTCTATATGTTTGTTATTTCCAACGATTTTCTATTGTTGGAATCATGTGACTTTGATCGTTTGAGTGGTACTTCTTATATTATTTTATTGGTCATGTTTCCTGTCCCGCGAACTGTGTCATGTACAGGTCATAGTACCTTCCCTTTTTAGTCAGCAGTTCCTCATGATTCCCGCTTTCGACTATCTCACCATGATCCATAACGATGATCTCGTCTGCGTCCTGGATGGTAGAAAGACGGTGGGCGATAATCAGGCTGGTGCGCTGATTCATAAGTTCCGTCATGGCATCCTGAATGCACATTTCGGTTCTGGTGTCCACAGAGGAGGTAGCCTCGTCCAGAATCAGAATGCTGGGTTTAGAGAGGAAGGCGCGGCATATAGTTAGTAACTGCCTCTGTCCCTGACTGAGATTGGCACCGGAGGATTCCAACACTGTATCATAACCATTTGTGAGATTTGCGATCAGATCATCACAGTGACTGGAAGCGGCAGCTGCTTCCAGTTCGTCCTCTGTGATGTCCCTGGATGCATAGCAAAGGTTATTGCGAATAGTGTCTGTAAAGAGCACCGTATCCTGCAAAACGATTCCGATGGCATCTCTCAGCTCATCTGTGGAGATATCGTAAATGCTCTTTCCGTCCAGAAGTATCTCACCGGAATCCACGTGATAAAAGCGCATCAGCAGGTTAATGATGGTGGTCTTACCGCTGCCGGTGGAGCCTACCAGCGCAATCTTCTTTCCTGAGCATACCTGTAATGAAAAATTCCTGATAACAGGTTTCCCCGGCACATATGAGAAGTTGACATTTCTAAACTCTATTACGCCCTTAATAGGCTTTACGATCTCTCCTCCGCTCTTATCTTCTTCCTTTTCGTCCAGTATCTGGAAGATACGTTCACCACCTGCAAGGGCCGTCTGGATCTGACCGTAGAGCTGAGCGAGTTCGTTTATGGGGCGGGAGAACTGCTTTGCATAGATGATAAATGCAGAGATAACTCCGATGGAAATGTCTCCGCTCAGGGCAAATCGTGCGCCGAATACCGCTACCACCACGAAGGAGACATTGCTAAGCATGTTCATGATGGGACCCATGGAACCGCCGATGATCTCGGCGATGATTCCGGTTTTAGTCAGTTCGTCCGCTGTTTCGGAAAATCCCTGAACCTCTGCCTCCTGACGGTTATAGGCAGTTACAGTGCGGGTGTTGGTCACCATCTCTTCCACTGTTCCGTTAAGCTTTCCAAGTAATTCCTGCCTTTTGACGAAATATTTACGCATGTAC
The DNA here is from genome assembly GCA_017627595.1 of Oribacterium sp. Lineage (GTDB taxonomy): Bacteria > Bacillota > Clostridia > Lachnospirales > Lachnospiraceae > Oribacterium. The sequence continues at coordinate 4,017 of JAGAGL010000128.1, read as the reverse complement.
TTCGTAATGTTTGTTGTAAACACCACTGTAAGCATTACCGTAGAACAGCTGAGCAGCGTCAAAAGCGGACTGTAGGAAAGCATCATGGCGATGGTGCCGATGAGCATAAGCATACCCGAAAGCAGGCTGCTGAGAGATGAAGAAACAATGTTAGCGATGTTCTCTGCGTCATTGGTCATGCGGCTCATAATGTCGCCATGGGAATGGGTGTCAATGTATGAGATCGGCAGGTTTGTGATCTTTCTAAACAAGTCTCCCCGCAGTCTGAATATAACTCTCTGGCTAAGCTTCGCGCTTAGAAAACCCTGTAAAAGAGTGCTCAGTCCGTAGATCACATATGCAGCAAGCATGAGGATGAGTATCCTTTTGAGGGACCCAAGCTCGGAACTTTCTATGTGGTCAATGGCTTCGGCCTGAAAGCGTGGAGCCATAACGCCCATGCATACTCCAAGGATGATGGTGATACACAGTAGTATCACGTACTTCCATTCGTTCTTAAAGTAATTTAGAAGACGCTTCAGAGTGCCTTTTCGATCCTTGGCCTTCTCCAGAGGGGCTCCAAGGTTGCCTCTCATGCCACGACGTCCAAGGGAAGGCTGAGGTGTGGTTGAGACGGATTTCCAATTCCCGGAGCCACTCTGCGCTGAACTCATCGAAAGAATCTGCAAGGAACCTGCATTTGCATTCGGTTGTTGACTCATGCCTTCGCGCCTCCCTTCCTAAGCTGGGAATCATAGATCTCGCGGTAAACGTCACAGTTTTCCATGAGCTCGTTATGGCTGCCAATGCCTACGATTCGACCCTTGTCCATAACCGCGATACGATCAGCACGCATAACAGTTGCAATGCGCTGGGCGATGATGATCTTGGTTAATTTCTCATAACCCTCGTCCAGAGCTTTAAATAATCGGGCTTCGGTACCCAGATCCAGGGCGCTGGTGGAGTCATCCAATATAAGTATCTCTGCCGGTTTCAAGAGTGCACGGGAAATAGCAATGCGCTGTTTCTGCCCGCCTGAAAGACTCATGCCGGCCTCGGCTACGGTGGTATCATATTTATCAGGCTGATGTAAAATGAATTCATCGGCCTGAGCTGCCCGGGCAGCTTTGATCATCTCATCTTCGTCTGCCTCGGGATTGCCGATCATAATGTTCTTTCGTATGGTGCCTGTAAACAGTTCGCTTTTTTGAAGTACAAAGGAGATACGGTCTCTTAATTCATGCAGAGAAAAATTCTTTACATCCTCTCCGTCCACCAGTACACTTCCGTCTGTGACATCGTAAAAACGCGCTATAAGAGAAACCAGAGTACTTTTACCGCTGCCGGTGGCGCCGATGATGGCCAGAGTCTGACCCGGAGCCACGGGGAAACTGATGTCTTTTAATACCTCATGATGGTGACCGGGGTAATTGAAGGAAACATTTTTAAACTCAATGCTGCCGCCGCGCTTTTCGATTGCTGCTGCGCTGCCATCCCGAATAACAGGTACGGAAGCAAGGACCTCCTTGAGACGCTTTGCGGAGGCAAGACCCAGGGTGATGGTCTGGAAGATCATCGCCATCATCATCATACCGCTCAGAATCTGACTTAAATAGGTTATGGCCGCCATCAGGCTTCCTATTTCCATTCTGCTCGCCGCAACCTCCATACCACCTATATAGATGATGGCTACGGTGGCTGCATTTAAAACAATGTTCATGACCGGACGCATCCAGCTGATCAGGATCTGTACTTCAAACCGGGTGTTGACAAGATCGAGATTACTCTTATCGAACTTTTCTATTTCACTTTGTTCCTGTACGAAGGCTTTCACTACACACTCGCTGGCAACATTCTCACCGATGACTGAGTTCACGCGGTCAAGACGGGTCTGCAAATGTGTAAACAGAGGACCGCTCTTCCACACTACAAAGGCGATTTCCATCAATATTATCGGAATGGTAAGCATTAAAACGCGGCTGAAGGCTACGTTGAGAGTAAGCAGGAATGAACTTCCGGCAAAGAAAAACATCATGCATCGTACAGCGCCGCGGATGAGCTGGGAAACCATGGTCTGCACCTGGGTTACGTCAGAGGTTGTGCGGGTGATGAGACTTCCCACTGTAAAGTCGTCGATCTGCTCGAAGGAAAAGTTCATGATGCGATCGAACAAAGCTTTCCTGAGGTCATTTCCGAAATGCTGTGAGCAAATGTTAACGAACACTCCGGAGAGGATACCGCAGCAGCCTCCCAGAAATACTATAAAAATCATTCGTATGCCAACGCTCCAAACCAGAGCTGTATCTCCTTTGAGAATACCGTTATCCACGATTTGAGCCATCATCCTGGGCTGTATCAGATCGATCAGTACCTCGCACACCATAAACAGCGAGCCAATAAGACCGATCCACAAATGTTTTTTCAGAAACTTGAGCAAAGTGTCAGCCACCTTTCGATTAATATAAAAAATCCACCGGGGACGAATCCCCTCTTTGATTATACAATTAAAGAGGGTTTGTGAGCAAAAAATATACCTTTAGCGACAGCGTAAATTGTACATGAGCACAGCAATTCAGCCGGTGAACCATGGAGGGAGTAGTGTGTCACTACACCCCTCCCATGGTTCACCGGCTGAACTTTTACACATTTACTGAGAGCGAATACAGTCTGTATAGTATTCTATTATGAATCAAAGAACTGACGACCGTCATCGGTTATCAGTCTCTCGGTCTTCGGATACTCAAAAATTGCCTGATTATCTTTGTTTTCCTCGAGATAATCTGCAAACTTTTCGGCATACCACTTTGCAAGCCAAAGATTGTGCATGAGGTAGTTTCCGCAGTTTTCTTCATTGGAACCGGGGACACTGTCTGCATCGGCCACAGATCTGAAGGCTCTGAGAAGAAGATCATGGATTTCCTTAGGAGCACGGTTTCCCTTCAAGATAAGATAAAAACCGGTGAGACAACCCATGGGTCCCCAATAAACAACTTCATCCTTCCAGTCCGGATCGTTTCTTAGATATGTTGCGATAATATGCTCAAGGCTATGCATTGCAGCCACATCTACTGCCGGCTCCCTGTTAGGTCTTGTTACTCTCACATCATAGGTGGTTATTTTTTTATCTCCCAGCACATCAACTCTGCTTACAAAGATACCCGGTATGATCAATGTGTGATCAACTGAAAAACTTGGTATTAAATCCATTGTATTAGTCTCCCTTCTGCTCCAGCACCTTACTTCTTTCATCAACCTTCAGAGTATTACGAAGCAGTGTTGTATTCTTCCAAACATCGTCTTCTGCCATGCCGGAAATCTCCTTGGCCGCCAGTTGCTTTGCTTCTTCCGGGTTTTTGGCCTTCACAACGATCCTTCCGTACAATTCACATACAAAAGGAACCTTGTACTCTTTATAAAGTGTCTGTTTTTCTGCCTTGTAAGCCATCTCTCCAAAGGTCTTTACATTGGCAGTAAAAGTCTTCTTCGAAACACTGGAAGGCAGGAAAAGGATTACGTTGGTAGAGGGTTCGCCCTTTTCTGAAGCCGGTCCCAGGTCATATGCAAGGATGACAGTGGCTTTCGCCGGAGTTTTCTTCTCTTCCAGAGTTTTAGCTACTCTTTTTGCCATTTCGAGATCTTTGGTCTGGGATGAACGGCTGTAGTCAGCAACAAGCGCGATACCATACTCTCCTTTATACTGAGCAAGGCGGCACGCTAATCCATCCTTATTTTCTTCCCAAAGCTCCGAATACACGCTTTGCAGATCCTTAGGAAGCTCATCATAACTCAGATCATTACCATCCTTCTCAAACTGTCCATGGCTGTCAGACCAGTAGATGAAGTCATTAAGAAAATCTTCTTCCATTTCCTTGATGTAGTAAATCATGGTGTTTTCTCCTTTTTATTTATTCACGTTCTTAAATCTATGGCGAAAAGTATTTTTATCACCGATGGATGTATGAAATGATTTTACCACAAAATGAGAAGTACTTGCATTATAAATAAACCGGAAATAGCTCTCTTTTGCGAGAACTGTTT
>JAGAGL010000127.1:0-16674 GCA_017627595.1 Oribacterium sp. | reverse complement strand
CATCATAGCTGATATCGCAACTACTGTTCCACCAGATGGATATGAACGGGTGAATGGAAGACAGTATTCGCATGAGGTCGTTAAGAGCAGGCTTCTGAAAATGGATTATGAGACGATCATTCATGTACTGGATAGATTCAAGGAGAACAAAACTGAGATCCGGAATATGAGGAGTTACCTTCTGACAGCACTTTATAATGCCAGGGATGAAAAAGATATACAGTTCCAGAACTTCTTCAATCACAGCTATTATGGCACCGATTGGACACAACAGAGAAGGGAGGATTGATCTGATGGTATCATTTGCTGAAAAACATCCTGACCTCGTTTCGGAATGGGCAAAGGAAAATGAGATAAGACCTGAGAGCATTTCATATGGATCTAATAAAAAGGTTATTTGGAATGGGAGCTGCGGACATACATGGACAGCATCGATCAAGAACAGAGGAAATAATCATGGGTGCCCGTATTGCTCAGGTAATAAAGTCTTGAAGGGGGTGAATGATCTGGCTACTTTATATCCTCATCTTGTTGAAGAATGGGACGAAAGCAATAGACCGCTTATGCCGGATATGGTTTCAAGAAAGGCTAATAGAGAGATAACATGGAAATGTCTTCGTTGCGGTCAGACATGGCGCTCCAGGATAGCCGACAGGACAGACGGACATGGATGCCCTGTATGCTCCGGAGAACGGCTTGTGAAAGGGATAAATGATTTTGCTACAGAACATCCTGAACTTGCTGCGGAGTGGTCAGGGAAGAATGATAAGGATCCTTCAGAGGTCCGATCAAAGTCTAGGGAGAATGTCTGGTGGATGTGTGGGTGTTGTGGATATGAGTGGAAAGCAGTGATTGACAGCAGAGTTAAAGGTTCCGGTTGTCCTGAATGTTTAAGGCTGGAACGCCTGGCGAAAGTTCCATATAGCAATGCTGAAGAAGAGATGGTCTTCAAGAATAATGTGATTGCTTATTATGCGAACATTGCCAATGCTGAAGCGATAATGGGAAGTGATGACATTATCGGAGTTCCGCTGGATGTATATTTTCCCCAATATAAGGCCGCAGCAATTTACTCAAAGCCTCTGATAAGGGACTGCCTTGTACGGCGAGAGAATGCAAAGAACTGGCTTTGTCTGAATGCAGGGATAAGACTGTTTCGCATAGCTGATCCGGGATCTGACGATTATGAAAACTGTATCTGTATTACTCTTGAGAACAGATCGCTTGAAGTCCTCAGTCTGGCGATACAAATGATCTTCGATATGCTCGGAATTGATGCAGATGTTGATATAGAAAGGGATTTACTGGAGATTAAAAGTTTTTCAAAAAAGTTTTGAAAGTTGCGCACAACGCAACATTTTTGTGGTAAGATCTGAACGAAGTTCAGATCCGGACGAAAACAAACAGCGATAGGGCAGTTATGAGAGAAATCTTGTAGCTGCTCTTTTTTTGTGAACTTTAGGACCGTCGGTCCTGAAGTTGGAAGGAGAGAACATGGAGTCAACAAGAGATATCAGAAGGATGATCGACAAAGAAATAAAGAAAGGAAGTGCTCCGATGGCATTTGAGCATATAGATTACAGACCTGATGCATTACAGGAGATCACATCAGAATCAAAGCTGAAGGAGGTTCTCGTTTATCTTTTGAGAATTGCAGAGTATGAAAATCTGGCAAATGATATGACGAGAAATAATGTTTATACCGAAAATCATCTTCTTCGCGGGGATAGTTTCCACAGGCGGAATAATGTGATGGAGCGTAATGCCAACTATCTGAACGCAATAACCTATGCCAAAAGGCTTAAGCCGGTGTATGAAGGCAAAACCTTTGTGGAAACAGTGCCATGCTTCTTTTCATTTCCGGAGGCAGAGCTTGATCGGTATCGTTTTGTATATGAAGGAACTGAAACATATGCGTTTCCTATGTCGGGAAAACACATCATAAACGGATTATATCTGCTCAGCATTATGAATCGAAAAGACCTGGCATTCCGGGATGTCCCATATTATATAGAAGGGGATCTCAATAAACAGATCTATCATCTGTCAGATATTCGGGCGGTCCCGTTTCAATGTATGCTTTTGGATGATATGCATCCGGTGGATGGATTGTTTGAAGCAAAACTCTATACGATATATTTTTTGAAATAAAGTAACTTGCAAGGAACAGCGATAAGCGCGGGTTTGAGAGAAATCTTGGATCCGCGCTTTTTTGCGTTTAAGGAACTTTAGGACCGACGGTCCTGAAGTGGAAAGGAGGATGGATTGCAGCTTGAAATGACAGAGAGTGAAATATGCCACAGATTCCGGCGGAACGGCGGTGGAAAGCGCATGATACCGATTCTCGCTCAGCTTAATGCTGTAGATGATGAAGTGATCTGTGACATCCTGTGGCGTAACAATCTCTTGAAAGAAAAACCAAAGTTTCTTCATCAATACAATTACGCTTGAGGAGGTAAAAGATGGCTGAAGAGAAAAAACTGAGCAAAACAGCTCAGGCAAGAGAAGATGCAAAGAACAGAAGGCATTTTAAGGAAAAATGCTATGAAATTCTGATGACAAAAATGCTGGAGAATTCCATTGATATGAGAACCTCCAATAAGATTCAGATTCAGATCACAAACACTAATAGATATTTCTCAGTGAGAAGATATGGTCAGTATCTGAATATCGCGATTTTCACCAGTGGAGACATTGATGTGACAGTAAATGAGGCTTGTCACATTGAGCACAAACAGCGGGTTTTTGAGTTTACGACAGATTTGTATAAACAGGAGAGATTCTATGATGAGTTTTCCGCTATGCTGGATTGGCTGTTGCCATTGGGCTTTGGTGAGAGTGACATTGATATGCACACATTCATGGATTATGTGGAAGGATCAGGAGATATGATCAAAGCATATGAGTCTCTCATGGAAGACAGAAAAAAGTATCACGACGATTATTAAGGAGAACAATATGAGAAGATTCTTACGCAGGCTGGTGGTGCCTCCCTGACGCCACTGCAAATACAGGGCTATGCCCGGAAAGGAGTAACAGATGCATGAAGAAGTAAATCAGAAGGTCGTATCCCTCGGGATCCGGACAGGGAAGCTTACTGCGAATGTGCTGGCTAAGGCTATGAAGATGTTTTTGGATGCACAGAAGCAGAAGTCTCATCAGTTTAAGCACGGGAAACAGTCACTAAAACAGCTGATGGAACAAAATGCCGGGGCGACAAATATCGAGGTGGACGAGAGCAATATCAAGTCCTTCGACCGCGTGGCGAGAAAGTATCATATCGACTACGCTGTGAAAAAGGATAAGACGCTTGATCCACCAAAGTATTTCGTATTCTTCAAGAGCAGGGATCAGGATGCGATGACGATGGCGTTTAAGGAGTTTATTGCAAGCAATAACCGGAAGAAGGAACGCACACCGTTTAAGCAGGTTTTGAAGAAGTTCCGCGATCGCTCCATGAGTATGGACAAGAACCGCGAGAGGGAAAAGACCAGACAGAAGAACAGGGGGCAGAGCTTATGAGTGAAGTAAAAAAGCCTGCCACCAAAAAGAGTACCGGTAAAGGTAAACCAAAGTCAAAGAAAAGCGGTGCGAAGAAACCGGCGCAAAAGCAATCAGTTAAGAGTAATCCAGTTGATCAGGCACTGACATTGGTAGCAAAGAAGTTCGTCAAAGCTGGCGGCACAAAGCTACTTTTGAAAGTGTTCCCCTATCTGCTCTTTGGATACTTTGGAAACAAGATGGCATATGCGTATCGTGTGACGGAAGCACCTGACTTTTTCAATAAGCTGATGGGAAGTCTTTCCAATCTCGGACCGGCCTTTGAGAATATCCTGCCAAGTTTCAATCTTGCAGATTTGCTCTTCGGAGCGGTATTCGGAGTTGGCATGCGACTTGTTGTATATTTCAAAAGCAAGAATGCAAAGAAGTTTCGCAAGGGCGAGGAATACGGTAGCGCCCGGTGGGGCAATGCAAAGGATATCGAACCCTACATGGATCTGAATGATCCGGAAAATAACGTGATCCTTACCCAGACAGAAGGACTTATCATGAACGGTAAGCCAAAGGGGCCTAAATATGCCAGGAATAAAAACATCCTGGTCATAGGTGGATCCGGTTCAGGTAAGACCCGCTTTTTTGTGAAGCCGAACCTGATGCAGCTCCATTCTTCATACGTGGTCACTGATCCGAAAGGTTACCTTTGTGTGGGACAATAGAATTATCACCTTGAAAAAGAAAGGAGGCTCATATGAGTAAAATTCAGTACACAGCCCTGTATGAACGCCTTTCAAGGGATGACGAATTGCAGGGCGAAAGCAACAGTATCACCAATCAGAAGCACCTCTTGGAAGAGTATGCCAAGAAAAACGGCTTCGACCAATTCCGTCATTTTACGGATGATGGAATCAGCGGCACCACCTTTGACCGAAAAGGCTTTAAGGCAATGATTGAAGAGGTTCTTGAGGGGAACATATCCACGATCATTGTTAAGGATATGAGCCGCTTCGGTCGTGACTATCTGAAGGTCGGTTATTATACCGAGATCATGTTCGTCGAAAAGGGTGTGCGCTTCATCGCTATCAATAATAACATAGATAGCGCAAATCAGACAGACTCAGATTTTACGCCGTTTCTGAATATCATGAACGAGTGGTATGCCAGGGACGCAAGCAGAAAGATCAATGCAGTCTTTCAAAACCGTATGGAGAGCGGTCTTAGGTGCAGCGGGGCAATTCCCTATGGCTATTACCGCAAGTCTGATGATAAGCAGACACTTTATGTGGATGAAGAGGCGGCAAAGGTTGTCAGACGCATCTTTGAGATGGTGGTGCAGGGATATTCTTATAACGAGATCATCCGCATCTTTCACGAAGAAAAGATACTTATTCCGACAGAATACGAGAGAATACACTCACCGTCCGATTGCAGACATAATCCCGTACCGGATCCTTATATGTGGAACTCAACTACTTTGGGATATATCATCCGGAGACAGGAATACTTGGGACATACGGTACTTAAGAAATCAAAAGGTGTATCGTATAAATCCAAGAAGAGAGTGAATGTGGCGGCTGAGGATCGTATGATTTTTAAGAATACACACGAGCCGATAGTTGACGAGGAAACATGGAAACTTGCCAATAAGATAAAGGCACGCAGGAAGAAAACCCCTTATGCCGAGGATCCGTTAAATCTTACCGGAGTGCTGTATTGTGCCGATTGTGGAGCAAAGCTTGTAAGAAGGGATGCTACACCAACTACGAGAGAAGCAATGGATTCAGATCGGGCATATTGCTGTTCCATGTACCGTAAGGGAGTGAGCAAATTATGTTCCATGCACTATGTTAAGCGTAACGATATGCTTGAGCTTATCAAGAAGGCGATACAGAGGGCAAGCAAGTATTCGATAACTAACGAGCAGGCATTCAGAGAAAAGATCATGGCAGAGTTATCGGAAAGGCAGGAGATAGATAATTCGGAGAACGAGGAAAAGCGTATAGCAGCCGAGAATCGCTTGCAGGAGCTTGATGTTCTGATCGGCAAGTTATATGAAACCTTTGCACTGGAGAAGATAGCACCGAAGCAGTACGAACGCCTCATGAGTCAGTACGATGCTGAGTATGAGGAACTTGAAGCACTGATAGCGGAACTTTCACCCAAAGAGGTCGAGCATGATCCCGTTGCGGATATGAACTCATTTATCGCATTGGCAAAGAAATATGCAGACTTTGAGGAGCTTACCCCATTGATGATCAATGAGTTTATCGACAAGATAATCGTCCATGAATCCAATGGTGTCAGAGGCTATGGCAGAAAGCAGAAGATTGAGATTTACTTCAATTTCATCGGACAGTTTATACCGCCGATCCCCGAAGAAGAGATAAGGGAAGAAGCCGAGAGGCAGGCGGCAATACAGGTAGAAAAGAACAGGATCCGTGCTGAAAAGAGAAAGGCTACACTTGTCAAATACAATGCGAAAAAGGCAGAGAGGCTTGAAAAACTTAAGAATGATGCAGAAGCCGGAGATCCCGAAGCGATAGCCAAGTATGAAGAACATTGCAGGAATGAAGAGGAAAAGCGGGAGCGTAGCAAGGCATACTTCAAAGAGCGTTATCGTAGGGAGCAGGAGAAATATGCAAATACCAAGGCACTTGCAGAGCAGGGAGATCCGCAGGCGATAGAGCTTTTGGCAGAGTATGACCGCAGGATCGCATACCGAAAGAAGCGTGTCAGTGAACAGGGTAAGGCAAAGCGCAGAGCGGAGAAAGAAGCAAGAGCAAATATGCCGTTAATTATCGCTAATGCGTAACGGACAGTAGGACAGACAAGGAAATTATTAAAGAGAATATTGTGAATTCAGTTTGTTCGATAACTATCGTATGAACTGAAAGAAAAGGCATCTGAAAAGATCCGTAGAGATATGGATTCCGAGGGTGCCTTTTGTGTGTGTGGATTGTTCCTTCTTCCCTTCCTTCCCTGCCCCTTCCTTTTCTCTCTCTTCTTCCCCCTCAGAAAGAAAAACGAAAAGAAAGAACCAAAGAAAAGATAAAAGAAAGATATATCCCTATTATTTTACTCTTATCCTATCCCATCCTATCCTTCCCTTCTTCTTCCGTTCCCGACAGAGGGAACGATAGAGTATGCGGTCAGTCTGTCAGTCAGTCTGTCCGTCAATTAATCAATATCTTTATAGCCATATATGGCAGAAAGGAGCAATTATGCAGAAAGACACACAAATGGACATCATCGCTGATTACTACATGGCACTTGGGAAGTATTCACCTAACGAAAAGTACAGTGAGAGCAATGTCAGGGTTTACACGTCACTGGAGAGCGACTGTTGGCTTGTACTTGAACGCAAGGGAAAGAATGCCATACAGGCACGCATGACGGACGAGACCGGAAAGATCATATCTTGGGACAACTATGATGTGATGAATGCTGCTATCACGCAGATAGAGGCTATACGGGTATCTGTCAGCGGACGCAGTGAGATACTGTTTACCCCTGCAGAACTGAGGGTTATTGAACGCTATGGGGACTATGACCGGAATACAACAAGAGGCAAGCTTGATATCCTGCTTGACAGGTTCAAGGACGATGCCACCAAAGAGAGCGCACAGACAGTGATTAATAAGCTTGGACGGATATCGGATAAGTCCTATGCGGATCTTTACTCCGTCAGACAGCGGAAGATGGAGACCGAGAAAGTGAATAGTCTTGAAAATCGCTTGAAGATAGCACGGGTGAAGGCAGATAAAATCAATGCGGAGATTCATAAGTTGGCTAATGAGAGTCACAGAGGAAAGGGGATCGTGCTATGAGGCTTACCCGATATGAGCAGGAAACGATCATCAACTTTAATGCCGGAGACCAGACCGCCACCCTTTACACCCGTGATACTGCCATTATGAGAAAAATTGATGCGTTAGTTATCGAGTATCCCGACATCTATAAGTGCATAGGTGAAACAGATATCGACAAGAGCTATGAAATGCCAAAATCTTTCGTTAGTTATCGTAAGCCAAGGCGATTATCCGAGGAGCAGAGAGAGGCGGCAAAAAAGCGCATGAATACGATAAATAATCGTTGAATCCAAGCTGAAAAATCAGTATACTGATGGCAGTGAGGTGAGAAACAATGTCAGATACAAGTATTATGCGGCAGGACGAATATTTTGAGGTTTTGGATGCCGTAAAGAATCATATAATAACTGCCCAGCAGACAGTTATGAATGCTGCCAATGAAGAACGTAACAGGCTTTATTGGCATATTGGAAAAACAATTACCGAGCACTCAGCTTGGGGGAGCAAGTTTGTTCGGACTCTTTCTAAGGATTTGAGAATGGAATATCCATCTGCCACCGGTTATTCGGAGAGAAATCTGAACTATATGAAGCAGTTTGCTGAGAGGATACCATCCGAGGAAATTTTGCAACAGGGTGTTGCAAAAATCAATTGGAGATCTATTACATTTTTGATCAACCAAACGGAAAACACCGCAGAATTCGTATGGTATGCAGGGCAGACCCTTGAGCAGGGGTGGTCAAGCACGGTTCTCAGGCATCAGATAGAGAGTGGATTGTATGCCAGACAGGTACTGGTAGATAAAACCACAAATTATAAAACTCAGTTAGCTAATCCATTGGGGGAACAGGCTGAGGAAATAATCAAGGATCCGTATATATTTGATTTTATCCCGGCGGCAGCGCCATTGCTCGAGAAAGACTTGGAGGATGCAATGGTGGCGCAGATAACCAGAGTTCTTATGGAGTTTGGAAGCGGTTTTTCTTTCCTTGGCAGGCAATATCCCATACATGTCGGGGAGAAAGATTATTATATCGACCTGCTGTTCTATAACGTGAAACTACATTGCTATTTTGTGGTAGAACTCAAAACGGTTGATTTTGAACCGGAATTTGTCGGAAAATTGGCATTCTACCTATCTGCAGTGGATGGTGAGCTTAAGTCAGATCTGGATAATCCGACATTGGGATTGTTGTTATGTAAGGGAAAAGATAAGGTTGTTGCAGAATATGCCTTGCAGGATATTAATAAGCCAATTGGAATCAGTGAATATAGGGTATCAGATAAGATGAATCCAGCAATTATGGAGAATCTGCCATCCATAGAAGATATTGAAAGCCGCATAAAACTGTAGTCAAATTTTGCAACGCCCGTTGCAAAAATATAAGAAGATTGGGCTTAGCCCAGAGAAGACCGTCAGTCTAATGAAGATTGACGGTTTTATTATGCTCTTTTTTAGAGAATTTTAACGAATGGAGGTACAAATAGCATGGAGAACAACACATTTGGATACGCAAGGGTATCGTCTCGGGATCAGAACGAAGAACGACAGATTTTGGCGCTGCTTGAAATGGGAGTACCGGAACAGAACATCTATGTAGATAAGCAGTCCGGCAAGGATTTCAACCGCCCACAGTATAAGAAACTGCTTCGGCGAGTGAAGCAGGATGATCTAATCTATATCAAGAGTATTGACCGTTTGGGAAGGAACTACACCGAGATTCTTGATCAGTGGAAGGTGATCACAAAAGATAAGCGGGTGGATCTGTATGTAATGGATATGCCGATTCTTGACACCCGCAGAGAGAAGAACCTGTTGGGGACATTCATCAGTGATCTTGTACTTGCCTTGCTTTCATATGTTGCAGAGAACGAACGCAATAACATACGACAGCGCCAAGCTGAGGGTATAGCCGCGGCAAAAGCACGGGGAGTTCATTTTGGGAGGCATCCTAATCCGTTACCTGAAAACTTCTATGAGGTATATCAGCAGTGGAAGATGAAGAAGATATCAGTATCAGAGGCTGCAAGACAATGCGGAATGCCTCAGACTACCTTCTTTGAGCGGGCACGTGCATACGAAAAATCCACCTTTCCGAATGAAGAATAATCTTCGGATTTGTGTACTTTTCCGAAGATTTGTATCTTCCTATTGGACATAATTATCCAAATAACAGTCTATTAAAAAATGCCTCTAAAGTCAAGAAAAATCAGCCCTTTTAGCTAAATAATAATAGATACTGCCATTTCAAGAAAGGTTCGTTCGGAAAAGTACACTTTTTTGAATGTGGTGGTTAAGTATGGAAAAAATGGATATAGCAATCATAGGCACTGGTGGAATGGCCAGAGAGGTTAGATGGGTTATTGAGGACCTTAACTCAGTAGCAGATAAATGGAATATTTTGGGATGGGTATCTAAAGAAGAGCCGGGTTCAATGGTTGCCGGTCTTCCAGTTCTTGGAGATGATGATTGGTTGCTGGCACATGACAAGCCAATAGATGTTGTCTTAAGTGTTGGAAGTGGTTCGCTCAGAAAGAAAATTGTTTCCTATTTGAGACAGAATGAGAAGATATCATTTCCTTCTATAATTGCCAGATCTGCAGAAGTCTCAAACTATGTCAAGTTGGGAGAGGGCGCAATAATCATGAACAAAAGCCTTTTGACGGTAGATATTGAAGTTGGAGACTTTTTCCTCTGTAACTATGGATGTACGGTTGGTCATGATTGTAAATTTGAAGATTACGTTACATTAAATCCAGGTGCCCGTATTTCAGGTGCGGTGCATATGGAGGAATGCTCAACAGTTGGCGTGGGAGCATCAATAATTCAGGGGCTTTCAATTGGCAAGAACTCTTTTGTAGGAGCAGGGGCGGCAGTAATAAGGGATATAGGTGATAACTGTACAGCTGTAGGTGTTCCCGCTAAACCTTTGGAGAAGTGATTATGGAAAAAACTTTGATTATAGCGGAAATAGGTGTTAACCATAATGGAAGTATAGATCTAGCAAAACAAATGGTAAAAGTGGCGAAAGACTGCGGAGCTGATATTGTAAAATTCCAGACTTTTAATGTTGATGCAATAACATCGAAATGCGCCGAAATGGCTCAGTATCAAAAAGAAAACTTGGGCGAAGAGAAAAGCCAAAAAGAAATGCTTTCATCATTAGCCTTGTCGCATTCTGATTTTTACGAGTTGGCTGAATACTGCAAAGAAATAGGTATTAAATTCTTATCTACGCCTTTTGACGTTGAGAGTGTGAAATTCCTTAATGATTTACAGGATATGTGGAAAATACCTTCAGGAGAAATAACAAATTATCCTTACCTTGTTGAAATTGCTCGTACAAAGAAAAAGATAATTCTTTCAACGGGTATGAGCACTATAGAAGAAGTGGACGAAGCGTTGAAGGTTTTAAGGGAGAATGGGGCTGATGATGTGGTTCTCCTTCACTGTACCACGGATTACCCAGCACCGATTGATGGCATTAATTTGGAGGCTATGCTTGGGTTAAAAGAAAGATTTGGTTGTCCGGTAGGTTATTCGGACCATACAAAAGGGATAGAGGTGAGCATAGCTGCAGTTGCTTTGGGAGCAACGGTCATCGAAAAGCATTTTACGTTGGATAAAACAATGAGCGGACCTGACCATAAAGCCAGTTTGGAACCGAATGAGTTGAAAGAATTAATATTTGCGATTAGAAATGTTGAAAGAGCAAGGGGGACACGTGAAAAGAAACCCACAGAATCAGAGGTAAGGAATAGAAGTGTTGTAAGAAAAAGTATTGTTGCATCAAAACCGATTCTGAAGGGAGAAACTTTTTCAGCGGAGAATTTAACGACCAAAAGACCAGGGACAGGTATTTCTCCTATGAAATGGAATGAAATCATCGGGACAATAGCTGATAGAGACTATAAAGAAGATGAATTAATCTAATAGGAGGATTTGAACATGAAAAAACAAATTGGCGTATTAACAGCTACAAGAGCTGAGTTTGGGCTTCTTAAGCCTCTTATTTTGAGATTACAAAAAGAGGATTTTTGTGAAACTAGAGTTTTGGTTACAGGTATGCATCTTTCCCCTGCGTTTGGTAACACATATAAGGAGATAGAAGAAGCGGGAATTCCGATTGCAGAGAAGATAGAATGCATTACAGAGGGGGATACGCCCAAGGATATTTCAAACAACATGGCTATGGCAATGACCGGCTTTGGAAAGTATTTCGTCAATAACAAGCTGGATTTATTGATAGTGTTAGGAGATCGATATGAGACTTTAGCGGTATGTATGGCGGCGATGAATGCTGAGATCCCTATTGCGCATATTCATGGTGGAGAAGCTACAGAGGGTCTTATTGATGAAGCAATACGGCATTCTATTACAAAAATGAGCCAGCTTCATTTTGCCAGTACAGAAGTATATAGAAACAGAATCATACAAATGGGTGAGCAGCCGGATCGTGTATTTAATGTTGGAGCACTAGCTGTCGAGAATACCAAGAATACAGAATTTGTTTCTAGAGAAGATTTAGGAAAAGATCTCGGGATTGATCTATCTGGTGATTATGCAGTTGTAACGTTTCATCCTGTCACTCTGGAAGAGAACAGCGGTGTAGAACAATTTGATCAGCTGATGGATGCGATGGATGCATTTCCTAATCTGAAATACATAATAACAAAAGCCAACGCTGATGCAGGTGGAAGATATATTAATGGCCGCATAGATGAATACGCTGCAAAAAGAGACAATGTTGTTGCAGTAACGTCGTTAGGGGTTAAGAGATATTTAAGTGCAGTAAAGGAAAGTTGCATTGTTTTAGGAAACTCATCAAGCGGTATCACAGAGGCACCTTGCCTGCATGTTCCTACCGTAAATATCGGAGACAGACAAAAGGGTAGGCTTATGCCTGACAGCGTTATATGCTGCGAGCCTAAGAGAGAAGCAATCATTGATGCTATGAAGAAAGCGGTTAATGTTGATTTTCGTGAAAAAGTCAAAACGATGTCAAATCCTTTTGGAAATGGAGACACATCCGAAAAAATTACTGAAATTATAAGAACTACGTTTGACAAATACGGAGAGATTGGCATTGTTAAAGACTTTTATGATATAGAGGTGAACGAGTGAAGAATACGATTTTTATAGGGTGTGTTGAGAGCTCATATATTATTTTAAGGCACATGATAGAAAAGGGATTGATCGTGTCCGGAATTATAACTATGGATAGTTCTGCTACTAATGCAGATTTTCATTCCTTAGCACCTTTAGCTGAGGAATATGGAATCGATTGCTTTATCACAAAGAATATTAACGATGCGGAAACAATGGAATTTGTCAGATCAAAGGCACCGGAAGTCATTTACTGTTTTGGCTGGTCTCGACTGATTGGGAAAGAGCTTCTTTCGGTACCAAAGTATGGAGTTATAGGGTTTCATCCTGCAGCAATTCCGTATAACCGCGGACGGCATCCACTCATTTGGGCACTTGCTCTTGGATTAAATAAGACGGCATCCACCTTTTTTGTGATGGATGAAGGCGCAGATACAGGGGACATAATTAGCCAAAAAGAAATAATCATTGATTATGAGGATGATGCTCAGTCTTTATATGAAAAAGTTCTTCTGACTGCTAAAGAGCAGGTAATAGAGTTTACAAACCAGATTAGCGACGGATCATTATCACGAACACCACAGGATCCGGAAT
The DNA here is from genome assembly GCA_017627595.1 of Oribacterium sp. GTDB lineage: Bacteria > Bacillota > Clostridia > Lachnospirales > Lachnospiraceae > Oribacterium. Next base: position 3,666 of record JAGAGL010000127.1, on the reverse strand, counting down.
GCGGTAACACATGGCGTAAGAGAGGTCGTATGGATGGACAAATTGATTGGCGTATGTCATGCGACGGAATATATAACCTTGTAAGAGCGTTGACGCATCCATATGTTGGGGCCCATTTCATGTATGGGGAGACAGAAATAAAAGTCTGGAAATGCAAGGTTGAGAAATCTGAAGCTTTTAGGAATATTGAACCGGGGAAAGTGCTGAAATTCAATTCTGAAACAGATTTTGTGATAAAGGCTTATGATGGAACGGTTCATGTTTTAGATTGCGATAAAGTGAATTTAAGTGAAGGAGAGTATCTTAGATGAATGTGTTGGTAATTTCACCACATCCAGATGACGAAACGCTGGGCGCTGGCGGAACGCTATTAAAATTTAAGGATAAAGGTCATAAATTGTATTGGCTCAATATTACCAATATGAAGACTGAGTATGGCTATAAACAGGAACGAGTTGATGAAAGAAATGCGGAAATTGAAGCTGTAAAGGCTGCGTATTCTTTTGATGGATTTTGGAATTTGGAGCTTGAGCCTGCTGGGGTTGACAAGTACGAGACAGGGAACCTTGTTTTAAGGTTTAAGGATGTTTTTGAAAAAGTGAAACCCGAGTTGCTTCTTATTCCTTATCGGTTTGACGTACATTCGGATCATCGTGTGATATTTGATGCGGTCTATTCGTGCACTAAATCATTCCGCGCCCCTTATCTAAAAACAGTTTTGAGCATGGAAATATTATCGGAGACAGATCAGGCTCAGCAGGAAAGTGGATTTGTTCCGAATGTATTCATTAATATAGATGGATACGTAGAACGTAAAATAGAAATAATGAAAATATATAAAAGCGAGATTGATAAAGCACCGTTCCCCAGAAATGAGAATGCAATCAGGGGATTGGCTGCATACAGAGGAGCGACTGGTTATTATAATAGTTGTGAATCGTTTTACCTTGTTAAAGGGAGGTTAGACTAAAACATAGGTGAGATTATATAGAATACTGTTACCTCAGACGGTGGCGATTGATAAGAATCATTCGTCCCCGTCTTTTTTTATCTATAAATCGCCGGAAACGGCACAACAAGGAAAGGAGATTTTCAAAATGACAGAAACAGAAAAAATGACGAAAGTCGAAAGAAAGGCACAGAAGGTGAAGCAGGCACAAGCGGAGTACAGAAAGGCAGTCCGTGAGCAGAAAAAGGAGGAGCGAAAAGCTCAGGATCGACACAAGTATATGATGGGCGGTTGTGTACTGAAATACTTCCCCGAGGGACTTAACGCCTTTGATTTTGACGAGCAGGAAATGAACCGGATCATAGCGTGTGCGTTCAGTCTTAAGGATGTTAAAAACATGATCAATACGGTTATGAAGGAAAGACCGGATCCCGATGCAGAAAATGGTGGAGAGGAGGTTGCCGATGATGAAGCTGAAAGTGATGAAATTGAGACTGATGGAGAGGGCGATTCCGAGGACGAAAATGCGTAAGGTCTTCCACCGAGATTTTCTCGGTGCGCACAGATATACCACCGCGTGCGGTGGTATTGTGCGTCCTGCCGGAGGCGTCCTGCGGACAGCGGTTGCCTGCCTGCGGCAGTCAAAAGGGGAAGCTACACTTCCCCTTCGGTGTGTGGGGCACACCTACCCTATCGTGAACTTTGCGTCCGATGAAGCTCTAAAGAGCAGAGCTTCACCGTCCACAAAGTCTGCCCTGCCGCCCTACCATAACAGATATTTGCCCAAGAAGAGAAAGGTGAGGTGTCGGCATGGCTACTAAAAACCTAAGCACACGCATGAAAATATGCGGCAGAGGTGCCAAGTGTTCCGGCGGTCATTCCGCTGTTGAACAGTCAGGGTATATCTGCCGTGAAAAAATGTATTCCGAGTATGATGGGCAGACATACTATCCCAAGTATGCCGAGGATCTCGTTCATAATGAGGTGCTTCTGCCGGAGAACGCACCCGAAGAATATAAAGATCCGGCGAAGCTATGGAACTCAGTTGAGATGGCTGAAAAGGGAAAGGAAGCCCAGCTTGCGAGGACATGGAGAATTGAGCTACCGAATCAATGGACTTATCAGTTTGCAATCATGTTCGTGAGGATGCTATGTGAGCGGCTTTTCGTTTCAAAAGGTATGTGCGTGCAGTTTGCCATACATGACTCTGAAAATGATAAAGGACAGCGCAATCTTCACTGTCATATTATGATGACATTACGGAGCCTTGACGAGCAGGGAAAATGGATGCCGAAACAGAGAAAAGTTTATCTCAGAGATGAGAACGGCGAGCGTATTCCGGTCACTGATAAAAAGACAGGTCAGCAGAAGGTAGATAAGCAGAACCGCAAGCAATGGAAATGCACTACAGAAAAGACCAACGACTGGGATAATAAGGAGAACGGAAAATTATGGCGTAAGGAATTGGCTGATGCGATAAATGCCGCCAATGCGGAGCTTGGATTGACGGAAGATCATTGGGAGCATCGTTCATTCAAAGAACAGGGGCTTGATATCATTCCGCAGATTCATCTTGGAGAGAAAGCAAGCGCGATGGAGCGTGCCGGTATTCATACAATCCGAGGGGATATCAACCGAGACATTATTGCTCGAAATGCAATCATTATGAACGCCAAGGCTATGGTTGAGCAGGCGAAGAAAGAGCTTGAAGAAATCAAAGCTATTCCGGTTGCAGCAGTTAAGGTTGTTAAGGCTATCAGGAACGAGATCATTGATGTTATTCGTGCAGTTGCGGAGCGTAATAAAAATCGTCTCACGCTTCCTATCATGAAGGGTGAGTTTATCGGGAAAATATCAGACCGTACCGTATTGCAGGATAAGAGCAACATGGAAGCATATGTTCAGCGCAAAGGGTGGACTACTTTTGCTGAAATGGAAGCGGAGAGGAAAACCGTCAAGGTGCAGTACGATCAGCTTGATACCGACAAGACAGATATCAGCAATCGTATGTCCTATCTGCAAAAGCTTCTTGATATGTATGAGAAGTATGAGCCGTATCAGAAGATATATTCCGAGTATTGGAAACTGAAAAACGCCGGAGATAAAAAAGGCAAGACAGGCTTCCTTGGTTTCGGAAAGAAGAGCTTGGCGGAGGAGTATAAGCTTCAACATCAGACGGAACTCAACACCCATAGGATGTATAAGAGTGCGCTCAAAGATATGATTGAGGAACCGGATAAAAAGATTAAACCCAAGGCATGGCGTGAGGAGCTTGAAGGACTTAAAACCAAGTATACGGAAAAACAGAAATCATATTCTGCCGCCGTGGTCGATCTTGCGAAGATGGAAGTGCTTAATCATAACCGCAGGGATCTTGAGCGTATGCTTGAAAATGAGAGCCACCAGCGAGGCAGAGAGCCAAGAAACAGAAATCAATCTCTTTAATAAAACAGTTACAGTACACAGACCACCACATCGGCGGTCTTTTATTTTGGGACAGTCATATTACGGCTGTCCCATTTTCGTTGGAGGAGAATATGGAAAATAACGATAAGAATTACAATGCCGGAGGGAGTTTTGAAACCACCATCGGCAAGACCAAATATGAAGTCGTGATGAACTTCAAAGAAGAAGGCATGAGTATGCAGGAAAAGGCATTAAGAGTAGTAAAAGAGGGCACCCGCAAGGATGAAAAGCCTGCATGATATTTTGCAAGT
>JAGAGL010000126.1:0-4294 GCA_017627595.1 Oribacterium sp. | reverse complement strand
TCATTATATGTACACACCTGATCCCAATTTCCTTTTTCTCTGGAAATTGGAAAATCATACTCTCCAGATGTGGTCATCCATCTCTCGCTGTTAACAGTATTATTTTGAGCATATACCTCATTTGAATTTGGTTGAAATACAAAACTCAAAGTCACCACAAAGGATAATAAAACAACGAACAACTTCTTTTTTACAGCTTTTTTTGAACCAAATCCCGCAGGTGCGGGATAGCCTTTCTTCCGGACTCCACTGTTGCATCGGTGGAGTTTTTCTTTTATCATAGTTTCATCAAAAAAGAAAAGAATCCCTACGGATGACTGCTTTGTTTGGCGACTTCGCTCTCATTCCGTAAGGATTCCCCTACGGTTATGAGTCTATCTGATTTGTCTGAAAAATTCAAGTCCTGTCGAGCACCTCCCAATCAGTTTTTACATTTTTTGTAACGGAAACTGTAATTCCTGATATTTTAGGAGGTCACTATGAAGTCAGAAAACGAAATTCTCGTCTCAAAGCAGAAAGAAATATTGTCTTTCCGTGATCTTGCGGAAGGAACCATCACCACATACATCAGCTATCTCATTCAGTTCATCGAATGGGTTGAGACCGAACTCTCCGGTAAGGCGCTTCGGGATGTTTCCTATCCGGAGATTCGTTCCTATATCGATTATCTCCGTACGGTACGGAAGATAGGCAATCGTACGATCAACGTTCACATTGCTCAGCTTCACCATCTATTTCACTATGTTCTGAAGCGCGACTGGGATAAATACGAAGTCCCATTTCTGCGTTATGACACTGCTCTTCCAAATGTCCCCACCGTGGCAGAGATGAACGCCATTATCGATTCCATCACGAACATCAAACATAAAGCTGAGATTGCCTTGCTCTATTCTTCAGGCATCCGGGTCGGTGAGCTTTGTCATCTCCGCTGTGAAGACATCTATATGTCGAAGAACTGCATCTTTATTTCCAGATCCAAGAACCGTTCAGAGAGATATGCCATTCTTTCAGAGAAAGCGCTGCGTATTCTGATCGATTATATTCGTCAGGAATATCCCAGCGCCACTCACAAGGACTGGCTTTTCCCCGGTCAGAAGCCCGACTCATGCATTAGTGAACAGTCTGTCCGTAACGTATTTAACAAAGCCCTTCAGTGCTCAGGACTTACAGACCGCAGTTTCGTACTTCACAGCTGTCGCCATGCATTTGGCCTTCATCTATATGAAGCCGGGACAGATATCATTACCATCAAGGAAGCTCTTGGGCATAAATCTCTGGCAAGTACTGAAGTCTATCTGACCCTTGGCATAGGAAACGGAAGGAGCGTAAAGAGTCCCTATGATCTTTCCTGATCTCTACGTTTCGGATCCTGTGCCGGAGTATCCTTTAAGGAAAGCTTTTCGGGAATTCTATCCTTCCTATACCGCATCACATACCGTTTCGAGGGTTCAGGAAAAGGCTGCCGCCTGTATCAGCCGGTGCAAAACAGGTGAACTGGGATACACTGCTTCATACTGCCCGGAATGTGGCTATCAAAAGATCCGTGCCCGTTCCTGCAACAATCGTTCCTGCCCCTGTTGTCAGGCTCCATTGGAACAGAAATGGGTCATGGAACGTAACAGCGAGCTGATCTCCGGTATCGCGTATTACCATGTGATCTTCACCCTTCCAAAGGAGCTGAACAGCCTGATGCTTGTTAATCAGAAGGTCATGTATGATCTTCTGTTCTCAGCTGCCACCCAGACTCTCCTTACCCTTTGCATGGATAAGCAGTATATGGGTGCTGTGCCGGGGATAGTCTCCGTGCTTCATACCTGGGGTCAGACCCTTTCCTTCCACCCGCATCTCCACGTTATGCTCTCGGGCGGTGGATTAAATCGTGTCGGTAAATTTGTCGAAACGAAGCACAAAGGGTTCATCATTCCGGTCAAGGTACTCGGGAAAATGTTCCGCGGAAAGTTTCTGGATGGGTTAAAAACACTTCGTGCCTCGCTCAAGCTAAGCTATAGCGCCGATGCAAGCGGGCTTCAGGAAGATGGCAACTGGAAAAGCTTCCTGAATATTCTGTATTCAAAGACCTGGGTTCCATTCGTAAAGGAAACCTTCAACGGCAACGGCAACGCGGTAAAATATCTTGCTCGTTATGCATACCGAACTGCTATCAGCAACTCTCGTATCAGAGAAGTCACAGATAGTAGCGTCGTGATCAGTTATACTGACTACGCCGATAGTAATCAAAAGAAAGAGCTTTCCTTCTCCGGCGAGGAATTCGTCGAATGCTTTCTTCGTCATATCCTTCCACAAGGGTTTCATCGTGTCCGCTTCAGCGGTTTCCTGGCAAACTGCGTCAAATCGAAAAATCTGACACGTATCGGAATTCTCCGGGCATCGCCATATGCGGGAAATCCTGTAAAAGGAAAGCGGACGGCAGAGCTTCTTCTGATGATTTACGGGTCTGATATCTGTACCTGTCCAAACTGTCATCATCAGATGATCACAGGTTTTATGGCGCACGCACCGGATGCCACTGTAACTGAATAAAAAAACGCGGCCGTAATAACGGTCTGTTTGCCATGCCCAAAATCAGGAATCACATCTGTTTTTTCTGTCCCTCAAAGGACGTGGTACGCTTATATCTCATGTCAAAACGCATCTCCCCGGACATCGGAGTGAATGAAAACTGCATATAGCAGCCGGCCGGCTATCCCGCACCTGCGGGACTTGGTTCAAAGGGAAAGTACTAAATTCGGGGCTTGAAGGTTACTGAAAGCCCCGAATTTTCGAGCCCCGAACTTAGAACTTTCCTTATCTATTCACCTTCCGTTATATCATATACAAATACTTCATGGATTTCCTCTTCGTAACCTTCATAAAAGCCTGACGGCATTCCGGCAATGATTCTTGCCCCTCTATTGTAAAGAAGGAGCAGCCTTCCGGACTCCCTGCAGAAGGAAAGACCTTCGATCTCGCCCTGCCTTATCACATCATCAAATACCTTTTCCGGGCTGACCTGTCCTGTTTCCCGGTTTTCGGAAATGTCTATCCTGTACATATGATCCGGCGCATTGTCATCAGCATTTCCGTCATCGCATGTAACATACAGATTCCCTTCATGGCAAGCCACGCCCTGTATCCATTTGGGGGCTGACTGCATCTTAAGCTTTCCTTTGTAATCCCCGGTATCAAGATCATACATATACAGATATTCGCTGGATTCGTCGTCAATCCACGAGGACATATATACCGTTCCGGAATCCGGGTCCACCGCGATCCCGCTGCATTCCAGCTGTCCGGTATCTGCCCGGAAGGGGAAGACCTTTTTCAGCTTCAGGGTATCCCCGTCACAGACCGCGACCTGGATATTTTTCCCTTCGCCATCCATAAAGTATTCCACGCCCAGATACAATTCGTTGTTGTACACATCAATATCGCCGATATGATTAACCTCAAGGGAATATCCTGCAAAGGGATCCGTGTTTTCCGCAATCAGCTTCCAGTTGCTGTCATACTTTTCCAGCTTCCCGGATCCACTCACCCAATAATTGCCTCCCTCAGTACATATTCCCTGCCGTCCCCCCACCGGATGCGTTTCCACCAGCTTATAGGTGACGGCGGCATTTGTATTGCCGCACCCGCACAGTAACATTAAAGAAGCTATACCTAACAGCAGATAAATCTTTTTGTTCATTTCCTTCCTCCCCCTAAATCCGTATTTTAAAAAAAGAGCCGAATCACTGACTATCACATCATAAATTCGACTCATTTTTCTTCAGACATTTATCTATTTGCTGCCGCGAGAAGCTTTGTTCTCATATTTGCCTCTCACGGAAAGACCGATTGTTCCATCTGCGATCAACGCGGTAATGTATCCTGTAAAGCTGAAATCAAAACCGATATTCACCATATTGATAACCGCCAGGATCAATGCCACTATATCCAATCCGAGTATGACATAAAAAAGAATCCAGGTTCTCTTTTGCCCAAGATCCTTCCAAAAGACAAGGATCAGAAGATCTAACGCTTTAAAACCATACAGGATGCAAATGGCGATCATCAACGGATTCACAGTATAGTAAACCAGATTGACGATAATTGACAGGACACACACTCCGACATGCAGGAACAGAAAAGCCTTATAGAAGACCGAAGCCTGCTTGCTGTAATCTTTTATAATATACACTGCGCCCATCATCAGCATTGAAAAGATCACAGCCATCAAAACGATATTCGTGATATTTGAGAACAACGCCGATGACGTTTCAGAGTTGAAACCGTATTTCGAACTGAACAACGT
>JAGAGL010000002.1:0-7248 GCA_017627595.1 Oribacterium sp. | reverse complement strand
GGATTCAGGGATGTTCTTTAAATCTTTTACGATTCCGTCAACTACCTTACTCATAGGCTCTGTCCCCGATCCTTGGTTTTTTCTCTGGCGCGTTCCCTGTTCATATTTTGAGTCCAGAGTTCCTTGTAATGGTTCAGCCTATCCCTTACGGATTCACGGTTCTGCCTCTTCTCGTTACCATGCACAAATTCTTTGAATGCCATTGCGATCACATCGGCATCCCTGCCCTTGAAGAAAACAACGTACTTTGGTGGATCCACGGTCTTATCCTTTTTCACGGCAAAATCAACATTGTACTTCTTCGCAACACGCTCAAAAGATTTGATGTTGTTCTCCGTTATCTCCATGGTATTCGCACCCTGATCCTTGCCCATGAGCTGCTTTACGGAAATCTTTCCGTGCCAGTTCTGCTTTTTATTCTTAAGATGATTAAGATAAGCAATCATAGCTTTCTTCAGCACATCGGCGGTCAGTTTGGAGGTTCTGATCACAAGGGCAATGGATTTTTGTGTTACTTCTTCCTGCATCATCTTCCTCCTGTCTTTCTTTTAATCTCCGTTAATGGATCACAGCCAGGGAGGCACCAGCAGCCTCCGTAAATATAGTTTTCTCATATCGTTCCTTTCCGTCCCGCAGGACTTTTTAATTCAAAAGATAAATCGTATAAAGATTTGCAAACACGGCACCGTTCTCGATTTTAAGATCATCCAGCAATAAGCACTGAAACAGCACCGCCCTGATAACATCATCGTTCAGCCTGAAAAGCTCCGTGTATTTCCCATAATCCGCCTGCTGCGAACTATCATCAGCCGCATGGAATTTATCCTCATCCCGTGCCATATTCTTTCTGTATTCAAGGCAATCCGCATAGAGAGAGCGAATCTGATATTTTCCGAAATAGAAAGAATAGGCATCTTTACCCTCATAGGTTTTCCTGCATTTCTCCAGTTCATCCTCTGTTATGGAAAATGCGCAGATATCCGTTTCTATAACGGTTTTGCCGTCATAATCAGGTTTCAGTTTTCCGCCGTACCAGTTGATATGCTGATAGATTTCTTCCCTTCCGGTTATCAGTGCCGCCCTGTGAAAATCAGCCTTTCCGAGGAATACATCCATATAGACATTGTTGGAAGAAAGGGTATCATTCCACATGAGCTTTCTGTGTTCCTTCACACGGAGAAGATACTGGAGCACATTCAAAAGCCGCTCTCTGCTGTCAATATCTCTGAAGCCTTCCGGCGACACCGCAAGGCTGTCGAACCTGAGCGGAGTCGAGCCTTTCTCAATTTCTTTTTCCACAAGCGATTCTATGTTCTTTGCCATGCCAACCTCCTTTTCAAAAATCGAGTAGGGAAGACAAGGTCGCACCCTACTCGTCCGCGAGGCGGCAGTCAGCTTTAGCTGACATTTTCCTTACGCCGCCTCTGCGATAACAAAAAAAGGGCAGCTACAAGATTTCTCTCATAACTGCCCTATCGCTGCATTGATTTGTTTTTTGTCCCTGCTTCTGGACTTCGTCCAGAAGTATAACACTTTCTTGTTGCGTTTTGCGCAACTTTCAAAAAGATTTACAAAGAATTTACTCAAACTTCCCACACCGGTTCAGGGAATAAAGCCCTGATAAATGCCGGTTGAGATACAAACCAGTTTATCAATTGTGTTTTTATATTTTTTGTGATAGTAACAGCGCCTCCGCGGATGCCATCCGTGATGATGCTTACCAACTGTTTTAATGCGGTGCACAGCTCGATATCCTGGATATCATCGCAGCACACATAGAACAGTTCACATATAGTTTTTTGATCGTTTGCTTTCCTTCGAAGCCATTCGAGGATAATGTACCTTGTAAATACAATAGCCGTACTGCTGACTGTCATGTCGTAACTGAGCCCCTGGAATTCATCTCCAAGGTTTAGCAGAGATTTACTCGCGCGGAAGAACACTTCGATATTCCATCTGTTTCCATAGATGCGTACTACTTCGTTGTCTCTCATAGAGCAGTCTGTTGTGAGAAGGATGATGTATTCGCTACGATTATTCCTGTTCCTGACAAACACAAGACGGACAGGAATGTTATTCGTCTTGGTGCGTACAACTATGGAGCCGAATATATCGCCAGGTTTTCTCCGGTCAATAAGTTTACTTAGGGCTTTGAGATTATACAACCTTCCGTTGTACCAATACAGCTGCTTGTTGTCCTTGAGCATTCCGATGACATCTAATCCTTCCTTCAGAATCTCATTTATGAATGGCTCATTGGTGAACCAGGTATCCATAAGGATGTATGATGCTTTTATTCCGGAGGCAAGGGCATCATGTATCATCTGAATTGCCGCCTGGGGTTTATGAAGCCTGGCTTCCTGTCTGCGTTTATAACCACTGTTGCGCTTATCTATATCATTGCTTTCAGGAGATATGATCTTGTTATCATCCGTAGATGCCATCATGTTGAACCCGACAGGTATGAAGCTGTATCCATCGGACCATCCAAGGGTCAGCATGTTAAAGCCTTTGACTGTTTTGTTCGTAACATGATTGAACACCCATGATAGCAGTTCAACGCATTTGCTACGGTTACGCTCAACTATGGAATCATCTAGAACAAGAACGTTTACGCGATCTTCCTTTGTGAGCGAGTCGAAGTAGGACACTACTTTAGCAGACAGCATTGTGATAAAACGCTTCCAGTTATATCTTGGTTCGTTAAGGAACCGGTAGTAGGTGTTCTTCGAAAAAGCACAGTCCTGTTTCTTCGAGTTCAGGAAATGGTATAGGTTACAGTTCTGAAAAACGAGCAGTAACAGGAACTGAAATACCTCAAATACCGAGCAGCCCTTTTCCTTGCGAACATTGGCCTTTTTGAGAAGAGCGGATATACCCAGTTCCTTTATGGCAGATCCGAATGCGTACTCAGTATTAAAATCAGGGGTTGCGTTTTCTGTAGTATGGTTTATCATAGGATTAGCACCGTCCTTTCGGTTTGGGTTGTCGTTAATCCTATTTTACCAGAGGTATGGTGCTTTTTATATGTCAAGGTGCAATAAAAAATATCAAAAACCGTAGGTTTTATCAGTATTTACACCGCTCTGCGGTGTGGGAAGTTTGAGGAATTTACATCTGTATATTTACGGAACAGAAAAGACCGGTCTGCTTTTGCATCACGCTCCACCTCTATCCGTAAGATATGAAGTGCCAGTTCTATCGCATCTGTGAGAGCATCATCGGAATCGTCAAGCCTCGTGATATTAACACAGTCCTCAAATTCCTTATCTCTCTGACGAAGGATCCGTATCAGCTTTATCTTTGCATTTCTGCATATCTGAGTCTTCACATACTCCTGCCGATAACCTTCCTTTGTATTGTAAAACGGTTTTGAGATTTCAATAACCGCATTCTTTTCCCTTATATAATTTGACAGAGGAATCCCGATCAGATCCTCTTCATCTATGATAACCTCGTATCCCGCCTGCGATAAATAATACCGCAAAAGGATATCCGGGAATTCTTTATCAAATGCTTTCCTGCATATATGACAAGGCTCATGATCTATAGCCCTGTCTGCAATCTTTGCTCTCCACCTGTGACCGTGAGCGCATTTCCACCAGACTATGCGCAGTGAATTACGGCTCACCTGTTCCGGTGTTATCGTATTGTTACGCTCATAATCCCATTCGTATAGCAGCTCTTCATCTGTCGTGGCAAGATCATTATTTCCTGTCATAACGATCCTGTCAGCACATACGGGACAGGATGAACCCTTAACACGACTGTCTATCACCGCACGCCATTCGTAGCCGCATACACGGCATTTCCACCATACATTCTCCCGTGACTTCGGGAATACTTCATCTGGCCGCTTCGGAGCGTTCTTCTCTGACCATTCCCCGGCAAGCTCAGGATAATTGCTGGCAAGGTCATTAAATCCCTTACACAGCAGGTGTCCTTCACAATATGGGCACTGGCTCCCATAATACCTATCGGCTATCTTAGCAATCCACTCATGACCGTGGATGCATCTCCACCATACGGATTTATTTGTGCAGGAGAGAACCATATCCGGCATAAGCGGATGATTCTTTTCTGACCATTCCGATACCAACTCAGGCTTCAGTGTGGCAAGGTCATTAAAGCCTTTTAATAGCTGATTCCCGGAGCAGTAAGGACAGTCCGACCCATTTACCCTGTTCTTTACTATCGCCTGCCATTCGTGCCCACAGATTCCCTTCCACCAGACACGCTTATGCGATCCTATCGTGACATCTGAAGGTGTCAGAGGGAGATTTCTGTTGCTCCATTGTGCGGCAAGCTGCGGACATTTCTCCGCTATACTTTCTTTCATTCCATCACAGCCTCCCCGTTATGATCTGCCCGGTTGTAACAAAAGCCTTTATCACCGTTATCACCGCCACAAAGCCGCCTATGATTCCGCCTACAATGCAGTTAAGCGCCATTACTCCCAGAGAACCAGCTATGCCATAGTTTCTCGGTATCAGCCACATCCACATCCGTCTGATGCCAAAAGGAAAACCCACGAGGATCCAGAACAGGAAGTAGTCAAAGCCCTCCGGCTTATTGCAGACCGGATAGCAGAACAGCACCATAAAACTGATCGCCAGTATCGGTATTAAAATCTTGAATACTACAGCTGATACTTTTTCACTCATTGGCTGCTCTCCTCATTTCGTCTCTGTCAATCCTAAGTTCTATTCCCGCCTGTCGGGCTTCTGTTTCCTCTACCTGCATATCAAACCTGACCTCTTCCTCACGCTTTTTCTTTTCAAGCATCTCAAACCATTCATCGGTGTGCATATCGTGATGCACAAGCTGAGTGTAGTATGTGTCCATGGTTGTCGGGGCATTAAAGAGCGCAGCCATCATGTATTTGCGCATATTGTGAATCTTTCCAAGATTCTCTGCGATCATACCCATAACATACTCAACGTTACTGGCTGTCAGCGACAAAACTCTTTCACGAACAAGCCATTGTGGATATTCTGTATCACCAATCCTAAGCGACTTTCTTTTTCCGGCAATCATATCAACCATGGTCTTAAACAGCTCATCGTAACGGTCATTATATTCTGCCCTGTACCTTGCAGACATTTCGTCGTAATAGATATTCTCCTTGATCTGTGCAATATCTTCACGTATCACATCCTCATCCCATCCTGAGTTATCCACAGACTCAGCCGCCCCTGTAGTATTACCAGTAAGCTGGATAAGATTATGATTAGGCTCTATAATATTTTTTAAATTATTATTAGGATCTATTGGTGCGGAATTTCCCACTTCAAGAACGAGGAAATCCCCATCTCTAGAGATTGGTTTTTCATCATTCAAGACATCGGTTTTCTCTGTTTCAGAAAAAAGTTTTCCACAGTCACCCGTTTTTTCAGAGGACGATATTTCCGACTTCTTACTGACAAAGTTCTTCACGTAAATGATATCCGGTTTGCCCTGTCCTCTGCGTTTTTTCTCGATAAGTCCGAAGTCTATGAGATTCTTAAGGGTTGACCTTGCCTTATCCGCACTGCAATCGTGAAGGAGCTTCTGTATGGATTCCAGCGTTCTTATGACATAGGTTTTTCCTGCTTCATCAACCCATCCGTTCTCCTTGGATAATGCCACCTGCTCGTGCAGGAAGCCGTACAGGATACATTCTGCAAGACCTAAATCCCAGTAGTCAGAATCCTCGAAAAACACTTTCGGTATTTTCAGAAATCGGAACTGTTCACTCTCCGCACCGGAGTAATAGTCGTAATCAAACTTTGGCATTTTACACACCTCCGTGCTTCTTACGATATTCGGAAAGAAGTCTCACGATAAGGCTTTCCACTTCGGCATCACTTACATCAGCCGGGAAATACTGCATGATGATCTCATGTTTGATCACTATGTTTCTTTCCTTAATTCCTGCGACCGCAAGTAGGGCATGTAATGCTTCCTTTGTACACGATTTTTCCTGTGACAGCTTCTTGATCTGCTGTGCCTGTGAAAGCGATGGAACAACATCATCTTCCTTCATAACTTCAAGCAGGAGAGACTGCTCATTCGGAGTTATGTATGATAGCTCAACCGCCGGATTGAATTTGATCTTCTTGTTATCAACCATATCCAGCAGATCCGGTAGGAGCTCCGTAAGACGAATATATCTCTGAATCTGCTTGTAGCTTTCCCCGGTTCCTTCCGCAACAACCTCCGTGGATTTCATTCCTTGAAAATTAGGGACAACTTGTCCCTCTTTTTTCGGACGCCCTTTTACTCTGGATACAGCCTGAAGTTTCATCTTGAACGCAAATGCTTTTTCGCTTGGCAGGATCTCTTCTCTCTGAAGATTAGCGTCCACCATGGCGATCACGGCTTCATCATCGGTCAGATCCCTTATGATAACCGGAACTGTCTTAAGACCGACAATCTCTGCAGCATGTCTGCGTCTATGGCCGGATATCACTTCATAACCACCCTCCGGTCTGTTGCGTACCATGATAGGAACAAGGATTCCATTATCACGGACACTCTCCACAGTCTGTGCCATCTTTTCATCATCCAACACCTTAAAGGGATGATTCTGAAATGGGAAAAGCTCACCTATCGGGACATCGAGCACCTGTCCGCTCTGTTCCTGATCAATTCCAAAAAGTGAATCCAATCCTTTAAGCTGAACCCTGTCCGGAAGTGTTCTCTTAGCAGCCATACGCCAGCACCTCCTTTGTCAGCTCTTCAAAAGCCTTTGCGACCTTGCCTCTCGGATCATGCTTATATATGCTGATTCCATAGGCAGTACATTCCTTTGCCCTTACGGACTCAGGGATCATCACATCAAAGACCCTGATTTGACTTCCATAGGCTTCACGTAGCTTATCTATGATATCCTTTTCATGGTTGGTACGGGTATTTACCTTATTGATAACGATGCCCTCGACATCCAGCTTCCTGTTCAGTTTCCTTTTGGTGGAACCTATCGAGGACAGGAGCTGCTGAAGACCCGCCATAGAAAGATAAGATGCTTCCACCGGAATGATCACTGAATCAGCCGCTGTCAGAACATTGATCGTTACAAGATTAAGACTCGGTGAACAATCAATAAGTATATAGTCGTATTCGTCTCTCACACTTGAGACGAAGGCATCCAGCAGATGCTCCCTGCTTAAAGCATTCATTATCATGTAGTCCATTCCTGCAAGTTTAATGTTGCAAGGCATGATATCTACGCCCTCTTCATTATGAAGAATATAGTCCGAAGGCTCT
>JAGAGL010000125.1:0-38203 GCA_017627595.1 Oribacterium sp. | reverse complement strand
TATAAAAAATCTTTGAATGTTATTGAAAACCATATCGTGATGTAAGTGTAATTAATCGATATAGGATATTAACAAACTTAATTCCCTAAACATAAAAGAAAGGATAAGTCCTTTTCGACCTACCCTTTCTTAAAAAATCGTCATTATATTTTTCGTAGTATTCAGGCATTTTTATACAGAGTATAGCACCATGTTACGAATATATACTTTGCCTCTTCAGAACTTCAATACTGCTTTTAACCTTTCACAGCTCCGGCCATCATTCCCTTGACGAGCTTATCCTGCATGATGATAAAAAGCACTATCATCGGCATTACAGATAATGTAAGGCAAGCCATGATCATGGCTGTGTTAGAGGCATACTGACCCTGATAGTTCCAGAGAGCCAGCGGCAGTGTTCTGTTTTCATTGGACTGAGTCAATGTGAATGCAAATATAAATTCGTTCCAGATATTAACACCATTGTATATAGCCAATGTTGAAAGTCCTGGTGTAGACAACGGAAGTATGATCTGGAAAAATCTTCTGTACCTGCCGCATCCGTCCATGTCAGCTGCTTCCTCAAGTTCAATCGGGATACCTGCCATAAAACCTGTCAGGATAAAAACAGAGATTGGTGATGCAAATGCTACAGCTGTAGGTACCAGTGCCCAGATCGTGTCATAAAGCCCCATTCCTATAGTCATCTGAAATATAGGAATCATTGTAACGTGAATAGGAACAGACATGGCCGCAACTACCAGAAGATAGACCGTATTACGCATTTTGAAGTTCAGTCTGGAAAGTGAATATGCCGCACAGGCTGATATAAAAAGCAGTATAGCCAGAGAAATCACAAGAACAACAACCGAATTCCTGAAATATGTCCAGAAGTTTACATCTGTGATGACATCTATATAGTTCTGCACAAACAACTTCTCCGGGAGATGAAATGCACCATACATGATAGTTTCAAGCTTTTGTTTAAAGCCTGTCATCACCATGAAAAAGAAAGGAACCAGGCAGATGATAAACCAAAGTATTGCAAAGAGGATTGCTACTATCCATCCCGGAGTACGGGCGACTTTATTTTTATCTTCGTCCATCAAAAATCCTCCTTCCTGTTCATAAGTCTCACCACAACTGAAGCAAAAATTGTTATTATCAGGAACATGCCTGCTGCAACGCAGGATCCATATCCCATATTAAAATTGACAAAGGAATTTTTATACATATATGTTGCCATCAACTCTGTTGATGTACCAGGGCCTCCTCCGGTCATAACATATACAAGATCAAAATATTTTAAAGATCCGATCAGAGACATGATTATGGCACTTTTTATCGTAGGTACCAAAAGCGGCAATGCAATATTTAAAATATATTGCGGATGGGTTGCTCCATCGATGACTGCTGCTTCATAAACATCTCTGGAAATACTTGAATACCCGGCAATGTAATAAACCATGTAAAATGGGATAAACTGCCAGCAGACAACTCCAATGACACCAAAAAGTGCAGTAGACTGATTTCCGAGTATATCAACTTTTTTCCCGCCCAGCATTTCGGAAAGCGATGAGATCAGTCCTCCGTTTGTTGCAAGGGCATATCTGAAAAGGTAACCAACTGCCACAGAGCTCATAAGCATTGGCAGAAACCATATGGTTTTGAAGATATTGAACCTTCTGCCGCCGGCATTCAGGAATGTTGCAAGCAGAATACCTATAGGCATCTGTATAACAAGAGACAGAAGCATTACCACCACATTGTTTTTGGCTGCCATCATGAAATTCTTGTCTCTGATCAGCTCGCCCCAGTTCTCCAGCCCTACGTACAGCCTGTTGGCAGATATTCCGTTCCATCTATAGAAGCTGTTGAAAAATGTTGCAACAATTGGATATAAAAGATATGCGATAAGTAAAATCAATACAGGAAGCAGAAAGACATATGCGCAAATAGTTATCGATCTTTGACGTCTTGCCGCCATGGAATTACTTTTAGTCAAGTTTTCCTTCTCCTTTCGCAGGTCTCCGCTCCGGCGGAACAATTTCCGCCAGAGTCTGACCACAAAATATTCTTTGGATTCCATAATTAATGATTTATCCTGATATTCCATACAGAGCCTACTCTTACTTATTCTCCGATATATACTTCTCCATGGCATCCTGCTGTTCCTGTGCTACTTCTTCTGCAGATTCAGAAAGATCAAACAACTTCTGGGAAGCAGATTTGTGAACATTAGCTACAGATGCAGGGAGGTACTGATCCCACCATAACTGTACTGACTTGGCATTATTGAGAATGCTCAGGATTTCCTTCCATACCTCTTCATCGGAGCTTGCGTTCCTGAGTGGAGGTACGTTACCGTTTTCAATATCAAGATTCATCCATTCATCTGTAGAGAAGTTTGTCACCATCTTGAAAGCTTCTTCCAGCTTCTCACCTTCACAGTTGAAGGAGATGAACTGATCTCCCAGTGTACCTACAACCGCAGTCTGATCAACTGTAGAATCTGCTATTTCAGGGAATGCAAAGCACCCAAGGTTCTCATAGAAATCAGGGTTTTCACTCTTT
Source organism: Oribacterium sp. (assembly GCA_017627595.1). Classification (GTDB taxonomy): domain Bacteria; phylum Bacillota; class Clostridia; order Lachnospirales; family Lachnospiraceae; genus Oribacterium. The sequence continues at coordinate 35,650 of JAGAGL010000125.1, read as the reverse complement.
ATTGATGAAACCTGCCATGAACCATGAAGCATCATTCCGGCTCCCTGATATAAGAGAGCACGATCATCACCATTGTCAGGAGACATGGAGTTAACTCCATCAGGGAAGTAACCTTTTTCAACCCACTCACGGATCTTGTTGCCTGCAAAAATTGTTGCATCGTTTACCAGAGAACCTGTACCGTCAAAGGCAGCAGAAACGATTTCAGGTCCGCCATAACGTGTAACCAAATACATATAGTACATTGAACCTGTCCACTGAGGCTGGTTTGCAAGAGCAAACGGTGTAACACCGTCCTGAACCATCTTATCGCAAAGAGCCTCAAGCTCATCCAGAGTCTTAGGTACTTCATAGCCCTTATCCGCCCACATCTTTTTGTCGTAGAAGAAAAGAGCCGCTGTATTGGCCTTAGTTGGTATTGCGTAAATCTTGCCATCTATTGTTGCCTGTGCAAGAGACGCCTCTGTGTAGCGATCACGAAGCCCGTACTTATCAACAAGTTCTGTAAGATCCTTGGCATAACCTGATTTCACATATTCAACAAGAGATCCGCCTGTCCAGTTAGAATATGCATCAGGACACTCTCCTGCACCCATAGCCACAAGAAGCTTTTCCTTATACTGATCGTTTACTGTTGCAACCTGTTCAATATGATATCCGCTCTCCTGGGAATTCTCATTGTTATACTTGTCAACAGCCCAGGTGAACAATGTCTTGTCCGGCTCATCTGTAGCTATATTCCAGAAGGTTATATTTTCACCTTTTCCGCCGGAAGCAGGTGCTGAAACAGCCGCACCATCAGCGCCCTTAGGCGCAGGGGTCGCTTTACTGCCGCCGCAGCCTCCCAAAATCCCTGCCACCAACATTGAACCTGTAAGAAGCATTGTCAATACATGTTTTTTCATAAATCTGATTCCTCCTTCATCAGAACAAATTTCCGAGGTATTCACACCTTTTGTACCTCTAATTCTAAAAAAAACATGAATTGACTTATATCAGATATCTGTTATATTTATAAAAAATCTTTGAAAAATACTGATTCATTTTGGAGGATATTATGAACTACGGTTATATCCTTGAACATACCTCAAAATCCCTATATACATCGATATGCGTGTATGATCACAGTAACAATCTTGTGAAGATTTTAAATAAAGATCCTGACATCGAGATTGGGGATCTCAGCGATTTTCTCATATCCTCTCCCCTTCTCAGAAAGGATCACAGAGACATGCCGCTCCTTTTTCTTGTAAATGCCAGGCTTGTATATGCCTACGTCATCACAAAGGCCTATCAGTTTTTAATTGGGCCGCTTATACTTACTTTCCCTGATATGTCTTTTATAAACAAAATAGAATACGATGCCCATAATCTTGATGCCTGTTTAAAACAGATTCCGGCGACCACCCCGGACATTCTGGCAGAGCACTGCGCACTTCTATTTAATGTTGACCGTTCCGGAGAAAATGACGATGCATATGTAGAGCCTTCCAAAATCCTCTTTGCCAACTGTCTGTCACAAAACAGGCATGACGAGACACTCACCTCCCTCACAAAAACTATGTTTGACCACATAGAAAACAACTTTGCCCACAATCCTTATAATCATGAGAAGTTGGAAACCACCTATATCAAAAACGGAGATGTTGAAAATCTGAAGACCCTGCTGTATGAACGTTTCCCCGGTCGTTACGGCAAGCTTTCAAAGGATCCTATACGACAGGAGATATATCTTTCCATCGTAGCTATAACTGTTGCATGCCGTGCGTCTATTGCTGCAGGCCTGCACCCGGAAATTGCCTTTTCTCTCAGTGATGTTTCCATACAAAGAATTGATAACTGTAAGGATCCTGTGGAGATGCTGCAATGCACCAGAGAAGCCGAACTACATTATGCAAAGCTGGTACGTGACCTGAAGCAGGAAAAAGCCGCATCTCTTTCAGTGGCTGATGAAAATGTTCACATCTCCCACTGCAAGGATTATATCTTCAGTCACCTCCACGGAAAGATCACTGTTTCTCAGATTGCAGATGCAGTAGGCCTTGACGAGAATTATCTCTCCGCACTGTTCAAACGTCATATGCATGTCACACTGAAGGCTTATATACTTGAGGAAAAGATCAAACTCATCAAAAACCTATTAACTTACTCCTCCTATACCTTTACAGAAATCTCGGCTTATCTTGGTTTTGCCTCACAGAGCCATATGGGAATGGAATTTAAAAAAATAACAGGCATGACCTTAAGGCAGTACAGAACCCGCTACTTAAATGATGATTTCGTTAAAGAGTCCATGAATCTGGAGTTGATGGAGAATGATGAAAAATGAATATTGATGTGAGTGTCAACACACATATTCCTGTGCAAAACGACTACGTTATTCGTGTTCGGGCGGGTCATAAAGTCTCAAATCAACGTGCAAGCACGTGATTTGGTACTTTTGACCCTTACATCAAAACATGCTGACATAAAACCTGCCCCTGCCGGTATAAACAAAAAGCTTATCTTTTTGATCATACCAACAGGGGCAGGTTTATATCTATCTTTGTTTGAATACCAGTCTCACATATTCCCCACTCCCAATCTGCAAAAGCACCTTACGTACTCTATGGGAAACCAGCTCATAAGAATTCTCTTCGCAAAGAGCTGGTGCTATATGCCGGATTCCGGAGGACATTCCGGAGAAATCTGCAACTTAACCTGTGGGGATGTAATTAAGTTTTACTGCTTCTGAAACAGTTGTTTTTTGATCTGTGATGTATGAGCAAAAGGTCCTGCAATAGGGCAGACTTCTCTATGGTCGCCGAAATAGTCTTCATTGAACACTATCTCACTGCCATCCGGATTTTCAAACCTCATTTCAGGTTCAAAGGCCTGTCCCAGAGTCTTTGTAGAGATGGTATTTTCAGGTCGGTCAGGAAGTATGTCATAAAGATTTGTTACAAGTACAGGTTCTTCTGAACTGCCGCCCAAAGACAACTCTACCTTATGAGTATCATCCACATAAGCATCCTTCTCCATATCTCCGCTCTTTGCACCATTGAAGTATAAATTACCGGAAGCATCTACAGGGAAGTGCTCATAATACTTATCCTTTGCACCTTCATCAGAGAATTTCCATGGGCCGAAGTTTTTCAGATATTCTTCTGTTGTAGGATATCCGTCATAAACAGAAAGACCACATACAAAATTGTATTCCTTCTCTTCCTTTATTTCCTTAACATAATCTTTATAATCCTGCAGGATGTTCTGCTGTACAAAAATATTGTTGTAGAAACGCATGTCACCATGATTGAAGGTCATAAATCCTGCCACATCTGTCTCATGAGGCACATGATATGGTGTATAACGTGGTGTAGGAAGATATGCACCGCCATTCTCTACGCCGGCATCAACATAGGTGATAGCACCGCCTATCAGATTATGTACGCAGGCTATACCCTGGGCACTTATACGCATTGATAAAGGAGATAAGAACAGATTATTGTCGAGAAGAGTCGGACCGTGAGATACCTCTACCCAGATATCCTCTCCAAGGCCCAGAAGACTTGTGATCCTGATGCCCTTAGGAGGAGTATTGTCATGGAACAGATTCTGGGAAACTCTTGTACCCTGAGCCTGCCAGTCGAGCCACATACCTCTTGTGCAGTGGTGTATATGATTTCTTCTGAATATCACATCAATTGCGGCATGCATCTTGATACCGCCGATCTCAGCACCGGCGAGATCCTGCTTGTTGTTTATGTTATGGATATGATTGTCCTCGATGATGGAGAAAACTCCGCCCATATGACCTACGATACCGGTCTGACCGCAGTGGTGTATATGACAGCGTCGGATAATGTGAGAACCTACTGTTTCCTTGGACCAGCCTTCATTTATTGCCTGCATTACACAGTCTCTCTGAGTCTGTGTACCGTCCTTAAGTCCGAAACGTGTCCACTTGTTTTCATCCTCAGGCTGCAGATACTTTCCAAGGCTGATACCGGAGCATCTGGAATCACTGATTTCGCAATCCTCTATGATCCAACCCTTTGACCAGTGAGGGCCGACCATTCCATCCTGATATGCAGTAGGTGGTGCCCAGGTGGTTGCGGCCTGCTTTATGGTAAATCCTGATACTGTGATATAACCAATGCCCTCTCTTGATGGCATAAAGCAGTTCCTGCGGACATTGAACTCCATGTTGTGCTTTGCAGGATCGTCTCCGATATTAACATAAATAAGAGTAGTATCCCCATCCTGTTCTGTATACCACTTACGTATAGAAACCTCTCTAGGCTCCCAGGACATAGGCGCCGGTTCAGGATTCAGAACTTCTTCCTTCTTCATGACTTCGTAGAGCTGTACACCGTCTACATATACTTCCCCGGTATGTACAGGAAGCTCAGCAAAGTACCAGTCTCCCTTTACAACTGTGGTATAAGGGTTGTAATCCCCGAAGAGTCCGTTTCCGATGTGAGCCACATAGGTATTACCTTCGTAATGCTCCCATCCTGTAAGCATTTCCGCTCCGGTTATAACTGCACCGCCCTTAACTTCTGAACGGTAAGTAATACGGCTGTCCGGTGTTCCTGCATTGGCAGGATCTACATACTCACGATATACTCCCGGAGAAACGATAACCTCATCACCGGGTTTTGCAATTTTTGCAGCTTCTGAAATCTTCTTGAAAGGTCTCTCTTTTGTACCGTCACCGCTTCGAAACGCTTTCTCTGATACATAATATATCATCTTGTTTTTTCCTTTCTCTTTCGTTCTTTTCTTCTTCCAGTTCTCCGAAAACCGGCAGATAAAACAATGCATTCAGATATCCCGGCAGAGCAAGTCCGAACAACAGGCACAGTGGCATAAGGGGGATAAAACGGAAACATACAATCGGTATGATCCACATCATTGCCATGGAAATCGTTCTGGGAAACCGTGCTGCACTTATAAACAGCGAAAGCTGTAAAACTTCTGTTACGGTCAACCTGAACCTGGCCAATATCGGAAACACCCATAGGAAAATGAAAAAAGACAAAAACCCAGCTATGCCCACGGGTACTATGACCCACAAAGGCAAAACCCCCGGAAACAGGATACATAACATCATGTCAGCCATCACTCCCACAAGAAGAGGAGCAAAACAAGCCCAAATCAACATACCCTGCTTTATATTTTCACGAAAAGACGCTATAAAAGCTTTCACCATATATCCGTCTTCTTTTCTTAATATCCTTTGCAGACAATCATGCATGGCTGCAAAAGAAGCTCCTGCCGTAATCACCGGCAGACTAAACAAAACGGTCAGACAATTAATAACCATCAGCTGCGTTATCACTGTAAAAAGGTTCATGATAACGTTTTTGTCATTGTCAAAATGCTTTAGTTCCATACTAAATCACACTCCATCTATGATTTAGCTGTATTATATTTTCTTTACCCTCGTTAAAAATATAAAGTATCCAACTATTTTATAAAGAATCTTTTTATTTGATTATTCTACTCCACCCATCCCGGGATCAAACATGAATTCTCGATCCTCCCAAAGAAGCATGGAGGATTCCCTCCGTCAGTCCGGTTTTCTCCCTCAGTTTTCTTGCGAAGAAATATGCGCTTTCAGATTATTTGAAGTTCAATTCCGGGTTTTTACAGGCGTCCTGATAAAGCCGGCACAAAGCTTTTTTTCGTAAACATTGCAGCACTAACTGATTTAGTTTTCATTTATAACAATAAAAAGCGTCGAAACCGAACATCATTGTTCCAACATTTCAGCCGGTGGACCACTAACTCCGTCCCCATGGTCCATCGGCTGAAATGTTACTGATTGTTTCGATTTCGACGTCTTATACTCTATCAGTAGTGTACAACATCACTTTCTGCGATTATTTTTTCTATTACCGGCCTTGCTTCATCACTGACAAAGAAGTTATAGGTTGTTTCAGGAACAAGTGCCTTCACGGTCTCCATATCTCCATCATGTATAGCCTGTCTTACTGTGGATGCTGAGATCGGTTTTCCTTCTGACTCTTTTCTCGGGATTATATGACATTCAACTCCGTTTTTAGGAAGTGCTTCTGCCATGATATCGTTGTAAATTCCTGTAACAAGAGAGGTCGGCTCATCACCTACATATCTTTTGTTGATGTGAAGTCTTCCGGAAATACCGGCAAATACCTGAAGATCGATACCGGCCTGACTCTTTATGACCGCATTATCTCCCTTCTGGAAATACGCAGGAAAGGTTGCCGAGCTTATGATATAGGAACCTGAATCATGATATATGATGTTTTTGAATCCGGATGTTCCCTCCTCGATCAGTTTCTTTCTTACAGAAAACGGAACCAGACTCGCATCTTCGGAAACCATAAACAGATGAAGTATATCACAGCCCTCCGTCGCCTTTTCCACAAGATACTGATGCCCAAGTGTAAAGGGATTGGCATTCATAACTATCGCTCCTATTCTGAGATCATTATCTGAAGCACTTGCTGACAAAGAATCAGAAGAGTCAGTACCGGAAGCTGTATCATCCTCCAATAAAGAACGATACTTTCTGGATTCATCAGAATCTGTTTCCTTCAGCTGCTCCACAGACTCTTTCCGAAGCCTCTCAAGATAATCCGTAAAACCGGTTCTTCTGTTTTCCATGAATACTATGTTAGCTTCTTCCATACGGGCAATCTCTCTGAAACCGAGGCTCTGAAAAAACTGTGAGGTATTGCACTTAGTATATAGAAACAGATGATAGTTGCCTCTACCGTACTGATACTCGATAAGATGTGACACGATGTCGTTCATCAGGGCTTCTCCCTGATGATCGGAGCTCACTGCCATGCATCTTAATGTATTTCCGAAGCAGCTACCGGTGGCGATGACATTGTAATCATCATCGAGCATTGCCGCTGTGTAATCAAGGTGGGCATCCAGATGTATGCCTTCCCGCTCCAGCAGCTGTTCAACCTGTTCCATCATATAACGGTCACGGGGACCTACTGAAGATATTGGATAATTTGCTTCTGACATGTTTTGTAATTCCTTTTTTATTAAATAGTTTAGTTGGCCGTACCCGCTGCGCTCCGCAAGGTCAAGTTCGGCCTAAGGAGGGCCGAACTTGATCCCTTCGGGAATATATCCTCGTTTCTCCAAACGAGGATGCCATCCAGCCGGCGAGGCTGGTTTCGACCTCGTCGAAATCAAACGAAAATGCCTGCGCAAAGCGCATCTCAATGGCATTTTCTCCTATCCCCATGTCGGTGGTCGTTTTGCCGATGCAAAACTCCTCCACTCTTAAAAACGATGTCCACCACCGCCGCCGTGGTGTCCGCCTCCGCCGCCACCGCCGCTGTGATGGCCGCCTCCACCGCCGGAGTGTCCGCCTCCGCCGCTGGAGGATGGCGGGATGTATCTCTTTGTCTGTCTCAGGAACGATTCCACACTGGCGCCCAGAATGAAGCTGTTCACTGCATGTACCAGAACCTCATCGCTCTTGATTTCTCTCTTGTAGGCTCTTCTTGAAAATGCCAGAAGGCCGTAGTTTATAAGAAGTGCAAGGATTATAGCGAGAACAGCATTGCTGGTGTACTTCATGGGCTGGGCAATGCGTCCGCCTTCCAGTACCTTCTGTATCTGTTCAAAAACCAGGGAAGCACATCCATAATAATCGCCCTTACCTGCAAGTCTGTAGGCATTATCCGTAATGGTCTCTGCCCTGTCGCTATTTACAATACTGTAGACTTCTCCGTCGCTGTGTATGAATATCTCTCTGTCTGCCATGTCGATCATGAACATGGTTCCGCTGTCCCAGTCAAAGAGTTCCTGATATCTTTCCTCAGTATAGTAGGAGGTGTAGTTCGAGTGGGCTTCTTCATTGGTAACGAAAGCAGCATTACCATATTCCGTAATACCGGTCATTTTACCCACAAGTTCATATTCCTCATCGTATGTGAGGAGGTCCGCAGCGTCATCAATGTAAACCACATATTGTGTCTCGGGGTTTGTATATTTCACTTCTCCCGCAAGGCTTTCCGATGCAAATATGAATATCAGCAGAATCATGCCGAAAACGGCCCTCACAAAAGCCGAGAAGCGATTGTTCCTTATGGCCTCTTCATTTGCTTTGTACTGTTTCATAAAGTTTCTCAGGGTGAAATCGGTAAGTAACAATCCCAAAAGCTTTGATTTATTTTTAAGCATGAATGTTACCTCCTTCCCTGTCAAAAAACTCCGGAATGGGATGTGTGGACAGGATATTGTACTTCTTGATTATTCCTGTAATGGTATAAACTATTCCCGCAAAAACCACGGTGCTTGCCGCATAAAAAATAATATCTTCAATAGGATTCCATAAAAGCACCACAACCGAAATCACAAGTCCGGCTATAACTCCCGCCATCTCTGTGTAGCTGTATTTTTTAGCCGCTTTCTTGTCGCCGGCAGCCTTGGCCTTGGAAGCCTTTTTACTGTCAGTCATATAGATTATGAGCACAATGATTCCAATGATGAAAAGGATACCCACAACTATAAACCAATACTCCATCAATACGAATATTACACCCAGGACTACCTCAAGTCCCCAGTACGCCATGACCAGATATCCGATGATAGTTCCGCAGCCTCCTGTCTGAAGTTCCTTCTTTCCGCCGGTTTTGTTTTTGAACTCTTTGTAGGCATTGGACTCTACCTTTGAGCCGTCCTTAAAGACTCCCCTGCACCTTGCTGCAACATAACCCTGGTCTTCCGTAGGGTCCTCCTGCTTCTCGATCTTGTCTATTTCTTTCAGATACAGGATTCCTGTCACCATCGCCATGATAAGTGAGAAAATAAGTACCGATCTCGGCGTGATGGTAAACTGCAGGTTAAGAAGGATAAAGATAGGTATGGCCATCAGAAATGAGGCAATGTAGAAGGACTTGAAGTCCACAGGGATATCCGCGGACAGCTTTCCGGTGACACCATTCATAACCGAATAACATACACGGTCTCCCTTCCTGTAGGTAAGGAACCAGACCGGAAGCATCGCTTCCTTTTCTCCGTTGTACTTTATATTAACCACTTCCTCCGCTTTGGTGACACCTGAGCCGAGGTTATCTCTGTCAAAGCCTTTCTTTTTGCATTCCCGGTCGATCATATCGAAAGTATGCTGAAGAACGTAAACCTCCGCATCGTCTCTGTAAACATCCGATGGCACATCCGGGACATCAGCATAAAATCCGCACAGGAAGGAAGGAGTAAACTCAACCATATCTTTGGCACTGTAAGGTGCTATCACGTCAGCGATATGGTCATCAAAAGAGCTGGAGGCATCAAAGGCTATTCCGTCAAATGAACCATCAACATCCATGGTAAGCTTGTACTTGTCCGTAATCTCGTACCTACCTTCCATCCTGGACTTGGAAACCGGTACCACCGCCTGGGGGCCAACAGAAAAACCATATACCCAGTATGGCATGTAAATGCCTACAAATCCGGATAATGCCTCCGGGTCTGTCAGTTCCTTCGGAGCATAAATTGCTCCCTTCATTCTCTTTACAAACTTGTCCTTGCAGGCAGCCTTATCGATTTTAAAAGGAATGATCTTCTCCGGTCTTCTCTCGTTACTGATTCTTGAGGAGAACACCGCCGGCTGTCCGCAGTAACTGCAGAATCCCGCCGCGCTTAAATTGGTACTGGATATTTCCGCACCGCAGCTCTTACAGGAAAATATGGTCATCTGCATGACACGACCTTTATTTCCTTTTTCTGCTTTCCCTGAGGCTTCTGCATCCGAAGCCTTACCGGGCTCTGCACTCTTTGAGGCTTCTGTTTCAGGAGCTGCACCGGAATCTGCACCCTCTCCGGTGTAATCACCCGTACCTGCCTCTTCGGGATGCACTTCAACCATGCGTTCTTCCGCATCCTGTTCCTTTTCAACCGAATACGGATCATATGTGGTATCACAATGCTCACATTTAAGCATCTGTGAAGGTATGTCAAATCTCAGATCTCCACCGCAATTCGGGCACTCATACATAACTATTCCCCTCCAGCTTTAAAAGCAATATGGTTACCGCGAGAATATCCGCCGCCCCGCCGGGACTGATATTCTTCTCAATACATTTTACATTAAGTTCCTCAATTGCCGAAAGCCCTTCTTCGCTGAAAGTCGCTCCCAGCCTGAGGATATTAGCGCTCTCCGCCCTCAGCCACTCCATTTCTTCATAGGAGCTTCTGGTGAGAACATTGGTATCCCTGAGCTCCGACATGATGGCTATGAGGGTGCTAATGTTTACGGCATTTTCATAATGCTCATCCCTCATACTTCCTTCCCCTTCAAGGAGGTCCGTTCTTAATGTCGCAGCCTCTGCGATCTCACTTCGAAGTTTCATGTCCTCTGAAATATTAACGAACTTTCGCATGACCGGAATGCCTATATCCCGGATGATGGGAAAGCCCTCCATTGCCTGACCCCGGATACCCTTTTCTCCGTATTTATGATAGAGTATTTCCCCGTGAGATCTCGGTTCACGTTTTTCCATCTCTTCGAAATCTCTCTCAAGAATCCGGGCAGACATACGCCTTCCGGTCTCGAGGATCTCAGCTATGTCAAAGAGTCTTTTAGCTGTTCCTGTTTTATCATCTTTGACAGTTTTATCTTTCCTGCTAAAGATTTTTTCATCAGGCACTGTATCTTCACATATTTCAGAGAAAATTTTTCTCCCTGCATTTATACCTGCTGCCGCAAGAAGTATCCCCATGGTAAAGATCATGCCCTTATGGGTGTTGACATTACCGGTCGCAGCATACATGGCTTTTTCGGCTTCTATCCCAGTTTTTCTGATATTTAAGAAAACCGATTCCTCGTCTGTGAAGTTTACGTTGCCGGAATCATCCGAACCTGAGTGAGCTGTTGTTTCAACATCCTCCGTATCACCGAAAATATCAGAATCTGATTTTTCAAAACTTTGATGATCCAGTCCCTGCCTGAACATCTCTGTAAGATAAGGCGTTATGGCTTCAGTGCTGGCCAGAAACGTCTCGAAGGTCATATCCTTGTGGGCGCCTGTATCTCTTCTGTCAACAAGCCCGGGTTTGGGGGTTGCATATACTTCTCCCAGAAGAGCATTCCTCACATGCCATCCGACGATCTCCGCCAGCTCTTCTCTAACCTTTATTCTGTTTTTTTCGCTGTACTGTATGCCTGACATTGTCCCTGCTTTTATAGTGAGTTTTAAAGTTCCGAAAACTATTTTGATCACTCATGCGCTTTTCGCATCCCTGATGATCCTTTTTATCTCTTCCACCATGTCACTGACTTTATGCGTCCTGTTTCTTGCGCAAAAATGGGCTTCTTCCTCACACATAAGACACTTTCTCGGACCCATCCCAAACTCCTCGCGACTGACCTTTGTACCATCGGTTTTTATAACATCAATATCAAAAATACGTCCCAGTCTGTCAGCCTCTTCAATCTCACACATGGCTTTCTTAATGTCTATGGATTCATTTTCAACAGAAGCATAAAATACATATCCTGTTACATGCTCCTCTGTTTCTTCACACAAGATCCCAAAGTCATGATCCTTAAGTTTATTTTTTATCCTGCTGACTCCTTCCCAGAATGCCCACGAAAAATCTTCAGACACTTTGTGGGGGCCGGGAACATTAAGCATAAAACAGATTACGGGATGTCCGGTATTTCCTATGATTCTTCTCTGCATTTCTACTCTGTGATCCCGTGCTTCCATCATTTCCGGCACTGTAACCTCATGTTCAAAATCAAGTATTTTCGGCATCTTACATCCTCCCGGGCCATATATATCTTAAAACAATTTATTTCTCTCACACATTCCGCACTCCCGGGCCTGAAAAAGCGTCCTTACGTGCTTCGTGACATCAATATCATTATACAAAAGAATGGCGCTGTGATGTATTCAAAAGACCATCACAACGCCATCTTTAATTAAATGTTAAGTTTTACAACTTATCTCAAAATTCTTATCAGTTCTTGAACTCAAATGGCTTGATCTGACGAACAACGTCCATGATAGTACCATCACGTCCCTCGATGATACCTACGATACGGTCACCGAACTGAACCTTCTCAGGCTCGCCTGTGATGCTGTAAGCAATATCTCTAAGCTCTTCGATAGTCTTGAGAGGAAGTCCCTTATCCTTTGTAGCCTCAATGAGGTCTGTTCTCTTAGGATTGATAGCGATACCGTAATCGGTAACAACTACGTCAACATCCTCACCCGGAGTTGTAACGGTTGTACAATCTGTGCAGATTGTAGGAATTCTTCCCTGCATGATAGGTGCGATAACGATTGTGCACTTTGCACCGGCAGCTGTATCAGGATGTCCGCCCTGAGCACCGGTGATGACACCGTCAGAACCTACTACTACGTTACAGTTGAAATGTGTATCAACCTCAAGAGCAGCGAGGATAACGAAGTCAAGCTTGTTAACATAAGCACCCTTGTTGAAAGGATCTGCATACTCACTTGCTGTGATGTAGTGATGGTTAGGATTTGTTGCAACAGACTTGATAGCGTCCTGGTCGAAATCCTGTGTATCTACAAGAGTCTTAATGAGACCTTCCTCAAGAAGATCACACATTGGCTTAGCGATACCACCAACACCAAATGACATGTGGATGTTTCTCTCTCTCATAATCTCTGCAAGGAACTTAGTTGAAGCGATTGAAGCTCCACCTACACCTGTCTGATATGAGAAGCCCTCCTTGAAGTAAGGAGTAGCTACTACGAAATCTGTGCAGTACTTAGCCATGAGAAGCTTTCTCTGGTCTGTTGTAGGCTTTGCAGCACCTGTAGCGATCTTTGTAGGATCACCGATCTCGTCAACCTTAACCACATAATCAACATAGGTCTGTGTGATCTGTGCAGGAAGGTTAGGGAAAGGTACAAGTGTATCTGTAATAGCTACTACACGGTCAGCATACATAGCATCTGCAGCTGCGTATGAAAGAACACCGCAGTCAGCCTTACCGCCGTTAGCATTAAGGTTACCGTACTCATCGGCTGTAGGAGCACCGATAAATGCGATATCGATATGTGTCTCACCGCTCTCGATAGCTCTTGAACGGGCACCGTGTGAACGCATGATAGCAAGTCCCTGAAGTCTTCCTTCAGAAATAGCCTTACCGATCTGACCACGAACGCCGGATGACTGAATCTCTGTGATAGTTCCGTCATCAAGCATATAAACTATAGGATCATTCTGGCTTCCAAGTGATGAAGCACAGATAGTGATGTTCTTGATTCCCATGTTATGAACTTCTTCCATAACCATGTTGAGAACCTTATCACCGTTACGGAAATGATGATGGAATGAAAGTGTCATGCCATCCTTGATTCCGCACTTTACGAGTACGTCATGAATGCTGTCAACAAGCTTTGTTCCGTTTGAATTGATAACGCACTTTACTTTATGTGAAGCTGTCTGATACTCATAGCCGTCGAAATGATGAGTACCCTGGAATACTTCTTTACCTGTTGCTTTTAAGATCTCCTCAGGTATATCTCTACCAACTGCATTAATCATAATTACAGATCCCCCTTATAAACTCCGGCAGCCTTTGCAAGCATGATGTTTCTCTTAGCACCATCATAGAAAGCAATGTCGATCATCTTTCCATCAACAGTGAATACACCGATGCCCTTAGCCTTCTTGTCATCGATTTCCTTGATAACCTTCTCTGAGAAGATGATTTCCTTCTGAGTAGGGGTATAAATATCATGTACTATGTCAATCTGACGAGGGTTGATACATGACTTTCCGTCAAATCCCATGTCATGGATCATCTGAACTTCCTTACGGAAGCCTTCCATATCATCAAGATTTGTCCATACTGTATCGAAGCACTGAACACCTGCAGCACGAGCAGCGATGATCATCTGCTGACGAGCACCCATAAGCTCTACGCCTGTTCCTGTGATTCTTGTCTGAAGATCCTTTGTATAGTCACCGCCTGAAAGAGCTACACCGATCATACGGTCTGATGAAGTACATACTTCATAAGCATTCATAACGCCCTTGCAGGACTCGAGAGCTGACATGATGAGAGTTGATCCCGGCTCACGGTCAAACTCTTCCTCAGCTGCAACGATCTTTTCCTCTACGGCACGAACCATAGATGCATCCTCTGTCTTAGGGATACGGATAACATCAGCACCGCCTGCTACGCAGACACGGATATCCTCTTCCCAAAGATCTGTGTCGAGACCGTTGATACGAACTACTCTCTCTGATCCTCTGTAGTCAATAGTCTTGAGAGCGTGATAGAGAGAAAATCTTGCTGTATCCTTTGCAGTAACAGCTACGGCATCCTCAAGGTCAAGCATGAGAGAGTCAATCTTGTAAATATACGGATCCTTGATAAGTGAAGGCTTCTGTGCATTCAGGAACATCATGGATCTTCTTAATCTTTTCTTGTTAGGATTCTCGATCATCTGATTGCACCTCCCCATGGTAAATCTTTGTATTGGTCAACTGAACGGAAAACTGCACCCTCGATACGAGCCTTAATTGTGCAGTCAAGCGCTCCCTTGTCAACGATAGAAATCTTTACGTTATCTACGCCAAGATTCTTGAGTGTCTCCAGTGTCACCTTGCGGATCTGGTTTCCGAACTGATGAGCTACAGCAGAATCCAGTGTGAAATCGATCTTTCCGTCACCAGGTTCAACAGTTACCTGGCAGTCACTGGATTCCATAGTGCCCGCTACAGCAGGTTTCTTAATTTCCATAGTTTCCTCCTTGGATGCAGGATCCTTTCCTTTGATCCCGCGTAAACAATTGTGACTTTAAAGTTCTTTCATAACGCTCTTTTAAGGAAGCCGGAAAGCCCCCTGAAAACAGCTGTTATTTACAATCCCGATGCGCTATTCTCTGCGCTTAAACTATTAGTAATTATAACCTAGCGCTTCGGAAATTTAAACTTTGTAATTGTGTTATTTCTATAATAATCCGTATATTTTATATAGTAAAATATTTGTGATGTTATGGCATTTATAGGTTTTTCCTATTGCATTTTAAACTTAATATGCAAACAGTTTTTATAGGGATGCACCGGGGACGATTCTCGCCGGTGAAAACTTCCCCGGTGGATATGAAACAGGGTTTCTTTTTACAAAAAAAGAAATGCTTTCATCTACGTACGTGAAAGCATTTCTCCTTGTCTATAATCATTTTGGAATATCGAAATCAAAGCTTCCGGCTTAGCTGCAAGCTATTTCCATCAATGATCAGAATTTGTATTTCTATTATTTGTTATGTCCAAACTTGTTGTAGTTGATGAGGCATCCATCCTGAACGATCTGGCGCTCATTCTCTGTCATAGGAAGAACATAAAGCTCAATCTCTGTGGCCTTTCCGTCCTTGATAACGTATGCCTTGATGTCATCAAGCTTGTTATCCTGAAGAGCCTTCTTTATACCAGGAACATAGATGTAATCATCTACCTCGAACTTGTCAGGCTCGCCCTTAAGATGGAACGGAACCATACCCCAGTTCATGCAGTTGGATCTGTATCTCTTTGTAGCATACTCCTGGGTGATATTTGCAAGAGCTCCGAGAACTCTCTGGCAGGAAGCAGCCTGCTCACGGGCAGAACCGTCACCCGGCTTGTTGGCGTAGATTGTAGAACCTATCTCTACGTCAGCAGCATTAACATTCTCCTGACCCGGAATTGTGTTAATAACCTTGAATACATCAGCTATCTCTTCAGGAACCTTTCCGTTCTTACGCTCATCCTCAAGATCTCTTACAGCCTTTGCCTTTCCAACGTACTGAGGATCTCTTCTTGAAAGTGTGAACTCAGCAAGTCCGAGAGGATTTGATCTGAAGGATGAAGTCTCACCTGAAGGGATAAGTTCATCGGTGGTTGTTACAGGATCAAGTATCTTTGATGCAACCTTAAGGAGAATATTGTCTGTCATCTCCTCCTGCTCAGGCCAATCCTTGATGTTGGGTCCGAAACGAAGCTCTGTATCAAGCTTAGCCTCACCTACGCCCTGATACAGTCTGTTTCTGTAAGCCTTGTCATCGTAGTTGTACTCAGGGATATCGCCCCAGCAATCAAGCTCTTCAGCTGATGTAAGGATACCCTTGTTAGCAGCTGTTGCAGCGATTGAACGAGCATCCATGAGACATACAGCAGACATCTGACCGTTACCCGGCTTTGAACCTTCACGGTTAGGGAAGTTACGTGTTGTATGACGGATTGAAAGAGCATTGTTCGCAGGTGTATCACCGGCACCGAAGCAAGGTCCGCAGAATGCTGAACGGATGATAGCACCGGCATCCATAAGATCTGCAAGAAGTCCCTTACGGTCAAGGTCTGTATATACAGGCTGTGATGAAGGATATACGCTGAGATAGAACTCACCGTCACCGATGTTCTTGTCCTTAAGGGCATGTGCAGCCTCAACAACGTTTGTATAGTTACCGCCGGCACAGCCTGCGATGATTCCCTGCTGTACCTGAAGCTTATGATCAGCTGTAACCTTGTCAAGAAGAGTAAAGTGTGCTCTTCCCTCAGCTACCTTTTCTGCTTCCTTCTCTGTCTCGCGGAGGATATCCTCAAGGTTTGCATAGAGCTCTGTGATCTCGTAAGCATTTGAAGGATGGAAAGGAAGTGCGATCATAGGACTGATTTCTGAGAGATCGATCTCTACGCAGCCGTCATAGTATGCAACCTCAGCAGGATCAAGCTGCTTGAAGTCTTCTCCTCTTCCATGCTTTGTAAGGAATGCCTTTGTATCGTCGTCTGTTCTCCAAACAGAAGAAAGACATGTTGTCTCGGTTGTCATAACATCTATGCCGTTTCTGTAGTCTGTTGTCATAGATGAAACGCCGGGTCCTACGAATTCCATTACCTTATTCTTAACGTAGCCGTTCTTGAATACTGCCTTAACGATAGCAAGTGCGATATCATGAGGTCCTACAAATGGTGCAGGCTTTCCTGTAAGGTAGATACAAACCACACCGGGATAAGCAACATCATAGGTCTGCTGAAGGAGCTGCTTTGAAAGCTCTCCGCCGCCCTCACCGATAGCCATGGTTCCGAGAGCACCGTAACGTGTATGTGAATCAGATCCGAGGATCATCTTTCCGCCGCCTGCGAATTTCTCACGCATGAACTGGTGACAAACCGCAATGTGAGGAGGAACATAGATTCCGCCATACTTCTTTGCAGCTGTAAGACCGAAATAGTGGTCATCATCATTGATTGTTCCGCCTACTGCGCAAAGTGAGTTGTGGCAGCATGTAAGAACATAGGGAAGAGGGAACTTTTCCATTCCTGAAGCTCTTGCTGTCTGGATGATACCTACATAAGTGATATCGTGTGATACCATTGCATCAAACTTGATCTTGAGATCATCCATGTTTGAATTGGTATTGTGAGACTTCATGATACCATATGCGATAGTACCCTTCTTTGCCTCTGCCTTGTCTGCAGCCTTGCCGGTAAGCTGCTCTACCTTAGCTGCTTCCTTCTCGGGAACGATTTCTTTTCCGTTAACGAGATATACGCCGCCTTCATGAAGCTTGACCATAATAAAACCTCCTTAATAGTGCCCTTATGGGTTAAAATATACGTTTTTGAAAATCCATAGTCATATGCACATTGCACAATTTCGATGTGGCTTTCAATAGTAAATTTACGTTAATTGTAGCACATTTTTAATCTGCAATCCGCTTTATGCCATCAATTATCTATGCAAATATATTAATTCAGATATGAATATTAGTAAAATATATATATCGATATAAAAGCCATAGGTATTTCCTATTGCCTCAACCACCTTGTATACAATCTTCCTATGCTCATGAGAAAAAACATACCGTCCCTACCACATTTTCCTATGAGTAGGAACGGCACTATTTATTCTTCTCTCAGGGTGAAGCTTGTTTTGTGCTTGAAATCCGGAATTAATAGAAGAGATGTCCGAGATTGAATACACCGAGTGCAGCCATGATTACGTTGATTACAACGTTCATTACTGATAAGAGGAAAAGAGTCTTGAACATCTTGTTCATCTCATCTGTTGTTGTCTCCTTAGCTGCTGAGTAAGAAGACATGATGATAGCACCACCGGTTGAAAGAGGGCTGATAGCTGCAGCAAAGGATGTAGCTGTAACTGCTGATATAAGCTCTACATAGCTTACATTTGATCCGAATGTCTTAACAATGTTGTCACAGATAGGATAAAGTGTAGGCATTACAACACCGGTTGTTGAACTTACCCATGAAAGGATACCTGAAGTAGCTGCCATGATAGGTGCTGCTGTGCTCTGGTTCATATGTGAGCTTAAGAAATCTGATACAAGTGTGATACCGCCGAGCTTGTCGATAACATTTACAAGTACGCCTACACCACAGATGAGCATCAGTGTTCCCCAGGGGATTGACTTGATAGCCTTCTTCTCATCCGCACATCCGAGAAGGATAAGTACCGCTGCTGCTACGAAAGCGAAAAGTCCTGTGTCAAGCTTGAAACCGATACATGCTACAACCATGATAACGATAGCTGCAACTGTGATCTTCTGGTCTCTGTTAAATGCAGGAATGTCAGAAAGCTTGAGCGGGTTGTCTCCCTTAACCTTGTAACCCTTATAGTAGATGTAAAGGATAAGTGTGAAAACGAACCCTGAAAGAAGAGTTGTAAGGAAAAGGTGAGTACCAAATCCTGAATATCCCAGAGGCTCACTAAGGTTCTTCGCCAGAATACCCGTCATGGAAAGGGTTGATGCACATCCTGCATTGGCACCGAGTTTTGCATAAAGAGCGGTTGCCATAGGATTGATATCAAGCTCAAATGCAAGATATACAGCGAAGGTTGTCATGAGGATTCCGGCTGCGATATGTCCGGGTCCGATAGCCGAGATGAATGCTGAAAGAGCAAACATAAGAATGGGTATAAGGTAAGTTCTCTTTCCTACGAGAGCTACGATTTTCTTAGAGAAAAGATCAAGTGTACCATTCTGTGAAGCCATTCCGAAGAAGAAGGTAACACCTACAAGTGTAACAAACATGGAGCTTGAAAAGCCCTTTGAAATATCCTTTGCAGATAACTCTCCTGCCATTCCCAGGATGAAAGCCGCGCCAATTGAAAAAAAACCGATATTTATCTTCTTGATAAATCCGACTGCAACTACTGCAGCCAATACTACAAGTGAAATCAATGCAAAATTCATTTCTAAATCTCCTAAAATTTTCCGAGGCTGAATGCCTCTACCATAGATTCAAATATCCTTAACGTTATATATCCAAAGAATTACTATCCTGACTTCTGATTTGTCCGGTTTTCCGGAATCAGAAGAATTTTATTCTATACTATTATGTCTTTCTTTTCAGCCTCTTATGACTGCATTACCTTCCATAATGAGGTTAGCTGTTCTGAATCCGAAGGTATCGTCGATCTTTGGTACACCCGGCTTTTCTGCATCTGCAACATAGTCAACTCCGCACTCAAGAATGCCGCTTGCGTGTCCTATACGGATAAACTGTGTATCTGTGTCTGCCGAGAGAACCTTATTAACAACGCTTCCCTTAACTACAGCTGCTGCCGCTGTGCACATAGCACCTGTCATTGCATAGCTTGGATGAGCCTTCTGCATTGACATCATTCTGGAAAGAAGGTCAATGTTTTCTTTCTTGATTTCCTTACCATCCATAGTTGTGTAATCCGCAGCTTCGGAAACGAAGGTCATTTTAGGAATACCGGGGGTCTCCCATGCTGACTTTGTATAGTCATCAATGAGCTCAAGCTTTACTGCTGCAAGACCTCTTACCTTCTCAAGAAGATCAAGCTTTTCGGCATCGCCGTTAATGTCATCAGGTGTCTCGCCGCCGTTTAAGCCAAGGCTCTGTGCCTTTACGAATACCAGAGGATTTGCTGCATCAACGATGGAAACTTCAACCTTACCGAAATCAGGAACATCCAGGACATCTACAGCATTTCCTGTAGGAAGAAGTCCTTTTCCAAGGGTTCCTGCCGGATCTATAAATTTAAGCTTTATGGGGGATGCTGTTCCGGGAACTCCGGCTATAGCGAAATCGCCGTCATAAACTACTTCTCCGTCTTCAGTCTTAACTTCCTCTTCAATGATCTTATCAGTGTTTGTGTTGAAGACGCGAACGCTTGTCATTCCGTCCTTTACTTCAACCAGTCCCTTTTCAATTGCGAAGGGTCCTACACCGGAAGAAATGTTTCCGCAGTTTCCTTTGTAGCTTACGATAGGCTTATCAACCGATACCTGAGCGAAGGTGTAATCAACATCTGCATCAGGTCTGTCAGACTTCTTTATGATAGCTACCTTACTTGTTACTGACTGTGACCCGCCAAGTCCGTCTATCTGCTTTTTGTCAGGACTTCCCATAAGTCTCAGAAGGATGTTGTCCCACTCGCTTTTATCCTTTGGAAGGTCACTTTCAAG
Source organism: Oribacterium sp. (assembly GCA_017627595.1). GTDB lineage: Bacteria > Bacillota > Clostridia > Lachnospirales > Lachnospiraceae > Oribacterium. Next base: position 15,227 of record JAGAGL010000125.1, on the reverse strand, counting down.
AATGTAAACGCCTTTGCTGGTTCCGCCTCTGATGATAGTAACCGGCAGCTTCATCGCACTTCCTTGCATCTTTCCCATATTATCTCCTTTTTTGCTGCCACTTCCTTAAAGCCACAGCCTCTAAACAGTCAGATCAGAAAATGTTACCCATCGGGGGATGATGAGCAACATTTCGTTAGGTTTTCAATGAACAAGTGCGCATTTGTTTCTGTATCTTTACAATAGCATTTGTATTTTTATATATCCAATGCATTTATTCGATAAAAAGTATGCATTGGACGTATAGTTTTGGCTGTGATATGATTAAAAGGCAGGAGGTGCTTATGGATTTTAAGGATTTGACATATTTAATTGCAATAGAGAAATACGGAAATATTTCGAAAGCGTCGGAGGCTCTTTTTCTGTCACAGCCTTCGCTTTCCAGATTTTTGCAGAATACCGAGTCTTATGTGGGGCAGCCTTTATTTAACCGTATCGGCAATAAATATGTGCCGACCTATGTGGGGCAGAGGTATCTTGCGAGAGCAAAAGAGATATTAAACATAAAAAAAGAACTGGATCAGGAAATCGGAGACATTCTGAAGAATGACTCAGGTCTTCTTAATGTGGGCTTCCCTGCCATGAGAGGAACCTATATGCTGCCCTGCACTCTTCCCATATTCCACAGTCTGTATCCGAATGTAAAAATCCAGATTCACGAGGCCAGCTCCAGCCGTCTTAACGAATTGATCCTGAACGGTGACATTGACCTTGCGTTATATAATCAGCCCGATGACAATCCTAACATTGAGACCGAGATAATAAGCCGCGAGGAGATGGTTCTGGTGATGTCTCCGGATAATCCTCTGTGTGAACTGGCTTATCCCATGGAGGGATGTCGGTACCCACACCTGGATCTGAAGCTTCTTGAGGAAAAGGGTCAGGGTGTAATAATGCAGAATCCCAATCAGCGTACAAGGACCATCGTAGACAGACTTTTCCGGCAGCATCACGTAAATCCCAGGATCATTTTGGAGACCAGTAATATCCGCGCCGAAGCGGAACTTGCCTCTAGAAATTACGGGGTCTGTTTCATCACCGAGACTCACCTTAAGCACATGAAGCTTGATAAGCCTCTGAAGTATTTTTCCGTGGGTAACCCAAGCACTCCCATAAATTTTGTTGCGGCATACAGGAAGAACAGTTATCTGCCGTATCACGCTACGGAGTATATCAAGATTGTGAGGGACTTCACGTAATAGACTATCCGGACAGGCAGACCATAGGAGCATCCCAGATACACCGAGTCGCCTGCGGTGTATCAGGGATGCCCCTATGGTCTGCCTTAATTGTATTTATATCATGTCTCTGTCTGATCAAATCTGTAACCTACACCACGAACTGTTTTCAAATATACCGGATTTTTGGGGTCTGCTTCGATTTTGCTTCGTATGCGTTTAACGTATACTGTGACGGTGTTTTCGTCCACTACTGCGCCACTGTCGTCCCAGATCTGGCGGTAGAGTTGTTCTTTGGTGAAGACTTCGCCGGGATGTTCCATAAAGAAGCGGAAAAGGGCGGTTTCGCGGCCGGTGAAGTCAAGAGGTTCTCCGTCTTTCAGGCATTCCATCTTCAGGGTATCGACGCTGAAGGGTCCTGCTTTTAGCTGGTTGACATTTGCCTGGGCGTAAACCTGGGATCTTCGGATAAGAGCTTTCACATTTTGGATGAGAAGGGCCGTATGGAATGGTTTTGTGATATAGCTGTCGGCACCGTACAGAAGACCCGTCATCTGGTCGGTTTCATCTGATTTTCCGGACAGCATGAGAACCGGGGTCATGTCATTGGCCCCTCTCATTTGCCGGAGCACTTCATAACCTCCCACGTTTTCCATCATCACGTCCAGGATGATAAGACTGAATTTCTGCTCCTTCAGAAGCTGCAGGGCGATGCTTCCGTCCGACGCTTCCGTCACACGCATCCCCTCCCGCTTCAAAGCCGTACGTATCGCCATACGTATTGAAATCTCATCATCTACCACCAGTATGTTTCATTAGCCATAAAACGCTCCCCTTCGATTATCATCCTTTCGTATCATAATATCATAAAAAGAGCTCCCGCGCAGTGCGGGAACTCCGATTATTTTCAGTTTCTATTATGAAATTATGCTGCCTTCTTCTTTGAAATAAGAGGCTTGACAAACGGATATACAAGCATGATCACACAAGCTGTTACAATTACGAATGTGATAGGCTTTGAGAATATAGCCATGATGCTTCCGTTTGTGAGTGTATATGCTCTACGGAAGTTAGACTCACACATCTGTCCAAGTACGAGACCAAGAACAAGTGCTGCTGAGTTGTACTTAAGCTTTGAGAACAGATATCCGATGATACCTGCACCTACCATGAGAACAACGTCACCTGTGTTGTTGTTTGTGGCATATGCACCGATGGTTGCAAGGATAACGATAACCGGTCCAAGGATTGAATATGGAACGGAAAGGATCTTTGCAAATACTCTTGCAATACCCATGGAAACGACAACCATGACGATGTTTGTGACGAACATTGATGCAAATACAGATGCAAGGTACTCAGGCTGCTGCTTGATAAGAAGCGGTCCTACCTGTACACCCTGGATAACAAGGGCTGTCATCATGATGGCAGCTGCATTACCACCCGGTATACCAAGTGAAAGAAGAGGAACCATGGCACCACCGGTAGCACCGTTGTTGGCTGCCTCGGAAGCTACGATACCGTCAGGGATACCTGTACCGAGAAGCTCAGGGTGCTTTGAAACCTTCTTCTCAATTGCATATGCAAGGAAGGAAGCGATGGTTGCGCCGGCACCCGGAAGGATACCTACTATCGTACCAAGAACTGAAGCACGGATCATAGTCCACTTTGTTTCCCACAGTTCCTTGAATGAAGGAAGCTTTGCAGATGTATCTCCGCCCTTTGCGGTAGAATCCTTCTCCACATCAATCTTCTTCTGCTTGTTTGTCTGCTTAAGAACCTCAGTTACGGCAAAGAGACCAATCATAACAGGGATCATCTCGATACCTCCGAGAAGTGTTGAGCTTCCGAAGGTGAAACGTGCGATACCAAGCATAGGATCCATACCGATACATGCGAGTAAAAGTCCGATACATCCCGAAATAAGTGTCTTTACGATATTGTCGCTGTCAAGACATGAAAGAACTGAAAGTCCAAGGAAGGATACTGCAAAAAGCTCTGAAGGTCCAAACTTAAGAGCAACTGCTGCAAGCTGCGGAGAAATAAGAGCCATAGCGAAAGCAGCTACAAGTCCACCAAATGCAGATGCAATAAGTGAATATCCGAGAGCTTTACCTGCCTCACCTCTCTGAGCCATCGGGTAACCATCAAAGGTTGTAGGCGCAGATGAAGGAGTTCCCGGAATCTTGAAAAGGATAGCTGTGATTCCGCCGCCGGTGATGGATGCACAGTAAACAGATACAAGGAATGCGATAGCAACGATTGGCTTCATCGCATATGCAAATGGCAGTGCAAGAGCAACCGCCATGGATGCTGAAACGCCCGGCATTGCTCCGAAGATAACGCCGATGATGGTACCACCTACGATAAAGAGGAAGGTAGCAGGCGCAAATACTATAGAAAATCCTGTTACAAGTAAATCAAACATACTCTTATCTCCTCCTTAGAACGGTAATATCTTTTCAAATGTAAGTGCAAGTTCACGGAAGAAACCTGTTCCTCTTGGAAGCATGATGTCAAGAGCACCCTGGAAAAGAATATAAATAACGATAGTGATAAGAACTGAAATAATTGCAAGCTTAGGGATATTATCTGCCTTAAGCAGGATTCCGTAACCGATAAGGAACAGAATACATGAAGGAACAAATCCGATGGTAGGAAGAACCAGTGCAAGGATTGCAACTGCTATCATACCGATAAAAAGCTTGCTCTTAAAGAAACCTGCAACATCGATGTCTGATGTAACAGTCTTTCCGTCTGCCTTCATCTTCTTAAGTGAAGTAACGATATTTACTACTGAAAGAACTATCATGATGGCGAGAATGATCTGTGGCCAGAATGCCGCACCAAGCTCTGTCTCTGATGCTGCCGCTGCAGGATCAGCGCCGATCATCGCGAAAAGTCCTATTCCTGCAATGATTAAAACTGCTGAAAAAATGATATCCAAAATAAATCCCCCTTTTTGAAAATCGGGGAAACAATAACTTGTTCCCCCGACCAAACCTAACTCTTTACTCTAATATTACTGAATTACTTAGCGCCAAAGAGAGCATTGAGGTTCTCATAGTCTGAATTCCACTCAGCTGTGTAATCAGCTGTGTTGAGCCAGCCCTGTCTCTGATCAAGACCCTGCTGCTTGCAGAACTCCTGGAAAGAATCAGAAGCAACAGCCTTCTCAGCAGCTGCCTCAAATGCCTTTACAGCTGCATCAGGTGTTCCGGGTATGTAGAAGATACCACGTGCAGGACCATAAGTTGTCTCGTTGTTGATGTCAGAAGTTGTCTGAACATTCTCCCAACCTGCAAGTGTAAGGTGCTGATCTGTACAAGCTCCGATAACCTTCATGTCGCCTGACTCTACCATAGCAGAAACCTCAGCAGGACCCTCACATCCGAGATTGATGTGTCCGCCTACGATATCAGCATTGAGCTGTGAACCCTCTGTATAAGCAACAGCCTCAACCTCACCGTCAAATGCACCCTGTACGCAAGCTGCATCAAGACCTGTGATAGTCATAACACCACACTTTACAGAACCGGGATTTGCCTTAAGGTACTCCTTAAGCTCTTCCATGTTGTTGTATGGCTCATCCTTACCTGCTACGAATACGTTAACGTCATGTACGAGCTGGCAAAGAGGCTTGATTGAACCGTAAACATCGAAATCTGTAGCGCCTGTGATCTGAGCGAGCATAGGTGACTGTGTGCAGAGGAGATATGTATATCCATCTGCCGGCTGTGAAGATGCGAACTGAACACCTGTAACTCCGCCTGCTCCTGACTTGTTGTTTACAACAACCTTAACACCGATCTCACTCTCAAGAGCTGTAGCGAATGCTCTGAGTGTAGTATCAGCTCCACCACCTGTTCCCCAAGGGCAAACGATTTCAATGTTGCGCTCCCAGGTCCAGTCGCTTGCAGCAGCATCACCGGCTGCAGCAGTCTCTGTCTTGGCATCTCCGCCTGCAGCCTTAGTCTCAGGTGCTGTAGATGAACCACAACCTGTAAGAACTGCCATTGACATAGCCGCAAGAATTGCGACAGTACCTAAAAATGATTTTTTCATAATAGAACTTCTCCTTTCGTTCTTTAACCTATGGGCACATTATATTTTTCATTGCATTTGAAGGCAATATTTTGGGCACATTTAACAATGACAGTTTTGTCATAAAACTAACAGGCAAGCGGTCAGGCATCCATTTAAAACCGAGGCGCTTCTTCGGAAAAATCAGCTTAACGGTTTTAAATGGATGCCCGACCGCTTGTATCAACTATTTTCTGCCGGTATTACTCTCCTGTTGCTCCTGGAAGGTTTAACGAGTCTGATGATATGAGCTGACTCAGCTCTTTATAGAAGTCTTCAAAAGTCACATGACGGTCAAAATAACCATTGTTGAGATACCATTCAAACTCTATCATCTTCTCTTCACTTGTGAGTATGAGTCTTATTTCCGGATTAAGACTCCTTATGATGTTCAGGGTTTCAACTCCATTCATAATGGGTGTGTGATAAGAAGATATGACCATGCCGAAATAATCCATATTTCTCTGTATGATCGATATTACAGCTGCGGGATGATCAAAATATTCAATCAGATATTTACTTCCCCTGAATATCTCTTCAATCCTTCTCAGATCCATACGTTTGTCATAAATAATCGCAATACGTCTTATGGCTGATAACCTGCTCAGGGATCTTGCCTGTTCGTTTTCTTTTATCGGGAAATGAATGGTGAAGGTTGTGCCTTTACTGCTGCTCTTAACATTCATCCTCCCGCCCATTGACGTAACTGTATTCCTCACCACCGAAAGTCCAAGTCCGGTACCCTGCCTGCTGCCCTTGGTTGTATAGAATGGCTCATAAATCCTCTCTATTGTCTCATTCGGGATTCCGCAGCCTGTATCCGACACCGTGAGCACAGCTTCATCTGCTTCTTTTTTCAGAGTCACCCTGAGAAGTCTCTCCTCGGAATTTTCCATGGCATCAAAGGCATTTTTACTGAGATTAAGCAATATATGTTCAATGCTTCCGTTTCTTCCGTAGAGATGAATGTCTTCGTCTGTGATCTCACTCTCAAATTTGATCTTGTGTGGAGTCAGACGTTTCACCATATTCACAGCTTTTTCTGTTTCATCCCTAAGATCCATAAAATTAAGCTTCGCACCGGTATCCTGTCTCGCAAAGCTGAGAAGGTCCGTAGATAACTGCTTTGCCTGGTCAAGAGATGTAGACATTTGCCTCAAGAGCTCGTGGTTTTCTTCCGAAATGTCAGGGTCCGACTCAAGAAGATCCACATAAACCATTACCGGCGTAAGGAAATTATTGAACTCATGGGCTATATGACTGGACATCATTCCGAGAGACTGTATCCTTTGATAGTTGCGGATCTCATCGCTTTGCTTCTGGATCATCTCCATTCCGCTGTTTATTTCCCGAAGATAGCTTATCTCTCTGTTCTGTCTCAGGATATTCATGACCACTGCGGTTCCTATTATGGCTATCATGAACATGAGGAGTGTGATAACAAGAAAAATAGAAATAAACTGATTTAAAGGATGGGAAAGAACCTCCATGGGAAGAATGGCAGTCACCGTCCACTCTTCATTCTGGATATACAGTTTAGTAAAAGCTCCTATTACTATTTCAGGATTTATGATTTCATTTTCTCTCGTATAAATGTTAATGACATCAAAGCCTTCAGCCTCCCTTTTCTGATAATTGTTCCATCGGAACATATCATCAAAAGCATTGGGGTCACCCGTAGTGTTCTCATATATGGACTGAAAACCGTTGGTTCCTATCTCCTCATTTACAGGATGCATGATTATGGTGTTATCTGTATCTTTTATGTAAATATATCCTCCACCATTTATACGCACAGGTTTAATGATCCTGTTATAGATTTCATTTAAATCCAAAGCATAAACAGCGGTATAGGGATTTCCGGAAACACGTATGGATTTTTTTATGTATAGAGCAAATTCGCCGTCCTTTGGATCATATGTTTTTCCGACTATTTCCGCTCTGTAGTTTTTTTCAAGACTGTACTTTTTTGCTCCCAGGATGAGCCGATCCTCACGATATGTATCCTTTCCTCCAGGCATAACCATATCCACTATTTTGTAGTTCTTATCCATAAGAACATATCCCTTGTACAATGGAAAACTGTCATCAAGAAGGTATTTATTTCTTTCATGTACTTCAGAAAGCTCGTCATATTCTTTTGAAAAAGTTACATCTATTTTGTCTCTTTCCTGATTCAGGAAATTATTGAGATTGTCACCTACGATACGGGCTATGGAAAGAAGCTCGGTTTCCTGCTGTCTGATGAGCACACCGCTGTAAGTCTGGTAACTTCTGTAATCCACATACAGGATAACGATAATGAAGAAAAGCGCAAGGATGAGACAAAATCTTTGCACGATGTCCGTAAAAAAAATATTATTCTTATGAACTGCTCTGTTATTCATAAATATGCATTTCCCTTAAATCTGGTCTGTTAACTATATACATTATATGTTGAGAAGTCGTAAAAACACAAATACCTGCAGGAAATTTCGAGAAGTCCATATTATTAAAGGATTAAAAAACAAACACCCTCGCGACTCGATTTCACGTTGGCGGTCACATGTCCTTTTGGACCAGCACAACGCTCGCGTGAAGATCTTATCGCAAATATAAAATCGAGCAGGAGGAAAAATTCCTCCTGCCCGGCTTATTCGTTGTATTATTTTGGAGTCTCGGGAGTTCTGTACCCCCTTCATCGAATGAAAAAATCTGAACACTTAGGCTGCCATTGCGATCAGCTTTTTGATCTCGCTGACCAACGCGTCTGTATACTCGGTTGTACTTGCATTTCCGCCGATGTCTCTTGTTGTGTGAACACCTGCGTTCATAACATTGCTGATTGCTGATCGGATAAGATCTGCATAATCATTTAATCCGATGTGATCCAGCATCATACATGCTGACCAAAGGAATGCTGTAGGATTTGCGATGTTCTTTCCTGCGATATCAGGAGCTGATCCGTGAACTGCCTCGAACATTGCCATATCTGTTCCTACATTTGCTGAAGGCATGAGACCTACACCACCAATGAGACCTGAAGTAAGATCTGTAAGGATATCGCCGTAAAGGTTCTCAGTTACAAGAACATCAAACTTTGTAGGATCCAGAACAAGATTCATGGCACATGCATCAACTATCATGTTGTCTGCAATGATATCCGGATAATCCTTGGCAACCTCCTCAAATACATGGAGGAAAAGTCCGTCTGAAAGCTTCATGATGTTTGCTTTGTGGATGCAGGTTACCTTCTTACGTCCGCAGTTTCTTGCGAATTCAAAAGCTGAACGGCAGATTCTCTCGGACTTGCTTCTTGTGATAACCTTGATGCTGTGCATCTCATCATCTGAAATCTGCTCTTCGATTCCTGCGTAAAGATCTTCTGTATTCTCACGGAAGGTTACGATATCCGTGTTAGGGAATGGTGTAACTACTGCCGGATTTGACTTTGCAGGTCTGAAGTTTGCGTAGAGATCGTATTTCTTTCTCATGGTAACATTCAGTGAACGGAATCCCTTACCAACTGGTGTTGTGATGGGGCTCTTTAAAAGAACCTTTGTCTTCTCGAAGGAAGCGAATGCCTCGTCCGGAATAAGCTTTCCGTTTCTGTTGTACTCTGCTTCACCTACGTTGTATATATCAAACTTAACGGGAACATGAGCCGCCTGGAATACTGCAAATACAGAATCTGAAATCTCAGGTCCGATACCGTCACCCATAAAGAATGTAACTGTCTTCATTGCCTTATTATCTGTTGCTCTCATAGTTTACCTCCCGCCCCATTGCTTTAATATTTTGTCGTTATATCGGGTCTTGAATCATTTGTTGTTTATTTCTCGTCTTTAAATGAATTGCAGACTCAACTTTGACTTTATGCTTTGTTTAGGACTTGTTTGTTGTGTCTTTTTCTTATGTGTCTTATGATATACCTCATTTAAGGACGTGTCAAGCATGTCTTTTATTATTTTTTGGAATGAGTTATATAACCGGGGGATTGTTATTCATTATGGAATGGGACAGAAAATGCAGGGGATGCGCGACGGCCCACGGGATTGAAAAGACATCCGGCGTTGTATGTACGTCCCAGAAGCACTGACGTGCGTCTGGGACGTACATACAACGCCGGATGTCTTTTCAACCCGCAAGCCTAGCCGCACATCCCCTGCATTTTCTTCACTTATTCTATTTATTTACAAATGCCCATCTTTTTACTCTTACAATACCGTCCAAACAAGTGAAGAATGGTTCTCTTGCGAGAACCATCTCACTTGTTTTACATTGTCAAATGCCTGAATGTTGATTATGTCCTAAACTACAAACCTAATGAACTATAACTATAAATAGTCGTGTAGTCAGAGTGTTATTAACCGAATGCAATATTACAGAAAAATATTAGTATAACCAGAATGAAAAGTTCTATGATGTTGTCATCGGAATAAGGATAGCTCTACATGAAACATCCTTAATTTCTTTGTGTGTTTTATTATCCTTTGTAATGATTTATTAAACATCCTGCAAGGAGTATTTTTCTTTCTTCTTCTGTCAGGATATCGAGGTTTGCTTTTATCGTCTTGACTTTATGACTTTCGATTTCCATCTGATCAAGGTTTCTAACTTCATCTTCGGTAGACACATCAAACTTTTCATCAAGAATTTGTATCTCAACTTCGCTTCTGCCGCTTCTTAGTATTTCTTTTATGTCCGAAATAAAGAGATATGTTCCGACGGGTATATCCAGGGGTTCTTCTGTACGTAATGGTAATATACCCCAGTTTATGAGGTTGCTTCTGTAGCGTTTTGTGGAGTATTCGTTGGCCAGATTGGCAAAACCGCCGAGGACTTTCTGGCAGGAGGCTGCCTGTTCGCGGCTGGAGCCGTCTCCTATCTGATCAGATATCATGATAGAACCAAGGGTTATGTTACCGGCTTTTTTGTCAAGGTTTAAAGCTGTTTCTATAGTTCTCAGGGCTTTTGCTCTGCCAACATATTCCGGGTCTCTGGAGATCATGGTGAAGCCGGAGATTTTTTCGGGATTGGATCTGTAGGAGCTGGCTTCTCCGGATGGGATAAGTTCGTCAGTTGTTACTGAGCCTTTATAGGAGCCGGCAACCTTCAGCAGGATATGATCTTTCAGGGGAGCCATTTCTGGCCAGTCAGCGATATTTGGTCCCTTAATCAGTTCTTCCGAAGGGTTCTCATGTCCGTAATTATCAAATACCTGTTTTTCGTATATCTTTCTGTTGAATGTGTGCTTAAGTTCACGGTAGTTTATGTCCTTAAGTTCATCTGCTCCGGTGAGTTTTCCGCCGTTTCTTACTGTTGCAGCTATTGAGCGGGCATCCATCAGGCATACTGCGGACATTTGTCCCTGGCCGGGTTTGCTGCCTTCTCTGTTTGGATAGTTTCGTGTTACATGTCTGATAGAGATCTGATTATCTGCCGGTGCATCGGTGACGCCGAAGCAGGGACCGCATATGCATGGTCTCATGGTCACACCTGAAACAGCAAGCTCCGATCCTATACCTTTTGTCATCAGGTCTTCCATAACAGGAAGGGATGCAGGATTCACATGAAGATTCAGTTTATTGCCCGGAATACCGTAAATGTCATCATTAAGACCTGACTTCAGGATATCCGCTACAGCTACTATATTCTCAAAGAGTCCGCCTGCGCAGCCTGATATCAATGCCTGGTCCGGATAGAATTCACCATCCTTAATATGATTCATGATCCTGAAGGGTTCGCCATGGTTACCTTTTATCCTGTTGCCTTCTTCTTCGATCTCCTTCAATATGTTTGTCATGTCGGCTTTAAACACACGTATAGGCATAGCATGTGAGGGGTGGAAAGGCAGTGCAATCATGGGCTCAACATTATCCATATCTATTTCGATAAACTTGTCATAGTAGGCACCTTCTTCGATACGGAGGCACTTGTACTCCCCGGCTCTTCCATGCTCGATAAGATACTGCTCCGTCAGCTCATCTGTTTCCCATATGGAGCTTAATGCTGCCGATTCCGTTGTCATTACATCGATACCCATTCGGAATTCCATGGAAAGGTTCCTGATTCCGGGGCCCATTATTTCAAGTACATTATTTTTATTAAATCCGTTTGCGAATGTCTTTGCAATCAAAGCAAGTGCCACATCCATCGGTCCCACACCGGGTTTGGGCTTTCCGGAAAGTTTGATGCCTATAATCTTTGGATATGCTATATCATAGGTCTGTCCCACCAGCTGTTTTACAAGCTCACCGCCGCCTTCTCCTATACCCATGGTACCGAGAGCACCGTATCTTGTATGTGAATCGGAACCAAGGATCATTTTTTCTCCTCCGGCCATCATTTCACGCATATACTGATGCAGTACTCCTCTGTATGGCGGAAGGAATATTCCTCCGAATTTTTTTGCATTGGACAATCCAAAAGCATGATCATCCTCAAGTATGGTTCCACCTACAGCACATAATGTATTGTGACAGTTGGAAAGTACATAAGGTATCGGAAACTTTTTGAGTCCTGAAGCTTTGGCTGTTTGCAGAATGTTTACATAGTTGTTATCCGGTGACACCATGCAGTCAAATTTAAGCTTAAGCTGCTCCATGTTACCGCTGTGATTATGTTTTTTCAGGATCTTATAAGCCATGGTTTTTTTACGGCCTTCTTCAACATTCCCGAAATTATCCGCTCCCAAAATCACATTATAAGACTTGTCTATAAAAACTCCATGTTCAATCAGTCTGACCATATCTGCTCCTTATACAAATAACAACACCTTCATAATCTAAATATGATTATAAAGGTGTTGTTCCCATAAGTAAAATATATCGATTTGAATACTTTTTATACGAAATCATCTATTATATATCTGTCATGCCAAAGCTGCTGTATCTGATCGAACATACTGTTTATCATTATTTTTTAACTGCTTTGTCAGCGAATGCTTCCTTCATGGTTTTAATCAATGCCCGCTCTGCTTCATCAAGATAAATGCCGTCCTTATAAACCACATTCACATCCCATGAGTCTTCTTCATCACTGAAATTATAGACATTGAAATCAGGATTTTTAAAGGGTTCAATGGCTCTTTCCGGAACAATGGTTATGCCAAGACCGGAGCTTGCAAGCTGAGTAGCCGATATGCAGCTGGATACCTCCATAACTTCTTTGGGTATAAAATCAAATCTCTTGAAGACAGCATCGACCTTTCTTCTGATATACTGTCCTCTCTTCAGAATAATAAACGGCAGCTCCGATAATTTTTCAAAATCAACCCGTGGATAATCTCCCTCCGTTAAAGGATCTTTGATCCATTCTGAAGCAATCATATCTTTTGAAGTAACAAGATAAAGCCTCTCTGTATAAATATATTCAGTTCTGACTCCCGGTGGTAAATGATCATCACCACCCGGCAAAACGCAAAAGGCTATTTTGTCATTCATCAGATTATTAATTATTTCTTCTGATTTTGACTCCTGAAGATATATTTCGACATTTGGATATATTTCCCTGAATCTGCCTATAACCTTAGGAAGCATATATCCGGCTCTTTCTGTGGGTATGCCAATGTTTATACGTCCCTTTTGACCATGACCTATATCAGATAACTCACGCCTCAGATTATCCTTCAAAACAAGTATCTGCCTTGCGGTTTTTACATACCTCTCCCCTGCATAGGTAAGACTTATGGGATTTGTTTTTCTGTCAAAAAGTTTTACACCCATATCTTCTTCAACCCTGGAAATTATATAACTCAAGGAAGGCTGGGATATATAAAGTTTTTTTGCAGCTTCCGTTACAGAATGATAATCCGCAACCGCAGTAATATAAGTCAACTCTCTAAAATCCATAGAATCATTTCTCCTCCTCATCTATTAATGCTGTTTTTTAGCCTTAATATCTGACTACACAGATGTACGTCTAACCGGATCTATAAACGCATGTTTTTCACCGTTTATATCTGACATACAGATGTCAATCTAACCGGCTACCATTGAAAAAAGCGCCTGTCAGAAATCAACTCTGCAAAGAATAAAATAGCATAGCAAGTTTATGAATTCTAATATTTATCCTTTAGTGTCAATTCTATTCTAAAGCACATCATAGAAGATATCTATAGATTGTTTGGATTTAAATATAATTTAAATTATTTGGTTATAACAGTTAAGCCGTGGTACATAAAGGACAGAGCTGGCTTATGTCATGGCTGAACTGTTATATTTGGCTGTCAAAAGTATATCTGTAATAATACTTAAGCCGGTGCCGGTCTCTCTGTAATTTCATTAATAATTCTGTAGATTAATTTCTGATATATACATATCCGTCCATTATGCGTCTGGCTGTTCTCTGAACTGCCACACCGGGAATCTTGTATCCGGCCGGATCATTACCTTCCTTGATAACTGTAGGAACCATAGTCATAATTCCGCTTGGATGACCTATTCTGACGGTTGTCTGACCATCCTTTACAGGAGCAATTTGATTTACTATAGTGCCCTCAAGAAAGGCTGCCGTAGATACTGAGCTTGCTGCTGTAAGAGGTATAGCCTTATGACATTTGAAAACAGAAATAACTCTGGCGCAGACATCCATCTTTCCTGCATCTACGTCTTTCCCTTCAATATCAACAAAATTCTTTGGAGCAGTAACAAATCCAACCTTCGGAACACCGGGTTGATTATCGGTAGCTTCTTTAAGATCCTTGGCCAGTCCCATCATAACGCAGGCAGTACCGCGGATTTTCTCAAGATTATCCATTACTTCGCTGTTAGAATTGATCTCTTCAGGAAGCTCTGTTCCCTTCATACCTAAATCTTCTGCCCTTACAAGTACGATGGGATTTGACACATCAATTATGGTAGATTCGATCTTTCCAAGACCGGGTATATCCAATACATCCAGAACATTACCGGTAGGAAGAAGCTTACCTGTTTTAGAACCTGCAGGATTAAGAAAATCCACCTTTAATTCAGCAGCTGTTCCGTCAACTCCTGCAATTTCACAATCACCGTCCTGAGCAAATGTATGTGTTTCAGGATCGATCGGTACATCGACATTAATGTATTTATCCGTATTCTTATTAAGCATACGTACAGTTGTTACCGGCTCCTTAATATCAACCATACCTTCTTCAACACAGAATGCCGGAACTGCAGCAGTCATATTTCCACAATTGGATTTATAATCCACCTGACGTTTTCCAACTATAACCTGGCCAACCAGATATTCAATGTCTACATCCTTTTCCTCTGATTTCCATATGATTACAATTTTGTTGTTGGAAGAAACAGTTCCACCCATACCATCTATCTGCTTGGGATCGGGACTTCCCATAACCTCAAGAAAGATATCATCCCATTCGGCTCTGTCTGCAGGAAGATCTTCTTTCTTGAATAAACAGCCCTTAGATGTACCGCCACGCATAAATACTGTTCTGAATTTTCTCATATCGTATCTCCTTTTCAAAATATTCACTTTTTTAACTTAAATTACGTGTATTGATTATGTTAAATCAGAAATTATAAACACTAATCAAATATGCTCTATATTTATATATGAATTATAAATCAAATATCATCATACAGATAATATATATACTTGTATCTTTCTTATAAGGATATATCTATAAATGTAATTTAAGCCTTTAAATAAAACTTCCCTGTAAGATTTAACAGAACCGCATCAATATTTTTATTCCTTTGTAAATAGATAACCTGATTAACAGTTTTCACTATCTGTAAAACAAAAAACCCTGATTCAAACAAACCAGAGTTTTAAAAATAATCTCAAATTATTAAAGATATCTCGTACCTTCAAAACAGCATACCATTTATGAATCATTCTTCGTAATCCATCTAAACCTCTAACCTTTCCAGCCTTTTTGGACAAGCCCTCGACCTATTAGTAACTATCACCTGAATGCTTTACAGCACTTACAGCTTAGCC
>JAGAGL010000124.1:0-15989 GCA_017627595.1 Oribacterium sp. | reverse complement strand
GTTAATGGGCGAGTTTATCGGAATTGCAAAGTATAAGAAGGCTCTAAATAAAGGTTCGTCGGTCAGTTGTTATTTCATCGCCTTATTCGTTCCGATGCTTATACATACGCTGTATGATGCCTTCACAGCTTTAAACAGGCTTGTTGTAAACCCTGATAGCTTTGTCTCCGGAATTATATTGGTTTTGATAGGTTTTATAGGATTCCCGGTGTGGATCATATATATGTTGATAAGATACAAGAAAAAGACAGGGGAATTCTGCAGCATGAGTCTGTTGCAGGAATAGATTATAAATAAGCATAAGTTTGGATTTGGAGGTTTTGATATGAAGAAGTTATTGGTTTTTGTGGCCCTTTTGAGCTTACTTCTTGCAGGATGTAACAGAACACTAGTAGATACTACGTGGGCATATAAATATGCTGACATTAATGGCGTTGGAACCGTAGAAGTTTCTTCGTGGACAGATTATGAGAATTCGGACATGATTCAGATAAAGGCTTCCGACGGAACTGTATATCTTACACATTCAGTTAATGTGGTCCTTAGAACAAAATGATGAAGGATCGGAATAGGGAAAAAGGAAAGAGTATCGGATGATTTATAGCAAGAAGATAATTCTTAAAAATGGACAGGAAGCATTACTTAGGAATGGTGATAAGCCGGACGGTAAAGAAGTCTGTGACGTTTACAATAAAACCCATGCTGAAACTGATTTTATGATCGCATATCCCGATGAAAATTGTTTTGATCCTGAAAAAGAAGCTAAGTTTCTTTCAGATACGACGAAGAGTCCTAATGATATAGAGATTGTTGCTGTTGTGGATGGCAAAATAGTGGGGACCGGAGGAATTCAAGCTATAGGTACAATACATAAGCTAAGGCACCGTACTGACTTTGGGGTATGTGTACTTAAGGAATACTGGGGGATTGGCATTGGAAAAGCCATTTCGGAGGCTTGCATAGAATGCGCCAGAAACGCCGGATTCGTGCAGATTGAATTAAATGTTGTTTCGGACAATATAAAGGCAATTGAAATGTACAAAGCTATGGGCTTTGTGGAATTTGGACGTAATCCCAGGGGCTTTAATTCGAGAATAAGCGGATATCAGGAAGTGATTTCCATGTACAAGTGTCTTTAAATAATCATATCCTTACGGGGCGTTTACTATGGATAAGAAAGAAAAAGAATTAAGCAAGTTTCTGAGTCTTATACTTAGGCATAAACCGGAGACCATTGGTATAAAACTTGATGAGCACGGTTGGGCAGATGTACAGGAACTAATTGACGGGATAGGAAAAACACATAGGTTCAGCATGGATATGCTTGAAAAGATAGTAGCGGAAGATGATAAGCAAAGATATTCTTTTAGCGAGGATAAGACGCTTATTCGCGCAAATCAGGGGCATTCTATTAACGTGGATGTGGAACTAAAAAAGACCATTCCTCCTGAAATGCTTTGGCATGGGACCGGTGAAAAATATGTTGCATCCATACTTAAAGGTGGACTTATCCCAAAATCAAGATTATATGTACATCTCTCAAAAGACTATGAAACAGCGATCAAAGTAGGAAGCCGACATGGAAAACCTGTAGTATTCAAAGTGTATTCCGGAAGAATGGCAGAAGATGGGTATGAGTTTTTCCTGTCAGAAAATGGTGTATGGTTGTCTAAGAATGTACCAAAGGAATATATAGAAGTTTATAACCCATATAGTGGTGAAGGGTTAAAGTAAACTCTATTGAAAGGAGCCCGGATTATGAGCATTAATGACGATGATGAGTTTTTTGATATGTTTATGCTGGGAATGTTCGATGACCACAGTTCACCCAAAAGAGGCGGTGGAGGATGTGCGGGGTGCATCCTTCTTTTGATATGTGTAAGTGTATTATTTAAAGTCTTTTTAAGCTCTATAGTTTGAGAATAGCTGATGATTAGTATATCCAGGTCATATCTATAAGGCGTGACCTGGATATTTTTTGTATAAAAAAATAGTTGAGTCGATTTACGATTTTTGAAGATATAGGGTCTATCGATCGATGATTTTTATCAGATCATAAAATGAGAATATAGAAAAATGTGGCTGTTTTATATGTTAATGTGTGGTATCCATCGAAAACTCCGTAAAATTCCTAAAATAACCGTTCAAATACTCAACTTTAGAATATGATGGCACATATCCATATCAGTGTACAGGAGAGAGGAGAATATAAAGCCATACCTGAAGAGGAGAAGAATTAATACAAATATATATAAATATATGTAAATATCGATTAAATAAAGACGATAAGGGATATGTCTTGATAATGACCGTTGAGATAAATCGAAATGGTTTTCTGACCGAATAGACATGAAAATCGACCGAATAAAAAGGAAATATGGACATGATAGAGTCGAATCATAAAGGAACGGGACGAAGAATCAGGAGAAGATTCTAAGAAATAAAAAAGCATAGGAGGAAACCAAGATGTCAGATAACAAGAATATAGAGCTTAATGATGATTTAATGGCTAATGCAACTGGCGGAACAGGCAATGGTTCTAATCCGGCATAGGTATTTAAAATTGGAGATTGGGTTACAATGCCATCAAGACCAAAATACGGAAGAGGTCAGGTAAGATCCCATAGAGCTAATGCCGGGAGGAAATGAAGGCAACTTAGATGATTGGATGTATACAGTGTATTTTCCGGAATGGTATGGAGGAAACGAGTATACAGCGCCTTATACAATATTTGAAAAGGCATAATCACACATTAACTAAAGAAATAATAAACAATTATAAGTATGCGGTTCAATTCTCCGCATCCTTTATTTTTTACAGGTTCCGGTTAAACCGACTATATTACGGCAATTGAAGAGGTCAACGAGACTTTTTTAGAAGTTTTAAATGCAAAAAGTTGTCGGATTAAGGAGCACCTGTAAAATGTAAGCTCCTTAGGAAGCTCATAAAATGGGCTTTCTTTTTTTGCGACTTTTTACAGATTTTTCAAATTTTGGTTTATTTTTTAAAGATCCAATCTGTAATTATCAGAGCCTGTAAGAACTGAACAACTTGGATTACAGATTTCCATGGAGGAAGCATTGAGTATTTTCCATTCAAAATATCTTTAAAACGATACTGTTCGGTATTTTTTCCGAACATCTAGCAAGTTTCGAGACCAAAAACAGGGGTGCAATCATTTATTTCCAAAGATTGCACCCCTGTTTTTTTGAATAATTATTATAGTACCGTACATCATTTCATGATGAAAATGCTTTACATATCCATGAATTAAGGAACTAATATCTATGCTTCAAGTGAATATTCTTCATTTGAAACCTTACTGTTATCCGGGACAGTAATCGTGACCTTAGTTCCACCACCGTTCCGAGATGTGATTTCCATCTTTCCTTTGCACATCAGTTTTAATCGCTGTCGGATGTTTGTCAATGTCATACATGATTGGGAATTATCCGCCATTTCAAATCCAGGGCCATTATCTTCAACGATGATCACGCTGTGGGAATCCATATGATATGTCCTGATTGTAACATAAAGCGGATCAGAATCCGGATCCATGCCATGTTTAACCGCGTTCTCAACAATAGGCTGCAGTGTAAGCGGTGGCAGGCGAAAAAGATTATGGGTTATATTATATTCAACAATAAGCCGTTCTTCAAAGCTTGCCTGTTCTACAGAAAGATAAGCTCGAGTATGCTCCAGTTCATCGGCAAACGGTATGGTATGGTTACTAGCGATTGCAGTGAAATTTCTGCGCAGATAGGTTGTGAAATCCAATGTGACCTGACGGGCCTTTTTCATATCCTGCTCACAAAGGTAGTATATACTCATCATGGTATTGAAGATGAAATGGGGGCGCATCTGCAAGACCATGATACTGGCCTGTTGCCGTGCAATTTCCTGTTGTTGGCTCATATGCTGCTCATTCTGATTCACAAGAACAACGAAGAACATGGAAAACACGGAAATCGTTACACCGATTTCTATAACCATAAAGTTAACGACAAAAATATGCATCATCAAAGCAACCGTCAAAGGAAGCAGGAATAAGAGGAATGCACATAAATTCATTTTTGATAAACGGCTCCTCCTGTTTACCACGCCTAAAAGGTTGAGCACCATACATACAATCAGCGGAGCAATCAGCAGAGAATACCAAGAGCCGATCATAAACTGTTTGTCCGGCGTAATATAATAAAAGCAAGTCGTGAACTGTGCGAATATGAGCAATATAAAATAAATGACCCAAAGAGAAATTACCGCACCTAATAATTTGCGTCCCTTCCTGTTATTTCCACAGCAATGCAGCAAGTAAAAAGTGAACATGGGTATGGAGACAGAAGCAAACAGGGACTCAAAAAACCATGCTGCTTTCTCTACGATTATCATAGCCGGATCCATGCAAACGAATGCGTCGACGAGCTTGGAGGCCATACACAGCGCAAGAATAAAAAATAAAATTATGAAAAAGCTCTTATTCCACCGATCAATAAACGGCATAATGACAGCTATCGCCAGCCCCAGCAATGCCATCGAAAGCAGGAAGCCGCTCATGAAGAAAAGAAGATTTTCCCAACCGTTCATTCGCATTCACCACCAACAAAAAACGGATATCTCAGGTTCTTAAGCTGCTCCAATACGCCCTCACGTGTGATAGGCTTGAGCATAAAACCACTGGCTCCCGTACCCCATGCATCCAAAGAGTATTCGCTGTACGCAGTCAGATACACTACATTAGTGCGGGGATTGAGCATAAGTAATGTACGACAAAGTTCAAATCCGGTCGTTTTTCCTAATTCAATATCGAGAAAAGCCAAAGCAATCCGATTTATTCTTGCGTATTCTATAGCCTCGGAAGGACTTGTAAAGCCTACAATCGAGGCATATGGCATTGCCTCTTCCAGAATAGGCAGACCACCGGAGAGAATATTTTTTCTATCGTCTACCATGATGACATTGGGGGATTCGTCGCTTTCCGTCACAGCGGAGAGAAGTGTATTGACATCTATGTTCAAACACTTCGCCAGGCGGGAGATCATCACAGCATCCGGCAGACGGGTGCCGTTTTCCCATTTTGCTATGGTGGTCCTGGTGACAAAGACCCTTTCAGCCAGCTCCCGCTGTGATAGCCCATTCTCGCCTCTTATTTTTCTTATGGTTTCTGCAAAATGCATCTTCATTTCGCGATACTCCTCTCATCAAGCTAAATATAAAGAATGGAAAGAACAAAAGCAAGATACTTAATCATATAAGGGGGTGGCATTCTGGCACCCCCTCTTGAGAGAGAATTTAAATAACAGTATCATTTTTACTATAAATGCAGGTCGTGATTTGAAAAATCATAAAGAAAGAGAGAGGTAATACAAATGTCACAGAAAGCAGACAAGGTTTACAGGAATGCTAAGATTTACTCCATTGCACTGGATGGAACGGAGACACATGCACAGGCGCTTGCTATCAGGGACGGTAAATTCACATATGTCGGAGATGAGGCAGGCATTACAGAGTGGATCGACGATAATACGGAAGTCATTGACTGCAATGGAAAGAGCGTCATCCCCGGTCTTGGAGATGCGCATCTACATATAGCGCATTCTGCGAAAAAATTCGGAACCTGCAGTTTCAGCGGTATTGTACCGGATCAAAAAAAGGACACTCCTGAGGATGTTGTTAAACAGATTCAGGAAACATTGAAAGCTTACGCTGATGAGCACAAGGATGCCAAAGTAATAAGAGGGCTTGGCTGGGACAGGTTTTGGTTTTCCGGAAGTCTGCAGGGAATCGTAAGACCATTCACCAGACACGATATTGATGCAGTAGTGCCCGATAAACCTGCCGTTCTGATGTCATATTGCGGACATGTGGTGATGCTTAACACAAAGGCGTTGGAGGCTGCCGGAATTACGAAGGATGTGGATGACCATGACGGCCTGATCGCCAGGGAAGAGGACGGAAGCCCAAGCGGATATATCCAGGAGCCTGTAGTCTTTCTTCCTATCATAGACAGCATTCCGGGATATGAGTTTTCACCAAAGGAACATCATGACTGCATCAAGAAAGCTTTCGAGATGTTCAACGGAACAGGATTCACGCTGTTATGTGACTGCCAGCAGTCAGAGGTATCCTATACAGTACTTTCTGAGATGGCAAAAAACGGAGAATTTACTGCTAGGGTATCCGGTGTACATAACGTTAACGACGTGACCAGAGAGGAAGACCTTGAAAAAGCGATCAAAAACCGTACAAAGTTTGATGTGGGAGATATGTTTACCGTAAATACGGTTAAATATTTTGCTGATGGTTCACCTTCTGCGATTGAACTCTATCTAACAACAACCAAAGACAAAAAACCAGGCACAAGGGAACCGCTGCTATGGGATGAAGAACATATGAAGGAGTCTATGGCTCGCGCAAATATGGAGGGCTTTAATATTCATACCCACGCCATGGGAAGTTACGCCATCCGAAGGGTTATCGACTGCTATGAGAATGCACAGGAACTATGTCAGAATTCCGAAATCAGAAACATCATTGCTCATTGTATGCTTGTTGCTCCCGAGGACAGAGTCCGTATGGGCAAAAGCCATATCATTGCAAGCAACCAGCCTGCATGGTTTTGTGACAATCCGAAGGAAGAACCGGTGCTGGTCGCTGACTGGGGTGAAGATGTTGTCAGACAGTTTTATCCCAGTAAGTCACTTATAGATAACGGAGTAGTCTGCGCCTATGGGTCAGACTTTTTTGTCAGCCCATCCTATGGGATTGCAGCTATTCAGGTAGCCATGACCAGAAGACATATCAAGATGGATGCTACATATGAGCTTTTCAAGGATAATCTTGCAGCAATGCCTTCGGAGTGCGTAAGCCTTAAGGAAGCACTTCAGGCTCATACAATCCATCCGGCATATCAGGCTCATCTGGAAAACGTGACCGGCTCAATCGAAGTTGGAAAATCCGCAGAACTTGCCGTCCTGGATAGTGATATTGAAACCATTCCCGTAGAACAGATTCAGGATATCAAAATAGTTGAAACCGTGTTTAAGGGAAAAACAGTATTTAAAAGCATTTAAACTTTATAATTAACATACTCCGGCAGGTCATTTATGAAACCTGCCGGGGGTATTATTGTAATCGGCAGACTATAATTAGGATCGGCGGAATGGTCGAGACCAACACGTTTTTGACAAAAAAACTGAAGAGGAGGTAATACAGATGGCGATGAAAGCAGACAAAATTATTTATGGCAATATTTATACCGTTGACAAAAAACAGCCAAGGGCAAGAGCGGCAGCGATTGCAGATGGCAAGTTTGTCTATGTCGGTGACGAGGAAGGCGTAAAGGATTATATCGGTGAGGAAACAAAAGTACAGAGGTATGAGGACGGAATCATTCTGCCAGGGCTTGGAGAAGGACATGGACATGTCACTCCAGGAGGCACGGAAGCGCTTTTTCAGGTAAGATTGTACACAGGGAAAACATTGGAAGAATATCGGGCCGCAATCAAAGAGCACATCGAAAAACATCCGGATCATGATGTCATTCAGGGGACGGGCTTCCTTGTGATACCGGATTTCGAGCCAAACGGTCCCACTGCGGATATGCTTGACGGATTGACGGACAAGCCGATTTGCATTGCGGATGCGGGGCATCATTCTTACTGGGTGAATCATCCGGGAATGGAGCGTCTGGGTATTAACAAGGACACGCCGGATGTCAGTGATGGCATCGTCGTTCGGGATGCTGAGGGCAATCCAACCGGTTGGTTCCGAGAAGGTGCCATGGATTTGGCTAAACCGCTCACTCCCTACTCGGTAGAGCAGTACAAGGAAGCGATTTTGTATTATCAAGAGGAATATTTGGCGCAAGGAGAGACCATATTCTTTGACCCGATCCTTAACAACGATGGCACTGACAACGCTACAGAGGCTTATCATCAGCTGGACATAGAAGGGAAGCTGCACATGCACGCCTTTGGCGGGTATCAGGTATTTCAGGCGGCAGGCCATGACCCGATAGCGGAAATTGAATACGCGGCTCGTTTAAGGGAGCGAACCAAGGGCGCTATGTTTGATCTCAGCAATATAAAGATTCAAGTGGACGGCGTCATTGAGGGCAATCCTGCCACCGCCTATATGAAGGAGCCATACGCCGATCCGGCATCTCAGGAGAACCACTACTGCGGGCTGGTTCGCTTTGACTTAGAAACCCTGACAGCTGTATTTAAGAGAGCTCACGAGTTGGGCTTTACGGTACATGTACATGCCATCGGAGATGGGGCGCTGGCTATGACCTTAGATGCTATGGAGAAAGCGCTGTCCGAGACCGGACCGCATGATTTGAGGGACGCTATTACGCATCTGCAGGCAGTGGATTTGGCGGACATCCCCCGTATGGCAAAGCTGGGTGTTGTGGCTTCCACCGATCCCCACTGGTTTGACATGGATGACGACTACTTTGCGCAGATGGTGTCAATTTTGGGCGAGGAACGCTCGGAGGCCCAAATGCCGATGAAATCCTTCTTCGACGCAGGCGTTGTTGTGACCTCCGCCAGTGATTATGCCGTTACGAATCCGGCTTATCCGCTGATTGCCATACAGAAAGGCGTGACACGTAATGTTTTTGGGCAGCCGGAGACTGTACATAACGCAGCCGAGCGTGTCACTATCCAGCAAATGATCGAGGCTGCCACTCTGAATGAAGCGTATCAGTTCTTGTGTGATGATAGGATTGGCAGCATCACCGTCGGTAAGGAGGCTGATCTGGTCGTGCTTGGAACGGACATTACCACCTGCGATCCGGAGCATATCCATGATGCTCCCGTGCTGGCTACCATGGTAGGCGGGCAATGGGTCTACAGCCGCGAATAAGATAAAATCCAGGAGGGATTTGAGGGTTCGGGAAATCTGCGGAACTTGTTGTTTTAGACAGTGACATCGAGAACACTCCGGAAGAACAGATCCAGGACATTAAGGTGCTCGAAACCGTATTCCGGGGAAATACGGTATTCAGGAAGTAAAGAAAGATTGTTTTTTTAAATGAAGGAAATAAGTACATGAAAGCAGATAAGATTATCAGGAACGCAAAAATCTTTACATCGGATAAGAGCAATCCGTAGGCGACCGCTCTCGCGGTGAAGGATGGCAAATTCGTATACGTGGGAGACGAGTCCGGGTTAGCGGATTATGATGGCGCATCTGCAGCTGCAGGATACTGGCCTGAAGCCGGACATTTTCCTGCAGCTGGCGCATATACTCCTCACTCTGGTTCGCAAGGATCACGAAGAACAATGAAAGCACGGAAATCGTTATGCCGATAGTTAAAATCTGGAAATTCACGACGACAACATGAATGAATAGGGCAGTTGTAAAAGGGAGTAGAAAGAAGAAAAACGCGCATTGATTATATCTGGATAAACCGTTCCATCTTCTGATCACGCCTGCAAGGTTCAATACCATGCCCACAAACGGGGGAACGATCAGCAGCGAATACCAGGGTGCGGTCTCAAACTGTTCGTCCGGCGTTATATAGAAAAAGTTGGTCGTGAACTGTGAGAAGACGAGCAAAATGAAATAAACAATCCAAAGTGAAATCTCAGAGCGTAATAAGGTGCTGCCTTTCATGTTTTCTCCGCAGCAATGCAGGAGATAAATTGTGAACATGGGAATCGGGATTGAGAGGAACAGAGACTCAAAAAACCATAATATTAATTGGGTGTTCACTGTTACCGGTTCTAAGCAGATGATCGCATTGACGATAAAAAGGGTCATACACAGCACAAGATCGATGAAGAGAATTATGAAGAAGCGTCTGCTCCACCTGTCGATCAGCGGCATGATAACAGCGATCACAAGCCCCAGAACCGCCAGCGAAAACGAAATGCTGGCCATGAAGAAATCAAGCAGAGAAAAGTCGTTCATATACATACTCCTCCGGTGAGGAACGGATACCGCAGGTTATTAAGCTGCGCCAGAACGCCCTCATGTGTGATCGGCTTGAGCATGAAGCCGCTGGCTCCCGTGCTCCATGCGTCCAAAGAGTATTCGCTGTATGCGGTCAAATACACTACATTTGTTCGGGAATTGAGTGCTAGTAGCTTATTCATTTCGGGATTCTCCTCTTATTAAACTAAATATAAGTAATGAAAAGAACAAAAGCAAGATTCTTATTTATATAATGGGGAGTGGCAATCTGGCACCCCCTCTTGAGAGACGTTTGAAATATCATTAACATCTATATTATAAATGCAGGCCATACATCTGTTTTGAGTACCAGTCGAACTGACACATTCAAAAGTAATGATTTTATTAAGTCTGCTAATAAATAGTTGAGCGGAAATTGATGAACTTTGAAAATTCTATACAGGTTGAATTTAAGACATCAAAACATGAATGCCATAGATGCCGGTCTTCGGATTGTGACAGTACTCTTACTTTTTGAAACATCAATACCTACTGCATTCATCATGATAGAAACTCCTTTGAGATATATCAGCAATGGTCAATACCAGTTTTACTTATTGCCTATTTAATCTATTGGGTGTTTCACACGAACGTGAGCTTCAACCTGCGTAAAACGAATGCTGCAAATGAGTAATTTGATGGCTTACTTTAGAACAAATGCAAGGTTCTAGGAGAACACGGCCAGCTTTAATGTTTTCATCATTCTACTGCTTAAGCAACAAGCTTGTAGTGAAGGATGGTATGAGATGATACTCAGCTTCACTCTTAAGCTTTACAAAAACAGGAGCAACTGCACGAATGACAATGATAATTCAAGAAAGTCTGACATTGTTGTCAGTGGGAACTGACAATTAGAAATAAAAGAAAGGAAAATGGGACAATGAGTGTATTTGATATGGACATTCAAGAAGCAACAGAGAAAATGAGAGCGCTGTACGGCGAGAACAAAAAAATCACCGATGACAATTATGACAAGTCGTTGGCTGTAAAGTGTATCAACGGCACTTTTGTTGGCAAAAAGACGGATGAGAATATCGTTGCCTACAAAGGCATCCCCTATGTTGGCAGGCAGCCTGTCGGGGAATATCGCTGGAAGGCTCCGGTGGACTGTGTTTCGGATGACGGCGTGTACGAGGCCTACTTCTTCCCGAAATGTCCCCGTCAGGTGGGAAACACCAGCCAGATGGGTTCCCTTTATCCACAAAGTGAGGACTGTTTATATCTGAATGTATGGAAAGCAGAGAACATTGACACGGCTGACGCAAATGCAGCGCATTCATGCGCTTCGGAGAAAAAGGCGGTCATGGTATGGATACATGGCGGCGCATTTGAGATCGGCGGCACGGCTGAGCCGCGGGAGGAGGGCACCAATTTTGTCAAAGAAAACCCGGATGTAATCCTTGTTTCCATTGAGTATAGGTTGACCGTTTTCGGTTTTATCCATCTGTCCCATCTTCCGGACGGCAAGGATTATCCGGACGCGCAGAATCTCGGACTCATGGATCAGATCATGGCTCTAAAGTGGGTACATGAGAACATTGCGGCTTTCGGAGGCGATCCTGACAACGTGACGATCTTTGGCCAGTCGGCAGGCGGCGGTAGTGTCAGCCTTCTTCCACTCGTAAAAGGCTCACACCAGTATATTCGCCGCGTAATTGCCGAGAGCGGATCACCCTCCTTTAGCAAGTCTACGGAGGAGTCCATCGCGAGTACGAATATACTGCTGGATGCACTGGGCTGCAAAACGGTTGCGGATTTGCAGAATGTCGATGTAGATAAGCTTTTGATAACAGCTTCTAACGTGCTTGGCATGCGCACAGCACCAGAGCGTGACGGTAAGTTCCTGCCGCTGGATACTTATGAGGCTTACGCAAAGGGCGCGGCAAAGGATGTGGATTTCATGCAGGGTTGCACCAAGGACGAATTCAACTATTTTGCATTTTGTATGGGTGTAGAAGGTTTTACCTTGTGGGCTGAGGAACGCAAGGCAGAGAAGATGGCTCAGCTTACTGAGGCAGAGAAGGCACTGGCGGAAAGTTTCAGTAAGGATGTCAAGGGCGAGAGCTTCGAGCCCGCATCACGTCTGCTGGATCAGATCTGGTTCAATGCACCGCCCATCAGAACGGCTGAGAATCAGACCATGGCGGGTGGTAAATCGTATAATTACTACTTTACAGTGGAATCTTCCGACCCGGTCATGAGAAGCGGACATGCCATCGAGCTTTCCACCGTATTCAACCATCCGGAGGAGACCTTTTGCACTGGAAGGATTTTTGACGAGACCTTCTCCAAAACCATGAGGAAAATGTGGGTTCAGTTTGCCAAGACCGGTGATCCTTCGCTTTCAGCGGACATCTCCCCTGACGGTAAAGCCAAGGAGTGGCCGGTGTACGACCTCACGAACAAGTACGTGATGGTATTTGATGAGTTTGATATCCATGTGGCAAAGGAAGCTGAGTTAAAGATCGTAGATTGGGACAGGACGTATTTCCTGACCAAGTATTACGTTCTATGACAGTCCCGATCATTTAAACATACTGGACGTGTATGGTTTTCCTACCCTCATAGGAGAAAATATGAAATAAAGAAGGAGCCAGATAATATTTAGCACTATTAGAGGAGATTTGAATTGAAAGTAGATCAAATCATAAAAAACGCAAAAATCTTTACATCAGAAAAGGATAAGCTTAGGGCCACCGCACTTGCGGTGAAGGACGGCAAGTTCGTCTAGGCATGGAGGTTGGTATGACACAATGGATCAACGAAAAGACCAATTACAAAGAACTCGAAAGGACTACTGAGGAATTTCCTCCTGCCAGTGAGAAGATGAGCATTGAGGAAATGATCCTGGGTTATACCATCAATGGCGCAAAACAACTCGGTGTGGAGGCTGACATGGGCTCTATAACTGTCGGTAAGGAAGCGGATTTCCTCGTGTTTGAAAACGACCTGCTCACAGCGGAGCATGAGGGCTTCAGCTTCAACATTCCGTGGAATGTGTATTACAAAGGGAAGATGAAATAAAAATGAAAGGAGCGAAAAATAATGGGTATATTAGACGCAAACATCGATGAAGCAAGAGAGAGGATGAGAGCTCTTTATGGCGAGAACAGAAAGATTACTGACGGTAATTACGACAAGACCCTGGCGGTGACGTGTATCAATGGCACTTTTGTAGGCAAAAAGACGAATGAGGATGTCATTGCCTTCAAGGGCATCCCTTTTGTCGGAAAGCAGCCTGTTGGAGATTTACGCTGGAAAGCTCCGGTGGACTGTGTTCCTGATGACGGAGTTTACGAGGCTTACTACTTCGGGAAAGCTCCCCGCCAGGACGGAAATGTCAGCCAGCTGGGTTCTCTTTATCCTCAGAGTGAGGACTGCTTGTATCTGAACGTATGGAAATCCACTGGCAACGCGGAAAAGAGGCCGGTCATGGTCTGGATACACGGAGGCGCTTTTGAGATAGGCGGTACGGCTGAGCCGCGTGAGGAAGGCACCAGTTTTGTCAAAGAGAATCCGGATATAATCCTTGTCTCCATCGAATACAGGATGAATGCCTTCGGCTTTATGCATCTGTCACACCTGCCGGATGGAGGGGACTACCCGGATGCTCAGAATCTGGGTCTTCTGGATCAGGTGATGGCGCTGAAATGGGTCCATGAGAATATTGCGGCTTTCGGCGGCGATCCTCAAAATGTGACGATCTTCGGTCAGTCTGCAGGTGGTGGAAGCGTGACGCTGCTTCCGTTGATCAAAGGTTCCCACGAGTATTTCCAGCGTGTCATAGCCCAGAGTGGTTCACCCGTATTCACGCGGTCTACGGAGGAATCTATCGCATGTACGAATGAAGTGATGGAAGCGCTCGGTTGCAAGACCGTTGCCGACCTGCAGAAGGTCGATATCGACGCTCTGGTGAAAACAGAGGGCGCTTTGCTCTCATTGCGAGTATGGGCGGAACGGGATGGCAGGATCCTTCCGCTCGACCCGTATGAGGCTTACGCGAAGGGCGAAGTTAGAGATATAGATTTTATGATGGGATGCACCAAGGATGAACTGGGTTATTTTGTGTACGGCTTCGGGCTGGAAGGCTATGAGATATTTGCCGCGGATCGAAAGGCGAGGAAGCTTAATCAACTTACAGAGGATGAGAAATCGCTGGTTGAGAGCTACTGTAAGGACGCAAAAGATGTGACTCCTGAGTATACATGTGACAGCCGGCTTTTTGACCAGATAGTGTTTATCGCGCCGGTGTTTAGAATGTCGGAGAACCAGACCATGGCGGGCGGCAAAGCTTACACATATTTCTTCACTCCGGAATCCTCTGTGCCACTCATGAGAAGCGGACATGCCATAGAGCTTTCTACCGTATTCAACCATCCCGAGGAGACTTTCTGTACTGGAAGAAGATTTGATGAGACCTTCGGTAAGACTATGCGCAAGATGTGGGTTCAGTTTGCAAAGACCGGCAATCCTTCGCTTGGTGCGAATATTTCGCCGGATGGAAAGGTAAAGGAATGGCCGCTTTACGACCTTACAAACAAGCAGATCATGATCTTTGATGAGTTCAATATCCATTCGGAAAAGGAAGCCGATAGACAGATCGTGGATTGGGACAGAACTTATTTTCTGACTAAGTATTACTGTATCTAACAGGCTCCTCAAAGAGCATTATGGTCAAGAACTCTCACATAGACAGTAACAAATAATGTAATAGCGAAAGGAGATTAACATGAAAGCTGACAAAATCATCAAAAATGCAAAAATCTTTACAGCGGATAAGAGCAATCCGCAGGCGACCGCTCTCGCGGTGAAGGATGGCAAATTCGTATACGTGGGAGACGAGGCCGGGTTAGCGGATTATGAGGGAGAGGTCACTGACCTCGGCGGAAGGTTCATTATGCCGGGAATTATTGACACCCATATCCATATTACCTTTAGCGCTGGAAATGAGCTTGCAGATATGGGTCTGCGTTTTGAGTGCGACGGCAAGCAGGGCGCATTAGACTTCATATCGGACTATATGAGGAAGAATCCCGACCTTGCGCGCTACAAATTTACGCTGGATCGGAAATATCTGAAGGGGGAAGCACTGACAAAGGAGGATCTCGATGCCATTTGCCCGGAAAAGGAGATCATTATTGTTGAGGAGGAGGGACACAGTGTATGGCTGAACTCCAATGTTCTTGCCCTGAACGGGATTACAGACGAGACACCGGATCCCGTGCCGGGACTCAGCGTCTATGAGCGCAAAGACGGGCATCTGACCGGAAGAGCGACGGAATCCGCGGCAATGCCCTTCCAGTTTGACAATTTGAAGGACGTGACAGACGAGCAGATTAAAACAGCGGTTATGCGCTGGATCGATTATTCTGTCAATGCGGGCGTGACTTGCGTCTTTGATGCAGGTTTTCCGGCGAATGAAGCGTTCCATGAGAGGGCTTATAAAGTACTTCGCGAGTTGGACAAAGAGGGAAAGCTGCCTGTATATATCGAGGGCTGCTATATCCTCACAAATCCATATAAGCTGAAAGAAGTCATGGAGGGCTTGAAGCGATTTAACCTGGAGTATACCACGGAACATCTGAAGGTTCATACCTTTAAGCTGATCATGGATGGCACGTTGGGGAATCATACTGCGGCCTTGGTCGATCCCTATGAGGGCACGAATGAGATTGGATCTACTACCTTCGATGCGCAGCAGATCGCAGATATTCTTAAGGAACTAAACGCTGAAGGGTTTGATATCCATGTGCATACCGTAGGAGATCGTGCGTCCCGCATCATACTTGACGGCGTGGAGCAAGCGAGAAAAGAACTGGGGGACAGCTTCCGGGTTCGGGTTACCTGTGCTCATTTGGAGATTCAGGACGGCGCGGATCTTCCCCGGTTTGCAAAGCTTGGCGTGATTGCAAATTTCACGCCTTGGTGGAATGCCGAAGACATCCGGATATCGACCGGCCTCCTTGGAACCGAGCGCGGCTCAAAGAAGTATCGCTGCAAGACGCTCTGGGATACCGGCGCACTTGTG
>JAGAGL010000123.1:0-2722 GCA_017627595.1 Oribacterium sp. | reverse complement strand
TTATTTTATAGTCGATGTATATATTGATGAAAACAAGGGGCGAGGCTCCTATGAGGATTATATCGAGAGGGTAAAGCCGATTGTTGAAAGCTTTGGAGGAGAATATCTTGTACGGACAGAAAAAATCCGTGCTCTCAGTCCTCTTAGAAATCCGAGAAGAGTAATTGTCATTCGCTTTCCATCCAGAGAAGAGCTGGATGCCTGTTTTGCTTCGGATGAATATAGGCAGATCATGCATGAACGAGAGGATAATGTGGATGCCAGGGCAGTGATTGTGGAGGGGGAGATATGAATAAGGAGTCGTCTGAAAAAAACAAAAAAATGCAGGTTCTGATCGGAAAGAAGGCGAGCTTTGAGGATGGGATTGCCGTTCTGATCGAATTAAGAGAGGATCTTTTTGGTCAGATAACATCTATAGTGAATACCTATCCGTTAGAGGCCTTCTCCAAGAGGCCTTATGGCGGGGCGAAAGGTTATCACAGCAAGACGCTCAGCTATTCTATGTGGCATATCTTCCGGATTGAGGATATTGTGGCGCATACACTGATCCTTAAGGATAGTCAGGTCCTCTTTACGGAGGATTGGCAAAAAAGGATAAATAGTCCGAGTATCACCACCGGTAATGAGCTGAAGGGTGAGGAGATCGCAGAATTTTCCGCGAAACTCGATGTGAGAGCTTTGTATGATTATTGCAGGGCTGTTATGGATTCTACAAATGAACTACTTAAGGATCTGCAGTATAATGACCTGAAGAGGAAGTTTACGGATGACGACAGGGAACGGATCATCGAAACCGGCTCGGTCAGTAAAGATGAAGATGCCTTCTGGCTGATTGATTACTGGTGTGGAAAAGATGTAAAAGGACTGATCCAGATGCCTTTTTCCAGGCATTGGATCATGCATATCGAAGCAATGTGCCGGATCAAGAACGAGCTTTGCCGGAAGGCAAGGAAAGGCGTAGATCCCATAGCATTCTGCGGTCTTTCCTGTAACCATTGTTTCTTGAAAGAATGGTGCGGCGGTTGCAGGACATCCTATAACACCTGTTCCTATGCGACTTGCAGTTCTGATCGTATATGCCCCAACGCCGCATGTTGTAAGGAAAAAACTCTGGACGGTTGCTATGATTGTGACAGGCTGGCGGGATGTCTGACAGGATTCTATTCAAATGGGAATGATGCAAATGCGGTGAAAGCGATGGCAATGTTCATTCGTAAGCATGGCAAGAAAGAATTGGCAACTGTTCTTGATAATCTGCATAAGAAGCATGATTTTCAGAAGATCCAGGAAATACTTGGGGCTGATCTGGATGAGGGACTGAAGATTCTTGAGGAAAACAGATAGGAATGAAGATCATGAACTACAGAGTTATAGATAAAGAAACCTATTACAGGAAGGGCGTGTTCCGGCATTTTACGGAAGATTGTAAGTGCTCTACTTCCATGACTGCAAGGGTTGATGTGACGGAGCTTGTGAAGTATTCGAAGGAGAACGGTACGAAGTTCTATGTCAATTTCCTGTATATCCTCTCCAAGGTGTTGAATTCACGGGATGATTACAGGATGGGATATATCTGGCAGACTGAGAAACTGATCTGCTACGATGTGATCCATCCCACGCAGTACATTTTTCACGAGGATACGGAGACCTGCACACCGGTATATACAAGCTATGATCCGGAGTATGAGACCTTTTACAAGAATGCTTCTGATGATATCGAGGCGGCGAAACAGACGAGGGAGTATGGACTTGATATGGAAAAGCATCCGAACTGGTTTGATGCTTCCTACATTTCATGGCTGTCCTATGATTCTCTGAATATTGAGCTGCCGGATGGATTTCTCTATTTTCTGCCGATCATCAACTGGGGAAAATATCGTGAGGAAAACGGGAGACTCTTGATGCCGGTATCGGTTCGTATGAATCATGCGATAGCGGATGGGTATCTGGTTGCGAATGTATTCCGGCTGCTGGAAAAAGAGATGGCTGCGTTTTGCAATGGTAAAGAGAAGGGTGAGCAAGCATGAGTAAGTATGAACCTCTTTGGAAATGGATCAGGGATAATGGAACGGCCAGCTTTAAGCTTACATATGCTGAGATTGAAGAAATTGCAGGGGTTCCGATTGACCATTCTTTTCTTAAGTATAAGAAGGAGCTTCTGGAATATGGATTCTGCGTCGGAAAGATTTCAATGAAGGAAGAGACGGTCATGTTCCAAAGAGTTAAGTGATGGCAAATATAATAACAGGTTTCAGGGTGCTGATCAGTATTGCATTGCTGTTCTGCCCGGTTTTTTCGCCGGTATTCTATGTGCTTTATCTGATTGCAGGCTTATCTGATATGATAGACGGAACCATTGCACGAAGGATGAATACGGTCAGCGAATTTGGCGCAAGATTTGATACTGCCGCGGATTTTGTATTCGTAGTGGTATGTCTGATAAAGTTTCTCCCGGTGATAAGCATACCAGCGTGGCTGTATGTATGGATCGTATTGATTGCGCTGATAAAGATAATTATCATCATTTCGGGATACGTAGTACAAAAGAAGCTTGTGGCGGTTCATTCAGTGATGAATAAGATGACAGGGGTATTGCTTTTTATACTGCCTTTGACATTTCCCATAGTCCCGCTAAAGTATTTGGCGATTCCTGTGTGCGCGGTGGCAACTATAGCGGCTGTTCAGGAAGGACATTATATCAGAACAGTAGAAAAAAGGGCTT
>JAGAGL010000014.1:0-12858 GCA_017627595.1 Oribacterium sp. | reverse complement strand
TCCCTCAAACCGTTCCTTCAAACAAAACCTTATCTCCTATCTGCACCCTTTTTACGCCCTGTTCCTTATTCTTGTTGAAATTGAAACTAAGCATATAGCCTGTATCAAGATTCCAGTAATCCAGATACTCGCTTATCTGCTTTTCCCCGTTTGTATTATATCTCTCCCCTCGCCAGATCTTAAGTTCGATGATATATTGCTGTCCAAGATAATCAACGATCACATCTGTTCTGGTCTGATCTCTTGTCTGCGCTTCGATATAATAGTTGCCGGTCCCGTTAATGATCGGCTTCACATACAGCAGGAACTGTTCCCTTCCGTCTTTCTCCTTAAATCGATCCTTGAGAGGACCGCAAACCTGTGTATAGGTCTCTATAAACCGTTCCATGATCAGACGCATGTTCAGCTTTCCGTCCGACACAAACTGATTCTTTGCCAGTTCTCCTTCTCTTGAGAAGACATTATTCTTCAGTTCTTCATCAGACAGAAACAGATTATAAAGCCGTGTTTCAAATATTCTGTTGGCTACTCTGACAGTGTTGTGATCATTCCTGATCAGCCCATACATTTGCATCTGAACAATATCTTTCTGATCCGGATTCCAGGTGAGTTTTGTTCCTTCCATAAGGATACTTCTTATAGCTGACTTTAGTTCCGAATAATTATTCAGATTCTTTGTCAGAGACTGAAACAATGTGTTGTTTTCTGCCAAAATCAGCTTAACCGCTTCATCAATCCCGTTTCTTGTCCAAGCCTCCGGCAGCCTCATGTTTTTGCTTACATTTTCATCGATCAGCTGACAGATCCTGCTTACAAGGAAAGGATAGCCGTTCGTGTATTCACGGATCGACCTGGCGATCGCTTCCGTATCCATACCGGTATGATGATCCGCCTCGTATTCAGCAAGCATTCCTTTGATACCATCTTCCGAGAGACTCATATCTATGGTGAAATCCGCAGCAATATTCCAGGGACTGTTTTCTTTACTGTCTTCCTCTGATCGGATCCTGCTCTTCAGATGTTTGACATCAGTTACACCGGCAAGGATAACCGACTGGAAAACACTAATTCCTTTAGTATCTCTGTTTATATAATTATCCCTGAGTTGTGCGAGAAAATCCAGGAACACCAGATTATTTGTCGCAGTATCCACCTCATCGATCACTAAGACAATAGGAACTTCTGTGTGATCACACCATTCCAAAAGAATATCGAAAAGATCTCCCAGCTTCGTCTTTTCATTTGTACTTTTGAACAATGAATCAACTTCACTCTTCACATCTTCGGGAACCCGGGTTTCTCTTCGGAATTCCCGTCTAAGCAATCTGCAAAACTCTTTTACAAAAGAGGACTCGTCTTCGAAGCCTGCATCTCCAATTCCTTCAAAGCTCGTACTGATAACAACATACTGATTCTTCAGCACCTTGGTAAGTGCTGTTAATGTAGTTGTCTTTCCATACTGTCTTGCCCGATTAATGGCAAAATACTTCCCATCATCTACGAGCTTCTCAATCTCTTTTATTCTTTCGGAGAGATCAACCATATAATGTTTCGACGGTATACAAACTGCTGTTGTATTAAAGCGCTTCATCTTATATCTCTCCTTGTATTATACTGAATTCCATTTCATGATAACACAGGTTATCACCGGCAACAAGAAAGCACGTAGCAAAAGACCTGCATCTTTCGCTCCGTGCTTCACTCTTGTAGCAGTCAGCCGATAGACCAAGGGGACGGAGTTCGTGGTCCATTTCTAAAATGGACCACGAACCCCGTCCCCTTGGTCCATCACAACAAAAAAACTCGGCGTTGCCGAGTTTTTTGTTTTCTGATTCTTATTTCTTTACATCGGTCCGTCAGATATAGCTCCTCCGGGACCTGCGCTATCGTTGGAGCTTGCTCCTCCGGGACCTTCCAGGTCATCAAGTGAATCGATGGAGCCGGGACCGCCTGAATCCGCGGAAGAACCGGAGCCTGATGAACCTCCGCCGCTTGGGCCTGCTCCTGAGTCGTCTTCTTCAGCGTCAATAAGACCGGGTTCGATAACTTCCGATGAAGCTGTGGTTTCTTTCTTATCGGATGCCTTTGTTTCAGACGAATCGTTTCCGGATGGTCCGTCATCTTCGTTACCCTCTTCAGCCTCAGTGGTTTCCTTGCTGCTCTTTGACTTGGTGGTTTCTTCTGTATCGTCTCCGGGACCGGGAGCTGTTGGTTCTATAACGTTTCCGTCCTCGTCGGTCTCTTCTGTCTCGTTTTCGTCGGTCTCTTCGCCTTCTTCAATTTCATCTGTCTTAGACTTGGTTTCCTTTACGGATTTAACCTTGTTGCCCTCAGGGTTTGTTTCGTAGATGTAGTTTCCATCTTCGTCTGTTGCCTTGATGACGTAACCGTCGGCATCAGTTTCCTTGGAGGACTTCTTCTTTTCGGTCTTCTCACCGTTCTCGTCTGTCTCGTCCTTGTCTTCGTCAGTCTCTGCCTCGGTCGTGCTTTGCTTCTTGCTGCTTGACTTGGTCTCCTCGTCCCTATGGCTTGCATAGTAGCCTGAGTCATCGGCAATTTTCTGTGAGTAGCTCTCTACAGCGTTTGACACCTTGTAGTCTTCATCGCCGAAGAGCACGCTGTGAAGCCATTTAACATTGGAAACCAGGGTTACAGGTATGACACAGTCGCCCTTCTTGCCCATCATCTGATCCTTGAGATCCTTAGGGAAGCCTGTGGACTCCTTGATGTTATATCTTGAGATGCCTTTTGCAAGCTCGATTATGTCTGCGGTATCTATGTTGAATGCTACCTGCGGGAGCACTACGTCGATAACCGAGGTAAGTGTTGCCAGGTCTGCCTTCTTCGCATGGTCGAGGCACTGGGAGATAACCTCTCTCTGACGCTTGGTTCTCTCGAAGTCGCTGTCCATGTAGCGGAGTCTCGCATAGGCAACTGCCTGAACTCCGTTAAGGTGCTGCGGGCCTGCGCTCTTGATGTAGTTGGCCGCCGGGTTCTGAGCATTGATGCCTGCCTTGACTGATGTCTCATGGATATATGCGTTCATGTAATAGAACTCTTTGTCCGTGATGTCAATGTCTACGCCGCCCAGCATCTCTACTGCATCCGCAACTGCTTTCCAGTTGAAGGTTACGTAGTTCTCGATGTTGAGATCGAGGTTTGAGTTAAGAGCAGATACTGCCTGCTCAGGTCCGCCGATGGCGTAAGCCTCGTTGATCTTTGCGTAACGGCTGTTGCTCTTTCCGGTCTTTAAATAGGTGTCTCGGTATACGGAAACAAGCTTGATGTCTCCGGTAGCCATATCTACGTTGCAGATGATCTGGACGTCAGCATTGGCACCGCTGCCCACTCCGCCGTCTCGGGAGTCTACGCCGAATACCGCAACTGTCCAGTAGCCGGACATCTTCTGTTTCTGTGTGATGTCAATGTTGTTGTTTTCTACCTTTGATTTATCGAAGGTTACATCCTGGGTCATGTGCATGTATCTGTACACTGAGCCGAAGCCGAAGATACATACGAGGGTGATAACCTCCACAGCCACCATAAGGATGATCCTGGTGCGGAAGGCTTTCTTTTTCTTTTCACGCATCCTGCGCTCAAACTCAAGGTCCCTTTCCACTTCTGTAGTGTCGTTAAGGGTCTTTACCTGCTGACGGTTTTCCATCCTTAAAGGATCCCCGGGAACAGTTCTTCTGGGTCTCTCGGTTTTTTTAGGTTCCGGAGCCTTGCTGCTGAGGGTTGCGGATCTTTTTATTTCAGATACTCTCTCCGCTGCATCTTCAGGGAGTCGTGAGTCCCTGCTACCCTCCGGGAGACGGGAGTCTCTCCCGCCATCAGGGCGTGAGACAGGTCTCCTGCCGGTGTCCGGGATCTTCGACATGAGCTTGTCGCCCATGGCTTTGTCATTAACTATCTTGTCTTCAAGTTCACTCTGATGACTTTCAGTTCCTTCCATGGAGTGTGGTCGTCTGGTGTCCTTGCCGTTATCAAGTGCCATTTGCTATATCCTCATTAATATACTTTAGAAGTATAAGTGAAACCTTTGGTTTTGTGGCATTAAGAAAAGTTTTCTTCCTGCCATCTTCATATCCATCTCATCATCTATTAACGCTGTTTTCGGAACCTAAATATCTGACATACAGCTGCACATCTAACCGGCTCTATAAAACGCTGCTTTTGGAAGCGTTAATTTCTGACATACAGATGCAGATCTGATTGACTCCATCCCGCCGCTTTCAGCCGGCAGCACAAATAGTGATGAAGAACATTTTTACACTATAAAACCAAGGGATTTTACCACATATATGTCGTTTCGGCAAATCTATTCTTATATTTTGCCTTAAAACACCGGAGCTTATCCATTGATTATGTGTGTTTTTCTGATGGATCCTAATCTTTGGCGGATCTTTTTTGCCTTAAAATATCAGGGGTATCAATCGTTTCCGTGTTTTTTTCTAATGAATCCTAATCTTTACCGGATCTTTTTTCAATAGGCATTTTTGTTAACAAATCCCTTGAATATTGTGAGGAAAAGTATCTTTATGTCCAATTCCATGGTCCAGTTCTCGATATACCAGATGTCGAATCTGATTCTCTCGTGGATGGAGGTGTCGCCTCTCAGGCCGTTGATCTGTGCCCAGCCGGTCATGCCGGGGCGGACCTGGTGTTTGATCATATAGCGGGGGATTTCTTCCTTAAACATTTCAACGAACTGGGTGCGCTCCGGTCTCGGCCCCACCAGTGACATGCTGCCGAAGAGGACATTGAAAAACTGCGGGAACTCGTCGATGGAGGTTTTTCTGATGAATTTTCCGATTTTGGTGACTCTCGGGTCTCCCGGGGTGGTCCAGCCTTTTTGCTCATCCTCAGGCTTCTGCTCTACCATGGAGCGGAATTTATACATCATGAAGGGCCTGTTGTGGAGTCCCACTCTTTCCTGTTTGAAGATGATAGGTCCCGGAGAGGTGAGTTTGATAATGATGGACACCACCAACATTACCGGGCTGAAGAGTACGATGCCGACTAAAGCTCCGATGATATCTATGATTCTCTTGGCTGCTGCCTTTACTGGGTCCGTAAGGGGCACGTTTCTAATGTTTATGACGGGAAGTCCGTCCATGTCTTCTGTAACAGGGCGGGAAGGGATGACGTTGTTATAATCCGGGATGAACTTTGTATGTACGCCGGATTTCTCGCATACCGCCACGATGCTGCCCAGCTTTTCATAGGCTGCCAGGGGAAGGGTGATGGCGATTTCGTCGATTGTGTTTGTGGAGAGGATTTTCTCCAGTTCCGAGATCCTGCCGACGATCTTTACTCCTTTATAAGAGGTGCCGGATTCTGTGATGTCATCTACGATTCCGAAGATTTTGTAGCCCCAGTCGGGGTTTCTGTGGCAGGCGTCGATGAATTTGTCTGATACGTCAGAGAAGCCTACCAGCATGATATGTTTCTGGTTAAAGCCTTTGCGGCGGAGTCTCGTAAGGATAAATCTGATGCCGAATCTTTCCACTGTGGTGGCGATGATGTCAATCACGCAAAAGGCTGTGATCATCCTGGTGGAGAAATTTGCGAAGTATCCTGACCGCCTGAAGGCGAAGAGGATCGAGGCGAAGATCATCAGGCCGACGACATTGGCCTCAAATATGTTTATAAATTCTCTTCTTTTCGTTCTGGTTCGTTTCGGCTCGTAGAGGTGGAACATCCAGTACAAAAAGAGGTAGCCAGGTACCACCGGGATCAGCGCACTAAAATAGACCTGCGGCGGGAGTACTCCGTGTCCCGCAGGGAATATGGGTGATGCTATCACCAGGAACCATGCCAGCGCGTAGGAGCCTGCTATGATCAGTGCATCAAGAACGACATGGAAAGTGTTTAGGAATTGTTGGTTGTCTTTAATCATAATGGAAGTATACTCCCGAATTTGGAAAATTCCATAAAAATGAGTTTATTTTTTTCTTAGGAAGTTGTGGAAAAGACTGTCCGGAGCCGGATTGCTTCCGCTTGAAGGTGGATTACCTAATTGATAAAAACAAATGGAACACTTAAGTAGCCCCTCAATCTGATTGACCTACAAAGAACTATTGATACCCGCTCAATATCCTCCATAAAAAGGAACAAAAAAATAGAGCGTCGCCGCAGCTTCGCTCATACAAAAACACAACGTGTTTTTTGGTCGTGTCTTTATTTTACTCACAAATTTTTTTACACGCAAGTTATTTCTAAATGATATCGTGACAATAAAAAGAAACGTAGTACCCCGCATGAGCATCTGCTGTACGGCTCGGCTTAAACACCAACCACATTTCTCTGACTGCATACTACTCTAATCTCAAACGGCCGTCAAGAATGAATCTTACGCCGCAGTCAAAGACAGAGCAAATCACAAGCCATCAATTTTGAAGAATTTCCATGACTGCAATTCTGTTTTTGTTCTATATGAATCAATCCGCAAGAGCTATGAACTTGACCGCACATCGAGCATTGTTCTATATGAATCAATCAACAAAAGCTATGGGCTTGACTGCACTTCACGCATCGTTCTATATGAATCAATCCACAAAAGCTATGGACTTGACTGCACTTCAGGCATTGTTCTATATGAATCAATCCACAAAAGCTATGGACTTGACTGCACTTCAGGCATTGTTCTATATGAGCCATTCCGTGAGAGCTGTAGGCTTGACCGCACTTCAATCAATATCCGATGTGAATCATATCCCGTGTGATGTTTCTTTGACCGCACTTCAATTATCTTAAAGTTGAGCCAACTTGAGATATTGAATTGCTTGACTGCAAATCCGTTAATACCAGATATGAATCAACGCATAAACCTTAAAATAGTTGACATCAACTCCAGAAAATCTTCCGAAGAGTCATACTCTGATCCTTCTCAGCATAATACAAATGCAAAATGGATGTCTCCTGTTCAATTGATACAGGTTAGCATCCATGTGTTTATCTTAATTCATAATATGAGTTCGATAAGTAGCCCGGAGCGGAAGCTTTTGTCAAGGAAACCGTGGAATACCGGAGCGCGTAGCGCGAGGATATGTCGCGAAAGTTCCTTGACAAAAGCTTCACGGATTATCCTGTTCCGCAGGTCAGCAAGTATGCTTGCTGGCCTGCTTCCGGCGAGGACGGGTTCGGGCAGAGCCCGAGTGCAGGGTCAAGGGACAAGTCCCTTGCGGGTTCTTAGGGCAGAGCCCTGAGCCCTCGGAGAGCCTGCCGGCAACGATACTAAAACCACTATACTAACCCATCCAAAATGTCCATCCTGAATGGCTCACCGGCTGAACTTCTTCTATCAATTAAAATTATCGAATAATTTGTCTCTTTCGCACAAATTTTAAATCATTTGTCACGAAGTGCTTGATTAACTTCAAATCTCGTATTATTCTTTATAGGTCAATCGCCTTAAAAATCTTTGATTGACATCAAATTTGTTATTTTTTATAAGGCGTTCGCCACGAAATTCCTAATTTGTTTCATATCCACTAATTACTCTTAGCAAGTCAACCATCGTAAGGTAGTTGTTTAATTTTATTTCAATTACCCGGTCTTATTTAATAGTTTGACCGCAGATCCAAGCATATTCTATATGGAATAGTCAGTGAAATCTGTAAACATGACCTCAAATCCCAAATTATTCTGCCTGTATCATCCATCATGAGTCGATCGAATGCCTTCATATCAAGTTTCATCCAATTTGAGTCAGCCATAGATTTAATCTTTTGACTACAAATCCAATATTTTCAGATGTTCTTCACCTAATATCATTCAAATCAAAATCACCAGAAACCATAACAAAAAAATAAAAGAGGAAAAACAATGTACGGATTAAAAGAAATGCTATTACAGGAACAAAAACGCCTGGAAGAAATAATAGCCAACACAATAAAAAATAACAATTCATCACCCGAAGGAAGGCTCCGCATATCGGTAGATCAAGGATGTGTCAGGTACTACAACTGCACTAATGACAGATATGGAGTATATATTCCAAGAAATAATGAACTGCTTCCACGTAAATTAGCGCAAAAAACCTATAATGAAGCAGTACTTAAGATTGCGACGGTAAGGAACAAACTGATAACCAGATGTCTTAAAGATTACAATGATGATGAAATTGAAGAACTGTTTACATCCCTACACCCTGAGAGGCAGAAGCTAATTACCCCTGTTGAACCAACCTATGCACAACTGGAACAAAAATGGTATTCAGAACCATACATAGGAAAAGACTTCAACGAAGGCACACCTGTGATTCTTTCGGAAAAAGGAGAGCGAGTACGATCAAAGTCTGAAAAGATACTTGCCGATTATTTCTACAGGAACAATATTTTATATAAATATGAAAAGCCCCTTACCTTAGCAGGATACGGAACTGTCTATCCGGACTTTACGTTTTTTTCGAAGAGACTTAAC
The DNA here is from genome assembly GCA_017627595.1 of Oribacterium sp. Classification (GTDB taxonomy): domain Bacteria; phylum Bacillota; class Clostridia; order Lachnospirales; family Lachnospiraceae; genus Oribacterium. The sequence goes on along the minus strand of JAGAGL010000014.1, from coordinate 4,431 downwards.
AAGGAAATCTATTGGGAACATGAGGGAATGATGGATAACCCGGAATACGCAACAACAGCAATAAAAAAAATTAACAACTATCAAATGAACGGAATCCTCCCAGGGGAGAGGCTGATTCTTACTTTCGAGACCGAAAAAGACGTTTTAAACTCAAAGATTGTAACTGATCTGGTAAATAAATATCTGAGATAAATTAGCAATAAATCGTTTTTACCGAGATAATCCCTTGAAAACGCTTGGTATTTCACACTTAATGTAGTTTTCACTAATTTGGTGAAAATAATATTAAGTGTGAAATTTGTATTGCAGCCATAGAGTTTCATTGATATAATTAATTTCACCAAGATAGTGAAAGAGGGTTTAAAGATGAAACAATCACTTTCGATAGATATGTTTAAAACATTCGCAAATAACCTGCCTATTATAGAGAGCTGCTCTGTGGATGCTAATAATGTGGCTACATTAATACTTTCCAATAATGATGAAACAAGCTTTCAGCTTGCTATTTCGAGAGACGGTTATCCAAAGCAGATCAAAACTGTTATTTCTGAAATGGTTTCGGATCTGTATTGCGTGATATTGGCTCCATACATTACTGAGCAAACTGCGGAATTATGTAAAAGAGCCGGTTATGGTTTTTTAGATCTGGCCGGAAATTGTTATATTGCATATAAAACACTATTCGTAGAGATAAAAGGAAATAAAAATGAAAACACGCCTAAGAGATCCATAAAGTCAATATATGAAAGATCCTCGGTTGTTTCTTCTGTTATACTTCGAACTATTCTTGAAGATACACGCCGGAGGTGGAAATTGCAGGATCTGGCAAGTGCCGCCGGATGCAGTATAGGTCAGGTTTCAAAGGTAAAAGAGTTCTTGTTGAATCAGACATATATCGAGCAAAGCAAGGATGGCATTTCTGTTACCGATCCTAAGTCGATCATGAGAGATTGGGCAAGAGTATACTCGGATTATACAGAGGAAAAAGTACAATGTTATTCTTTATCCGGTATCACTGATATTGAAGCAAAGATTGCAAAAATGACTAAAGAGACCGGGATAAAGTGTATATTGACAGGTTTTTCGGGAGGAGTACGATACCAGCCCGTCGTGAGATATCAGAAAATACACGCGCTTATAGATGCAAATGATTTAGACAAGATCGTTGAATACTTGGGTCTGAAAAGGGTTGATTCAGGCGCTAACGTAATTTTAATAATAAAGTATGACTCATGTGTAGGAGTAAAATCACGAATTATCAAGAATAACTTGGTTGCATCTCCGGTACAGGTATTCCTTGATTGTATGAGTTTGAAAGGCCGGGGAGAAGAAATGGCGGAAGAAATACTTAGTAAGGAAATATGCAGATGATACATGATGAAGATTTAAGAAGCAGCATTGATTATTCAGAAGGTCAGAAACTAGCGGCCCATAGAGTTCTGGTGGAATTGGTTAATCTTTTTAATGAATATCGCGATGATATAAGAATAGTTGGAGGATGGGTTCCGGACTTAATGTTTCCGGATCAGAATCATGAAAACGGCAGCCATGGGAAGAGGCAAGGCAAAAGACGCATATGACATTTATTTTGTAATAAAGCATTATATCGGAGGCGTAGATTCATTAGCAGAAGAGTTCAGGGCTGTAAGGAATAAACAGATTGTAATTGACATGAAAGAAAAGCTTTCGGACAAATTTGCATCAGAAAAACATGCCGGGCCTAAAGACGTATCTGATTTCATGGATTTGGCGGATGAAGAGGAAATAGAGCTTATCAGAAGAGATGCATATGAACAGATTTCAGCACTAATAGAAAAAATTTAAATTATTAGCAAAATGACATCAAGGGAACGGGGCAGCCTATAATGAACTGCACCCCGTTCCCTTTAGCTTTTGTTAAATGTGTTCTGAAAGTAGATTGGAGCGGAAGCTTTTGTCAAGGAAACCGTGGAATACCGAAGGGCATCTCATCGAATGTCCTTCGGCTCCTAATATCCCTTAATTATCACAAAAGCTAAATAACTAAACTATTCCGTCTAATATGTCCATCTTAAACGGCTCACCGACTGTCTCCTTCTCCAAATTCTTCAACGTGAAATTCGACTTCATAAAAGTGAGCGCCGGATTATAGTAAGGATCTCCATATCGGAGGCACTCGGGCCAGCGTTTTGCAAATTTTACTATTTCGCCGTTGAAGCGCTGTACTTTTTCCGGGGTGTCTTCCATTCCGCGGGACTTTGACTCATAGTGATAGAACTTGGCGTAGGGGTTGTAGACCACCAGCTTGCCAAGGGCGCGGACTTTCATGCAGAAGTCTACGTCGTTAAAGGCCACTGCAAGTTCTTCGGTATAACCGCCAACTGCGTCAAACAGCTCTCTTTTAGTCAGAAGGCAGGCAGCGGTTACGCAGGAATAGTCCTGAACGCACTTTGCCCTATGCATATATGAAAGTTCTGCGTCGTGGGTTCTTACAAAAGCTGCACCGGCAATGCCGCCCATTCCCATGATGACGCCGGCATGCTGGATGTCTTCGTCCGGATAAAGGAGTCTGGCTCCGCAAATGCCTACATCTTCTCTCTGTACGTAGCCTATCATTTCGTCGATTGAGTCGGGATCGATGAGTTCAATATCATTGTTCAGGAAGAGGATGTAATCTCCCTTTGTGAACTTCACGCCGAAGTTGTTGATGGCAGAGTAGTTGAAGGGTCCCTTCCACTTGACAACACGGACGGTGATTCCGGAAGAGGTTTCGGAACTGTTCTCAGAGACCGGGTTCCGATCTGTAGCCTTCACTGATGCTGAATCCACAGATGATCCTCTATCAGGCATTGCATAATAAGCGCTATCGGTGGGGTCAGCATCAGGATTCTTTACTGATGTCAGTTCCGCAGATAAGCCTCTGTCAGGCACTGCATAATAAGCGCTGCCGATGGAGTCAGCATCAGGATTCTTTACTGATGTCAGTTCCGCAGATAAGCCTCTGCCAGGTGCTGCATAATAAGCGCTGCCGGTGGGGTCAGCATCAGGATTCTTTACTGATGTCAGTTCCGCAGATAAGCCTCTGTCAGGTGTTGCCGTATCCGTCAGTCTGTTCTCTGACCATCCTGAAAGCCCCGGATTATTCTCCTGCAGCTCTGTCTGTCCTTCACTTTTTATCTCTTCAGAAGTTTTTTCCCTGAATCCCTCAACCGGGTACTGCTTCTGTATCTCAGCGTAATACTTCCATGTTTCTTCCTGGTCGGAGTTGTTCTCAACTACTATGAATTCAAGATTCTTGTAATTGCTTCCTGCCAGGGACTGAATCGCCTTATCCAGATCCGCGGTGTGATCCTTGTTCGGGATGACCACTGAGATCAGGGGCTTTTCATTTTCATAAATTGTGTGGTAGAAGCCATAGGTGATGCCTTTTTCCACCTTTTTCACAGGCAGTCCCAGTCTCTTACAGTGGTCGTAAACCGCTCTTGCTCCAGCGTCAAAGGCATAAAGCTTCGCCTCCGGGTGCTGGGCGGTTGAAGCCTGATGGGAGCGCCAATGATAAAGCGCCTTCTGTATATGGTAGATTCTCGAGCTGGTGAATCGTCCTTCTTTAAGCAGCTTTTTGTCCGCATCACTTAAGTTTGCGAGGTCTCCGCCGATTTCTTTACTTTCCCTCTCCTGTGCCTTTTCGGTGGCTCTCAGGATGAGGTCATGATCCTGGGCGCCATCATAGGCTTTTCTTTCATATATTTTGTGACCGGCTTCGTCCGTCTCAGCGATAGCTTCCAGAAGCTCTCTTTTCAGCACCAAAAGATGGCAGACATAGTTTACGGATCTAAGCAGATCCGGGTTGTAGTCCGTCTTGAAGTGTGGCTCGAAATAGTAGGTGTCCTCGAAGTCGATCTTGTCTTCGTCGGAGTAGATCACATCCACCTTCGGATGCTCATTAATGGCCTTTGCGCACTCAAAAAGCGCATTTAGCTCCAGCTCATCGTCATGATCTGCAAGGACAATGTAGTCGCCGGTGGCCATTTCGATGGCGGCATTGGTATTGTCGGAAATTCCCAGGTTCTTTTCGAGGATCTCGTATCTGAAGCGGGGATCCGCCTTGTTAAACTCCTCGAGAACTTCCTTGGGAAGCTTGCCGTTTGCCTGAGAGCGGTCGTACTTGTCATAAGGTGTCGCATCCGCAACGCAGACTTCGAAGTTTCCGTAGGTCTGGTCCTGAATGGACTTAAGCATTTTCCTCAAGAACTTTTCGGGGGTCTCGTAAACCGGGATCACGACGGAGAACTTCGGCTGGACCGGCAGGGTTGTGTTCCGCTGCTCCTGAAGCTCTGCCTCAGTGACCTTCACCTTTTTATACCACTCGTTATAATCGTAATCCTCCTGGATTCCCTTTAGGCGGTGAATGGTTTTTTTGTATAGCGCCCTGAAGCCATGCTCCTTAAAGTA
>JAGAGL010000013.1:0-14832 GCA_017627595.1 Oribacterium sp. | reverse complement strand
CCATAATGCAATTTTAGGTCATATCAGAAAAAGGACTCGATTGACTCATTAACGTAAAAACTATGTTTAAGTCAATGATTCACAACTACATGTTTGACCCATTTAGGATTATTTTAAATTGCGGTCATACAGGAATTCAAAAAATGTTGACTCAGATAATGGAAACCAAAATTTGAGTCATTCAGGCTCAGTCCTATGTATGACTCAGATAACGGAAACCAGAACTTAAGTCATTCACACACAGATTATCACATGACTCAGATGATGCCATATAGAAATTAAGTCAATCAAAAGGCAATAATCGTTCCTGCTATGTTACTCGTGTCCCGGCTGAACTGTTACATATTTTTAGTTTTTAACGAAGAAGCGGAGGTTCGACATGAAAGACGATAATTGTATTTTTTGTAAGCTTGCCAATGGAGATATACCTACAACAACATTGTATGAGGACGATACATTCAGAGTGATCTTTGATGCAAATCCGGCATCAGACGGACATGTGCTCATTATACCAAAGGAGCACTACACAGACCTTACAGAGCTTCCCGAAAGCATTGCTTCAGGAGTGATGCCCCTTGCAGGAAAGATCGGAACGGCCATGAAAAAGGCATTAGGAGCAAAGGGCTTTAATGTTGTCCAGAACAACGGAGAGGCAGCAGGACAGACTGTAAACCATTTCCATACCCACATCATCCCGCGCTACGGCAATGCCGACGAGATGGTACTCTGGAAGCCCGGAAAGACAGCCCCCGAAAAGATGGGCGAAATCTGCGATAAACTTATAAAGGCACTTTGATCAAAGGACTGTTAAATCGAAATCGGTAAGCCGGAAATAAACGGCAGGAAAATCGCTTACAAAGGAACCAGTTAAATCTGCAGCTGTATGTCGGTTATTAAGGCTCTCGTAAGCAGCATTAATAGATGAGGAGAAAAGAATGATCGGTAAAGTAGTACTGACCGGCGGAGGAACAGCCGGTCACGTCACTGCCAATATAGCACTTATCCCTCGAATGAAGAAGGACGGGTACGAGGTCTACTACATTGGCTCTTATGACGGCATTGAAAAGAAAATGGTTGAGGCCGAAGGCATTCCCTACACCGGTATATCCACGGGAAAGCTTCGAAGATACTTTGATGTAAAGAATTTTTCCGATCCCATCAGGGTACTTAAGGGCTACAATGAAGCCAGAAAAGCGTTGGAGGAGATCAAGCCCGATATAGTATTCAGTAAGGGTGGTTTTGTTGCTGTTCCCGTAGTGTGGGCGGCCCGCAGTCTCCATATCCCGGTTGTTTCTCATGAATCGGATATGACTCCCGGACTTGCAAACCGTCTGAGTGTCAGGGCATGTGACAAAATTTGCTGCAATTTCCCTGAAACACTTGCGAATCTCCCTAAGGGAAAGGCGGTTCTCACCGGTTCTCCCATCAGAGAGAAGCTTCTCCAGGGTACCCGTGAAGAGGGTCTTGAAATGACCGGCTTTGACGGAAAGAAGCCTGTTCTTATGATCATCGGAGGTTCCCTTGGTTCCGTTGCCATCAACAATGCGGTACGCGAACTGCTTCCCAGATTCCTGGAGGACTTTGACATTGTCCATGTCTGCGGAAAGAATAATCTTGATGAAAGTCTCAAGGATACAAAGGGCTATAAGCAGTATGAGTTCCTTACAAATGGACTGAGAAATCTGTATGCCCTTGCAGACGTGGTTATTTCACGTGCAGGTGCCAATGTTATCTGCGAGCTTGTGGCGCTGAAGAAGCCAAACATTCTTATCCCGCTGCCTCTTGATGCAAGCAGAGGTGACCAGATACTGAACGCCGAATCCTTCGAAAAGCAGGGCTTCAGTTACGTGCTTGACCAGCATAAGATGGAGGAAGACATTGAACTCCTTTATAAGGCAGTTCATGAGGTGTATCTCAAGAGGTCCGGATATATCATAGCCATGCAGAATTCGGATCAGGCTAATGGCGTTGATCGTGTACTTCAGGTGCTCAGGGATGTGGTCAGGGAGAATCAGGAAAAGAATTCCTGATGAGATACGATTTCAGATCTGCAGCAACATCTCAGTTATTTAAGGCGAAAAGATGGATTAAAGAGTCGGTCATATGGCGTCTGTGAGTCAGATATAAACAAAAAAACATACATGTAGAGACGAGAAAGGTGAATTGTTATCATGATTGGAATAATTGGCGCAATGGATGAGGAAGTTGAGAAGCTGAAGGCGGATATAACAGACGCTGTCACGGAAGTACATAACGGCCTTCCCTTTGTAACGGGAAAGCTTAAGGGAAAGTATGTTACTGTTGTCCGTTCAGGTATAGGCAAGGTTAATGCCGGCGCCTGTACAGCTGTGCTCATAGACCGCTACAAGGTGGAGCAGGTTATAAACACGGGTATCGCCGGGTCCCTGGACGCCCACATTGACATCGGTGACATCGTGGTTTCAGAGGACGCTGTCCAGTATGATATGGATGCGGTTGCCTTCGGATATCAGCTCGGTGAGATTCCGAGAGTGGGAACACTTTCTTTCAAGGCAGATGACAGGCTTATAGCATTTGCGGAGGAGGAGAACCGGAAGGTAAATCAGGATATCCACACCTTTATAGGACGTGTGTGCAGCGGCGATAAGTTTGTTTCCGATAATGACACCAAGGAGTGGATAGTCAAACATTTCCAGGGAAAATGCTGTGAGATGGAGGGGGCTGCCATAGCTCAGGTTGCATGGCAGAATAAGGTGCCGTTCGTTATCATAAGAGCTATTTCGGATAAGGCAGACAATTCAGCACAGATGGACTATCCTACCTTTGAGAAAAAGGCAATTGAGCATTGCGTGAGACTTACAGAGGCTCTGGTGGAAAGACTCTGATGAAATGACAGGTGGTTTTGATGCCTGAATTAAAAGTCAGCCTGTCGCTTCCGCAATGTCATGGCAGAAACGGCAGGCTGAAGCATCGACGGAAAAGAGGAAGGAAGCATTACTCCTCTATGACTTCAATCCTCAGGTAGTCAAAGCCGATGGGTTCAACAAAGGAATCGGATCTGAAGGCAGTGATGGATTTTCGTCTGAACTCATTTATGTTTGACTGAAGCCAGATGGGGACGGCAAGATCCATATACTCACATATTTCTTTAAGTGCTGTAAGGACACGGTCTGTTCTGGACATGGAGTTGTCCTCCTGCCGGGATACGCATTCTCTTACGATCTGACCGTTTCTGTAAATTGAGCCGCTCATTCGGAACATGGGATTCTCCTTTATAAAGTCAAGTTTTTCGCCGTTTGTTTCTTGTATACGGATTCAGATCGGATGAGTTCTGTGAGACAACCGAACGGATATCTGTTCCTGGGATAACAAGGCATGAAAAAACGGATTTTGGCTTACACTATATTCCAAAGGAGCAATCTTTGCAATGCTGTAAAATAGAAAAAAATTCAATTGTTAATAATTAATTCACAAAAATATCCTATGATAATACCAGTTCATAACGTGACGATCGGGAGGCATACATAATGGGAATGGAAATTGAAAATCCCCAGGCATTTTTGGAGGATGCGAAAAATGCAATAGCTGAGTATCAGAATATCTGTAATCAGATTTCAACTCAGATAGAGACGGAAAGGCAGGCTTCGGTCGCTCTTGATGAGTTCAGAAAGAGCATTCAGGATAAGATCGACAAGACTTTGAAGCAGAGAAGTGAGGAGCTTACCGAGACTCATGACAAGCAGATAAGTCAGGTGGAGGCCAGTCTCAGAAAGAAACAGGCTGAGAGGGAAAGAGCCAGAGAGGAAGGCGTTAAGGGCCGTATAAAGAATGAGACCGAGCCCAGACGCATTGAGATCACCGAACTTAAGCGTCAGCTTGCAGCTATAGTCAAGAAGGATAATGCTCCCTTCTTCTTCAAGTGGCCGGTTTTTTATACATTATTCCATCCGTCAGGAATAGCGGAGTTTATCTGCTTTCTGGCAGTGTTCATCATCCTTTTTGCTCTGTTGCCCTTTGGTGCATACTTCCTGATACCGGAAAGAAAGATACTTTATCTCGTGGGTATCTATCTCGTAGACATTATCCTTTTTGGAGGTATCTACGTAGCTATCATGAATCTTTCCGGCAGGCATGCTGACACAGTCCGCCAGGGCAGAGACATTATAAACCGTATAAAAAACAATAAGAAGATCATAAAGAAGCTTGAGCACAGTATCAGAAAGGATTCTGACGAGGCTGTATACAATCTTGTTTCCTATGATGATGAGATCGCGAAGCTGCAGCAGCAGAGAAGTGACATCATAAGCCAGAAGCAGAGTGCCCAGAACAATTTTGATACCGTTACAAGGAACATCATCATAGATGAAATAGAGACTGCCAATAAGCCGAAGATGGATGAACTCCAGCAGGCCTTTACGGTAGCCACGAACCTTAAAACAAGTCTTGAGTCACAGGAACGGGAGCTTGCCCTCAGGCTTTCCCAGAACTATGAGCAGTATCTCGGAAAGAATCATATGAATGCTGAGGATATCGATAAGATCAGAGAGATTCTGGAAACAGGTGGAACAACCTCGATAATTGATGCCGTAACAAAGCTTGATCATCCTGAAAAAGAACAGTGACCCTGATTGAATATGGCAAGGGTAAGAAACAGCTTGTAACAAAGCTTGATCAATCAGAAAAAGAACAGTGACCCTTAAAGTCTGATATGACTACTCAAAAGAGCAGCATATCAGGCTTTTTAATTTTGGGAGTATTTTGGAAGTTGTCTACGGGGGACGGTTTTCGCCGAAGGGAACCGTCATCGGTGGATGTCGTCCCTTGCGGATGTCCGGCAAAAAGATTTTTTGCGAAATACTTAATTTTTTTTATTTTTTTGCCGAAATACACCTAAAGGCATGTCGGGATTGAAAGAGTAGGAGCCCCGATTTTGAAGGAAAGGAACGGATGTCAGGTACGTACGTTTGCCGGTGAATATATGGAAAGCAATCTGAAAGTAAAATACTTCGACGAATTATTTAAGGTCTTTACCAACAAAAAAGAGGGTTGGTATGCTTATTATGCGGATTACACCTTAGGAAAGGTCTGGTGGTGTGAGGAAATCGTAGATTATCTTGGTCTTTCCGGTCAGGTGATGGATGAAGCCGAGGCTCTGAGTGAATATATCAGCTTGATCCATCCTGATGACAGAGAGCAGTTTATCCGGGAATCAGTGAGGATGAAGGCCGGTGAGATCGATGAACTTAATATTCCCTACAGGATCATGAATAAGGAGGGCAAATTTGTTACAGTATCCACTTATTCAAAGATGCTTAGAGAGGACCGTGAGCCTGTGTTTTATGCAGGTCTCGTTGTCAATTATGAAAAGAGTAATCTTATTGATGCCACCACGGGGCTTCCTACAACAAGCATGATGATGGAGAAGATGAATGAGTACAATGCTGATGGTAAGCCTTACTTCATTATGCTTTTGGGTATCAGGGATTTTGCGTCCATCAACAATAATTACGGCTACATGGAGGGAAACAGGACACTTCGTGTGATAGCCGATATCATGATGCTTAACAGAAACGGTGCGGAGGTCTATAAGCTTGAAGGGACTAAGTTTGCCATGCTGAAGGCCTTTGAGGAGGGGGATGAGGAGCTAAAGATTTTTGGCTCAAAGGAATTTGAGAATATCCGTAACCGTCTTCTTGAGGGAATAGGGATCAAGGGCAGAAATGTAATCATTGATGTTTACGGAGGAGGGGTTTATACCGATGATATCTCCATCATGCCGGATACGGTATACACCAGTGTTCTCTTCGCTCTCGCCAAGGCAAAGGATAATACCAGTGCTACAACTCTTAATGTTTTTAACCAGAGTTTGCTGGTGAGGGATTCTCAGAAGCTTTCTCTTTACAATGCCATAAGAGAATCCATCATGGATGAGTGCCAGGGCTTCTTTATGGTTTATCAGCCGATCATCAGCAGAGGCTCGGGAAAGCTTGTTGCCATGGAGGCTCTCCTCAGATGGTACGGAGATGAATACGGGCAGATATTCCCGGGAACCTTCATAGAGTGGCTGGAGAAGGATCCTATATTCTTTGATCTCGGATCCTGGATCATCAGAAAGTCTTTGGAGGATGCAAAGAAAATCATAAAGGTAATACCTGATTTCAAGGTCAATATCAACCTTGCATATCCACAGCTCGGAAGAGATGATTTTGAAATGGAACTTAAGAAGATAGTTGAAGAGTCAGGAGTTTCTCCCAGGAATATAAGACTGGAGCTTACGGAGAGATGTAAGCTTCTGGATGTAAATCTTCTCAGGCAGAAGCTGAAGTTTATTCAGGATATGGGAATGCAGACTTCCCTGGATGATTTCGGCACAGGTTATTCTTCCATAAATCTTCTTTTTGATCTTCCTGTTAATCAGATAAAGATTGACAGAAGCTTCATTCAGGATATCGATAAGGAAGAGCCAAAGAAGGTAATGCTTAAGGCTATAGTTGACTGTGCAAGAATCCTTGGAGCACATGTGTGCGTTGAGGGTCTCGAGACCAGGGAAATGGTAGACTATGTATGTGATAACTTTGATATCACCAGTATGCAGGGCTACTACTACTCGAAGCCGATAATGCTTGAAGATTTCCTGGATAATATGCATAAGTGGATGTAAATAAACACACCCAAAGACAGAGGGCATCTATTTAAACACGTTGAGTTGAGTCGTGTTTAAACAGATGCCTTCTATCTTTGGATTTTTTATACCCGATGGCTATTACATCAAAGTTCTACAACATTGAAGGTGTCCTTCGCTTGCTTCAGCATCCTGCGCTCCCGGGTGTGGCAGGTGAAGAGGAGGATCTGGCCTTTATGGATGTCCATGATGAAATGGAGGGCGGAGTTCAGGCGCTTCTCATCATACATTGCAAAGGAATCGTCAAAGATGAGAGGAAGTCTGCTTTTATCTGACTCAGTCTGATGACCTGATACAGCGGAAGGGCTTTCAGTGGCGGAAGCTTCGGCAGTCTGTGATGCGGAAAAGCCGGCCGGTATGCTGCTTAAATGTTCGTCTGTGATGTCCCGGACTTCGTTTTTCTGCATGAGACGGGATGCCGCAAGTCTCAGTGCCAGATAGATCTGATCCATGGTTCCGCTGGAAACATCCTCTATGGGAACAAGCTTTGTCGGAGTGTTCATATAGATATCCAGATTCTGATCTATCCACATGGAGTCATAAACTCCGCCGGTGATACCTGAGATAAGGTCTCCTGCTTCCTTGTTCAGATGATGTCCGAAGCTGGATCTGATGGAGCCTTCGAGCTCTGTCATGGTCTCGTAAGCGAGATTCACGGCATCGATCTCTTCTGTTATGGCATCGTTTTCGCTAATGGTGCGCTTCAGCATCTCAACACGGTTTTTAACATTAACAAGATGCTGTAATTTTCCTTCCAGCTCCGTCTGCTTTTCGTTCTGCCTCTGGAGCTCAACGTCATATTTACGTTCATTGTCATTCAGTCCCTGGATTTCCTGCGTGAGAGCTTCAAGGGATGCTCTGTCTTCGTTCAGTTTATCGCTTATCTTTAAAAGCTCATCCATGTGTTTTTCAAAGCTGTCCATGGCTCTGTCGCTTATTTCAGGACTTCCGAGAAACTTTGAAAGTATCCTTGTCAGTTCCAGATTGGAATTTTGGAGATTTTTTTTGCCGTTCCGGTTGTTATTCACAAATACTATTCCAAGTATCAAAGTCAGAACACAGAGGAAGGTGAATATGGCTACCGGGACTGTTGCTCCGAGCAAAGCATTGTCAACAAAAGCCTTGAAGGCCGGAATCTTATCCGGAGTGAGCCTGAAGAAGGCGGCAACATTATCTGAGCCTGCGGAGGCAAACAGTATGTCCAGTACAAGGCTGAGTATTGCGACCGCAAAGCAGCCACCGGGAAGAATATACTTTTTCGGGTCCTCGTCCCTTTCCTGCTCTGCTACATAGGTGTTGTACAGGGTTATTCCCCGGTTCAGGGTATACTGTATCTCGTCTTCGTTTTTAAGACCTGACTGCTGGAGGGCGGCTTCCTGGGCGGCTACCTTCTGAAGCATCACTTCCTTCTTGGTCTGGAGGTCTACCTGCTCTGTACGGGCCTCCGAGCGGAGGTTCTGGTATTTTCTGAGCTGGTTTTCGTATTCCGGCTGCTGGATGTCCCGCTCGATGTTCCTGACTTCACCTATGAGCTGTGCATAGGTTTTTGCAGCGTCGGGAACAAGCTTGGATTCAAGCCTGGTTCTTTGTTCTTCAAGGATAGACAGAGCACCTTCGCTGTCCAGTGAAATATCGCCTGTGGCATTCAGGTTCCTGATACAGGATTTCAGCTCATTTATCATGCCGCGGCTTGTGGCGCTCCGGAGCTGACCTATGGAAACCGTATTTTCAAAGGCGGTTTCCGAAATGCCTTCCAGCATGGTGTTCAGCCAAAGCTCGGGGTATTCTATCACGGCACTGTCCGTTTCGTTATAGATAGACAGGAGATCCCGGTTAAAGTCTCTGGATATGAGATAATTCTTTCCTTTGTACTCGATCCGGAGCTGTCCGCTGTAATCTTCAGGATAATCCCAGGACTGGTATTTCCTGGACAGCGGCTTTCCCGAACGCCTTCCGAGACCGTAAAGCATGGCCTGGAGGAAGGAGTGCAGGGTTGACTTTCCGGCTTCATTATGACCGTAAATAATGTTCATGCCATCTTCAAGATGCATGTCAAAATTATGGAATTTACCAAATCCATCGATGTGGATGTCAACAAAACGCATGATCACTTACCACCCTTCTGAGATTTGAGTAAAGCATCTATACCGTAGTACAGGGCTTTCTTTTCCACGTAGCTCATGTCGTCGGGATCTTCCCGAAGAAGCTTTCGTATATAAAAACCGATCAGATCGGAGGGATGTTCTTTGTAAAGAGCGGCAAAATCATACTGTGGTTCCGAGTCATCCTGGACGCTTACGATCCTGTGATCATGTGTAAGGGAAGACAGGTCGAAGCGGACTTCCGGATCATGCTTTCCGGTGATGCGGAGCATGTAAATATTGTGTTCTCCGGAGGCTTTTATCGTGTTGGTAATGCTTCGCACAAGTGCATCATTGGTGGTCTTGTCATTAACCGTAAAATCAATCGGAATGTAAGATACCTGCGCGGTTTCTATAAATTCCAGCTTCTGAACCTTGTGGGTTATGGGGTTAATGTCTCCGAAATAAAAACCGTGAGGACCCGATTCCGTCATATCCAGAGGTTCCGGAGAACCTGAGTAGACAACCCTTCTTTCGATAACCTCAACAGGCTTGTGAAGGAATCCGAGAGCAATGTAATCAAAGGGAAGCTTATCGAGAGTTTCCACATCCACCGGCATATGATCCGGATCGCCTCCGTGAGCAAGAAGTATATGGATGTGGCCGTCATTTTCCGGTTCGATGGTATCTATGACAGTTTCCTTCAGTTCTCTTGAGTGATAGGAAAAACCATAGACCCTTGTGTTGATGTCATCAAAGTAGACCGAATCCGGTTTGTCACTCAGGATCCAGTGTACATTAGCGCTCCAGTTGAAGCTTAACAAAGCAGAGTTTGGGCTTATGCGGTCATTTTCGCCTGAAATGATCACGACATGTGTGGATGGTATGGAACCAAAAAGATAGTTGAGTTCCTGAAGATCCTTGTTCATGGGCTGGCGATGAAACAGATTGCCTGAGATAAAAAGGCAGTCAACGCTGAAATCACGACATTTTTCGATTATTCCCCTGAAAGTGGATTTAATGTCATTGGCACGATCCTTGCCCCAGGAACGATCCGAGTCCGGCGTCATACCCCAATTGATATCCGATGTGTGTATAAAACGCATTTGATGCTCCTACCTATTGGTGCCTGCCCCGGGCAAACATCAATATTCCCTAAAATCGATATATAACAATATTTTAACTTAAAAATATTAAATAAAAAAGAGTTTTAAATAAAATGAAAAACTATAGAAAGAGCCGGAAGGCATCTGTTTTGATGCGTTAAGCTTCGGCGTGAAAAATCAAAATCGGACCCCTTAGAAACCACTTGGTTCTTTATTCCTTAGTTCCCTCGCCGAGCAGGAGTTTTCGTCAGGGAAATCTCCTGCATTGGCGGGGACCCGGTGGTTCTCAGGGGTCCGATTTTATATTTTTCCGCTGAAGCGCCCCGTATTTAAACAGATGCCCTCCGGCTCTTTATCAGATGTCGCAGTTTCCGACTGTTCTTGGGAACGGAAGCACGTCACGGATGTTCTGGACACCGGTGATGTACATAACTGCTCTCTCGAAGCCAAGACCGAATCCGCCGTGGCGTGTTGTACCATACTTACGAAGGTCGAGATAGAACTTGTACTGATCCATCTCCATACCCATCTCTTCCATACGCTTAACCAGCTTGTCGTAGTCTTCCTCACGCTGTGAACCGCCCATGATCTCGCCGATTCCAGGTACGAGACAGTCAACGGCTGCAACAGTCTTTCCGTCAGGATTCTGCTTCATGTAGAAGGCCTTGATATCCTTAGGATAATCTGTAACGAATACCGGCTTCTTGAAGTGCTTCTCGGTAAGGAAACGCTCATGCTCGGTCTGGAGATCAACGCCCCATGAAACCTTGTACTCGAACTCGTCATTGTGCTCTTCAAGGAGCTTTACTGCATCTGTGTAAGTGATGCGGGCAAAATCCGAATTCATAACATGTGTAAGACGCTCAATGAGTCCCTTGTCCATGAACTGATTGAAGAATGCCATCTCTTCGGGAGCATTCTCAAGAACATACCTGATGATGAACTTGATCATGTCTTCCTCGCAGGCTATGACGTCATCGAGATCTGCGAATGCCATCTCCGGCTCGATCATCCAGAACTCTGCGGCATGGCGCTGAGTGTTGGAGTTCTCTGCACGGAAGGTTGGTCCGAAGGTATAGATATTTCTGAAGGCCTGTGCGTAGGTCTCGCCGTTCAGCTGTCCCGAAACGGTAAGAGATGTTTTCTTGCCGAAGAAATCCTGTGAGTAGTCGATCTGACCGTCAACCATAGGAGCTTCGTTGATGGGAAGTGTGGTTACCTGGAACATCTCACCTGCGCCCTCGGCGTCAGAAGATGTAATGAGAGGTGTGTGAACATATACGAAGCCTCTCTCCTGGAAAAATACGTGAATGGCATAAGCGATAAGTGAACGTACACGGAACACTGCCTGGAAGGTGTTGGTTCTCGGACGGAGATGTGTCATGGTACGAAGGTACTCAAGTGTATGTCTCTTCTTCTGAAGAGGGTAGTCGGGAGTTGTGGTGCCCTCCACCATTACCTCTGTTGCCTGAAGCTCGAAAGGCTGCTTAGCCTCCGGAGTTGCAACGATCTTTCCCTTTACGATGGCTGCCGCGCCAACACCGAGCTTTGCGATCTCCTGGAAATTGTCCATGTCATCGTGATAAACCACCTGAAGCGGTGAGAAGAAGGTTCCGTCTGAGATAACAAGGAAACCGAACTGTTTTGAGTCACGGTTTGATCTGACCCAGCCGCCTACGGTAACTTCCTTGTCATAGAAGGACTCTTTGTTTTTGAATATTTCTCTTAAAGTAGTAACTTCCATATCGAATGTTCCTCTGTTCTTTCTTTGGTAAAATAAATAATTAAACATTATACTTTAAAGACTTTTGGTTTTCAATGGTTCGGGCAGTGGTTTTGGTGAGAATTCCGCCCCCCTTGGTCCACCGGCTGAACTATAAAAAATGAAAACAATTTTCTCTGAAAAGTAAATAATAAAGTAAAATATCTGAATCATTATCATTATTTAACAAAAGTACAAATGAATATACATCGACTATAGTAAAAATCACCATTTTTGTGTTAACAGAGTATAAATCCGGTGCTATAATAAAAAGAGCTTGAATACAATTAACACTTAACTAACACTATGAGGTGATGACGTGATTAAAAAAGAAATGATCGCCATGCTGCTTGCTGGCGGCCAGGGTTCACGCCTTGGCGTACTTACAAAAAATGTCGCGAAGCCTGCAGTTTCTTTCGGTGGCAAGTATTCAATTATTGACTTCCCACTTTCAAACTGCATCAATTCCAGCGTTGACACTGTCGGCGTACTGACTCAGTACAAACCATTACGTCTGAATGCCCACATCGGAATTGGTATTCCATGGGATCTTGACCGTAACAGAGGAGGTGTAACCATCCTTCAGCCATACGAGTCACAGACCGGGGCTGACTGGTTTTCAGGTACCGCCAACGCCATCTATCAGAACATCGAGTATATCGATAACTACTCACCGGATTATGTTCTGATCCTGTCCGGAGATCATATTTACAAGATGGATTATGAAGTGATGCTGGAGTACCACAAAGCCATGAATGCCGACTGTACCATCGCTTCCATGCCGGTTCCTATGGAAGAGGCAAGCCGTTTCGGTATCACGGTAACAGATGAGAACAACAGGATTATCGATTTCCAGGAGAAGCCAAAGGAGCCTAAGTCAAACCTTGCTTCCATGGGTATCTATATTTTCTCATGGCCTATCCTGAGAGAGGCCCTTATCACAAACAAGGACGTTCCGGGTGAGGATTTCGGAAAACATATCATCCCATATCTTTTCCAGGGCGGAAAGCGTATATTCGCTTATGAGTTCAACGGCTACTGGAAGGATGTAGGAACACTTCAGTCCTACTGGCAGTCCAACATGGAGCTGGTTGCAATCATTCCTGAGTTCAACCTTTACGAGGAGTACTGGAAGATTTATACAGATACCAAGAATCCTGCACCTCAGTTCATTTCTCAGAATTCACAGGTAGAGAGATGTCTCATTGCCGAGGGTTGCGAGATTCACGGAGAGGTTCACAATTCGGTTATCGGTGAAGGTGTTATCATCGAATCCGGTGCAGTTGTCACCGACTCTGTCATTATGTCCAATGCTGTTATCGAAGCGGGTACAAAGATTGATAAGGCCATCATTGCCCAGGACGTAAAGATCGGAAAGAACTGCGAGCTCGGTGTTGGTGAGTATGCACCAAGCGTTTATGACAGTAGAGTATATAATGCTGAACTTGTAACTGTAGGAGAAGGTTCTGTGATTCCTGACAATGTTAAGGTCGGCAGAAACACCGCTATCTATGGCGTGACAACAGCGGAGGATTATCCTGACGGATTACTCGCAAGCGGCGGAGCAATCATTAAGGAGGACGGCGAGATATGAGAGCGATAGGTATTATTTTAGCAGGTGGAAACAATAAACGTATGAGAGAGCTTTCCAACAAGAGAGCCATCTCAGCCATGCCTGTGGCAGGCTCATTCAGAGCCATCGATTTTGCACTTTCCAATATGTCTAACTCACATGTTCAGAAGGTTGCGGTATTAACACAGTACAATTCAAGATCACTCAATCAGCATCTGTCATCCTCCAAATGGTGGGATTTCGGACGTAAGCAGGGTGGACTTTATGTATATACACCGACCATTACGGCAGAGCACAGTGACTGGTTCAGAGGAACTGCTGATGCGCTTTACCAGAACCTCGAGTTCCTTAAGTCATCACATGAGCCATATGTTATCGTTGCAGCAGGTGACGGTATTTACAAGCTTGATTACAACAGGGTGCTTGAGTATCACATCGAGAAGAAGGCTGATATCACAGTGGTTGTTAAGACCATGGAGCCCAATACCGATGTATCCAGATTCGGATGCGTTAAGCTTAATGATGACGGCCGTGTAGTTGATTTCGAAGAGAAGCCCATCGCTACAGATGCCAATACAATTTCCTGCGGTATCTATGTAGTTCGCAGACGCCAGCTTATAGATTTCCTTGAGAAGGCTCATGAAGAGGATCGTACCGATTTCGTTAATGACATCCTTGTTCGTTATAAGAATGTAAAGAGAATCTACGGATATAAGATAGAGACTTACTGGTCCAATATTTCTTCTGTAGAGTCCTACTATCAGACAAACATGGATTTCCTTAAGAGAGATGTACGTGATTATTTCTTCCGCACATTACCGGGAGTTTATACAAAGCTTGAGGATAACCCTCCTGCAAAGTACAATCCGGATTGTAATGTAAGACATTCTATCCTTGCAAGCGGATGTATCGTAAACGGTACAGTTGAGAACTCTGTTCTTTTCCGTAAGGTATACGTAGGAAACAATTGTGTAATCAAGAACTCAATCATTCTTAATGATGTTTATATCGGAGACAATACGGTTATTGAAAACTGTATCGTTGAGAGCAGAGATACTATCCGTGCCAACACCACCTACATCGGAAGCCCTGATGACATAAAGATCGTTGTTGAGAAGAATGTAAGATATCAAATGTAATAAGCGTCTTTTATGACAACAGAAGGGAGCAGATATGCAGGTAACAGACGTGCGGATCCGAAAAGTGGATAAAGAAGGCAAGATGAAGGCTATTGTATCTATAACCTTTGATAACGAGTTCGTGATCCATGACATTAAGGTGATAGAGGGTGAAAAGGGGCTCTTCATTGCGATGCCGTCAAGAAAGACTGCTGATGGAGAGTATAGAGATATCGCTCATCCTATCAAGTCATCTACAAGAGATGCCGTTCAGAGTATCATCTTAGATAAGTATCAGGCAGAGATGATCAGTGAGGCAGAAGGTTTTTGATTTTAACTGTCATGGTTAAAAAGAAGGTAAGTCGGAGTCGTTGCCTTAGGGCGGCGACTCCTTTTCCTTGCTTTTGGATAAGAAAAACAGTAATATGCAACAGACCTTGATGAATAAAGGAGATGGATAAACATTATCCTGTGTTTCAACGAGGGTAAAAAAGTGTAACAGATCAGCCGGTGGACCATGGGGACGGAGTT
>JAGAGL010000122.1:0-83587 GCA_017627595.1 Oribacterium sp. | reverse complement strand
ATTTGGGTCATCCTGAATAGAAGGTTACAATGACTCAATTTCAGGTAATCAGAATTTGAGTCATCCTGAATGGCAAGTCACATTGACTTATATTCTGAATTCTGAGTTTCAAGGTCAATCTGTGGTTCCAATAACTCCGGATGGTGGGGAAAAGAGCCGACCACGGTCTTCGCGAACCATTGCCGGCTGAACTGTTACCAGAGCTGTCTTCCCTTTACAGAAAAGTAAAGAATTATCTGTAGATTTATGAGCCCCAACTGTGTTAATCTTATTAAGTTAGAGAAATAAAAGGAGCATTAACATATGGATAAGGAAATGAGAGATGAAGTTGAGATCGATCTGCTTCAGTTATGTTTTTTATGTTTGAGAAAATGGAAGGTCATCCTTCTTACAGGCGTGGTGCTTGCGCTGATACTTGGAGGCTACAAGTGCGCCACCGAGCTTAGCAAGGCCGGTACGGAGGTTGCCGTTCAGGCGGAGGAAACCGCTGAAGAAAAGGTGACTCAATATGACACAACATTAGCTTCCTACAAGGCATCCCTGGACCGCATGAAGGAGACCTTCGAGAAGAATCAGGCTTATGAGAAGGACTCCATAATCCTGAACATGAATCCCAATGACTATTACTCAGGCTCAAGCACTTACTACATAAGCACGGATTATAAGATCATGCCTGACAAGACCTACCAGGATGTGGACTATTCAGAGGATATCGCCCAGGCTTATCTGTCTTACCTTACCAGCAGCGAATGCCTCGGCTTTGTGCAGTCAAAGCTCACCGGGAAGATCCCGGTAAAATATCTTTCAGAGCTTATAAGAGTAAACTTAACCGGACGTGTACTGACCATCAAGGTAGTGGGGGACACTTCCGAGAGAACAACAGAGATTCTTGATGCTTTAAGCGATGCTGTCAATGCTTACAAACAGGAGGTTGACACCAAGATTCATGAGCACAGGCTCGACCTCATGGAGTATTCAGAGGTTGAGAACACTTCGGCTTCTGATGTTCCGGAAGTGGTAGCTGAAAAGACCCCTGCCGGTTTAAAGACAGGCAGCGATAACTATGTCGCGGATTTTCAGAAACAGTTTTCCGACAGCCAGATCAGTCTCACAAACCAGATTGCATCATTCTACAACAACTACACATCTCTTGCCGATAAAAAGGTAAGTACCGACAGCAGCGCCGCCGTTGGCATCAGCAGATCCCAGGCTCTTAAGTCCGGCATCAAGTTCGGAATCATTGGCCTGATCCTGGGCTTCTTCGTGGCCGCAGGCTTCATCGTATTTAAGGCAATCGTTGAAGATAAGATCACCAATGCCGGTGAGATCACTTATCTCTTCGGTCTCCGCATCTTCGGCGACTATAAGTCCCTTGGCAAGTCCAATGCTATCGCCGGACCCAAGTCTGGCGGTACCGCCGGAGCAGGCAATTCAGAACTTCGCGCCAATGCTATCGACAGCATGCTTTACAAGCTGTCTTATGGGGATGCACTTCCGGATAAAGATAAGTTCTACGAAGTAGCCGCTGCCAATGTAAAAACATTTGTGGCAGCCTTCAAGGATGAGGATATAAAGGAGATTTCCCTTATCGGAAGGATCGATCCCGACGCCCTCAGCAACATCGCAAGGTCTGTAAATACTATAAACGGTGACGAAACCGTAAAGGCAGCAGGTGACATCATTACAGACGCCGCAGCCATCAATGCCATCCGCGATGTAAAGTACACACTTCTCGCTGCTGACCGAAATACCTCCAGGAAGAATCTCCGCACCCAGCTTCAAAAGCTGAAAGGCCTAAAAAAGCAGGTCGCAGGAATCCTGCTCTTTGACTGATTTTCGCAAGGGGGATATTACAACGATAAAACTGTAAAATAATCCACCGTAGATGGTTCCCACAGGAGAACCGTCTACGGTGGATTTCTTTTGTGATTGATATTTTGTGTAAGTCAAACTCCATTACGAAATTAAGAATATTTTGTTGATGCTGTTCCTACGTTTCTGATCATTCCTCTTCCTCGTCATCATTCTGGTCTTCATCCTCGTCATCACTCTGGTCTTCATCCTCATATCCCTCGCGCTCGATTACGTTGCTCTTGGGAGCATATTCCCTGGTGTCTGCTGTAGGAGAAACGGTCTGGGATGAATAGTTCTTAGGAATGTTTCCGCCGGGGCCAAAGGAATCATCGCTGGTGTTATTAACATCAGGCTCAGAGTAGTTGCTCGACGTTGTACTGCCTGCATCCGCTGTGGTGTCGTCCGAGGCAGATGAACCTGTACCTGAAGCAGTGTTGGATTTTGCTGTTTTATAAATCGTTGTAACAATTTCCGACGATGATACACCGGTACTTACAGTTGTCTTCGATGATTTAGAACTGCTTGAGCTGCTCTTGCTTGAACTGCTTGAACTTGAACTCTTACTCGAACTTGAGCTCTTTGACGTTGAAGCAGTTGAGCTGCCGGAGCTTGCAGTATTGTTCTTTTTCGGCGTCGAATACCTCTGTGTAATAAGCTGTATTCCATCCGCCGAATAAACGTAGGAATCATTAGCGGTATTAACATTGGAACCCATGGGGGTTGGAACGATGGAGGCTCCATGGATAAATGCTCTTGTCATGGGCACAATTCCTGAGTACCAGGAACCGTCAGGTCCCACCACATAACCGTCCGGGGTCACTGTGTTGGTGTAGAGGTATCCCCTTTCGTCGAAGGCGTAGCATAAATATATCCCGTCTCCGTCATTGTCTATCCATTCCCAGGCGTTCTGAGGGTAGGTTCCGTCATCGTGAACATACCAGTAGCCGGTCTCATTCGCCATCCAGTGCCCCGCGAGCCCGGTGATGGTGCAGACTGCACTTACCGAAATGCATGCAATGCCGGTTCTTATAAAGTTAAAAAGTTTTCGATTTCTCATAACAGTTTCCTCGCTGACCTCTGATCTTTTTTCATTTTTTTATCTTAATGATATTTCGCTATTTTTTAGACCAAATATAACATTTTCGCCCCCGGAATAAGATGAAATTTAGTTTTCAAAGTCTTAAGGTTTTTGTAGAGGGTTTTAGAGTTATTTTAGGATTTGAAGAACAAAAAAACAACGAAGCTTGAGCTTCGTTGCTTTCGGATTACAATATTCTGAAAAGATTCCGGGGATCTGAAGGGCATACGGGAAGTCAGGCCGGAGTTAGTGGTCAATCCTCCGCATATATCCTGATGGCCTTCGGAATGACCGAAACAGTAACTTCTTTCCTTGCGCCGCCGTATTCCCCGTCAAGGGTCCAGTCCATGTCACTGTCTGATATGAAAGTCACTTCACCGGTACGGAAGATCTTTATATGAGGATTGTCAAAATTACCATCGCCGGCTGCCATGAGGATCTCGCCGATATCCGGAAGGGCATCCGGTGCCTTGATGAGGATGACCTCGAAGAGACCGTCGCTAAGGGAGGCATCGGCAAGAGCCGGAGTTTTGAAGCCGCCCACGGAGGTTGCATTGGAAACAGCTCCAAAGATATAGTCCCCTTCCTCAGAAGCTCCGTCGTGGATGACCTTCAGATGATGGCGTGACTGAAGGGAAGCCGGAGCAGATGCTACACCATTGATGAGATAAGCAAGATAACCGAGAAGATTTTTCTGATCCTGAGGCGTAGCATAACTCACATTGGTAAAAGCCCCGAAGGCAGCAACGTAATTAAAGTATTTATCCTCGAAGGAGCCTATGTCCAGGCGGTAAACCCTGCTTTTCTTCACTCCGTGGATGATCTTTGTCACATCCCCGCTGAGACCGAGAGTCTTTGCATAGTCATTGGTGGTGCCGCTTGGAATGTAAAGCACCGGAATGCTGGCTTTCCCCTTGGCGGTTGCCTCCATGAGGGCATTCACCACATGATTGAGCGTCCCGTCGCCGCCTATGCAGGCCACAAGCTTCACCTTTTTTTTATATTCCCTGATGATGTTCTCGGAAGTGATATTCTTGGCCGGAATGATGGGGTAGGTTATCACCTCATAGTCAAGCTTCACAAGCTCACTTATGAGCCGGAACACCTTGTCTCTTGCATTCCCCGTCCCCGCATTCTGATTCACCAAAACAAGTGCCTTCCTAAGCGGCTTCTTCCATTGATTTTCAGTAACCTGCGGAATTTTGGTCAGGCTGGTTGAATTGGATTCGTTAATTTTTGAACTGGTTTCTTTTGATTCTGATCCATTGCCCATACTTGTTACCTCATTTGCATGTCGGAACGATCTTCTTGTGTATATCTATCATTATAGATGTTTTATGATCAAAAAGGCAACTTCATGAAATGAAAACCCTGTATAGTAACACTGTTCGCCCGGCACAGGTGTAAATCCCCCTCCCCTTGTGCTATACTATGAGCTAAAATAACGTGAATAAGGAGAAAAACCCATGTCAAAATATGATTATCTGGTAGTCGGCGCCGGCCTTTACGGCGCAGTCTTCGCCCACGAAGCCGCATCCGCCGGCAAAAAAGTCCTGGTCATCGACCGCCGCCCGAACATTGCGGGTAATGTCTACACCGAAGACGTAGAGAAAATCCACGTCCACAAATACGGTGCCCACATCTTCCACACAAACGACGGAAAAGTCTGGGACTACGTACAGAAATTCGCTACGTTCAACCGCTTCACCAACTCCCCGGTTGCCAATTTCCACGGCGAGCTCTACTCCCTTCCCTTCAACATGTACACCTTCAATAAGATGTGGGGCGTGGTAACTCCCGAGGAGGCTGCAGAGAAGATCGATTCCCAACGCCGCGAGGCCGGCATTACCGAACCCAAAAACCTTGAGGAGCAGGCCATTTCTCTGGTGGGCACAGACATTTACGAGAAGCTCATCAAAGGCTACACCGAGAAGCAGTGGGGCCGCCCCTGCACCGAACTTCCGGCTTTTATCATTAAGCGCCTCCCGGTGCGGCTCACCTTTGATAACAACTATTTCAATGCTCTCTACCAGGGCATCCCCGTCGGAGGCTACACAAAGATGGTTGCCGCCATGCTTGGCGGCGCCGTAGTTCAGACCGGCGAGGATTTCGGCAAGGACGCAGTTGCAGTTAGCGCCTATGCCCGGACCGGCAGCAACGCAGCTTCAGTCGCTGCTGATGCTCAGACCTGCGGTGATGCAGCTTCAGTCGCTGCTGATGCCCAGACCTGCGAGAACGAAACAAATGTTGGCTGTGGAAGCATTGAGGTTCACGTCGGCGTTGATTTCTTCGACGAGTCCGGCGCTCCCCGAAAGGACCTTTGCGCCCTGGCTGACAGAGTGGTTTACACCGGCGCCATCGACGCATACTTCGGCTACAAGCTCGGCTACCTCGAGTACCGCTCCGTAAGATTTGAGAACGAGCTCCTTGACAAGCCGAATTTCCAGGGCAATGCTGCCGTCAACTACACTGACCGCGAGACTCCCTGGACCAGGATCATTGAGCATAAGTGGTTTGAGTTTGGTAAGGACGATGAGGGTAATGACATCCCGAAGACCGTGATTTCCCGCGAGTACTCCAGCGAGTGGAAGCCCGGCGACGAGCCTTACTACCCTGTCAACGACGAGAAGAACGGCAAGCTTTACGAGGAGTACAAGAAACTTGCAGACGCAGAAACCGGCGTGATCTTCGGCGGCCGCCTCGGCGAGTACAAATACTACGACATGGACAAGGTTATTGCTTCCGCACTCGACATGTGCGAGAGAGAACTTGGAAAATAACTAACATCAAAGAAATAAGTGAGAAATGGAGATAGTATTGTTATGGGCTATGGGGACGGGGTTGCAGGTCCAAAAATCAAAAGAAAAGTGTTGAGAGTTGCTGCGATTGCTTTGGCTTCTGTGGCCTTCGTCCTCCTCAGCGCCTGTGGCAAATCAAATTCAAAAGGAAAATTTTCCGATAAAAAACAATCATCAACCGCTGCTTTACAGGAGCGCCGCGTTGAAGTCATTACCGGCACCATTCCCGGGGAAGAGGACGGTTCGGATATGTTACTGGACAGTTTGAGCGAAAACGGTGCCCATGATGCGTCCGGGGAAAATGGGATGACCGGAAGTGACATCGCCACCGCCGGAAACATTAGCGAAGGAAAAGGTGCAGGTGACGGTAAGCCGGGCGGTGACACCGAGTCCCCCGAGGAGATTCTTCCTATCAATCCCGACGACCTGATCGAATTCACCACGGATTACGGTCACGTGCAGCTGATCCACGACGAAGGCGCCATTCACAACCTGACAAGTGACGTGGGGGAGGAAAGATATCACGACGGGGACTTAGGATTTTATTACAATGCAAAAGCCGGGATAAAAGCATTGGTCCCCGGGTATTACAATTACTACCAGACGGATGACCTGGGTTACGACCATTTCTATGTCTTCAGCAATTCCTCCTACCCGCAGATCAGCTTCATGAGCTTCACTGAGGGAGACGGCGAGGAACTGACCGCCGACAATTACAAGGATTATCAGGACAGAATCCTCGACGCTTACCGGAAGGAGCTGGAGGGCTTCTATCAGGAACGGACCCGCACCAGCTTCACCATCGGTGATTTTAAGCTGCGCGAATCCGTGTTCAGAGGTCAGCGCGACGACAAAGCTGTCACCGCCTGCCTGGAACTTCTGTGGAATGCCGACGACCGGTCCATCCTCGCAATCAGCTTTTTCGAGTACGACACCGACGGCCAGGCCTACATGGATGATTTCGTGACCATGATGACGGATCATCTTTCGAAGGCTTAATAATGTGCGTTTTTTGCCGTTTTTTAAAAAGAAAGATAGAGTTTTGTTATGATATATTAATCTTGGTTTTACGAATGTCGCTGAATCACGCGAGAATATACGCTCATATTTCCAAAATTCTAAATTCACTATAAAATTAAATACAAAAAACTTTAATATTTTCACAATTGAAAATGTCATACTCTTTTGGAAAATACGTGGTATAGTATGTCTACGTAAAGGTTATTTGCTAAAACAAAGCCGAATTTTATGGAGAGAAAAAATGAAGAAAATGAACTTGATTAAAAAAATAGTAGCAACCGTAAGCATCGCAGCACTCAGCGTTTCAATGTTTGCAGGAACAGTTATTGCAGGACAGTTTGTTACAGATGAAAAAGGTGTCTGGTACAAGAATGATGACGGTACATTCCCTAAGAGTGTTTGGCAGTGGATAGACATTGACGGAGACGGACAGTTCCTTTGCTATGGATTTGATGAGAACGGTTATGTTTACTCCGGTACAACAACACCTGATGGTTATACAACAGCTGCAGACGGTTCATGGATTGAGAACGGTATCGCTGTGGCACGTACTGCTTTAGAGAATCTTGACACCAACAAGATTGTTGATGCTGCAACAAAGACAGCACAGATGATCGCAGAGAGCAACAACAAGGCCAGCCAGAGCGCTGTTGATGCTATCAATGGTATCAAGTCAACCACAACATCAGAAAGTAAGACTTTGAAGGTTGGTCAGCTTTCAACACACATCAATGCAAGCGACCTTGTTACATCAGTATATGTACATAAGACTGTAACTGAGGGTGCTGCAGGCAGCGGTGTAAACACAGACGAGGATGACGGACCTGATATGAGCAAGACAAGCTACGATACAAACGGTCCCAGCGTTCCTGCAGGAGCTGTTTCAAATTCAGTAGCACCTCTTACAGATACTTCAACTGTTTTAGTTCCCGGTCCTGATGGACAGGCTTCAGACGGTACAGGAGAGGACTAATGCTCAGTAACTCTTATGCATGAGTCAATTAGATATTCATCCGTACGTTATCTGTTAATGCTCTAAAAGGCAGCGTAAACAGATAAGCAGAAAACAGAATAGTTGTATTTGTGATAAGATTTAATGGATTTGTTTTATTAGTCTTTACAGAAAATGATGATGACTCCCTTGCGAAAGCAGGGGAGTTTTCTTTGTGAAAAAACAAATCAAATAGCAGGATGACCGCTCTCGATCATCCTGCTATTCGGAAGGGAGTTAATTACTAATGAAGGGAATCGAAGCGGAAATTGATGGGATCCCGCTTCTCGATTAATAGTATTCACAAGTATCGTTGGAATAAGAAGTTGGCGTCATTCTTATTTCCATTTCTCTTTTGTTGACTCTAATATAACTCACCAATCATCACAAAAGTGTCACAATGAAACAAAATATTGAAGATTTTTTAAACATTTTGTAATGTGGCCAGATCCCCTTACAGACTCATTGCAAAATGAAACATAATGTAATAGTCCAGCCGGAAACATTAAAATGAGAAATTCACTGGATATTTATCAGCCGCTATGTTAGAATTTCTCCTTGTGAGTTATATATATTTGAAACTACGGAGGAAGTTTTATGAACGCAGTGGGCTGGATAATTTATGTAGTTGCAATCGTTGCAATGTTTTATTTTATTGGTGTCAGACCTTCACAGCAGGAACGTAAAAAGCAGCAGGAGCTTCTTGCTTCTGTAGCTGTGGGAGATACAGTTCTTACAAGCTCAGGTTTTTACGGAGTTATCATTGATATGACAGATGATACCGTTATCGTAGAGTTTGGTAACAATAAGAACTGCCGTATCCCTATGCAGAAGGTTGCTATCGTTCAGATCGAGAAGCCAAATTCAGGCTCTTCAAGCGGCGATAAGAAATAAAATCTTTTCACAATAGAATAATAAAAAACAAAGGCGAGCAGCACGCGGATCGATCCGCATGTGCCCGCCTTTTTTTGATCCACCTGTGGCATCACCCTTGCGGCGTGACCGAAATTCGTAATAAATACGTAAAACGTAATTGATTGTTACTATACGTCAAATAGCGTAACATAGGACTTAGATAGATTTAGTGATTTAAGGCGGTGGCAATGAATCTTAAGACTCTTAGAGAGCTGAAAGGAATAAGTCGAAAAGAGCTTGCGGATATGACGGGGATATCCTTCCGCTCCATACAGGACTATGAGCAGGGTCATAAAGAGCTTAGTTCGGCAAAGGCGGAGACGATCCTGAAGATGGCCGGGGCATTGGGCTGCACCATGGAGGATCTTATCTCGGATTTCGATCTGGGTTCCTTAAAGCCAAGTGAGCTTAAAGAGATGGTATCGGACGAGAATTCAAGATCAAAAGTACTGAGTGCAAGGAGTGAGGGTTCCTTCATTCTGATGCACAAAGACCGGGAGGTTGCCGATCTTGTACTTGAATCAGTGACGGGCGCGATTGTTGAAGTTACCCGCGTGATGGATCAGCAATTTATGCCTTTGGGAACGGTTGGGGAGGACCGATTCCTGAAGGCATGGTGGCACCATAGAGCAGTGCCTGTGACACAGGGGAACCTGGCGTCTACATTGGAAAAGCTCGGATTCCTGACCCCTCAGGCATACCTTCTGAGGAACCTGGGACTGTCCCTCAATGATGACTACTGGCTTAAACCCCGGGGCAGCAGTTTGAGGTGGGACGACGTAAGTCTTTATAAGAATGAGTTCGACGATGTTGTGGGCGCGAGCCATTTCACCGGACTTCCTGTGGATGAGGATTTTGCTATCACCAGGGAACTGTTCCCAAGCGGATCCACCAAGGGTAATGTTCCCAAATCCTGGGTTTGCGTGGAAGGGAAGAGATTTCTCGTCAAGGGCACAGAGGGCAACAAAACCCAGCAGATTTTCAATGAAGTTGTTGGTGCCTATATCCACAGAAAACAGCAGAAGTTTGACTTTGTGGATTACGATTTCTACACTATAGACTACGGCTACGGTAAGAAAATCGGAGTCAGTGCCGAAGCATTCACCTCTGAGGACCTTGAGTTTGTATCTGCAAGAGAACTTATAGAGGTCGGAAGGAGGATGCATAAAGGTGCATCGGACTACGACATTTTTGTAAGTGCCTGTGAGGATGGCGGTATCCCCAGGAAACAGGTAGAAGCATTTCTGGATTACCAGATCCTGACGGATTTTATCATTAGCAACACTGACAGAAACTATGACAACTTCGGAGTGCTGAGAGATGCAGAGTCCCTGAAGTTCGTGAAGATGGCTCCCATCTTTGATTCGGGAAATTCCATGTTTTACGATCTCGATATGAATCACGGAACCCTCGAGCTCAATAACATTCCGGTAGACAGCTTTGCTGAAAATGAATTCGGCCTGCTGAGGCTGGTCAAGGATCCTTCTATTGTGGAAATGGATAAGCTTCTGACTAATGATGAGCTCAGCAAGGTTCTTGCAAGCTCCAACCGTACACTTGAGCAGGTGAGAGTCCTTCTTTCCATCTATGACAAAAAGAAAGACATGCTCTTCAAACTAAAACGCGGCGAGCTGGGCTGGCTGAAATAATGATCAGGAAAGACGTTCATTTCAAGCTGAAGCGAGACGAATTGAGCCGGCTGAAGAAGTGACTTTAAACTAATTAACTGAAAAAAGACATACTCTTCAAGTTAAAGCGCGGCGAGCTGGGCCGGCTGAAGAAGTAAGCTAAATTGATTATTGGTTGTTATGATCTGAAAAGATTCTTACAACTGAGAATATACCTAAAACCTCTTTTTCTCCAAGCGCTGAGATCTGAGCCTTTCTCCTACATGATCTCAGCGCACTTTTTTTATTTATATTTAGCCATGATGTGTTTTTATAGATGCCTCCGGCAAAAACTCCGTCTTGCATTGACGCAACATTGTAGTAAAATCTGTTTAAACATTACCCTATAGAAAGGAACGCTCCGGTCTCAATGTTACGGCCGGATGCCATTCAAGATATGAAGAAGACTCTAATGGCGGTTTTTGGAGGAAGATCCACAGAACATGAGGTCTCCTGCAAATCCGTAGTAAACATTGTTAAGAACATAAATAAAGAAAAATACGACGTGCTCCTGGTGGGCATCACCAAAGAAGGAGAGTGGCTCATGACCGAGTCTCTCGACCGGATCATCGATGGCAGCTGGTACAAATCCGGCATCAAAGCCTGCCTTCTTCCGGATGCAAAGCTCCAGTCCCTTCTTATAAAGGATAAGGCCGGAAACATTTCCCTCAGAAAGATCGATGTTATCTTCCCGGCCCTTCACGGAAAAAACGGTGAGGACGGAACTATTCAGGGACTATTTGAGCTTGCCAGGATTCCTTATGTGGGCTGCGGCGTTCTTGCCAGTGCGGTTTCCATGGACAAGCTTTACACCAAGATCATCTGCAACGAGCCCCTCAAGAAGGTTGGCGTTCGCCAGGCGGAGTATGTTTCAGTTGTTGGCAATGAGATCAAAGATATGGACGAATGTGTTCGCCGTGTTGAGAAATCATTTGAATATCCCGTTTTCGTCAAGCCCTCCAGCGCCGGCTCCAGCTGCGGCGTGACCAAGGCTTACAACCGCGAGCAGCTCATCGACGGCATCAAAAAAGCCTACGAGGTTGACTACAAGGTTCTCATCGAGGAGACCATCGTTGGCCGCGAAGTTGAGTGCGCCGTGTTCAGAGACATTGACGGAAACATCAAGGCCAGTGGTGTCGGCGAGATAAAGGCAGCAGCCGATTTCTATGACTACGATGCGAAGTACAACAATCCGCAGTCCGAAACCGATACTGACCCGGATATTAATGAAGACGACCGGGAACTCATCCGCAGAGCCGCAAAGGTAGTGTTCGATGCAGTTGACGGATTCTCCCTTGCAAGAATCGATTTCTTCCTTACAGAGAACGGTCCGGTTTTCAACGAGCTCAACACTCTTCCCGGATTCACCGCCATCTCTATGTATCCGATGCTTTGGGAAGTAAAGGGAATCGACAAGCCGCGACTTGTGCAGGCGCTCATAGATACGGCTTTTACCCGCCCGACAACTCAGGGTTAACGACCCTAAGAAATTCTTAACTTTTACTTTTGGATTCCTTCAAACACTTTCGTGCAGCCGGTGCTATAGTATTCACATAATAAATGTACGAAATACACAATCCTTTATCCTTTTAAATGTTTAAGATTTCAGATAGCCCCGGTCGTTGACCGGGGTTTTTGAATTTTTGAGTATAGGCCGGTAACATAAAGACCAACGGGGAAGGTTTCCTCGGATGAGAACCGTCCCAGGTGAATTACTTTTTCAGGAGGAACAATGCGGGTCAGAATAGAGATGAAATCCCGCCAGACAGTGGATGGCGATACAGATATTTTTGATACAGTTTCCGATGGCATCTTGAGAGAAGTCGGCGACGGCACACAGATCCTGACCTATTTCCAGGACGGAGTCCACAATGAAATGCGGGTGGATACAGCCGGAAAAGAAGTGACAGTGGTCAGAAACTGGATGCATGACAACGCTTTCCGTTACAAGGAAAACACCAAGCATGTCATGAATTACGAAACCCCCATGGGCTACATGGAGCTAGGTTTCGATACAAAACGCGTCGAAATCGACCGTGTCCATGCAGAACTTGTGATGAACATCTTCCTTTCCTACAGCATCACCCAGTTCGGAAACCAGGTTTCGGAAAATGAGATAGAGATAAGGATCGCTAAGGCGGAGGCGGTGTAGTCCTAAGAATCATAATTGCTAGAACAGTACCGACTCTTGCATAAAGCTAAAATGGACAAAACCATGACTCGGATAGATAAAAATCCGGTTTAGGTCATATAAAGAAACCCACGGGGATGACTCATATTGAAAAATACATGATTTAGGTCATATAAAGAAGCCCACTGGGATGACTTATATTGAAAAATTCATGATTTAGGTCATATAAAGAAACCCACGGGGATGACTTATATTGAAAAATTCATGATTTGGGTCATATAAAGAAACCCATGGGGATGACTTATATTGAAAAATACATGATTTAGGTCATATAAAGAAGCCCACTGGAATGACTCATATCGGATAAATATTCAATTGAGGTCATGTAAAAGAACTTTCGAGTATGACTCGCATTAGAAAAAAGCTGAATGCGGTCAAACGATTGCGGTCAAACAGATGGTTTTTTCCTTGCATTTTGACAGTTCAAATAGTAATATTAGCTTCGGCGGTTTATCCGCCACCATGTAATTTTTTGAAAGTTGAGGATTTTATATATGTTTTTAATGGCTATAGAAATGGGTGCTGTAGGAAAGGTGCTTCTCATCATACTCCTGATACTTCTTGTTATTCTGGGAGTTCTTTACTATTTCGGACGTAAGATGAGTCAGCAGCAGGCAGAACAGCAGCCTATGATCGATGCCAATACTCAGAACGTAACACTTCTCGTTATCGATAAAAAGAAGATGTCCATAAAGGAAGCTGTGGCAGCGGGACTTCCCAGGCAGGTTGAGGAGCAGACTCCGGTTTACTTAAAGCTCAGCAAGCTTCCGGTTGTTAAGGCAAAGGTTGGCCCACAGATCATGACACTTATGGCTGATCCGAGCGTGTTCGACCAGATCCCTTTACATAAGGAGTGTAAGGTGGCTGTCGCCGGAATCTATATCCGTAAGATTCTTTCCGTTCGCGGTGGCGCAATTCCCAAGGCACCAGAGAAGAAGGGCTTCCTGGCAGGCCTCAGAAAAAAAGCAGAGCAGCAGCTCAATGAGTCTAAGAAATAATTCAAATCACACAAAGCGGTTCACTTCCCGGTGAGCCGCTTTTTTGATTCCACCAACCAGCCCGGGTCCTACGCGCCACTTCTCCGTCGCCCCAACCAGCCCGGGTCCTACGCGTCACTTTTCCGTCGCCCCATCCAGCCCAGGCCCTAAGCGCCACTTTTCCGTCGCCCCAACCAACCGGGCCCTACGTGTCACTTCTTCTCCGTCGCCCACGCTGCTCCGGACCTCTCGTCCCCGCTCCCCCTCCCTGATACAATGAAAAACCTCCAACCCATTGCAGTGGGTCGGAGGCTTTCATAAGGAAGTAATTATGAGATTTGTTTATGAAAAATGCTATGCATCTATCTGGCTAAGGTTAGTACATTGCTTTTTCTTTTGTATGTATAATTTATCACGACTAATGTCACAAAAGTGTCACAGATTTTGTATATTTATGAGAAAATAATTTTTTCAAATGCACCCCTTGACTTGAGTCCTCTACCTGAGATAGTATATATGATACCTATTTTGGGACCCTAGGCATATTGCGCCCATTTTTCGGTCTCCAAAATACATGTAACTATAGGAAACATTAAACCAGATTCATTGAAATGTTGATACATCGAAATACAATGCTCGTAACGATGAATGCACATTTTGAGAACATCCACATCTTTCTATGAATCACAAAGATCAAGCGGGTTTCCCGCAATGGGGTGAACGGTCAATGGAAAAAAGCAAGATGCGTGTCGTTAAAAACGGCAAAAACGTCAGAATGACATTTGCACAGCACGAAGAAGTGCTGGAGATGCCAAACCTGATTGAAGTCCAGAAGGATTCCTACGAGTGGTTCCTTTCAGACGGCCTCCGCGAGGCATTTGATGACATCTCTCCGATCCAGGATTTTGCTGGACACCTTTCCCTTGAGTTCGTAGGCTACAAGCTCTGCGAAGATGAGAAGAAGTACAACATCGAGGAGTGCAAGGAGCGTGATGCGACTTACGCAGCACCTCTCAAGGTGAAAGTACGTCTTATCAACAAGGATAAGGAAGAGATCAACGAACATGAGATATTTATGGGCGATCTGCCTCTGATGACAGATACAGGCTCATTTGTTATTAACGGTGCAGAGCGAGTTATCGTATCACAGCTCGTTCGTTCTCCGGGCATTTACTATGGTCAGGATCACGATAAGATCGGTAAAGAGCTTTACTCATGTACAGTTATCCCTAACCGTGGTGCATGGATCGAGTATGAAACAGATTCCAATGACGTATTTTTCGTACGTGTAGACAGAACCCGTAAGGTTCCTGTATCTGTATTTATCCGTGCGCTTGGTATCAGCTCCAATGCCGAGATCATTGACCTCTTCGGTGAAGAGCCTAAGCTCATGGCTTCTTTCGAGAAGGAGTCACCTGAGGCTCAGAACTACGAGGGTGGTCTTCTTGAACTTTACAGAAAGATAAGACCGGGTGAGCCGCTTTCGGTTGATTCGGCAAGCTCACTTCTTAACGGCATGTTCTTCGACCCGCGCCGTTACGATCTTGCAAAGGTTGGACGTTATAAATTTAATAAGAAGCTTCACTTCAAGAACCGTATCAAGGGACATACTCTCGCTGAGGATGTTATCGATGAGTCAACAGGTGAAGTTATCGCACAGGCAGGAGAGCAGATCTCCCGTCAGAAGGCTATCGAGATCCAGGATGCAGCAGTTCCTTACGTATGGATCGACGGTCCTACACGTAAGGTAAAGGTTCTTTCAGCTATGGAGGTAGACCTTGATAAGTACGTTACTTTCGACGCTTCGGAGATCGATTACGATGAGGCCAAGGAGTACGAGCACGTTAAGGAGTACTTTGAAAAGCAGGCTGACCGCACACATGCATCATTAAGCGAAGAGTCTGAGAAGAAGCTTTGGGATGCCCTTACTCTCGAGGAGAAGCAGGCACTTATCGACCAGGATAAGCCTGACGAGCTCGTTTACTATCCTGAGCTTGCAAGACTTATGGAGGAGAATGCTGACGATCAGAGAGCTCTCCGTATAGCCATCATGAAGGATATGCATGAGCTTGTTCCGAAGCACATCACTAAGGAAGATATCTTTGCTTCCATTAACTACTGCATGCATCTTGAGGAAGAGGTGGGAACCAAGGATGATATCGATCATCTCGGAAACCGTCGTATCCGTGCTGTGGGAGAACTTCTCCAGAATCAGTACCGTATCGGTCTCTCCCGTATGGAGCGTGTTGTCCGCGAGCGTATGGCAACACAGGATATCGAGGAGATCACACCTCAGAGCCTCATAAACATTAAACCGGTAACAGCTTCTGTTAAGGAGTTCTTCGGTTCATCACAGCTGTCTCAGTTCATGGACCAGAACAACCCGCTTTCAGAGCTTACACATAAGCGTAGACTTTCAGCCCTCGGACCGGGCGGTCTTTCAAGAGACCGTGCAGGATTTGAGGTTCGAGACGTTCACTATACACACTATGGACGTATGTGCCCTATCGAGACACCTGAAGGACCTAACATCGGTCTTATAAACTCTCTCGCATCCTATGCACGTATCAATGAGTACGGATTCATTGAGGCTCCATACCGTATGGTAGACAAGTCTGATCCTCAGAATCCTAAGGTAACAAAGGACGTTGTTTACCTTGCCGCAGACGAAGAGGATAACTACGTAGTTGCACAGGCAAACGAGCCACTTGATGAGGACGGACATTTCCTTCATGACAATGTTTCCGGCCGTTTCAGAGAGGCTACCCAGGCATTCCCTAAGGCCTCTATCGATATGATGGACGTATCACCCAAGATGGTATTCTCAGTTGCTACCTCCATGATTCCGTTCCTCCAGAACGATGACGCTAACCGTGCCCTCATGGGATCAAACATGCAGCGTCAGGCCGTGCCTCTTATGGTTACCGAGAGAGCAGCAGTTGATACAGGTATCTCTGCAAAGGCTGCTGTTGACTCAGGTGTTTGCTGTGTTGCAAAGTATGATGGTGTAGTTGAGATCTCTGCTTCAAACAAGATCGTGATCCGTCGTGATTCCGATGCAACTCTTGATGAGTACAAGCTCACAAAGTTCATGAGATCCAACCAGTCCAACTGCTACAACCAGAAGCCTATCGTATTTGCAGGTGATCATGTAAAGAAGGGCGACGTTATCGCCGACGGTCCTTCGACCTGTCAGGGTGAGATCGCACTCGGTAAGAACCCTCTTATCGGATTCATGACATGGGAAGGTTACAACTACGAGGATGCGGTTCTCCTTTCAGAGAAGCTCATCCAGAATGATGTTTATACATCTATACATATTGAAGAGTACGAATGTGAAGCCCGCGACACCAAGCTCGGACCTGAGGAGATCACTTCCGACGTTCCCGGTGTAGGTGACGATGCATTAAAGAACCTTGACGAGCGCGGAATCATCCGTATCGGTGCTGAGGTTCGTGCCGGTGACATTCTCGTTGGTAAGGTTACTCCTAAAGGAGAGACAGAGCTTACAGCTGAAGAGAGACTCCTTCGTGCTATCTTCGGTGAGAAGGCAAGAGAAGTTCGTGACACTTCGTTAAAGGTACCTCACGGCGCATACGGCGTTGTTGTGGATGCCAAGGTATTTACAAGAGAAAATTCAGACGAGCTCGCTCCGGGAGTTTCGGAGTCAGTTCGTATTTATATCGCACAGAAGAGAAAGATCGGTGTTGGCGATAAGATGGCCGGCCGTCACGGAAACAAGGGTGTATGTTCAAGAGTTCTACCTGTAGAGGATCTTCCATACCTTCCTAACGGACGTCCGCTTGATATCGTGCTTAACCCTCTCGGCGTGCCTTCCCGAATGAATATCGGACAGGTGCTTGAGTTACACCTTTCTCTTGCTGCAAAGGTTCTCGGTATCGACGTTTCAACACCTATCTTTGATGGTGCTACAGAGCCTGATATCAGACAGACCCTCATCCTTGCAAACGATTACGTTAACAAGTCATGGGAAGAGTTTACAGAATTACATAAGGAAGAGCTTGATCCTGAGGTTTATGAGTATCTCGGCGCCCATCTCGATCACAGAGAGGAGTGGAAGGGTGTACCTATCGGAACTGACGGTAAGGTACAGCTCCGCGATGGACGTACAGGACTTCCGTTTGATGGCAAGACATCTATCGGATTCATGCATTATCTCAAGCTCCATCACCTTGTAGATGATAAGATTCACGCACGTTCAACCGGTCCGTACTCACTGGTTACACAGCAGCCACTCGGTGGTAAGGCACAGTTCGGTGGACAGCGTTTCGGAGAGATGGAAGTTTGGGCCCTCGAGGCTTACGGTGCTGCATACACACTTCAGGAGATCCTTACCATGAAGTCCGATGACGTTGCAGGACGTGTCAAGACCTATGAGGCTATCATCAAGGGACAGAATATCCCGGCTCCCGGTGTACCTGAGTCCTTCAAGGTTATGCTTAAGGAGCTTGAGGCACTCTGTCTCGATGTACGCGTTCTTGACGACCAGCAGAATGAGATTGAGATTACAGAGGATCTCTACGATGCTAACCAGGATATGCACCGTCTGCTTTCAGGCGGAGACAACCGTTACGATAAGAATGAGAACCTTGGCCAGTACGGCTTCGCTGCTCAGGAATTTAAGAACGGTGAGCTTGTTGATGCGGATGATAGCATGTCTCAACAGGGCGTAGAGATGTTCTCGGATGGCGATGATGAGCTTGTGTCAGCATTAGGCGCAGATCTCATGGATGATGGTTTCGGGGATGATTCTTCAGAGGAAGAAGATTTCTATGAGGATAGTGAAGATATCGTATCAGAGTCTGACGATTTTTCAGACGGCGATGATGAATAAATAGGAGGAATACATGGCACAGCTTGATAAAATAAATGAGCCTGTTCAGTTTGATTCGATCAAGATCGGCCTTGCCTCTCCGGAGAAGATCCTGGAGTGGTCTCACGGCGAAGTTAAGAAGCCTGAGACAATCAACTACAGAACTCTGAAGCCTGAGAAGGATGGACTTTTCTGTGAGCGTATTTTTGGACCGGTTAAAGACTGGGAGTGCCACTGCGGAAAGTACAAGAAGATCCGTTATAAGGGTGTTGTTTGTGACCGCTGCGGTGTTGAGGTAACAAAATCCTCCGTAAGACGTGAGCGAATGGGACATATCGCTCTTGCGGCTCCTGTTTCCCACATCTGGTATTTTAAGGGTATTCCTTCAAGGATGGGTCTGATACTTGATATCAGTCCCCGTGTCCTTGAGAGAGTTCTCTATTTCGCAAGTTATATCGTACTTGATAAGGGTGAGACACAGCTTGAGTACAAGCAGGTTCTCTCCGAGAAGGAGTACAGAGATGCGGTTGAACAGTATGGTTATGGTTCCTTCCGTGCGGGAATGGGTGCAGAGGCTGTACTTGAGCTCCTTAAGAGCATTGACCTTGAAAAGGAGTATACAGAATTAAGACAGGAGCTTGATGATGCTTCCGGTCAGAAGAGAGCAAGAATCGTAAAGAGACTTGAGGTTGTTGAGGCATTCCGCTCATCAGGAAACCTTCCTGAGTGGATGATCCTTACAGAGCTTCCTGTTATCCCGCCTGATCTCCGTCCTATGGTACAGCTTGACGGCGGACGTTTTGCCACATCGGATCTTAACGATCTTTACAGAAGAATCATTAACAGAAACAACCGTCTTGCCCGTCTTCTCGAGCTTGGCGCACCTGAGATCATCGTACGTAACGAGAAGCGTATGCTTCAGGAAGCTGTTGATGCACTTATCGATAATGGTCGTCGCGGACGTCCAGTAACAGGTCCCGGAAACAGAGCTCTGAAGTCACTTTCAGATATGTTAAAGGGTAAGCAGGGACGTTTCAGACAGAACCTTCTCGGTAAGCGTGTTGACTACTCAGGACGTTCTGTTATCGTCGTAGGACCTGACCTTAAGATCTATCAGTGCGGTGTTCCTAAGGAGATGGCTCTCGAGCTTTTCAAGCCTTTCGTAATGAAGGAGCTTGTTAATACAGGTAAGGCACACAACATTAAGAATGCCAAGAAGATGGTCGAGAGACTCGATCCTATGGTTTGGGATATCCTTGAAGGCGTTATCAAGGGTCACCCGGTTATGCTTAACCGTGCCCCGACCCTTCACAGACTCGGTATCCAGGCATTCGAGCCCACACTTGTAGAAGGTAAGGCGATAAGACTCCATCCGCTCGTTTGTGCAGCGTTCAATGCTGACTTCGATGGTGACCAGATGGCTATCCACCTTCCTCTTACACAGGAAGCTCAGGCAGAGTGCAGATTCATGCTTCTCGCGCCTAACAACCTGCTGAAGCCTTCAGACGGTGGTGTTGTTGCAGTTCCTTCACAGGATATGGTACTTGGTATCTACTACATCACACAGGAGAGACCGGGTGAGCCTAACGAGGGAATGTTCTTTAAGAGTATTAACGAGGCTATCCTTGCAAAGGAAAATGGCTACATCACCATGCACACAAGGATCAAGGTACGTATCAAGAAGATCCTCAAGAACGAGGACGGTACCGAGAGAACTGTTGAAGGTGTTATCAATACAACTGTAGGTCGTCTCATATTTAATGAGATCATCCCTCAGGATCTCGGATTTGTTGACCGTTCAATCCCGGGCAATGAGATCCTTCCTGAAATCGATGAGATCGTTAAGAAGAAGAACCTTAAGAAGATCCTTGAAAAGATAATGGACGTTCACGGTGCTACACAGACAGCATTAAGCCTTGACGACATCAAGTCTATGGGCTACAAGCAGTCAACAATTGCAGCCATGACCGTTTCCATTTCAGATATGACAGTGCCTGCATCAAAGCAGCAGCTCCTTGATGAAGCACAGAAGACTGTAGACAAGATCGCACGTAACTACCGTCGTGGTCTCGTAACAGAGGAAGAGAGATATCAGGAAGTTATCGATACATGGAAGAAGACCGATGATCAGCTTACTCATGACCTTCTCAGTGGTCTTGATAAGTACAACAACATCTTCATGATGGCTGATTCCGGAGCCCGTGGATCTGATAAGCAGATCAAGCAGCTTGCAGGTATGCGTGGACTCATGGCTGATACAACCGGACGTACCATCGAGCTCCCTATCAAGTCAAACTTCCGTGAAGGTCTGGACGTACTGGAGTACTTCATTTCCGCACACGGTGCCCGTAAGGGACTTTCCGATACTGCGCTCCGTACAGCCGATTCCGGATATCTTACACGTCGAATGGTTGACGTTACACAGGATCTCATCATCCGTGAGCTTGACTGCTCGGCAAATAAGGACAAGATTCCGTTCCTTGAGATTTCAGAGCTTTCTGACGGACAGGAGAAGATCGAGTCACTTCAGGATCGTATCACAGGCCGTTACATCGCTGAGGATATCGTAGATCCTGAGACAGGCAAGACTATCGTTAAGGCTGATCACATGGTTACACCTAAGCGTGCACCTCGTGTTATCAAGGCTCTTAACAATATGGGAAGAAAGACCATTAAGATCAGAACCGTACTTACATGCCGTTCAAAGAATGGTGTCTGCGCTAAGTGCTACGGTTCAAACCTTGCAACAGGTCAGCCGGTTCAGATTGGTGAGGCAGTTGGTATCATCGCTGCTCAGTCAATCGGTGAGCCTGGTACACAGCTTACCATGAGAACCTTCCACACCGGTGGTGTTGCCGGTGGTGATATCACACAGGGTCTTCCGAGAGTTGAGGAGCTTTTCGAGGCTCGTAAACCTAAGGGACTTGCAATTCTTACAGAGATCCCGGGTGTGGTTGAAATCAAGGAAACCGCTAAGAAGAGAGAGGTTGTTGTTACTGATTCTGCTAATGCTCAGTCAAAGACATACCTCATTCCATACGGTTCCAGACTTAAGGTGCAGAACGGCCAGGTTCTTGAGGCCGGTGACGTACTTACAGAAGGTTCCATTAACCCTCATGATCTTCTGAAGATCAAGGGCACCAAGGCAGTACAGGATTACATGATCTCTGAAGTTCAGAGAGTATACCGTCTCCAGGGTGTTGAGATTCAGGACAGACATATCGAGATGATCGTTCATCAGATGATGAAGAAAGAACGAATCAACGATGCCGGTGATTCACACTTCATTCCGGGTACAACCGTTGATCGCCTTGATTTCGAGGATGAGAACGAGAGACTTATCGCAGAAGGCAAGAAGCCGGCAGAGGGAACAAGAATCATGCTTGGTATCACCAAGGCATCTCTTGCAACAGATTCCTTCCTGTCAGCCGCATCCTTCCAGGAGACAACCAAGGTTCTTACCGAGGCTGCCATCAACGGAAAGAG
The DNA here is from genome assembly GCA_017627595.1 of Oribacterium sp. Classification (GTDB taxonomy): domain Bacteria; phylum Bacillota; class Clostridia; order Lachnospirales; family Lachnospiraceae; genus Oribacterium. The sequence continues at coordinate 61,776 of JAGAGL010000122.1, read as the reverse complement.
AGACAACCTTGTGGGACTTAAGGAGAACGTTATCATCGGTAAGCTCATTCCTGCCGGTACAGGCATGAAGCGTTACAGAAATGTAGAGCTTTCACAGGATATTGAGGATATCGAGGACGAGACAGAGCAGCTCTTCACACCTGATGAGGCATTTGACATCGATGCTGAAGGCGTTGAGAGAATCGCAGCCCGTCACAGAATCGAGAACCAGAAGAATAATGTACTGTAAATAGTTCTGACTGATGAAGTGTTTAACACTAAACAGTCCGTAACCAAACAGTAATAATAGAAGAAAGGGACCGCGGCTTGCTGCGGTTCCTTTTCACCTATATTCACAAAAAAAGAATATGGGTCAAGTAATCCCCGATACTCAAATGACCTATATCTGCAAAAACGGAATATGAGTCAAGCCCTTTCCTGATACTCAATGACCTAAATCTTTAAATACGGAATATGAGTCAAGCCCTTTCCTGATACTCAATGACTTAAATCCACAAAAACGTAATATGGGTCAAGACTATACCTGAAGCTTAATGACCTAAATCTCCAAAATTGAAATTAGAGTCAATACTTTACCCGGTTTTTAATGACCTATATCCTCAAAAAGGATAAATGAGTCAAGATTTGGACTGATTTTTTATGACCTATATATTTTAAAATGTGATTATGAGTCATGTAGTCTCAGGTTTCACAATGACTCATATCACAAAAAACAGATTATGAGTCAGCTAAAAGTGTGGTTTCTTTTGTTATATGAAAATTATATAAATTTGATTGACAATAAAATGTGGTTGAAGTATAGTACTTAGGCGTGCGTGAAAAAACACGCCCTGTTTGGTATTTCAGGTTAAAAAATATACATATTATAAATCTATTGAAAGGAGAACCAAATGCCTACATTTAACCAGTTAGTAAGAAAGGGCAGAACTTCTCAGAAGAAGAAGTCTACCGCACCTGCACTTCAGAAAGGATTCAACTCTTTAAAGAAGGTGGCAACTAACATTTCCGCTCCTCAGAAGCGTGGTGTATGTACAGCTGTTAAGACAGCTACACCTAAGAAGCCTAACTCAGCTCTTCGTAAGATCGCCAGAGTAAGACTTTCAAACGGTTTCGAAGTTACATCATACATTCCGGGAGAGGGACATAACCTTCAGGAGCACTCTGTTGTTATGATCCGTGGTGGCCGTGTTAAGGATCTTCCTGGTACAAGATACCATATCATCCGTGGAACACTGGACACAGCCGGCGTTGCAAACAGAATGCAGGCCCGTTCAAAGTACGGCGCAAAGAGACCTAAGGCTAAGAAGTAATTTATTATCCAGGAAGTAATGTATTACCTAAGAAGTAATTTAATACTTGAGAGGTAATGTATTACTTAAGGAATTAATTACCTTAGTAAGATTCAGCAATTAAGACATGGTTAAAATGACGGATAATGGAACTCATTATTTATATAAGGTGTGTCCTTGTCCGCATGAACTCGCAAAACACTACATTTAAGTAGCAGTTGCGTAGAGTACCGATGATCTAAAACAAATTTTTAAGGAGGGAAGTAACGTGCCACGTAAAGGACATACTCTGCACAGAGACGTTCTCGCAGACCCAATCTACAATTCAAAGATTGTAACAAAGCTTGTTAATTCCATCATGCTTGATGGTAAGAAGGGTGTTGCACAGAAGATCGTTTATGGTGCATTCGACATCGTCGCAGAGAAGAGCGGCAAGGAAGCTACAGAAGTATTTGAAGAGGCTATGAACAACATCATGCCTGTTCTTGAAGTTAAGGCTAAGCGTATCGGTGGTGCCACATATCAGGTACCTATGGAGGTTAAGCCTGAGAGACGTCAGACACTTGGCCTTCGTTGGCTTACAGAGTTCTCACGTAAGAGATCTGAGAAGACTCAGGCTGAGAGACTCGCTAACGAGATCATGGACGCTGCAAACAATACCGGTGCAGCTGTTAAGCGTAAGGAAGAGATGCATAGAATGGCTGAGGCTAACAAGGCATTCGCACATTACAGATTCTGATAGGAGGGAAACACTTTGGCTACCAGAGAATATTCACTTGAGCATACAAGAAATATTGGTATCATGGCACATATCGATGCCGGTAAGACTACACTGACAGAGCGTATCCTCTTCTACACAGGTGTTAACCACAAGATCGGTGACACACATGAAGGAACTGCAACCATGGACTGGATGGAGCAGGAGCAGGAGCGTGGTATCACTATCACATCCGCTGCTACTACATGTCACTGGACACAGGAGTTCCAGCACAAGAAGATTGAAGGTGCTCCTGAGTACAGAATCAACATCATTGATACTCCGGGTCACGTAGACTTCACTGTTGAGGTTGAGCGTTCACTCAGAGTACTTGACGGTGCTGTAGGTGTGTTCGACGCTAAGTCCGGCGTTGAGCCACAGTCAGAGAACGTTTGGAGACAGGCTGATACATATCATGTACCCAGAATGGCATTCATCAACAAGATGGATATAGTAGGTGCTGATTTCTTCCATTCTGTTCAGACTATCATTGATCGTCTTGGTAAGAACTGCGTTATGGTTCAGATTCCTATCGGACGTGAGGACACTTATGTAGGTCTCATCGACCTTATGGAGATGAAGGCTTACTACTATAGAGATGACAAGGGCGAAGACATCGAGATCACAGATGTTCCTGATGATATGAAGGATCAGGCTGAAGAGTACCATACAAAGATGGTAGAGCAGATCGCTGAGCTTGATGAGGATCTTATGGAGAAGTACCTTGAGGGTGAAGAGCTTACTATTGAAGAAATGAAGAAGGCTCTTCGTAAGGCTACTATTGCAGGTGATGCAATTCCCTGCCTCTGCGGTACAGCTTACAGAAACAAGGGCGTACAGAAGCTTCTTGATGCTGTTATTGATTATCTCCCGGCTCCTACAGATGTTCCTGATGTTACAGGTACAGATATGGATGGAAATGAGGCCTCAAGACCTTCATCAGATTCAGCTCCATTCTCAGCTCTTGCATTCAAGATCATGACTGACCCATTCGTAGGTAAGCTTGCATATTTCCGTGTATATTCAGGTACACTTAAGACCGGTTCTTACTGCCTGAACTCTACAAAGGATAAGAAGGAGAGAGTTGGTCGTCTTCTTCAGATGCATGCTAACAAGAGACAGGAACTTGATGAAGTATTCTCAGGTGATATCGCAGCTGCAGTAGGTTTCAAGACTACTACAACAGGTGACACAATCTGTGACGAGCAGCACCCTATCATCCTTGAGTCTATGGAATTCCCTGAGCCTGTTATCTCTGTTGCTATCGAGCCTAAGACCAAGGCTTCACAGGGTAAGATGACAGATGCTCTTGCAAAGCTTGCTGAAGAGGATCCTACATTCCGCGTAAGAACAGATGAAGAGACAGGACAGACAATCATTTCTGGTATGGGTGAGCTTCACCTTGAGATCATTGTTGACCGTCTTCTCCGTGAGTTCCACGTAGAGGCTAATGTTGGTGCTCCTCAGGTTGCTTACAAGGAGACATTTACAAAGGCTGTTGATGTACAGGGCCGTTATGTTCACCAGTCCGGTGGTTCAGGTATGTACGGTGATTGTAAGGTTAAGTTCGAGCCGATGGATGCAAACGCTGAAGAGACCTTCAAGTTTGAGTCTACTGTTGTCGGTGGTTCTATCCCTAAGGAGTACATTCCTGCTATCGAGAAGGGTATCAGAAACGCAGCTCAGTCAGGTATTCTTGCCGGCTATCCTGTACTTGGTATCCATGCTAATGTTTACGATGGATCATACCATGATGTCGATTCTAACGAGCGTGCATTCGAGTTCGCAGGTTCAATCGCATTCAAGACAGCTATGGAGAAGGCAGATCCTGTTCTTCTTGAGCCTATCATGAAGGTTGAGATCGTAACTCCTGAAGAGTATATGGGTAACGTTATCGGCGATGTAAACTCTCGTCGTGGACGTATCGAGAGCATGGAGGACATCCCTTCAGGCAAGCAGGTTAACAGCTTTGTACCTCTTGCAGAGATGTTCGGTTATGCAACAGACCTTCGTTCAAAGACACAGGGTCGTGCAAACTACTCAATGTTCTTCGATCACTATGAGAAGTGCCCTAAGAACGTTCAGGATGCTGTTCTCAAAGAGAAAAAAGGCAAATAATTAGAAATTTTTAAAAAAAGTCAGTATTTTTGGGCTAAGATAAGCATCTGAATGCCCAAAAATACTTGATAAAATAAACTAACAATGATAAAATCATGTTTGCTGATTGCAAGGAGATACTTTGCAATTGGCATAATGTACTGCACGGAGCATGCGAGCGCATGCATGGTGCTTGACATGATATTCGTTGTATTACATTTTCCAGGAGGAATTGAAAAATGGCAAAGGCACATTTCGAAAGAACTAAGCCACATGTTAACATCGGTACCATCGGTCACGTAGACCACGGTAAAACAACTCTTACAGCTGCTATCACAGCAGTTCTCGCTGACAGACTTGGACTTGATCCAGCTGTTCCTTTCGATCAGATCGATAAGGCACCTGAAGAGAGAGAAAGAGGAATCACAATCAACTCTGCACACGTTGAGTATGAGACAGAGAACCGTCACTATGCTCACGTTGACTGCCCGGGCCACGCTGACTATGTAAAGAACATGATCACTGGTGCTGCTCAGATGGATGGTGCTATCCTCGTTGTTGCTGCAACTGATGGTGTTATGGCTCAGACAAGAGAGCATATCCTTCTTGCTCGTCAGGTAGGTGTTCCTGCTATCGTTGTATTCCTTAACAAGTGCGATATGGTTGACGATCCTGAGCTTCTTGAGCTCGTAGAGATGGAGGTTAGAGACCTTCTTAACGAGTATGAGTTCCCAGGCGATGAGATTCCTGTAGTTCAGGGTTCAGCTCTTAAGGCTCTTGAGGATCCTAAGTGTGAGTGGGGCGACAAGATTCTTGAGCTTATGAAGCAGGTTGATGAGTACATTCCTGCTCCTGCACGTGAGACAGATAAGCCTTTCCTTATGCCTGTTGAGGACGTATTCACAATCACAGGTCGTGGAACTGTTGCTACAGGCCGTGTAGAGCGTGGTGTTCTTCACCTTAACGATGAAGTTGAAGTTGTAGGTATTTCTGAGGAGACTCAGAAGACTGTTGTAACCGGTATCGAGATGTTCCGTAAGACTCTTGATGATGCTCAGGCTGGTGATAACGTAGGTCTTCTCCTTCGTGGTATCAACCGTGATCAGATCGAGAGAGGTCAGGTTCTCTGCAAGCCGGGTTCAGTAAAGTGCCATAGCAAGTTTACTGCTCAGGTATACGTACTTACAAAGGATGAAGGTGGACGTCACACACCTTTCTTCACAAACTACAGACCTCAGTTCTATTTCAGAACAACAGACGTTACTGGTGTTTGCCACCTTCCAGAGGGTACAGAGATGTGCATGCCTGGTGATAACACAGAGATGACTGTAGAGCTCATCCACCCTGTAGCTATGGAAGAGGGTCTTCGTTTCGCTATCCGTGAGGGTGGTAGAACAGTAGGATCTGGAAGAGTTGTTTCTATCATAGAGTAATTCTTCGATTCCTGGTTTCACTAGATGAATTTTCAAAAGAGCGTAGAGATTTTCTCTACGTTCTTTTTTTGCGTTATAAAATAATAAGGGGAAAGTAAAGAAAGCGACAAGACTTTTGCCTTTTTTCTTGTAGTGGGATATTGTAAACTATATCTGTAAAACTATGTATAAATGTAGTCAGCCTGAAGTATCAAAGCTGTAGATCCCTACATTATTTGATACGGAGGTTAGTAACAATGAAGTCGGTAAGGTCGACATCAATTTGCCGCAGAAAAACGGCAAAACACATTTGTTTATAGAGTCGATTAGGTCGACATCAGTATGTCGCAGAAAAACAGCGAAATACATTTGTTTATAGAGCCGATTAGATTGACATCTGTGTCAGAAATAAACGGCGTAAAGCAAGCATTTATAAATGAGGAGCAGAGTATGAAATTATTTAGGAAAGCATTTTTTCTGACAGCGGCCATGAGTGCCATGTTTTCATTTTGGGCTTTTGCGGGTGACATACCCACAGGCGTCAGCATAGAACAGAGCGGATGTGATTTTACTATCAACTGGAATGCGCCTGATTTTGACGGAATTGATAAATATCAGGTACAGGTTTACAAGGTTAAGGATTCAACAAAAAAAGAGAGTGCTGATACCAAAGCCAAAACTTTATCGGTTGACGGTGATGATACAAGTGTTGATACCAGCGTGAGTAGTAAGGGCTACTACTATGCTAAAGTAAGAATGAGGGATGTAAACAATAAATGGCATTCCTGGTCTGAAGCCAGCAGCAGGGTTACTGTTACAAGCGATGATGTGAAATCCAGAACCCATGATCCAAGTGGCGGTACTTCATACGTTAGTCCAAGCGGCACAGGAACGGTGATTTATACAGAGAATTACACCGGAGGAAATACTGCTTACAACAGCCAGGGAACGTTGTATAATACGGCAACCTATGGCCCGACTGCAGGAAATATTGCGTCCCAGGGTCTTGCAAAGCTTAATGATCCCAATTCCATGAATCCTACAATAAACAATGTTTACAGCTCCAGTTCAACTGTTGCCAATACAAAGTATGTATCAGCTTTTACATATCTTAAAACAGGCTGGCAGTTTGAACAGCAGGGCATGTGGTATCTTTATGATGACGGAACTTATCCGGTAAGCTGCTGGAGACTTATCGACGGAGCTTATTATCATTTCAATCCTTCAGGATATCTCGAGGTAAATACCTGGGTACTTGAAAGCAATGGATGGAGATATTCAGGCGCTGACGGAAAGATGTGCACCGGCTGGCAGATGATCAATAACAAATGGTATTATTTCAATACCAATGACGGTGTTCTCCAGGGACCGGGACTCATCACAGTTGATAACAAATTTTATTATATCCAGCATGACGGTTCCAGGGTTCAGAACAATTGGGTAAACGGATATTACTATGGAGCAGATGGAGCATTAACAAATGGATAAAAAGCTTAGAGACCTTAATGATGTAAATAAGGTACTTGAGGAAAAATCGGCGGAGGAAGTGAACGGGCTGAGAAAAGGTCGCCGCTATACAGCCATGCATAATGATGTTTTTGACATCGATGAGCTGAAGGGAATGCTTGTTATTCCTGCTATTGTGCTTGTTTTGATGGTCATCATAGTGATAATCGATAAAGATCCATCTGCTGAGGTTAAGGAAGCCAATGTTCCGAAGACCCAGACCGAAACTGTGGCTGTTCCCGAGACTACCGTAGAGGAGACTGAAGATCCTACTATAGTCCGTGAATATCACGATGAATATCTGACAGCATTTTTTGAGAAGTTTTTCGAAGCGCGTCTCAATGCAGACGTTGATACTCTTTATGAAATGACAGGAGTTTCCAATCAGACACCTGAGCAGAGTGAGTTTCTGAAATCCCAGCTTCAGACTCAGGCAGGCTACATTGAATCCTACTCAAACATCAGACAGTATGCAGTGAATGCACTTGAGGAAAACTCGAGACTTGTATTCGTGACCTACGACGTGAAATTCAGAAGAGTCGATACACTGGCACCGGGAATCATGTACTGTTATGTAAAGGTAAATGACTCCAACCAGTTTGAAATCATCGAAAATCTGAGTCCGGATCAGACAAAGTTTGTAAATGAATACATTACAAGCCATGAAGAGGTTCAGGAGCTGATCAATACTTCAAACTCAAATCTTCTTCAGGCAATCTCGGGTGATGAGCGTCTTGCAGTAATCTATGACGCCTTCCAGAGCGGCCGTATTTACACCGACAGCCAGGAAGCTATCGACAGCCAGGTTTCCCTCATCGCCATCGACGGTAACGAGGTAGCCACTGAACCCGCAACAGAATCTGAATCCGCTGCTGAAACAGAGGCGGCATCTGAGTCGGAAAGTAATAGTCAATAAAAAAACAAAAGTACCACTTACTCCGGATAAAGGGAGTAAGTGGTTTTTTTGTGGCGTGAAAGCTGTGTGTGGTATATAATATATTGAATTTGTCGTGAGACTGTTGTGTCAGGTTTTCCGGAGGAAGCCTGGCATGTAGCGTCAGCCGTCGACGAAGTCGAATTTTTATCGGCTGATGATCCCATTACAAAGGAGATTTAAAGATGGATACAAAAGATTTTTACTATGACCTGCCGGAAGAGCTCATTGCCCAGGACCCTCTTGAGAAGAGATCAGACTCAAGACTCCTGGTGATGGACAAAAATACCGGAGACATTGAACATAAACACTTTTATGACATTATCGATTACCTTCAGCCGGGAGACTGCCTGGTCATCAATGACACAAAGGTTATCCCTGCAAGACTTCACGGTGTCAAGGAGGAGACCGGAGCTCATGTGGAGGTTCTGCTTTTACAGAGAAAGTCCGCAACAGACTGGGAATGCCTCGTAAAGCCGGGAAAGAAAATGAGAAACGGAGCGAGAGTATCCTTCGGCGACGGACTCCTGAGAGGTGAAGTCATCGAGACAATTGATGACGGAAACCGCATTATCCGCTTTGAGTTTGAGGGAATCTGGGAAGAGGTTCTGGATAAGCTTGGGGAAATGCCTATACCGCCATACATTCACCACCAGTTAAAGGAAAGAGAAAGATACAATACGGTCTATGCAAAAAATGACGGTTCAGCCGCTGCACCTACAGCAGGTCTGCATTGGACCAAAGAGCTTTTGGAGGCAGTGAAGGCGAAGGGTGTGGAGATCGCCCACGTTACTTTGCATGTCGGGCTCGGAACCTTCAGACCGGTCAAGGCTGAGAAGATCGAGGAGCACCATATGCACAGCGAGTTCTATGTTGTGGAGCAGTCCGAGGCAGATAAGATAAACAAGGCCCACGCCGAGGGACACAGAGTCATCTGTACGGGAACCACCTCCTGCAGAACCGTTGAGTCTGCGGCACTTCCGGACGGAACCATGCCCGCAACTTCCGGATGGACCAATATCTTCATCTATCCCGGCTACAAGTTCAAGTGTATGGATGCACTCATCACGAACTTCCATTTGCCGGAGTCCACGCTTGTGATGCTGGTGTCAGCATTTGCCGGAAGGGAGCATGTGCTTAATGCCTACAATACCGCTGTGAAAGAGAGATATCGTTTCTTCAGTTTTGGGGATGCATGCTTCTTTGCTGATTTGAAAGATAAGCATTAAGGTGTTGGTCGTCAAATGGGTTGTGGGCTTGACATATGACACGCAGAAGAGCGATAGAGGGTGTTCTGCGTGTTTGAAACGGTCTATTTTTGAAGGATGTGACACGCAAAAGAACGATAGAAGGTAGTCTGCGTGTCTAAACAAATCTGTTTGAAAAAACAAGCAAAATAGGAAATACAATGAGAATAAATAAAAGATTATCAGAGCTTGGGGTTTGCTCCAGAAGAGAGGCGGACCGTCTGGTGGAGGCCGGCCGCATCACCGTGAACGGTAAGCCGGTGGAGATGGGACAGCAGGTTACGGAGGCTGATTCCATCGAGCTTGACGGTACCTGTGTGAATCCCCATGCCTTAAATGCCAATGCCAAAAATCCTGAGGAGCGTTTCCTTCTGGCGACTGAATCCACAAAGATGATGGAGAGATACGGAGAACAGATTTCCAGGGACGGCAAGGATTATGACAAGCCGGAGCCGGTGCTTCTTGCCTATTACAAGCCCCGTGGAGTGGTCTGCACAACCTCAGACAAGGACAAGGCTACCAATATTATAGAAGCCATCAACTACCACACCAGAGTCTACCCCATCGGAAGACTGGATAAGGAGTCCGAAGGACTTATACTTCTGACCAACCAGGGGGATCTGGTAAATCGCATTAACCGTGCACGAAACTATCATGAAAAGGAATATGTGGTCACCACTGACAAAGCCCTTACCAGGGAATTCCTTGATAAGCTTGCGGACGGAGTTTATATCAAGGAGCTTAATGTCACCACCCGGCCCTGTGAGGTTTGGCAGGACATGACATTGGCACCGAAGGTAAGGCAGCATGAGTTCCATATTGTCATTACCCAGGGACTGAACCGCCAGATCAGAAGGATGTGCGCGGCTTACGGTTATAAGGTTAAGAAGCTTAAGAGGATCCGTATCATGGATCTCACTTTGCGCGGGCTGAAACCGGGGCAGTATAGGGAGATCGAGCTAAGTGATTTGACGGATGATATTGAAAATTTGTGATGGAGGAAAGGTATGGCTGATTCAAACCAAAGAATGAAGGATCTTGTCAAAACCCTGAACGAAGCGGCGAGAGTTTACTATGTTGAGGGCAATGAGATAATGTCCAACTTCGAGTATGACCGTCTCTATGACGAGCTTCAGGCTCTCGAAGAAGAGACCGGGGTTGTACTCAGCGGTTCTCCCACCCAGAGAGTCGGCTACGAGGTTCTGTCGGAGCTTCCCAAGGAGTCTCACAAAAGCCCCATGCTTTCTCTCGACAAAACAAAATCCGTAGAGGATCTGGCTGCCTGGCTTCAGGACAAGGAAGGTCTTCTCAGCTGGAAGATGGACGGACTTACCGTGGTTCTTACCTATAGAGAAGGCGCGCTTGAGAAAGCTGTCACCAGAGGAAACGGTGAAATAGGTGAGGTTGTTACTCAGAATGCCAGGGTCTTTGATAATGTTCCCACGAAGATAAGCTTCAAGGGAGAGCTGGTGCTGCGAGGCGAAGCCATCATCAGCTATTCGCATTTTAATGAAATAAACGAGACTATTTCGGAAGCTGACGCAAAGTACAAGAACCCGCGAAATCTCTGCTCGGGATCGGTACGTCAGCTTGACGCAAGAGTAACGAAAAGCCGCCATGTGGAGCTGATGGCATTTGCACTGGTAAGTGCTGTGGAGGCGGACGGCTCAGAGGTTGATTTCGGAAATTCCAGAGAAGCCCAGTACCAGTTTTTGATGAATCTCGGCTTCGACGTGGTGGGCTATAAAAAGGTCACAAAGGATAACATCGCTGATACCGTTAAGTGGTTCTCCGAGGAGATCAAGACAAACGATTTCCCTTCCGATGGACTTGTACTTATATATGAAGACATCGCCTATGGCCTAAGCCTCGGACGCACAGCCAAGTTCCCGAGAAATGCCATCGCCTTCAAATGGAGTGACGAACAGGCGGAAACCACCCTTCGTGAGGTGGAGTGGTCACCCAGCCGTACCGGGCTTATCAATCCGGTGGCCATCTTTGACCCCGTGGAGCTTGAGGGCACCACCGTTACCAGGGCAAGCCTTCACAATATTTCCTATTGTGAGGACATGGACCTGGGAATCGGCGACAGGGTGACTGTTTATAAAGCAAACATGATCATACCGCAGATCGCGGACAATCTCACAAAAACCGGCGGACTTCAGCCCCCGAAGATGTGTCCCGCATGTGGCCACGAAACCGAGATCCGCATGGACAACGAGGCTAAGTTCCTGTACTGCCGGAACCCCGAGTGCCCTGCCAAGAAGATAAAGAATTTCTCCCTGTTTGTAAGCCGTGATGCCCTTAATGTTGACGGCCTCAGCGAGCAGACTCTGGAAAAATTCATTGGTCACGGATTTATCCATACCTACAGAGACGTTTTCCATCTCGACAGATACCGTGATGACATCGTTTCCATGGAGGGCTTCGGCGAGAAGAGCTACGACAATCTCACAAAGGCCATTGATAACTCCAGGAATACCGAGCTTTACAGACTGATCTACGGTCTCGGCATCGCAGGTATCGGTCTCGCCAATGCCAAGGTCCTGTGCAGATTCTTCGGTCAGGACATTGACAGACTCCGTAAGGCTACGGTGGAAGAGCTTCTGGAAATCGAAGGCATCGGACAGGTGCTTGCGGAGAATATCGTAAAGTACTTCGGAGATGAGAAAAAAATGGTGGAGCTTGAGGGTCTTCTGCAGGAGCTCACTATTCAAAAGCAGGATCAGGAGGACGATACCCCGAAGACACTTGAAGGAATGTCCGTGGTTATCACCGGCTCCCTGATACATTTCTCAAACCGTAAGGAGCTTCAGGACCTTATCGAGAAAGCCGGTGGAAGGGCGGCAGGCTCCGTTTCCGCGAAAACCGCTTACCTCGTGAATAACGATATAACCTCAACCTCCGGCAAGAACAAGAAAGCGAAAGAGCTGGGAGTTCCCATCGTGACAGAGGAGCAGTTCCTGGAGATTTTAGGAATAAGGTAATTACTAAGAAGTATGCGGAGACAGAGGAGCAGTTCCCAGGGGGGATTCGGAAAACAGTATTAAGGCTGGTCTGTAGTCTGTCTCTGCTCTTTGACGTGAATTATTTTATTGAGGGATTTGATTATTGTCAGACTCGTCCGGAATGCTCAAGTATAACAAGGCTTTGATTCAGGAAAATGAATCTAAGCCATAACAGGAGAATTGCATGGTTTTTAACTCTTTGGGATTTTTGGTATTTTTTCCCATCGTGCTGATCATATATTATATAGCTCCCAAGGGGCTGCAGAATTTCTGGCTGCTTTTGACCAGCTACTGGTTCTACATGAGCTGGAATCCCAGGTACGGGTTGTTGCTTTTGTTGTTTACTGTATTCACATATATATGTGGACTTGCTTTGGGGAAATACTCAAAGAAAGACAGAGAGGGTTTGCAGAAGAGTAGAGAAGTGGAAGCTGACTCCCGTTCCGAATCCGAAGTTGATCATGTGAAGCCTTACCAGGGAACTTTGGGATCTCAGGATGAAACAGGGGAAAGCAGTATATCCATGGCAAACCGGGTGAATTCCGAGGTGAGTAGCGGGATAGAAACCGACCTCAATATGGAGCAGGGGATTTCGAAACGGAAGGGAATCCTGACATTCGCCCTGATCGTGGTGTTCGGTCTCCTTGCATTTTTCAAGTACACGAACTTTCTGCTTGACAATGTCTCAGGCCTTTTGGCAAGGTTTTCCGTTAACCTTCCGGTGAACCATCTCGACATCGTGATGCCCGTTGGCATTTCCTTCTTCTTGTTTCAGTCGGCGGGGTACCTCATAGACATTTACAGGGAAAAGATACCGGCCGAGAAAAATTTTATAAACTATGCACTTTTTGTGAGCTTTTTCCCATCCATTCTTTCCGGTCCCATAGGGCGGGCACCGTCGCTGCTTCCACAGTATCTTAAGCCAAGGAGCTTTGACTGGGACAGAGTCTCGGAGGGTTTTCTTCTCATGCTTTGGGGCTTTTTCCTGAAGCTGGTGATCGCGGACAGGGCAGCCATATTTGTGAATAATGTTTACGCCGGGTATCACGATATCTACGGCTCAGCCATAGTGGCAGCCACTGTGATATATGCTGTGGAGATTTACTGCGATTTTTGCGGCTACTCCACCATAGCCATTGGCGCGGCAAAAATGCTTGGCATCCGGCTGATGGACAATTTCAACTGTCCTTACTTCAGTGTTTCGGTTCAGGATTTCTGGCGCCGCTGGCATATATCCCTATCAAGCTGGTTTAGGGATTATCTGTATCTCCCTCTGGGAGGGAACCGCTGTAATGCTTTGAGGAGGTACCTGAATATCATGGTAGTCTTCATAGTCAGCGGTCTATGGCATGGAAGCCAGTGGAGCTATATTGTGTGGGGAGCCTTGAATGGAATTTACCAGATAATGGGAAGCCTTCTGCTTCCTGTAAGAACCCGGGTTTTGGGCATTTTCGGCTTTGACAGGGAGGTTCTGGATCTGAAGAAAAATCCTGCCATGGGCGGAAGCGTGAGGCTGGCGGCAAAGAAGGTTACAGCAACGTCAGGTATAGCAAAGCCCGGTTTAGCAGATCCCGGCATGACGGCTCTGAAGCTTCTGAGAATCTTCATCACCTTCTGCCTTATAGATTTTGCCTGGCTCTTTTTCAGAGCAGCGGGACTTAGGGATGCAGTGCTGATGCTGAAGCAGATATTTTGTAACTTCGGGGCATCGCAATTCAGTCCCGAGTACCTTTACTCTTTTGGGCTTGACATGAAGAATTTCCTGCTTCTGATCATCTCGACAGGAATCCTTTTTATAGCTGATCTTATCAAGTATCACGGAGGTGACCCGGGGAGATGGGTGCTTCAGAGACCCATGATCCTCCGGGAGCTTATCCTTGCCCTTTTCATACTGGTCATCCTGATCTTCGGGATCTGGGGTAATGCTTACAACGCTTCAAGCTTTATATATTTTCAATACTGATTTAATTGGGATCATAGCATGAAATTATTAAAACGAATTTTTTCTGTCATTCTGATTCTGTGCTTCGTCTCAGGAGGCATTTATCTCGGGAACAGAGTGACAGAAAGAACAGTGAGTCGGCAAAAATACATTAAGTTTTTTTCCGAACAAAAAGAATATGATGTGCTGTTCTACGGCTCCAGCCATGTACTTAGCGGTATCCAGCCCATGGAAATATGGGATAAGTACGGGATCACAAGCTATAATCTGGCGGGACATGCGGCATCTCTCGGAATGTCCTACTGGGTGCTCAGGGAAAGCCTCCGGCATCATAAGCCGAAGCTTGCGGTACTTGACATTTACGATATGTATGCCTTTGACCAGCCCTTTATGGATGTGAGCTTTATGCATTATTCTCTGGATGCTTACCCCCCGGACAGGTTAAAGGTTGAGGCTGTCCGGGATCTCCTTCGGGGCAGGAGCACAGGGGAGAAGACGGAGCTGCTTTTCTCGTTTTCCGTGTATCACAGCAGATGGAATGAGGTGACGGAGCAGTCTCTCAAGGAGTCCTTCAGCGATGATTATTTCAATCCTTACTACGGCTCCGAAGCTAGATACGGAGTGGCGGTACCCATGGATATCGACAGGGTGCCGGCTCAGGATGTGACAGAGGGGTCTGATGGAGCAGATGATTACATCAGAGGATTCGTAAAGGTATGTGAAGACGCGGGTGTTCAGGTTTGCTTCATGAGAGTGCCCTATCCCGCATCGGTTGAAAACCAGCGGGCAGAAAACAGAGTGATGAAGCTGGCGGAGGAGCTGGGCATCGAAGTCATTGATATGATGTATGATGTGGAAGGTGCATCGGAACTTGCAGATGACAATGATGTTATTTCCGGCGTCGACGAAGATCAGATGATAACTGATAATTCATCCGAAACCGGAGGGGATTCCGCTCAGGCTGCAGGCACAAATGAGATGCAGCAGAATGCAAATTCATCCGAAACAGGAGAGGATACCGCTCAGGTTGCAGGCACAGATGAGATGCAGCTGAATGCGGATTCAGACGGAAACGGAGCGACAGCAAATAATGGAAAACTCAGTTCCACTGTGGTGGACTGGGACACAGACCTGGTGGATCCCAATGCTCATCTAAATGCTTACGGTGCCTACAAGGTAAGCCTTTTCCTCGGAGAATGGCTGAAGAGGGTTTACGGTTTTACAGATAAGAGAGAAGATCCGGACTATGCCAACTGGAATGAAGATTTTGAAAGGGTTTACATCCCTGCACTGAACACAGACCTGAAGCTTCAATCGAATTTCAAAACCTGTCTGATGCTCTCGGCTTACCCGGAATATGAAACAGAGCTTCAGGTGACATCGCTTTATAAGCCGGATGAGGTTTGCGAGAAACTCATAAAGGAACATGGCGGACTCATAAAAATCAGTTCCTTTGGTGAGACAATAGAAAACAGCATTTTGGAAAAAGCTGAAACAGAGTTTGGCATAGCAGATTCCGGCGGGAGAAATGAAGCTTCCGAAAGCTTTATATTGGAACCGGGACAAACCGCCTGCTATTACGATCTGGACGGTCAGACCCTGGGAACAGAACCCGATGCGTCAACGCTTTCCACTCCTGTGGCAAGAATACTGGTAAAGCTTCGTGACACCGGCGAAGTGGTGGCAGACAAGATTTTCCTGCAATAGCATGATTGCTGGAAGAAGCATTCTGATATCAGCTGCTGACGTTATGATCAAAAGATTTTGAAATATGAAGAGGGATATCTGAGACTTTGGTTTGAATGCATTATTTTTAATGTGTAAAAACTAAAAGGTATTCCTGAAAGGACATCAATGAATACAGATAATTTCGACATATATTTTCCTCACCTCGGGGTTGGAATAGAGCATCTGAAAAACGACATACACATCTTCGGATTCCGCATAGCTTTTTACGGGATCATAATCGGCATCGGAATGATCCTGGGATTCCTGATCGCAAGCTATGACTATAAACGCCGGGGCCTAAAGGTGGATGACATTCAGGATATGGGACTTTACACCATCGTCTTTGCCATCCTGGGTGCGAGAGCCTACTATGTTGCCTTTGAATGGGAGTATTATTCACAGCATATTAATGAAATCCTGAACATACGTCAGGGCGGACTTGCAATCTATGGAGGCATCACAGTGGGGATCCTTGGCTGCACTCTTTTCTGTAAGCTTCGGAAGATCAATGTCCTCTCCATGATGGACTCCGCGGTTCTCGGACTTCTGGTGGGTCAGAGCGTGGGAAGATGGGGCAATTTCTTCAACACTGAAGCCTTCGGAGGGTATACCGATTCATTGTTTGCCATGAGGATAAAGGAGGCTATCGTAAATCCCAACATGCTGAATCAGGACGTATTGGAGCATGCGGTAAAGATAGGAAATGAGATGTTCATACAGGTTCATCCCACCTTCTTCTATGAGTCCATGTGGAATCTTTGCACGGTGATAGTCTTCTTCCTGATGGCACCCAAAAAGAAGTTTACCGGACAGATCATATTCCAGTACCTTCTCACCTATGGGATCGGACGATTCTGGATCGAAGGACTTCGCACGGATTCCCTCTACCTCTGGGGAACCAACATCGCAGTATCCCAGGCATTATCCGCCATACTCGCCATCCTCGGAGCCGGACTCCTCCTCTACAATTTTGCCAGAGTCAAAAAACAGGGTCCGGACAAGGTACTCCTGGCAGAGAGAGCAGCCCTGATAAACAGTTAATCAGGAGCAGGAGGGCATTCATTTTCCACCGAAGCGATCCGGTTCGAAATGGATGCCCTCCTGCTCCGGCATGCATGCCAGGCTGGTGGATATCATAAAAGAGGTTTGATTCATGGAAACAAATAATTCTTTCTCGGATGCGCCTATGCTTCCGCTTATGATAAAAATGGCGGCTCCGTCCATTATGGCTCAGATGGTCAATATGTTTTACAGCATCGTGGACCGTATCTATATAGGCCATATCCCGGATATAGGATCTAAGGCTCTGGCGGGTATAGGTGTATGCAATGCCGTGATCATAGTAGTGGCTGCATTTGCCCAGTTCGCAGGTGGCGGAGGGGCACCACTTGCGGCCATATCCTTAGGATCCGGGAAAAAGGATCATGCCGAAGCAATGCTGGGAAACGGTGCGCTGGTGCTTTTGGTGCTTGCACTTTTACTGACGGTGCCGCTTTATTTATTCATGGATCCCCTTCTTTATGCCATAGGTGCCTCGGGCAATACCATTACCTATGCACATGAATATCTCTCAGTGTATCTTCTTGGAACAGTATTTGTGATGATAACCATAGGCCTGAACCCTTTTGTGAATGCTCAGGGATGCCCAAAGACTGCGATGCTGTCTGTTGTGATAGGAGCTGCCATTAATATCATCCTGGATCCCGTTCTGATTTATGGATTTAACATGGGGGTAAGTGGCGCAGCCATTGCTACGGTGGTATCACAGGCAGTCAGTGCCTGCTGGATACTCAGGTTCCTTACATCAAAAAGCACCTTTCTGAGGCTTAGGCTTTCAAGGCTGAGGCCATCAATAGATATCCTTTCAGCTATGCTGGCACTGGGCATCTCTCCGTTTATAATGGCAAGTACAGAGAGCCTTATAGGTCTCATCATGAACAGAGGCCTTTCACGTTACGGAGATGTATATGTAAGCGCCCTGGCTATCATGCAGAGTACAATGCAGTTCAGCGCCGTGCCGGTTACAGGGTTCAGCCAGGGAGCTGCTCCGGTACTTAGCTTCAACTACGGTAATGGTGATGACGGTCGTTTAAGGGAGGGCTTCCGCATACTCTTCGTGGTCATGACAGCCTGGAACTTTATAGTGACCCTTTGCATCATGCTTATGCCAAAGGTTTTTGCCGGGATATTCACCAGTGATGTAATGCTTATAGACACAGTGGGAAAGGTAATGCCGGTGTTTATGGCGGGCATGACCATATTTGGGATGCAGAGAGCCTGTCAGACTACGTTTGTAGCCCTTAATCAGCCAAGGACCGCTATTTTTATCGCGCTTCTCAGGAAGATATTCCTGCTTATCCCCCTTGCCATGATCCTGCCTCACTGGTTCGGAGTAATGGGCATATACGGGGCTGAGGCCGTGGCAGATATCATTGCGGCTTTAAGCTGCATGACGATATTTTTCATCACATTCCCCAGGATACTTGCACAGAATCCAAATAAAAAAATAGTTCACGTTTAGCTGTTTATTAATATAATGTGGATATAAATCAGGATAATATTGAAGGGCACAGCATCCGAGCATCAGGGACAAAAAAGGATCCATCGAAGTCGGAGAGGCTGCAGCTTGTTTTCGGTAAGGATAGGATATTTGGGAAATGATCTGAAAACAGGAAAAACGACGAAGGAGAGAACGATATATGGAATGGGAAGGTAAGCTTATCGAGAGCATTCAGACAAATTTTGGTTTTTCGGGAGGCTTTGCGAAGTTTCTGGATTTTTTTGGTGCAGAGACAGGGATACTGATGCTTGTTCTGATAGTGACGTTCTGCTATAAAAAAGAGGTGGGGCAGAAGCTTGTGCTTATGGTTTCTTCACTTAATATGTGGCTTCCCATGATCAAATCGGTTGTGCTGAGACCAAGACCTTATATGGAGTATCCTGACAGGGTGAAGCCGCTGGCTTTACAGGATAAGGGCGCAGCAGCCATGGATGTGGCAGCCCAGGGCTATTCCTTTCCCAGCATGCACAGCGCTTCGGTTCCGGCATTGTACTTCTCACTTGCTAAGGAGGCAAAAAAGAAATGGCTATGGTTACTGGCTATGGTGCTGACTATACTGGTGGGGGTTTCGAGAGTCGTGGCAGGTATGCATTATCCTACGGACGTGCTTGCAGGATGGATATTGGGATTTGCGGTAATGGGGATTTTCACACTCCTTGACCGATATGTAAAGAAGGAGCAGCTGTACCATCTGATACTGCTGGTATCGGTGCTTCCCGGAATATTATATGTACGTACGACTGATTACTATACTTCCCTTGGATGCCTCATCGGTGCCATAGCGGCCATACCCTTTGAACGAAAGTTCGTGAATTTTCAGGGAACCCGGAGGATACCGGCGATGCTCCTTCGGGTGCTGGGCGCTGTAATAATATATTTTGTATTGAATACACTCCTGAAGCTGCCTTTTGATAAGCAGTTTCTGGCAGGCACAAGCCTTGCCGCCTTTTTGATAAGGACCGTCCGTTATGCGATCATAATGTTTCTTTTAATGGGAGTTTATCCTATGGTATTCCCACGGTTTGAGAAAAACTGACTGCTGGGCACTCCGGCTCCTTTTTTCAAGCTGCAACATTGTACACACTATCGGGTCGGGACAGCCGGAAATGAATATAAGGAGAACATTTACGGGATTAATTTCATTACCATCACTGTCTGACATACACTTTACGGTAAGAATCTTCTTGTTAATTTATATCCGCACCCAAAACGCCGACATTTAATGTAGATAAGCTGCATTATGTCCGGCGTTTTTTGCTGCCCTCGAATACGGAGAAACCATGATCCAGAAGACCTTCATCGTACATGACGAAAGTGAGACCTTTGAATTACTTGCAAGCGCAAAGCTGTATTCCCTGTACCAGAATGCAAGGAGCACCTTTGCCTTTTTAAGCTGCTCCAATGCGACGCATATCCAGATGCAGCAGGTGGGCAGAGTGCTGAAAAGCGCCTATCCCGGAATCAAACTGATAGCGGGATCCCAGGCAGTAAATGATGGCATAAATGGAAGGTGTACAGTAAGGATAAGCTTCTTTTATTTTGATGAAGCCGAAGTGGAAACCTGTACCCTTGACTATAACAGCTTAAGTCGGGAGGAAGCCATAAGCCGTGCGGTGGAGTTTCTTAACTTACATGAAAACCTAAAGGGTGTCTGCGTCATGTCTATAGGCGGAGACATAGGAAGCAGATATTTTTTGGAGAAGGTTTCCGCACCCTTCCCTAGGGTGCCCTTCTTCGGAGGCCTTGCGGGAGAACCGGTGGAGTCTAAGCTTCCGGAGGATCAGTCAGGCTTTATCATGACAGATCATATGACAGACAGAGGCATTGCCCTGGCTGCATTTTTCGGTGAGAACCTTCATATCATGATGAACCAGCAGCTGCCATGGAAGGCGGTAGGTCGTGAGCTTACCGCAAAGATAGACAAAACCAAAAAGAATAAACTGGCGGATATCTGCCTTACAAGTCTTGATGATCAATCTCCGGTTGATATTTACAAGCATTACCTCGGGGTGGAGCTTAATGATTATTTCCTTCAGAACGTGAGGGAATTTCCACTTATCGCAAACCATAATGAGGAAAAGAATATATTCATCCCTATGGATTTCAATGACTCCGGAGAATTGTTTTACAACGGCGGCATACGTGATGGTGACAAGCTGAGGCTTGGTTACGGAAACCCGGAGGACTTTCTCAGAAAAGCAGATGCCGGCAGTAAGATAATTGATTCCTTCGGTGCGGAGGGGCTTCTTATTTTCGTGTGCTATATCCATAAGATGATACTTAAGGATAAGAGTGGTGAAGAAATAAAATGCTATCTCAGAAACTGTGTGGGACTTAATTATTATTACGCAATGGGTGAGATCTGCGGTTTTGCAGGGAACGGAGAGATCCAGAACGGAACACTGGTGGCAGTTGCCATGAGAGAGGGAGAAAAGAATGCGGAGGTTAGGAATGATCTTTTCAAGCTCCAAAGTGACTATGGCAAACGGGACATAGTGCCCCTTAATGAGCGACTCCTGAACTTCCTGGAGGTTACCACCAACGAGTACGACGAGATGGCCCATATTGCAGAGCAGGCCAACAAGGCGAAGTCGGATTTCCTGTCCAACATGTCCCATGAGATCCGCACCCCTATCAATGCTGTCCTCGGAATGGACGAGATGATCCTGAGGGATACCGAGGAGCCAAAGACCCGTAAGTATGCCGAGAACATTCAGGATGCCGGAAATATCCTGCTTTCTTTCGTGAACGACATACTTGATTTCTCAAAGATCGAAGCCGGAAAGATGAACATCATCCCGGTGGAATATGATTCCAGATCCGTTCTGAATGACCTCCTCAACATGGTTAAACAACGTGCCCAGGACAAGGGGCTCGACCTGAGGGTACAGGTGGATCCCAGAATTCCCTGCATCATGCGCGGTGATGTCATCAGGCTGAAGCAGATCGTTCTCAATATAATTAACAATGCAATTAAGTATACAAACTATGGCTCCATTCTGATTCGCGCGGTTCTTCTGGATATGGACAGAGAGGCCGGGACAGTTGTACTCAGGGCCAATGTTATCGACAGCGGCGTAGGCATCAAGCGGGAGGATATACCCAGGCTTTTCAATGCCTTTGACCGCATCGAGGAGAAAAGAAACCGGGGCGTGGAGGGAACGGGCCTCGGCATAAACATTACCCAGAAACTCCTTCAGGCCATGGACAGCCATCTGGAGGTGGAAAGTATCTACGGTATCGGGTCAATCTTTAGCTTCAATCTGAAGCAGGAGGTTGTGGACTGGTCACCGGTGGGTAACTTTGCGCTTCTTATCAGTAAGGACAGACGCCAGAATCAGGTGTACAAGCCTGGCTTCACCGCGCCAGAGGCCAGGATTCTGGTGGTGGACGATGCCCCCATGAATCTTCATGTGGTGGAAGGGCTTCTGGACGGAACAGAGATTCAGCTCGACACGGCGGTCAGCGGTGCGGACTGTCTCATCTGGATACAGCAGAACCGCTATGACCTGATACTGCTGGACTACCGCATGCCGGAGATGGACGGCATCGAAACCCTCCACGAGATTCGGAAGCTCGGGGACTGGAGGGCTAAGGTTCCGGTTATCTGCCTTACGGCCAATGCCATGACCGGCGCCCGTGAGCAGTACCTGAAGGCAGGTTTCGACGATTATGTGACGAAGCCCATCAAGCCTCAGCTTCTTGAGGAGGCCATAATCCAGTATCTTCCGAAGGAGCTTGTGAACCTTAAGGATGCTCCGGCAAAACCTGTGGACGAAGAGGGCAGATCTGCCGAGATCAGAACGGATGGTCAGGGTAATGTTTCCGGCCCGCCGTATCCGGCCTCCCTTTTCATGAATGAGGAGCTGGACATTTACCATGCCCTCAATGCCTGTGCCGGCCCCAAGATGTTTGTGAGGAGCCTCAAGGAATACATTAGAAGATTCCCCGCTGCGGTGGAAGAGATACAGGCACTTTATGACAGCCGGGACATCAAGGGCTTCACCATCAAGGTCCACGCTCTCAAGAGCTCTTCCTTCCTGGTTGGCTTTGTGAGACTGAGCCGCCTTTGTGCCCTTCTCGAGAAGGATGGGGACGCGGGAGACATTGCCGACATAGACGATAAGGTACCGGAGCTATTCCTTCTTGCAAAGAAGATAATGTCCTATGAATATGACTTTGAGGAAGGAAAGACCGGAGGCATGGGAGAAATCGATCCCGCAGGTCTTCAAAAAGCCTACGGCGCCATAAAGGAAGCTATAGAGGAGTACGATTTTAACAAGCTCACCGGCATCCTCGAATCTTTATCCCGATACAACCTTCCGCCAAAGGAAAGAGACAGGGTGAAGAGACTTTCTGATGCAGCAGACGAGTTCGAGTGGGAACAGATGAGCGAAATACTAAACGAGTGATGCAATGTATTTTGTAAGGAGTCTGTTTTAAAGATAATACAGGCCATTGTTTATGTAATTGGTGGATTGGACAGCCTATGCAGTTTGTGATGTAATATGAAGGAATTAATTATGGAAGGAAACATTATTGAAAAAGTTTATGAAGCGATTGCGAAGAGGGAACTGAAGGCTTATTACCAGCCTCAATATGATGCCATAACAGGAAAGATCGTGGGGGCGGAGGCTCTTGTAAGATGGGTGAAGGAGGACGGGGAAATCATTCCGCCGGATGCCTTTATTCCTGAGCTGGAAAAAACCGATGCCATCAATAAGCTTGATTGGTATATGGCCGAAAAGGCCTGCAAGACGGTTGCGGAACTGAGAAAAAAGGGAGTCAAGATACAGATTTCTTCAAACTTCTCCAGATGGCACATCAATGAAGACCGGTTTGTGGAGAAGTTTAAGTCTATTGCGGACCACTACGGAGTTCCGTATAAGTATCTCGAGGTTGAGATAACGGAATCTGCCCTGATTTCAGAATCGGAGAAGGTTCTTGAGTGGGTGAAGAATATAAGAGAGGGCGGTTTTTCAGTTGCTATCGACGACTTCGGATACGGTCTGTCCTCTCTCCAGTTTGTAAAGGACATTCCGGCGGACGTACTGAAGATCGATCGCTCACTTCTCAGTGGCAACTGCGAGAGCCAGAAGGAAAGGATTGTTCTGGAAAGTATATTTTACTTTGCACAGCGGCTCAACATGAAAACCGTAGCAGAGGGTGTGGAGACCCAGGAGCAGCTTGGCTTCCTGAGAACCTGCAGCTGCGACCGGATACAGGGCTTCCTGTATGCGAGACCCATGCCAAAGGAAAAGTTCTGTGAGCTTTGCCTGGAAGAGGATAACAGTGTGGACACCGGAGACATTCTTGCTGTCCAGACCCCGAAGAGTGCCATCATGCTTCTGATGGATGCAGTTTTCATGAAGTATCCTCTTGTTATATTTGCAAATCTGACGAGGAACAGCTACTACATGATGGCTTATGAGCATTTCACCACCACCTCATGTCCTGCATCCGGAAACTTTGACGAGCTCATCGTCCACGGAGCTGCCACCATGCACCCCGACGACAGAGCATTATTCGAAGCAGCCTTTAACCGTCAGAATCTTCTCAAGGCTAATGAAGAAGGCAAAAAGACTGTCTCCGTCACCACAAGACAACTCGGCGACGACGGCGTCTACCACAACGTGGAAACCACGGATTATTTCATCAAGCATCCTTCCTTTGACGACGTGATCGTCATAAGTCTCTGTGATATAAGAGACTGATCTGACATTGGAATCATTGACTCCCCCTTGCAAACACATATTTTGAGTCATATAGGAAACTCTAAGATGTACAAATTAGCTCTGACATGGTACACTAGGTGCGCTGTATCAGGGCTTCTTTGAATTAGAGAAGCTTGGATTATATGGAAATTCAACACTTTTTAAGGAGATATAAATTATGAAGCTTGGAATCGGCGTCAGTGCCGGATTTCACGTATCTCTCCATAAGTTCTTAAGCCTTATTATTTCGGAATTCCCACATATCATAAATTTCACATAAATTCCCATATCTTCATAAAAAATATAAAATATTGGCGTAGCGATGGCGTAAGTACTGGCGTAGTTCGGTAGACTTGGCCATGATGATAAGTAAGTGATAATAATAGTTACTTCCCCAAAATGAGCCTTAGTGCAAACGCGCTTATCCTTAAGCGTCTTGATAAATACAAAACAAACCCTTCTGGGCATGTCATTAGATGGATAATTACTTCTGCTATTTGACATGAACTGCGGAGGGTTTGTTTTTTTAGATCTAACCGATTTATTTACCAACTTATTTACCAATGTGATATAATGAATCTGGTTGGTAAATACATTGGTAAAAAGGTTGGTAAATCTATGAGTTTGACAGATAAGATTATCGAGCTATGTTCTTATGACGATGAACAAGAATGGTTTGAATTTAAAGAGAACTGGTTTCAGCCGGAAGAGCTTGGAGAATATGTTTCTGCGTTGTCGAATGCAGCAGCATTTCATTATCAGGAAATGGCGTATTTTATTTGGGGTGTTAATGATGATACCCATGAGATAGTTGGAACCAATTTTAATCAGTACTGTGACTATAACAAAGAACCGTATCAAAATTACTTGGCTAGAAATCTTTCTCCAAGTATTAATTTTTCTTTTGAAGAGGTAGAAATCAACGGTAAAAGAGTAGTTGCATTACTTATTCCACCGGCAACGGAAATACCCACATCTTTCCGTGAAACTCGTTTTATCAGAATTGGATCTTCAAAAAATAATATAAAGAAATATCCAAAACGTGAAATCCAGCTTTTTAAAATTTTGGACGGGCGTATAGAAACTATAGAGACTATTCCAGCAAAATATCAGGACTTAACCTTTAACAAACTGTTTGGATATTATGGCTCAAAAGGGATAGTTCTTAAAGAAGAAACGTTTGAGAAAAACTTAAAACTTAGAAATAAAGACGGTGAGTATAATATGCTTGCCCAGCTTCTATCAGATAATTCTCATATACCGCTCAGGGTTTCAATATTTGAGGGGAAAACGAAGAGTGCGCCTTTGTTTTCTGTTCGTGAATTTGGCAATAATTGTATTCTTTATTCGCTGGATAGTTTGCTCCAGTATGGAGATGTTTTGAATATTATACAAGCGGATGAAACAGACAGAGTCGTTGAACGCAAAGAAGTACCTTTGTTTGATAACAAAGCATTTCGCGAGGCTATTATTAATGCAGTACTTCATAATTATTGGGCGTCCGGAAATGAACCGATGATTTCAGTTTATTCTGATAGAATCGAAATATTATCCAGAGGGACCTTGGCACCGGCACAGACAATGGAAGGGTTTTATCTTGGTGAGTCTGTTCCGGTTAATGAGAAATTATCGGAGATATTCTTGCAACTGCATATTAGTGAAAAGTCTGGAAGAGGAGTTCCTACCATTATTGACACATATGGCAAGGATGCTATTACCTTTAGAGAAAATTCAATTGTGGTTACGATTCCGTTTAACAGGCTTAATGAAGTTGGTAAAAAGATTGGTAAAAAAGTTGGTAATTCCGATGTGGATAGACCCATATTAAATCCCAGAAGGCAGACAATCCTGTTGGAAATCAAGCAGAATCCATATGTAACAAAACACGAGCTTTCAGAAATAATAGGTATAAGCACTACAGCCATTGATAATAATATTGCTTATTTGAGAAATAATGGTTTTATTGAGAGGGTTGGTAAAACTAAAGGTGGATATTGGAAGGTTATTGAGTGATTAAACCAGATTAGAAATTAAAAAAATATTAAATGGTAAGGAAAAAAGGGCTTGCAAAAAACAGGCTGTAGATGAATTCTATGACAATATGGATGTGTTACTATCCAGAAATGCAAGAGAGAATAAGAGAATCAAGGAATTGGAAAAGGAACTTTCCGAAATCAGGAATTCGTATTACAGGCAGAAGAAAACCCTTGATCGATACATTAAAGTTTATGGGGAGGACGTGATGAATGTTTAGTGAGAGGAGGAGCTTTATGAGCAGTGAGCATTATGAAGTTGCAATCAAAGATAAGATGAATCTTTCCATTGAAGAGGCGGCTGCATATAGCGGCATCGGGATGAATAAACTCAGGGAGCTAACCAAGTCACCGTTTTGTGATTTTGTATTGTACGTTGGGAAGAAAACTTTAATCAAAAGAGTGCCCTTCGAAGAGTACATAAACCGCGCTACAGAGGTGTGATTCGCCTTTTTGACTTTATGCCAATATATTGAAAAAAGAGCCTATTTGTGTTAGTGTATTGCTTGCACTTAGGCTCTTTTTCGGAAGAAGGAAAGGAGCTGATCGTATGGGTAGAGACCTGAAAGGTAAAGAACTTGGACCTGGTGTCATGCAAAGGAAAGACGGAAAATATTCCGCCAGATATACAGGTGCAGATGGTAAGCGACATGAGAAATACTTTGATAAAGTATCAGAAGCAAAGAAATATGTCGCTTTGGGAAAACTTAGAAAATCCTAAATTTGGGATTTGTTTAGGCATACTTTTGCTACCAGGTGCATCGAACGAGGAGTAAAACCCAAAGCCTTTCAGAAGATTCTGGGGCATTCCAATCTCTCCACCACAATGGATACATATGTACATATGACAGATGAATCCCTTGAGGAAGCAATGGAGATTTTTTCAAAAAATTCTACGCCAATTTTGTGATTTGGCACGGGAACGAAACTGAAATTTGTGATTTGGGAAGTAAAAAAATAATCAATAGGTTTACGCTAATTGGCGTAAAATTGGCGTAAACCTCCGAAATAAAATACAAGAAAAGCCCGTAAATTCGGGCATGGAGGAAATAAAATGAAACTAGGAATCGTGGGATTACCGAACGTTGGTAAGTCAACACTTTTTAACGCAATAACAAAAGCAGGAGCTGAGTCTGCAAACTATCCCTTCTGTACCATCGAGCCGAATGTCGGCGTGGTTGCGGTACCGGATGAGCGCCTCGACAAGCTGGCTGCACTTTACAATTCACAGAAGATCACACCCGCAGTTATCCAGTTCGTGGATATCGCAGGACTTGTAAAGGGAGCTTCAAAGGGTGAAGGACTCGGTAACCAGTTCCTTTCAAACATCAGAGAGACTGATGCCATCGTACACGTAGTTCGCTGCTTCGATGACGGCAATATCGTACACGTAGACGGTTCCGTTGATCCCATCAGAGACATCGAGACCATCAACCTGGAGCTCATTTTCTCCGATCTTGATCTCCTGGACAGACGTATGGCAAAGACCAAGAAGCTTGCCAACAACGATAAGGATGCCAAGGCCGAGTACGCCCTCCTCGAAGAGCTTCACGCACACCTCGAGTCAGACAAGCTTGCTATCTCCTATGACGCCGGTGACGACGACAAGAACGCCTTCGTGGATTCCCTCGACCTCCTCACCAGAAAGCCCGTAATCTATGCGGCTAATGTTGACGAAGATTCCGTTGCTGACGATGGCGCTTCCAATGCTTACGTCCAGAAGGTTCGCGAATATGCAAAAACCAACAACTCCGGAGTATTCGTTATCAGTGCCAGAATCGAAGAAGAAATCGCAGAGCTTGAGGACGACGAAAAAGCAGAGTACCTTGAGAGCCTCGGCATGACCGAGTCCGGACTCGACAAAATCGTTCGTGCCTCCTACAGCCTTCTTGGCCTCATGTCCTTCCTGACAGCCGGAGAAAAGGAAACCAGAGCCTGGACCATCAAGGTGGGAACCAAAGCCCCCCAGGCCGCCGGCAAGATCCACTCCGACTTTGAGAGAGGTTTCATAAAGGCTGAAGTTATTAATTATCAGGATTTACTTGATTGTGGTTCGACTTCTGCAGCTCGTGAGAAAGGTCTTGTAAGAATGGAGGGTAAGGAGTACGTCATGCAGGACGGCGATGTTGTAGAATTCAGGTTCAACGTATAAAGCGCATTGCAAACTCCCGAACTTCCTGTAGTTTTAAAAAAGTGAGATTAGAAGCAGTGAAGTGTACAAAGCACTTTGCTGCTTCTTGTATTTTTCGCATTTGTATGCAAAAAAGGTGATTTTAGTAGAGAAACTAATGTTTAAGAATATGCTACTATCGCCTTATACAAAGTGAGGAAAATGGAAGGGATGTGTGGCTAGGCTTGCGAACCTTATCAGCGTTTCGTGAGAAATGCTGATGCCCCCAGGCGACGAGGCTGTTTCGGCGTAAGCCGAAATCAAGCGAAAATGTCTGCGCGTAGCGCATTTAAATGGCATTTTCTCCTTATTACTTCGTGAGCCGTCACGCGTCCCTTCCATTTTCCGTGCCATTTCAAAAAAACGGTGGAGGGAAAACCCAAAACTATGGGATTTCCCTCCACCGCATTTTTTTGCAATTTTTACCCCGAAAAAAGATACTATTATTACATCCACCACTATCCCCCACCAGGGATCCCGGAGTGACATCACCGCCGGGGCATGTCAGACAGCCCTCTCCAAAACCCACGGAAATCCGCCAAAAATCTGTAAAAATTCCGAAAACTCCATATTAATTCAATTAAAACTCCCTAAGAAAAAAGTATAAATTAATATTAAATTCTCGTAAAAAATAATTATAAAATTCTGGAATCTTACCCCCATTATTACGGTATCCTAGCTTGACACCCATGGTAAAAAATTGCATTATATTTATAGAAGTGGTAGAAAGTGGTAGAAAGTGGTAGGAAAGGGATATGTCATTTACAGGAGAATATCACCACAACCTAGATGCCAAGGGCAGACTTATTATTCCCGCCAAGTTCAGAGACCAGCTCGGAACAGAGTTCACGGTTACAAGAAGCTTGGACGGATGTCTTGCCATGTATGCAGCTAAGGAGTGGGAAATCCTTGAAAACAAGTTAAGTGCTCTTCCTATGACAAATGAGAAGGCCAGAGGCCTTAAAAGATTTCTCCTCGGTTCTGCCAACACCTGCGAGTTAGACAAGCAGGGAAGAATCCTTATCCCACCGGTTCTCAGAGACAAAGCGAACCTCGATAAGGACATTACATTACTCGGCGTGGGAGACCACATTGAGATATGGAACGCTGATCTTTACAACGAAAAGTACAATTTTGATGATGAGGAAGCTCTTGAAGCCGACTGGGAAGGTCTTGGTATCTGATGTTTAAACATTATTCCGTTCTTTTACATGAAACAGTAGATGGACTTAACATTAAACCGGACGGAATCTATGTAGACGGAACCCTGGGCGGCGGCGGGCATGCATCACTTGTCTGCGAAAGATTATCATCGGAAGGAAGACTTATTGGTATAGATCAGGATAAGGATGCCATAGCGGCAGCAACAGAAAGACTGAAGGATCACAAGGACAAGGTCACCATAGTTCGAAGCAACTACGAAGCCATCGACAAAGTGCTTCAGGATCTTTCAATCGACAAGGTCAATGGTATCTACCTCGACCTCGGAGTTTCAAGTTATCAGCTTGATACCGCAGAGAGAGGCTTCAGCTACAGGGCGGATGCACCCCTTGACATGAGGATGGACGACAGAAATCCCATAACCGCAGCTGATATTGTTAATGATTACACTGAGTCTCAGCTCTTTCACATGATCAAAAACTACGGGGAGGACAGATTTGCACAGAATATCGCAAAGCATATCTGTCAGTATCGTGAGAAGAAGCGCATAGAGACAACATTTGAACTGTCAGAGATCATTTCGGGAGCCATTCCCGCAAGGATCAGGGCAACCTCGGGACATCCCGCAAAGAGAACTTTTCAGGCGATACGTATCGAACTGAACCGGGAACTGGATGTACTTGAGGATTCCATCGATAAGATGATCGATGCCCTTGAGGAGGACGGAAGACTTTGTATCATCACCTTCCATTCTTTAGAGGACAGAATAGTAAAAAACAAATTCCGCACAGCCGAGAAGCCGTGCGTTTGCCCGCCGGAGTTTCCGATCTGCACCTGCGGAAGGAAATCAAAAGGCAGGGTTATCACCAGGAAGCCGATACTTCCAAGTGAACAGGAGCTTTTGGAAAATTCAAGATCCAAGAGCGCAAAGCTCAGAATTTTCGAGAAACACACAGAATCATAAAACGGACAGCGTGGTTTACAACAGGCAGACATCAGCAGCAGACAGAAACAGGAAACACAGAGACTTGTAAAACGGACAGCATAGTTTACAACTTGTAGACATTAGCATCAGACAGAAACAAAGGGCACCGGCCGAAGGACAGCCTTTGGCCATGGATTGGTCGCACAGCCAGGGATAGCTTTTATATAGTTCCTGTTATATGCGGTAAGAGGGACCGTTAGGAATTTTGGGGAGGAGTAGTTATGGCACGAGTACGTAAGGGTGCAGCGACAACATCTGGAATGGCCAGAACTTATGTAGATGGAAATACTGTACGTAAGGTACAGGAAAGACGTCAGGAGGCACTTCGTCAGAAGCGCAGACAGCAGAAGGCGCTTGAGCGTGAAAAGATTTTACAGGATCGGGAGAAGCAGTACAGAGCACAGCAGGAGAGACTCAGAAACAAGACAGTGGAGATGGATGCGCCATTTATCGCAACTCTTTCTATAGCTCTCACATGCACACTTTTAATGTGCTTTTCTTACATCCGCCTGCAGACAAATATAAATACAAGGATTCATTCCATAGAGCTTATGAAGCAGCAGCTTGACCAGCTCAAGTCTGAGAACGATGCTCTTCAGAACAGTATCGATACTTCACTGGATCTTGACAGGATTTACCGTGTTGCAACTCAGGAGTTAGGTATGGTTTATGCTGATGACAGTCAGACCATAGTATATGATAAGACTGAAAGCGAGTACGTAAGACAATATGAGAACATCCCAAAATACTGATAATGAAAGAAAAGTAAAAAGGGGAAAGATTCTTTCCCCTTTTATGCAGAGAAAGCTAGCCGTCACACTTGGTGTGATAATGCTAGCTTTAATTGCCCTTATCGTGGCGATATACATGCTGGTGAAAAATAACAGCGAGGAGTACAATAAGATAGTTCTTTCACAGAGACAGGCGTCCTATGACTCCCGTACCATTCCTTTCAGACGCGGAGACATCATGGACAGGAACGGTACAGTGCTTGCCACAAGCCAGAAGGTATATAATCTCATCCTGGATCCCAAGGTCATCCATTCCGGTGAGGGAGACAGATATGTGGAGCCTACTATTCAGGCTCTGGTATCCTACTTTAGTTATGATGAAGGTGAACTACGGACACTCATCAAAGAGAAGGCTGACAAGTCTTATGTTAAGTATAAGAAGGAGCTTTCCTATGATGAAAAGTCGGGGTTTGAAGAGTATATCAAAAATCAGAACGCGACTTATGTGAAAAAGGGTGAGAAGGCCCGTGTCCGAGGCATATGGTTTGAGGACGAGTACAAGCGAATGTATCCTTACGGCTCACTCGCCTGCAATGTCATCGGTTTCTCCAGCGCTGACGGTTCTGTGGGAACCGGAGGTGTGGAGCAGTTTTATAATGATACCCTCATGGGGGTTAATGGCCGCGAGTACGGCTATCTTGACAACGATACAAAGCTTAAGTCTGTCCTCAAGGAGCCGACAGACGGTGAGACTGTGGTCACCACCATCAATACAAATATTCAGATGTCCCTTGAGAAGTATCTCAATGAGTGGCAGAATGACGACGTAGGCTCCAAGGTGGCAGGTGCCATCGTTATGGACCCGAAGACCGGTGAGATCCTTGCCATGGGTTCCACCAACCAGTTCGACCTTAACAATCCGAGAGAGCTGGATGAGTCAAAGTACACAAACTCTGATCTCATGGAGCTTGGAAGAAAAGAGGCAGTGGGAGTTTACAAAAGACAGAATCCCGATGCAGAAAAGATTTCCGTGGACGAGGTCGGAAAGTACTTCTCAGAGGATGAAATCCTTTCCTTTGGAAAACAGGTGGCCTGGAACCAGGTATGGAGGAATGTTGTGATCTCCGATACCTATGAGCCGGGTTCAACCGCCAAGTCCATTACTCTTGCGGCAGCCCTTGAGGAGAGAGCCATTACTCCTTCAACCACCTTTAACTGTGAAGGCTTCATAGCTCTCAGCGACGGTATCCACACCTGGAGAATCCGCTGCCATAATCATGACGGTGACGGCATTATCGACGCACAGACAGGTCTTATGAGATCCTGCAATGTCTACCTCATGAATACAGCATTTGCACTTGGAGCCGAGAATTTCGTTAAGTACCAGCATATTTTCGGTTTTGGAGAAAAGACCGGAATCGATCTTCCGGCTGAAGCTGATACTTCAACTCTTGTTTATCCGGCAGAGAGTCTCGGACGTACGACTCTTGCCACAAACTCTTTCGGTCAGAACTACAACGTTACCATGGTTCAGATGGCTGCGGCTTACTGCAGTATCGTGAACGGCGGAAATTATTATAAGCCTCATGTGGTTAAGCAGATTCTTAACGGAAACGGCACAGTGATCCAGGATGTGAAGCCTGAGATACTGAGAACCACCTGTTCAAAGTCTACCAGTGATTTCCTGAGGGAGGCTCTGTACCAGACCGTTGAAGGCGGTACCGGTACCAAGGCAAAGATCCAGGGCTACCACGTAGGCGGAAAGACCGGAACAGCGGAGAAGATCCCCCGTTCCGCAAAGAACTATCTTGTTTCCTTTATTGGCTTTGCGCCGGTTGAGGATCCGCAGATTGTTGTATATGTTATAGTAGATACTCCGAATCTTGTGGGTGAGGCACAGGCTACGGCATCCTTTGCTATTTATATAGAGAGAAAAATAATGAACGATGCCCTTCAGTTCCTGAATATCCCTCCTGTAAGTGACACTGATCCGGAAGACAGCATTAACAAGAAGCTGTCGAACAGTTCAGAGGGTATTTCAAATGAAGCTATGGGGGAGCAGGTGACTACCGGTTCAGATGCTGAGAACGAGGGCGGAGAGTCCGAGACAGCCGAAACTGATGAAGAGGGTAATGCTATCGTCCGTACTCAGGCACCACCCGTTACCGATGAGGTGATCTCCGGTGATGATGAGGGCTTTGAGATTCCCGACGCGGTTCCAAACAGCGGTGAGGAGACAGGAGAAGCTGAGGAAGCAGAAGAGTAATCAGGCAGAAATGTCATTATAATAAGACTTGAACTCAAGGGCTGTGCTAATGCCGGGGTTTCAGGGTTTCAACAATTAAAGTGAAGAGTTTGGAGCTATTTCAAACTTATTTGGTGGGTCAGATACAAGTAAGGATAAAATCAGACTTGTGTTTGACTCATGGAGGTAAATATGTATCTTGATCTGGTCATATCGGTATTTTTGGGCTTTCTGATAGTTGCAGCTGTCATGCCCTTTGCCATACCCGAGCTTCATAAGCTGAAGTTCGGACAGCAGGTTCGTGACGACGGACCTGAGTCACATCTTAAAAAGCAGGGTACGCCCACCATGGGAGGTATCGTTTTCGTACTGGCCATAACCATTGTAAGTGGTATTTATGCGGTACGTTATCCGAAGATCCTTCCTGTACTGCTTCTTACAGTGGGTTTTGCAATCGTTGGCTTTATAGACGATTATTTAAAGGTGGTTAAGCACCAGTCCGAGGGCTTCAATCCGAAACAGAAATTTGCCTGTCAGTTTGTGTTCACTCTGATCTTCGGAATATATCTGTACCTTTCTCCGGATTACAGAAATCTCATGAGGGTTCCCTTTACGGATTTCTATCTGGACCTTGGGTGGTTCTATGTGCCGGCACTTCTTTTTATAGTGCTTGGAACCGACAACGGTGCCAATTTCACAGACGGTATCGACGGACTTGCAAGCTCTGTTACGGCAG
The DNA here is from genome assembly GCA_017627595.1 of Oribacterium sp. Taxonomy (GTDB): domain Bacteria; phylum Bacillota; class Clostridia; order Lachnospirales; family Lachnospiraceae; genus Oribacterium. The sequence continues at coordinate 27,521 of JAGAGL010000122.1, read as the reverse complement.
TTATAGCGATGTTTATCGCCTTTGTCAGCATGTTCAAGGGCGATGGAGGACTTGTACCCATTGCAGGCGCAGTTTGCGGCAGCCTTTTCGGCTTTTTGGTATACAACAGTCATCCGGCAAAGATATTCATGGGAGATACCGGTTCTCTCGCTTTAGGTGGTTTTGTGGCGGCGGCTGCATTTGAAATGGAAATCCCGCTTTTTATACCGTTTTTTGCACTCATTTATCTCGTGGAAGTACTGTCAGTCATTATTCAGGTGACTTATTTTAAGGCAACTCATGGCAAGCGTATCTTCCGAATGGCACCGATACACCACCATTATGAGTTGGGCGGATGGTCTGAGACTAAGGTCGTGACAGTATTTACAATCGTTACAATACTGCTTTGTCTTATTGCTGCACTTGGGATGTAAAGAGTGAATGAATCAGGGTTTAATGCTGACTGCCTGCGGGCTGAAGGATGCCCTGAGGGATTCCTGTAATCAAAAAAATAAGATTAAGCGTATATTATTAGGCGGGGTGAGTGAAATGAAAAGTCGGAAGGTGCTCGTGCTGGGCACGGGAAAAAGCGGGATCTGTGCAACAAAGCAGATCCTTAGTCTGGGAGGAGAGGTTATCCTCTATGACTCAAATGCGGAGCTTGATAAGCTTAAGCTTCTGAAAAATTTTGACAAAAAAGCACAGGTTACGGTTATAGCAGGTGAGCTGAAACCTGCGGATCTCATACAGGTGGATCTTGCGGTTATAAGTCCGGGAATACCTCTTGACAAGCCATTTGTGAAAATGCTTGATACAGCCAAGATCCCTATCTGGGGTGAGATAGAGCTGGCATACCAGTCAAGCAAAGGAAAGCTTTGTGCGGTAACCGGAACAAACGGAAAGACAACTACGGTATCTCTCATCGGAGAGATCCTTCAGGAAGAGTACGAGGATACGCATATTTGCGGAAACATTGGCAACCCTTATACAGCGGAGGCCCTTGAAACAAAGGATGATTCTGCCACTGTTCTTGAGGTAAGCTCTTTCCAGCTGGAGACGATCATGGATTTCCATCCACATGTTTCCTGCATTACCAACATTACCCCGGATCACCTTGACAGGCATAAGACCATGAAGAATTATGCGAGAGTCAAGGAGGATATAGCCCTCAATCAGACAGAGGAGGACTATATCGTTTTAAATTATGACGATCCGGAGCTTAAGAAGTTTGGAAAGAGAAAGTCGTTAAAGCCGAAGGTTATCTGGTTCAGTACTTCACATATACTGAAACAGGGATTATATTATAAAGAACCGAATATCCATTATGTTAATGACGGAACCGATGAGGTTCTTCTGGATGTCCATGAGACAAATCTTCTGGGAGCTCATAACTATGAGAATATCATGTGTGCCATTGCCGTATGCATGCATATGGATGTTCCCATGAAGAAGATTCTGAAGGCGGTTAAGAATTTCAAGCCGGTTGAGCACCGTATAGAATTTGTGAGAGAAAGAAACGGAGTAAGGTATTATAATGACTCCAAGGGCACAAATCCCGATGCTGCCATCAAGGCGCTGCTTGCCATGCCGGGACCTACGATCCTTATCGGAGGAGGCTATGACAAGGAGATTCCGTTTGATGACTGGTGCAAGCTTTTCGAAGGAAGAGTTAAGTATCTTATACTCATAGGTCAGACCAGAAACATTATCGCAGACTGCGCTAAGAAATACGGTTTCACCAATGTTGTATTTGCAGAGGATATGGAAGAGGCAGTGAAGGCCAGCGCGGCATATGCCGAGGCCGGAGACTACGTGCTTCTGAGCCCTGCCTGCGCATCCTGGGGTATGTTCAAGAACTTCGAGGAAAGAGGCCGCATCTTCAAGGAATGTGTGAATGCGCTTTAAAGCAGGAACCTTCAAGAAGTATGTAAATATGTTCTGAAGCAAGGTTTGATTCCGAAAAAGGAATTATAGTGTAAGAGTAGGGAATAAACGGTAACCGGGTACAGATTCAAGTGGTTGGTGTCACTGAATAGCATCTTTAATTGGAAAGATCAGACTCGATTGGTCAGAGGGGGAATAATATTTGGGAAAGAAAAAGAAAATAAAACACTTCTTTGACTTCAGTTTGATGTCTACCATCATATTCGTCACGGGATTCGGACTTCTGCTGATGTACTCGGCATCGGGATACAGTGCACAGAATTCCATGAATGACGCAATGTATTTCCTGAAGAGACAGGCAATCTTTGCAGCGGGCGGCGTAGCATTTATGCTGGTGGTGTCCTTTATAGACTATCATCTGTATGCCAAATTCAGTATACCTATCTTTGCGGCTGCCTGCCTGCTTCAGATCGGAACGCTGGTTATCGGAGTTGCTTCCCATGGATCCGCAAGATGGATCAACCTTGCGGGAGTCAGATTCCAGCCTTCGGAGGTCACGAAGGTTGCGGTTATCATCATGCTGTCAACATTGATAACGAAGAGAATCTACCATATGCATGAATGGAAAACCATTTTCCAGGTTGCTGCAGTGGGAGTACTTCCGGGCGTTTTCATTGCCATATCAAATCTTTCAACGGCTATGATCATCCTGGGTATAACCTTTTTCATGTTATGGATATCAAGTAAAAAGGTGGTTCCCTTCGTAGCGGCAGGTGTGGCGGGAACCGCAGTTTACATTTTTGCCTATCCTGTGGCGAGACTCCTGCAAAGATTGAACATCCTTCAGGAGTATCAGCTTACGAGAATTTTTGCCTGGAAAGACCCTTCCAGCTATGCGGATGAAACCTTCCAGACATTGCAGGGACTTTATGCCATAGGCTCCGGAGGAATCTTCGGAAAGGGTCTCGGTGAATCGGTTCAGAAGTTCCTCATGCCGGAGGCGCAGAATGATATGATCTTCACCATCATCTGCGAAGAGCTGGGACTTTTCGGAGCAGTGTCCATAATACTGATCTATGCCTTCATCATCTACAGACTCTATGATGATGCAAGAAATGCCAGAGACCTTTTTGGTTCAATGCTTACCATCGGAATCATGTGCCACGTTGCACTTCAGGTAATACTCAATATTGCCGTTGCCACAAATACGATTCCGAACACAGGTGTTACACTTCCTTTCATAAGCTACGGAGGTACTTCACTCCTTATTCTGATGGGAGAGATGGGAATCGCACTTTCGGTGTCGAGACAGATAAGACTGGAAACATGATATTGAATAAATGAATACAGTGGACTTGGTTGGACCCGGGGGACGGGGTTAGTGGTCCATTTTTCAAAAATGGACCACTAACCCCGTCCCCCGGGTCCAACCCTTAGGTCTGCAAAAGAAATAAACGCGATGTTGTTGAAATGACATCGCGTTTTTGTATAATTTAACGTATGAAAAAAGATAGATTTGATAAAGACGATTATTTTTACGAAGATGAATATGATGACGGCTACGAGGACGAATACAGCTACGAGCGGGAAAAGAAAGCAAAGCATATGATCCTCGGAGGATTTGTGATCATCATACTTCTTGTGGCAGTGATACTTGCAAGTGCCAGGATAAAGACCATTAAGGTTATAGGAAATAACAAATACACCAGTGAGGAGATGGTGTCCAAGGTCTTTTCCGATCGATGGGATACGAATGCATTTTACTGTTTCTGGAAGGACAAGACAAAGCCGCATAAGCAGATCCCTTTTGTCCAGAGATATGATATCAACTGGGAGGGACCGCTGGATGTAAGCATTACCGTGTATGAGAAAAATATAGTGGGATATGTTGATTACATGTCAAGCCATATGTATTTTGATAAGGATGGTATAGTTGTGGAGTCCACAACAGAGAATCTTGAGGGCATACCCAGGATAACGGGACTTACCTTCGGATCCATAGTTCTCTACAAAGAGCTTCCGGTTCAGAATATGCATGTCTTTAATGACATACTGAATCTTACGGGTTCTCTCAGTGATAATGAGATCAAGTGTGACGAGATCGCATATGATGAGCTTCTGAATGCTACCTTAAAAATGGGTGACATCCAGGTATATCTCGGAAGCAACAAGGATATGGAAATGAAGATATATACCCTTAAGGATATACTACCGAACCTTGAAGGCTTGAAGGGTACGCTTAATCTGTCGGATTACAATGAAAGTGCCGATCATGAAAGCTATATTTTCAGATCATCTTCTTAAGAAATGATGTCATAAAAATGTAAGGAATAAGTGAAAAAACCTTAGGATTGAAACGCGAATCTGCGTGCTAAAATTTGTTAAGCTATTGATAATAGTTAAATAAATATGTATATTTAATTAGGGTGTGTGACCGGACTAGATGAGATTTGGAAAAATAAGCGTATGTGGTCATGCAAATTCAAGCTACATTATGGGATGATATAGTGTTGAAGGAGGAAGATTATGCTTGAGATTAAACTTCCTGAGTCAGAGGCAGCTGCAAGAATTATCGTTGTTGGTGTTGGTGGCGCAGGTAATAACGCGGTGAATCGCATGGTGACTGATGGCATTGTCGGCGTTGAGTTCATCGGCGTTAATACAGATAAGCAGGCCTTACAGTTCAGTCAGGCACCAACTACAATGCAGATTGGTGAAAAGCTTACAAAGGGACTTGGCTGCGGAGGCAGACCTGAGGTTGGTGCCAAGGCAGCTGAGGAAAGTTCAGAAGATATAACTTCTGCTTTACAGGGCGCAGATATGGTATTTGTTACATGTGGTATGGGAGGCGGAACCGGAACAGGTGCAGCTCCTATCATTGCAAAGATTGCAAAGGATATGGGTATCCTTACTGTTGGTGTAGTAACAAAGCCTTTCCGTTTTGAAGCTCGTCAGCGTATGCAGAATGCTATCAAGGGTATAGAGCAGCTTAAGGAATCCGTTGATACACTTATCGTTATTCCCAATGACAGACTTCTTGAGATCGTTGACAGAAGAACTACTATGCCGGATGCACTTAAGAAGGCAGATGAAGTTCTCCAGCAGGCTGTTCAGGGTATCACAGACCTTATCAATGTTCCGGGTCTTATCAATCTTGACTTCGCCGATGTATCTTCAGTTATGAAGGACAAGGGTATCGCTCATGTCGGTATCGGCGCAGCAAAGGGTGATGAGAAGGCTACAGAGGCTGTTAAGATGGCTATTTCATCTCCGCTCCTTGAGACAACTATCCAGGGCGCTACAGATGTTATCATCAATATTTCAGGTGATATCTCTCTCGTTGAGGCAAACGAGGCAGCTTCTTATGTAGAGGAGCTTGCAGGTGAGAATGCAAACATCATCTTCGGTGCTATGTATGATGAGAGCGCACAGGATGAGTGCAAGATCACAGTTATCGCTACAGGTATTCAGGATGAGCAGGCAACTACATCAGTTTTCGATGCTCCTAAGGAGAAGACAGTTGCACCTCAGGCTGCACCACGTCAGGCAGTTCCTGTTCAGCCACAGACACAGGCAGTACAGCCTCAGAGACAGCCTATTCCAAGCTTTCTCAATACACCGGCTCAATCTGTAGGATATACAATGCAGAACCAGGCAGCACCTTCAGTACCGACTCCTTCAGTTGCACCTCAGGTTCAGCAGCCGGCTATGCCGAGCATGGATCCGGCTCCTTCAGTTCAGCCAAGCTACCGTCCTCAGCAGAACAAGGATCTGTCAATCAACATTCCTGAGTTCCTGAGAAACAAGAGATAAAGCTGATTTAATCTTATTATGGATTAAATGACAGATGTATCCGATAAAACGAGGATATAAAAGGTATATATTGGGAAAATAAGAGACTATGTCTTTACGGCATAGTCTCTTTTATGTTAAGATGCAACGCGGAATAAAATAGTTTGATGTATAAATAATGGAAATCAAAGGTGGAGAGTTATATATGATCCGCCCGGGATGCCTAAGGATGCATTTATATTTGGAGAAGACATGGCAAATTTAAAAGAAGAGATTGAGAAGAGACGTACGTTCGCGATCATTTCACACCCGGATGCAGGTAAGACAACATTAACAGAGAAGTTCCTTCTTTACGGAGGTGCTATCAACCTTGCAGGTACCGTTAAGGGACGTAAGGCGACCAAGCATGCAGTTTCAGACTGGATGGAGATAGAGAAGCAGAGAGGTATTTCCGTTACTTCTTCAGTGCTTCAGTTTAATTACGGAGATAAATGTATCAATATCCTTGATACTCCGGGTCACCAGGATTTCTCAGAGGATACCTATCGTACACTTATGGCTGCCGACAGTGCCGTCATGGTTATCGATGGCGCAAAGGGTGTTGAGCCCCAGACCATCAAGCTTTTCAAGGTCTGCGTAATGCGTCACATTCCGATCTTTACTTTTGTAAATAAGTTTGACCGTGAGGCACGTGATCCCTATGAGCTTCTTGATGAGATTGAGAGTGTTCTCGGCATTCATACCTGTCCTGTTAACTGGCCAATCGGCTGCGGACGTAACTTCAAGGGCGTCTTCGACCGTGAGACAGAAACTGTCGAGCTTTTTACTGCCAATGCCGGCGGCACCAAGGCTGTTGAGGAGCAGGATGTAAAACTGGATGATCCTAAGTTAAAGGATCTTGTGGGCTTTGAATATTATGACAAGCTTCAGGAGGATCTGGAGCTTCTGGACGGAGCCTCTGACGATTATGATCAGGAAAGAGTAAATAAGGGAGAGCTTACACCTGTATTCTTTGGTTCAGCTCTTACAAACTTCGGTGTAAGAACCTTCCTTGAGCACTTCCTGAAGATGACATTACCACCTCTTCCCAGAAGCAGTGACAAGGGTGTCATTGATACAGTGGATGAGCAGTTCTCAGCCTTTGTTTTCAAGATTCAGGCCAATATGGATCCAAAACACAGGGATCGTGTCGCGTTTATGCGTATATGTTCCGGCGAATTCGATGCCGGAATGGAAGTTAATCACGTGCAGACCGGCCGTAAGGTGAAGCTCAGTCAGCCTACCCAGATGATGGCGGATGAGCGTAAGATAGTTGAAAAGGCCTACGCCGGAGACATTATCGGAATTTTCGATCCGGGTATATTCTCTATCGGAGATACACTGGAGCTTTCCAATAAGAAGTTTGCTTACGAGGGAATCCCGACCTTCGCACCGGAGCACTTCGCAAGAGTCCGTCAGGTGGACACCATGAAGCGTAAGCAGTTCCTTAAGGGCATTTCCCAGATCGCCCAGGAGGGCGCAATCCAGATCTTCCAGGAGTACAACACCGGTATGGAGGAGATCATCGTCGGCGTTGTAGGTGTGCTCCAGTTTGAGGTTCTGACCTTCCGTCTCAAGAACGAGTACAATGTTGAGGTCAAGCTAGACATGCTGCCCTACGAGCATCTTCGCTGGGTTGAGAACTATACCGAGATAAACATTGACAAGATCCAGGGAACTTCAGATATGAAGATCGTAAAGGATCTGAAGGACCGCCCGCTGCTGCTGTTCGCACATGAGTGGTCGGTTGGTATGGTGCTTGACAGAAATAAGGATCTCAGGCTTACTGAGTTTGGAAAGAACTAAGAGGTATAAATATATGAACGAATCAGTAAATAAGTGGATAGAGGAACATTTAGACAATCTTATAGAGGATCTGAAGGATTTTGTTTCTATTAATTCTGTACAGGGGTCCTATGAGCAGGGAAAGCCTTTTGGAGACGGTCCTTTTGATGCCCTAAACTTTGCTATTGATCTTTGTGACAAATACGGATTTTCAGTAAAGAATTATAACAGCTATGTAGGGACTGCGGATTTTGATCCGGAGCTTCCGAGAAGCCTTGATATGCTTGCACACTGTGATGTGGTTCCCGCAGGTGAAGGCTGGACGGTTACAGAGCCTTTTAAGCCTGTAGTAAAGGACGGAAGGATCTACGGACGCGGAACCTCCGATGATAAGGGACCTCTTCTTTGCGCACTCTATGCAATGCGCGCCATCAAGGAGTGCGGAATCCCTCTTAAGAAGGGTGTTCGTCTCATCATGGGCTGCGATGAGGAGACCGGTTCCACCGACATTGAAAAGTACTATGCAGTGGAGCCTGAGGCAGAGATGACATTTTCTCCGGATGCGGAGTTTCCTCTTATAAATATAGAAAAAGGACAGTTCAGAGCCGGAATCGTAAAGAGCTTTGCCGAGTCTGAGACATTACCGCGACTTGTTTCCCTTGAAGCAGGGGTGGCTGTTAATGCTGTGCCTCAGAAGGCAGTCATCAGACTTGAGGGTCTCGATATGAATCTTGCAGAGGCTCCAATGAACGAGATCGCAAAGGAATGCGGAGTGACCTGCGAGCAGACCGGTATGAACGAGATAACAGTTATCGGTGAGTCTGCTCATGCATCAACTCCGGAGCTTGGAAAGAATGCCGGTATCGCGGCACTTATGCTGATTGCAAAGCTTCCTCTCCCCGAGTGTGAGCAGTTAAAGGCTATAAAGAATGTGCTTAAGCTGTTCCCTTACGGAGTTACAGATGGTTCCGGCCTCGGAATAAAGATGTGCGATAAAGAGTCCCACGACCTTACCTGCACCCTTGATATGTTCCATATCACAACTACCGAGCTTGATGTGAAGTTTGACAGCCGCACACCGGTTATGGCAACCAAAGAGAATTGTGAGGACGTTGCCAAAAAGAGCATTGAGGCACTGGACCTTGAGTTTGACAGCAATGGAATCGTTCCTCCTCATGTGGTGCCTTCTGACTCAGAGTTCGTTCAGAAGCTCCTCAAGTCATATGAGACAGTGACCGGTCTCAAGGGCGAAGCCATGGCCATCGGCGGCGGTACCTACGTTCACGAACTGAAGAACGGCGTAGCCTTCGGTGCAGTCCTTCCGGGCGTTGACACCCGCATGCACGGTGCCGACGAGTTCTTCGACCTGGACAACATCGTGATTGCTACAAAGGTGTATGCAGAGGCTATCATGGATCTTTGCTCGTAAGATCAAGGAGCTTTGCTCGAAAGATTACAAAAGACATTCTAAGATTCCAAACAGGAATCCTTTAACATATCCCGATACTTATTCACAGTTTAATGATGAGGAAGTATCGGGATTTCAATTTAGGATAAATAGTAAGAAGCCATCGGAGTGACAATTCTCGTGGTTTCATGACCGCAATTTAATAAACGGCGATGTCAAGCCGGTGTGATAATTTCTTCTTGACTTTTCTATTTAAATACTGTATCTTAAACAAGTCGCGCGGAGGTGCTGAAATTGGCAGACAGGCAAGACTAAGGATCTTGTGTCCGGTAGGACGTGTGGGTTCAAGTCCCATCCTCCGCAGCAAATAAAGATCGGAATTCCTGATAATCAAGGGTTCCGATTTTTTTGTTGCCGATATCGAAAAATCTTTGTTGACAAATAATTGCAAATGCTGTATCTTAAACAAGTCGCGCGGAGGTGCTGAAATTGGCAGACAGGCAAGACTAAGGATCTTGTGTCCGGTAGGACGTGTGGGTTCAAGTCCCATCCTCCGCAGTAGAGAGCAACAGGCTGGTTCTGGTGCTCTTTTTTTTTTACCGTAGCCTAGGCGCTGAATGAATCTCTTTATCAGTCATCCCGGTAATCTCTGCTATAGCTTCTCTTTATAACTCATTATCGTTTTAATTTAATTGATTAAATCCCAACCGTGTACTAAAATTTTATGCATATTGAATATTCGATATATATTGGAGGAACTTAATGGCAAAGGGTGATGTAATCATCCAATTGGTCAACATGGGCAAGGCATTCCACACAAGTTCCGGGGATGTTGTTGCGCTTGATGACATTAATTTGGATATAAAGGAGGGTTCCATACAGGGAATCATCGGACTTTCCGGCGCTGGAAAGTCAACACTTGTAAGATGTATAAACTATCTTGAGATACCCACAAGCGGTAAAGTTATTTTCGAGGGCAAGTCCCTCGGCGATCTTTCCGACAGGGAGGTTCGCGAAGCCAGAAGAAACATGGGTATGATCTTCCAGCAGTTTAACCTTCTGGATCAGCGTAATCTTCTGGATAATGTTACCTTCCCGCTGGAAATCGCAGGGACGGACAGAAAGAAGGCCAGGGAGAGAGCCATGGAACTGCTCAAACTCGTAGGTCTCGAAGACAGAGTTAAGAACTATCCGGCACAGCTTTCCGGAGGTCAGAAGCAGAGAGTGGCTATCGCAAGAGCCCTCGCCACGAATCCGAAGGTTCTCCTTTGTGATGAGGCGACCTCGGCCCTGGACCCGAAGACTACAACACAGATACTTGAGCTTTTGAAGCAGATCAATCAGGAGATGGGAGTTACCGTCATAGTCATTACCCATCAGATGTCGGTTATCGAAGCCATCTGCGATTCCGTGGCCATCATTGACCACAGCCACATCGCAGAGAGCGGACCCGTGGCGGAGGTATTCAGCAACCCGAAGACGGAAATCGGCCGCAGGCTTATCCTTGGGGATGGTAATGCTGACTCTGTGAAGCCTGTGGATTTCGGGGCAGATACCAACCGGAAGATACGTATCGTTTTTGACGGCCATTCAGCTCACCAGCCTATCATTTCGGATATGGTGCTCACCTGCAAGGTACCGGTAAACATCCTTTTTGCTAACACTAAGGAGGTTGAAGGTCAGGCAGTGGGGCAGATGGTGGTAGAGCTTCCCGGTGAAGAAGAGGATGCGGATAAGCTCCTGCATTATCTTAAGGACAACAGTATAAAGTTTGAGGAGGTGAACTGATGGACGCGGCATCAATTTCCATGTATTTAGAGGAGACCTGGGCGACCATTTACATGACACTCATCTCCAGCGCTATTTCATATCTTATAGGCATCCCTCTGGGAGTGATCCTGGTGGTGACGGATAAGGACGGCATCGCACCCTGCAATCCGGTGCATACAGCACTAGGTGTTGTGATCAATATCTTCCGTTCCATTCCATTCCTGATACTTCTCGTAATGGTGCTTCCTCTTACCAAATTACTGGTGGGGACAACATTGGGACCGAAGGCCATCATCCCGCCGCTCATCATTGCTTCCGCACCATATATAGGAAGAATGGTGGAATCCTCACTTAAAGAGGTAAGCGCCGGCGTTATCGAGGCCGCAAAGTCAATGGGTGCCAGCAACTGGCAGATCATTTACAAGGTGCTGATCCCCGAGGCAAAGCCAAGCCTTCTTGTGGGGGCCGCAATCTGTATCACAACCATCCTCAGCTATTCGGCTATGGCAGGTTTTGTAGGAGGCGGAGGCCTGGGAGCCATCGCCCTGAACTACGGATACTACCGCTACAAGACAGATATCATGATGATCGCGGTTGTGATCCTTGTGGTGCTTGTGCAGATCATTCAGGAATTCTGGATGAGAGTTTCCAGGGCTACGGATAAGAGAGCAAGGAACTGACAGTGATTTTTTTGCCGGTGTTTTAATAAAAAAACCGGCTTAAAATAAAAAACATCCGATCCAGACATCGGTAAAAGGGAGGAACATTATGAAAAAGAATTTAACAGTAGTTCTTGCAGCAGTTCTTGCGGCAGCATCACTTGCAGCCTGCGGCTCATCAGAGACCAAGACAACAACAGCTGCAGCAACAGAAGCCGCTACAACAGCCGCAGCAACAGAGGCTCCAAAGGAGACAGAGGCAGCAGGTGAGACAGAAGCCGCTAAGGAGACTGAGGCTGCCGCTGAAGCAGGCAGTGCCGTAGAGCCGCTTGCAGAGGCAGTAGACATTAAAATCGGTGCAACACCAAGCCCTCACGCAGAAATCCTCGAGCAGGCAAAGGATGAACTTGCAGCAGCAGGCATTAACCTTGACATCGTTGTTTACAATGATTACGTTCAGCCAAACCTTGCTACAGATCAGGGCGAGATCCAGGCTAACTACTTCCAGCACCAGCCATATCTTGATGATTTCAATGCTGAGAACGGCACACACCTTACATCAGTAGGAGCTATCCACTATGAGCCGTTCGGAATCTACGCAGGAAAGGCTAATGATCTTTCAAACATCGCTGACAAGGCTCAGATCGCTGTTCCTAACGATACAACCAATGAGGCTCGTGCACTTCAGCTTCTTCAGGCTAACGGCATCATCACTCTTAAGGATGGTGTAGGTCTTACAGCTACAAAGCAGGATATCGTTGAGAATCCTCACAATGTTGAGATCCTTGAGGTTGAGGCTGCTCAGATCCCGAGATCTATCGAGTCAGTTGATTTTGCCTGCATGAATGGTAACTATGCTATCGAAGCCGGCTTCAAGCCTTCAGATGCGCTTGCTCAGGAGGATGCATCTTCAGAGGCTGCCCAGACTTATGCCAATGTTGTTGTAGTGTCAGATGCTGACGCTGATTCAGAGTGGGCTAAGAAGCTTGTTGAGGTGCTTCAGTCTGAGAAGGTTTCTGAGTACATCACAAATACTTACGAGGGTGGCGTTATCCCGATGAAGTAATTTGACCACTACGTTGTGGAACAGAGCCGGAGGGCATCCATTTAAATACGAGTCGCTGCTTTACGTATTTAAATGGATGCCCTCCGGCTCTGTTCAAATCTACGTTTTCTCTATATATGTATAGGGGAGGATATCATCACTACATCTAGTGATTGTATGTACTTGTGATTCAATTTGATTTTTAGCGGAGAAACAAATATATGACAAAATTTAAGAGGTTTATTAAGTTTTCAAAAATCAAGTTGGAATTTTCAACAAAACATCTGAGAAATAGGTGAAACCCTCGAAGACCGCGAAAATACTTGATTTATACCCCTGTAATCTAAGAGAAATCGTGGGTGGATTTTTAGGTGGAAATTGCTAAAATTCTCCGTTTTTTACAAAAAATTGACTTTTGGATATTTGGTATTTAAATTCGGTGGAAATAGTAGTATAGTATTTCTGCACACAAGATATAGTGTTTTTAGAGACAAGAAAAACAATATTTGGTAAAAATGCTATAGAAGAAATATATTTTTGAAAATGTACTTAGGCTGATGAAATTACGAAATCATCAGAAGATGCCGAGGCCGAAGCATTGGCCCGGGAACAAAATATAATAAAGATTTTCGAGATTCGGGTTAAAGGGAACCGGTCTGAAATTCTTTCTGCAGTGTGGGTGTAATTAAAGGGGGAGCAGTATGGAAGTTTTAACAGAAGTCGTAAAACAGAATGTTATCAAACGTAACGGCAAGGAAGTCCAGTTTGATATTTCAAAGATCTCTAACGCTATCCGTAAGGCAAACAATGAAGTAGAGCCTATTTATCAGATGAATGAGTACCAGATCATGGGCATTTCCGAGAATGTTGCCGCAAAGTGCGCAAAGCTTAACAGAGCTGTATCGGTTGAAGAGATCCAGGATATGGTTGAGACCGGCATCATGGAGATGCGTGGTTATGAGGTTGCTCAGAAGTACGTGCGTTATCGTTACAAGAGAGAGATCGCACGTAAGTCAAACACAACCGATGATGAGATCCTTTCACTTATCGATCAGTCAAACGAGGAGCTGAAGCAGGAGAATTCCAACAAGAATCCTGTTATCAATTCTACACAGCGTGATTACATGGCAGGTGAAGTTTCCAAGGATCTTACAAAGAGACTTCTTCTTCCTGAGGATGTGGTAAGAGCTCATGACGAAGGCATTATCCATTTCCATGATTCTGACTACTTCGCTCAGAAGGAGCATAACTGTGACCTTGTAAATCTCGAGGACATGCTGATGAACGGCACGGTTATTTCACAGACCATGATCGAGAAGCCACACAGCTTCTACACAGCCTGCAACATTACAACTCAGATCATCGCACAGGTTGCTTCCAACCAGTACGGCGGACAGTCATTTACATTGTCACACCTTGCTCCATTCGTAGACATTTCCCGTCAGAAGATCAGAAGCCAGGTTGAGGAGGAGAATGCTGAGGCCGGCGTTCAGATGACAGCCGAGCAGATCGGAAAGATCGTTGAGAAGCGTCTTCACGAGGAGATCACAAGAGGCGTTCAGACCATACAGTATCAGCTCATCACTCTCATGACCTGCAACGGCCAGGCTCCATTCGTTACCATGTTCATGTATCTCGATGAGGTTCCTGAGGGACAGACCAGAGATGACCTTGCGATGGTTATCGAGGAAGTTCTGAAGCAGAGAATGAAGGGGGTTAAGAATGAGAAGGGTGTCTGGATCACACCGGCATTCCCGAAGATCATCTACACGCTTGATGAGGATAATGTTTACCCTCAGTCAAGATACTATTACCTTACAGAGCTTGCTGCCAAGTGCACAGCCAAGAGAATGGTTCCGGATTACATCTCCGCTAAGAAGATGAAGGAATATAAGGGCGATGTTTATCCTTGCATGGGATGCAGATCCTTCCTTACACCGGATAATGAATCACTTGCAGAAGGGCTCTGCGATGCAGGCAACAAGTCCAACAGCAAGACCTATACAGAAGGTAAGCATAAGTATTACGGACGTTTCAACCAGGGCGTTGTAACCATTAACCTTGTAGATGTTGCATGTTCAGCTCACGGAGATATGGACGAGTTCTGGAGGATCTTCGATGAGAGACTTGAGCTCTGCCACAAGGCATTGAGACTCCGCCATGAGAGACTTAAGGGGACAACTTCAGATGTTGCGCCTATCCTCTGGCAGTACGGAGCCCTTGCAAGACTTAAGAAGGGTGAGAAGATCGACAAACTCCTTTATGGCAACTATTCAACAATTTCTCTCGGATATTCAGGCCTTTACGAGATGTGTGTCCGCATGACAGGAAAGTCACATACAGATCCTGAGGCTAAGCCATTTGCACTTCAGGTAATGCAGCATATGAATGACAAGTGCGCAGAGTGGAGAAAGGCAGAGAACATCAGCTACTCACTTTACGGCACACCGATGGAGTCCACAACCTACAAGTTTGCCAAGGCTCTTCAGAAAAGATTCGGAATTATCAAGGGTGTTACGGATCACAACTATGTAACAAACTCTTATCACGTAAATGTTCGTGAGGAGATCGATGCATTTACCAAGCTTAAGTTTGAGGCTGATTTCCAGAAGCTTTCACCGGGAGGAGCTATCTCTTACGTAGAGGTTCCCAACATGCAGAACAACATTCCTGCAGTACTCAGTCTTATCAAGTTCATCTATGACAACATCATGTATGCTGAGCTTAACACCAAGTCTGATTATTGCGAATGCTGCGGTTATGACGGCGAGATCAGGATCATAGAGGACGATATGGGCAAGCTTGTCTGGGAGTGCCCTAACTGCGGAAACCGTGACCAGAGCAAGATGTCCGTTGCCAGAAGAACCTGCGGATACATCGGCACACAGTACTGGAACCAGGGTCGTACCCAGGAGATCAAGGACAGAGTGCTTCATCTGTAAGTAGATCACATTCATTGTAGACATACACCCCAATTCAGAAAAGCTCCGACCCCGTAGAAGGATTTTAAACTAAAAAAAATTTTTGAGCGGATTTTGCCAAAAATCTACAAAACCCCTCATGTAAACTAAAAATTTCAAAATGGGAAAAAATAGAAAAAATCTACAAAACCCACCTCAAAGATTTGAAGTTCACCCTAAGAAAGGGCCTCTGGTGCAGCAAGCCAGAGACCCTTTTTTCTATGTATCTATATCGTTGTTTTTCTTATTACCGTAGTAATTAATGAAGTGGTTCTTCTTACGTCTCTGTCCTCTGCAGTAAAGGCAGGGTTCACGGTCACGTTTCTGGAACATAAGCCTTGTCTTTGGAGACATGAAATATTTGTGTCGTTCATCCTTAGGGCACACCCACCATAGTTTTACGGAGGAAGTACCTAACATATCAAAGGGTGACCTTCCCAAGCCTGCATTACCGAGTTCGTAGAGTTCAGGTAATAGTTCAGGATGCCTGTCGCCAAATGAATTAAACCCTTTAAGGAGCTGTCTGTCATTGCAATAAGGACAGGTATAACCATTCTCCATCTCAAGAGTGGTTGCGTAATAATCACCACCGCAATCAAGACATCTCCAAAGCTGAGGAGTAGCCTTGGAAGGAAGGATCTCATCAGCAGATTTAGCATTCAAAGGCGACACTAATTTTGCAAGCTCAGGATTAACGTCAGCCAATGAGTTAAAGCCTTTGAGGACTTGTCTGTTGTCACAGTAAGGACAAGTATATCCATTCTCCATCTCAAGAATCGTAGCATTATAATCACCGCCACAGTCTGGACATCGCCAAACTTGTGGTGTTGCCTTAGATGGTAATATCTCGTCAGCACCCTTTAAGTTCAAGGGAGATACTAGCTTTGCAAGTTCTGGATTAACGTCAGCCAATGAGTTAAAGCCTTTGAGGACCTGTCTGCCATTGCAGTAAGGGCATGTATATCCGTTCTCCATTAGAGGGATATTAGCAGTATAGTCACCGCCACAATCGGGACATCGCCAGATATAATATGTTCTCTTAGACGGAAATATCTCGTCAGCAGTTTTTGAGTTTAAAGGTGATATCCGTTTTGCAAGTTCTGGATTTACGACATCCAATGAGTTAAAGCCTTTGAGAAGCTGTCGGTTATCACAATAAGGGCATTTATATCCATTCTCCATTTCAAGGATAGTTGCAGGATAATCTCCTCCACAAGTGTTACACCTCCAGGTCTGAATACCAACGTTAGATGGTAATATCTCATCGGCAGAACTAAGATTCAAAGGCGATAACTTCTTTGCAAGGTCGGGTTTTATAATATCTAAGGTGTTAAAACCTTTCAGAACTTTCTTGCCGGCACAGTAAGGACAAACATCGTCTCCCAACTGTCTGTCAGAAATAATGTATCTGTATTCTCCGTTGCATTCCGGGCATATCCAAAGAGCAGTCTGGTGAAGACCTTTCCTTACAGAAGTGGCCGGACGTTCATTATTGGGAGAATATTCTTTTGCCAGTTCAGGATTAGTAGTAACAAGATCATTTACTCCCGGCATGATCTTAATATCAGCACAGTAAGGACAGTTGAAGATGACAGGTACGCCATCTTTGTTAAGGGCAAAGGCATCCGTGATACGTCGGAATGATCCGCTCCCACACTCAGGACATTTGAAATAGGCTTGTTGTGGTGAGAATAGAGTGTATTCTTCAGGGACATTTGGATAATTCTTTTCATAATCCCACCAATCCTTTATCTCGGGGAATCTTGCAACGATGTTATTCTCACTTTCAAGATTCTTGAACTTCTGGCATCGTCCTTTATGGCGTATAACAACGGAGCCGTCATCAAGGGTCTCCACTAACGAATGGATGCCGGTGTAAAGCTCCATGCCACAATCAGGGCATTTCAGATAAGCTGTCTGCTGAGAGCCTACGGTGTATTCCTCGGGAAGATGTGGAGCATTCTTCTCGTAATCCCACCATTCGACTATCTCAGGGCAGACTTTGAGAAGGTTTTCTTCAGGGTTTTCCCTTGGCGTGTAACCGCAATGAGGGCATCCAACTGGCAGATAAGAGCCATCAGAGTGTACGGTGATGAAGCTCCGGAGTGTACGCTCGAATGTCTTGCCACATTCAGGACATCTGAGTGATGCAGTGTATTTCGACCTGTGAGATACCTCATCATAGGAAAGGTCGTTGTTGTCCTTATCCCACCACAATACGATATCCGGATATTCCGAAGATATGGAGCGCTGTTTTGCCTTCATCTTCACATGGGTATTGATACCACACTTATGGCACGGGATGATGGAAAACCTGTCACCATCCTGTTTAAAGGAGTTACCGCATAATCTTTTAATGACATCACCGCATACAGGACATCTCAGGGAGATTTCTTCTTTAGCATAAACTGTCAGCTCCGAAGGCTTGTATGCGTTCTGCTCATATACCCAGTATTTCTCTATGCCCGGACATACTTTATCAAGCGTGTTCTCTCTGTTGTCTTTTGCCCTTCGGTATTCAGCAGAAAGGGAACATTTAAGGCATACAGCAACATGATAAGTGTCGTCATCATTTCTCCTTACAGAGTCGCATACGGGACGGTATAAAGGTTCTGAACACATAGGGCAGCTCATATATACCGGCTTTCCGGATGAAACTGTATAATACTCAGGCTTCTGGTTGTTTTTGTCATAATCCCAGTACTTCAGTATATCGGGACAGCATGACACAAGTGTGTTTCCCTCATTCCTTTTGCCGCAGGTACGGCATTTGATAATATATCCGCCCCCGTTCCCGTCCTCAGCCCATGAATTACGCATGGCACGGAGGACACTGTTACCGCATTCAGGACATCTTGTCCATACCTTCTGTGAGGCGGAAGCGCCTATATCATCTGGAGTCAGTCCTTCGTTCTTGTCAAGATCCCAGTAGTTGTCTATATCAGGTATGAAGTCACGTATCAGTTTCTTTTTACTCATAAGTCATATATATTCCTTAAAATGTATATAGTTTGGTAGCAAAAGCAAAGCTTATTGCAGATATATTAATGAATATATATGAAATGGACAGTGCAATCAGTTCCCGCACAGTAGCGTATATCAGATAAACAGGTTGCTGATAATATTTGATCCCGAACCATTATCAGATGAGTTGGCATTATGAGATGCAGGAAGCTTACGTATGTCGGTTTCGGTTTTGATGGTCATGGTGCTGACGACATCTTGATCTACTATATTCTTAGTGAGTTTTATAGCTCCTTCTTTTACAAGCAGTTCGTTTGCAATTTCAGGATAAACATAAGTATCAATAACTGCTTTATAAGCCTTTAAATCCTTTTTGAGCTGGCTGATAAGTGATTCGTATTCTTTTATCAGCTCATTATCTTTTTTTATCTTGGCCTCAAGATTCTCTCTTTTAGCAACTTCGTCCTCATATTTTTTGACGATGGAGCCGTATCGTTCAAGAGAGCGAGTAGCGGCATCAGCTATTGTTTTGTAATATGTGTCCCTTTCCGTGATGGCTTTTATCAGGGAATCCCGGGATCTGTGTCGGTCAACAAAAGAAGGGGCATCTATGGTCTGGTATGATGCTGTAGTCACATAATCTTCGCTATCAGCAGCTTTTTTAAGTTCTTCAATATATGCCATGACATTTGAACTACGTCTCAGTATGGCAGCATTATATTCAGGGTAGCCATGCTGGCTGATGTATACGACTATAGATGTGGTGTTAAGTTTATTTCCGTCACCGTTGCACTCGCAGTTAAAATACTGTTTGATAAGATCTATTGCTTTACTGTCTTCAATGTATTTAGGTCTTGCCATTCTGGTTGCCTCCGTTTCTGTATTTTTCTTTTAAATAAGACTCGTAAGACAGATTGCTGGATCTGGCTCGGAGCAGTGCTTCACCTATATTCTCAGGATTCCCTTTGCCCTCCATGGCAGCCTGTATCGAAAGGAAAAGAGCTTTGCTGTCTTCTTCTATTCGCCGTTTGTAAATATCATCCCAGGTGAAATACGTATGTCCGTTTGCGCGATAATAAGGACATTCAGGGCAATAGCCTATTTCACCGTTATGTCCGGAAATATCAAGACAGTCTTTTATGGAACCACTCAGATATTCTTGTGAATAGCATTTACCGCCATTATCCAGTATCCTAAAATCCCTTACTGCCGGGGTCTTTTCAAGAGGGGCTATATTGTAACGGACATCACCGCTGATACACTTTCTATATTCTCTGTAGGTCTTACATTCAATGAACTCAGTTACATTTGAGTAATAATGACTTGCCATCTGGATATTATCGTGCCCGCCAAGTAGCATTGCAGTGACCGGGGAGGCACCTTCCTGCATGAGGTTGATAAAAGCAATATGTCTTGTATCGCCCAGATGGATGAAACGGATCTCTTTATGCTCATGATCAACCGTGCCTCCGTTGTATATCACTGTGTATCCGTATCTTTCATGGACTATCTCACGATAGAAATACTTTAATATAGTGGTCATATTGACATATGTAAGGAAACGGCTGTTGGAGTGCTTTGACTGGCCCCATTTGTAGTAATGCGGGTCAGTGACGAACAATGTGTTAAGGTCGGTGTCATCAAACCTATCAGTGTATGCTATATAGGTCTCTATGAGTTTGCCAATCCGGTCAGGTACGGGGATAGCCTGGATAAGATAGGAATCCGATATCTTGTAAGTTATAGGCTTTTCCCTCCTGCCTTTTAATTGGTTACGCCTTAATCTTAGTGTGTATCTGCCATCGTTGCCTTTGGAAAGGCAGTTCCTTTCGGTAAGGAGAAATTCACGGGGTCTGAGTGGGATCACTGCCGTGATGTTCCACCAGATGTAGAGCGGGTAATAGAACAGCCGGTCATCTTCGGACAGTTCACCCTCCCAGAATTTACTGATAATGTCATCAAAATCAAAATATGACTGGAAATCTGCAAGTTCTCTCTGGTTGAGACCTTTATTGAAATCGACATTCAGATCCATATAGAAGTCCAAGGCACTGATGAGACGTTCAAGGACTGAACTGTTATCGTCAGTAATGAAAATGCTGAGGAAGTCAGACAACCGGTTTGGTGAGTATAGACGCAGGTCTGCATACTCACCACATACTTCTTCCGGGTCATGCTCTAAAAGATGTTTGATATCAAGTATCGTAACATTGATACTCAGCAGGATGTTTTTACCGAAGATAGACAGGCAGTATGCTTTAACATATTCTGTGAATGTACTGAGAGACATATTGAATATATTTTCATACCTACGGTATGTGAACGGAGAAATATTAAAGCGGAGGCCGACGTTGGAGTATTCATCGGTTGTCTGCCACCATGAATCGGCAAAGGCACAAGTGTTTTTGATCACGCCTTCATTTTTATATTGTTCAAAGAGCTGCTTTGCCGCAGGGATGGACAGTTCATCAATATCTGAAGGGTTAACTCTTGATGAAAAGAGGTTTTCTGCCGGTGTAATGTTCATTAAGTGTTCTCCTTTATAAGTGTTTCATAGTCTCTGTACGTTTTTTCGCCATATTCTTCCCTTATGGCAGAGAGCATCTCAGCCATCTTTGGAAGCAGTACAGTATTGACGATCTGTTCGTATTTATGCTTCTCAAGGTCATCTTTTGCAGTATGTTTCAGGACTTTCATACGATTGTATTCCTCAATCATCAGGAGCAGGGTGGAACGGGTACTGATTTCATATTTGCACCCTACGCAGTTCCTTTTTTGACCGTAAGGGCATATTTTCTCCAGGGCAGACATGAGGCAGAGACATTCGTGCTGTTTTGAAAATGCCTCTCCAGAGCCTATCCTGTGAAGCACGGAGAGAATGTCAGTATTATTTGTGATCAGGTCATTAAGTGTGATTCTTGCAATCTTCCGGCTTTTATCCATAACAGTGACAAGAGCTTCTATTTCTTTTGGGCTAAGGTCCATTGTGGTTATAACATCGGTCTTTTCTTCCGGTCGTAGCTTGTTGTATTTATCGCCAAAAGCCATCTGCAGGAGCATGGAGGCAAGGCAGGAAAACACTCCCCGTTCCAGCAGCTCAAATGCCACGAATTCGGGCCTGTAGTTGGCGAACTGTACATCTTTAAGGTATTCAAATGTAGTGGCCGCAAAGCTCTTAAAATCGCCTTTATGGCTTCTTGCATATGCCGCAATGAAATAGCCTTTGACATGGAGACCGGATTCATCAGAGCTGTTATCTGCGACCATGCATATATCCTGAAGGTAGGATTTGGTGGCTGAGCGTGAACGGAAATCATTATTGAGGAAGAGAGAACCTATCTCATCGCCCATGTATCTCGTTATTTCCTGATATGTACTTATTTTTCTGATAAGAGGATCAGAACTGTGCCCTGTGATATCCCTGTGGGCCTGTGCCAGGGCGAACAGCCTGCCCATCAGCGCCTCACAGGAAGTTGGTATGTCAAAACTTATGGGGACTACATTACCGGTATTTTTGGTCTTGTTAGGTTCCAGGGGCAGCCAATCCATACGTTTTGTTATGGATACAAGGACATGCCTTGCGTCATTATCAGTAAAGGTATCATCGCGTATACGGTCTATGGTCTCCTGAGGCCCGTATGGCAGGGAAGGATGATGGATGCGTTCAAGGTCTGTCATCCTGAGAGGTCTTATGAAATGGAGGGCAAGGTAAAGCCATGTATCCGTATAATTTTTTGAATTGGCGGCTCTGATGAACATCTCATTATCTTTAATGTATTCATCTTCGAAAAGGAAGTAAGCGAGCCTGAGGTATTCGTCGAAATCATAAGCCTCGGATAAGTGATCCATGGTATAGCGTTTATTTAGCATATGGTCTTTAGTGTATGAGGTCTTATGATTGGCACGGATCCAAGCAGCGAAGTAGGTAAAAATGTCGCCATGAGCCTTGATAAGCTCAAATGTTACGTGATGCATTAAAGCTTCAAGCTCATCATTGTCATATAGAGGCAGCTCTTTATCCAGATGGTAAAGCATAAAATCTGTAAGATGATAGATGCATTCTTTTTCCGGTCTGACATCTTTTATGAAATCAGAAAAGAAACCTGCAGTGACAGGGAACTTGTCCACGAATAGTTTGTGAAGAGAACCATTATCAGCATTGACAAACCCTGTGATTTCTCTACGTAAATGTTCTGCCTGTGGCTCTGTCAGCATGATTTGCCCGTCTATGATTGAAATATCCTCATGAAACCATTCGTTATCGATGAAATAGGCAATGATATCCTCTGAGATATCTATCTTATCAAGTTCTTGTATGAGTTCAGTTAATGCCTTCATCATGCATCATGCTCCTTTTTGGCTGCCCATCTGATATAGTCAAAAGTTTCATTATTTATCCTGGAGAACTGTTTTTCGAGATCGCCCTTGCTCTGTATATATACAGCTGAGCTTTCAGGGGATCTGTCACCTCTGAAATGCATGAGAACCCCCGGGTTATCTATACCTGACAGCACAAGCTGTACTGTGTACCAGTGCCGAAAAACATGAGGTGACAGTGAGTGTGTCATAAGTGTCTGCCCGTATAGGACGAGTTCCGGATCCTCATGGTCCAGATATATGGGGATTATCTCATTTATGATGTCCCTGAACTTATTGTAGTAACTCTGATAAGTGATGGTTTTGCCTTGCTTGTTGACAGATAAAGCACCATAATCACGTTCGTATACCTTATCCTTCATGTAATCTGCATATATATCATAGGTCTCCTTATAAGCAGATAAGAATATATCAGGGACTCTTGCCATACGTTCTCTCTTAATGCCACCCACATTTATAAGGTCGCTTCTGAGGTTAAGCTCATTTCTTAAGTCGATTTCTATCTTATAAAGCTCCCCGTTTATCTCGCTGAAGATTATCCCTGCACCGAGGGGTGAGTCAGGCCTTCTCACGTTGCAGGCTTCTGAAGGTCTGAGCCCGGCAAATGCCTGATTGAGAACAAGCCCGAGGATGTCTTTGTGATGCATGACTATATGGTCGAACAGTAAGTGGAAAGCCTTATTAGGCATATCTCTGAATATAGGAGCCTTGTAAGAAGGACTAAAGGAAACATCAAAAAGCGGGACTTTTTTTCTGACAACCTTTCCGTACCTGTTACGAGCAGAAACAGTACGGTACAGTTCATCCGGTCTTATATTGCATCCTGAATGCTTATCCAGTATGAGATTTGTATAAAAATCGAGTATGTAATCAACACACAGCTTTATGGTAGATTCGCTCCTTCTGGTGTAATCATCATCCTCCGGCAGCTGACACATGGCATAAGACTGCAGGAATTCCTGTCCTATAGCCACGGTGAGCTCAGAAAGAGAGGATATACCGACGGAAAAGAATGCATAGTTAAGCAACTTACAAATATAGGTACAGCGCTTATCTCCATCGCTGTTAAAGCTCTTTATCTTGCGGTTCGGATTAGCTGAATACCTGTGGAAATCCGTAAAAGTCTTTGTTCCGTCAGTATGTTCGAGAACGATGAACTTCCTGACAGCGATCTGATTATTACCATAGACCAAAGAATGGTTATAGACTGAGAAATGTTCTTTATTCATAAAAACTCCTGAAATTAACACTATTTATGAAAAAATGGGTACATTTAACAGACAAAGGCTGTTTTGAGCCTTCGCAAAATGGATATTATGAAGATATAGTTAAAGAATTAACGGGGGTTTATTGGTGATAAGTACATGAGATGTCTCCTTTTACTAAATCTATATACGATCAAATTTCAATTCTATATATGTTAGAAAAAGGTTTACATTAGCGCACATTTATGTTAAGATTCATACATAAATAAGCAATAAGAAACCAAGGCACTTAATCCGGAACCTCCAAGTAAAGGAAAAGGTGCTTTTTTTCTGTCTATATATAGAAATATCATACAGCACTAAACGAACGTTTGCAACTAAAATGTTATAATTTGTCACATGGAGTCACAGGATCCGTTATGATTTAAGATATCTGAACAAAACAACTGGAATGATGTGTCGACTATTTTATTTTTTGCTAAAAATGTCATATTTATATATGTAACTTATTATTGGAAGTTTTAAATGCCAGGAGGTAATAACTTAAAGATCATAAGCAAATTGCCATTTAATAGGAATTTGGTATAATAATGGTGAAGACACTTGGTGGATATCAATAAGTAATGTCACATAGTTTTCGATTGATGTGAAAACAAAATAAGGAGTTCTCCCTTAACCATAGGGATAAGGTCTCTAGCTTTCTTTATTCCAGAGACCGCCTGTGGCTGAGTCTCTGTTTAAATATAAAAGATTATAAATATATACAGAGATAAGGAGATAATTATGACAAACAAAGAAACACTTGAAAAAGTAAGGAAACTTAAACCGATTGACGATGTCTTTTTCGAAAGGCTCATGGAAAGCAAACCTGTCTGTCAGGAAATTCTTCGTGTAATATTGAACGACGATAAGCTTAGAGTAAAATCGGTTGTTGCACAAAGAGACATACAGAATCTATATGGTCGTTCCGTAAGACTGGATGCACTGTGTATACTTGGAAATGGTGATGTTTGCAACATTGAAGTTCAAAAATCTGACAACGAAGATCATGTAAAACGTGTTAGATATAATGCATCATTGGTAACAGCAAACACTACTCCGAAGGGCTGCGACTTTTCTGCAGTACCGACACTGGTAATGGTATTTATTTCAAGATTTGATATTTTTAATAAGAACAGAAATATTTATCATGCGCACACCACAATCACCGATGAAGGAATGGAACACGAACCAGTTGATAACGGATTATCAGAGATATATGTTAATACCGCTGTTAAAGACGGTACCACTCTTTCTGAACTTATGGAATGCTTTGAACGAGAAAATATAGACAACGCTAAGTTTCCAAACCTTACAAAGGAAGTGAATTATTACAAAAATTCAGAGAAAGGAGTCAAAATAATGTGTAAGATAGTTGAAGATTATGCCCAGGAAAAAGCAGATTTTGAAAAAGCAACAGTAACTGTGCAGCATGTCGAAAACTTAATGAAAAATGGCAAATTAACTGAACAACAGGCTTGTAAACTCATAGGTATAACGAGAAAGTCTTATAAAGAAGCAAAAAGGCTCCTTTCGGCAAACTTGGTATCAGCCTAAATAGGTCTGGAGTAACGTCGATATTAACAGTCAACTCGAAAACGGGTTGGCTGTTTTTCTTTTGTCTAAATCCTAGATATCCACTAAAAAAAACAGACTCCTTTTCGGGAACCGCACTCTCTCATATTAACAGATATAATCTACAAAACTATTTATGATTATAGGAATGGATTATCAAATATTGGTCTACATAACACCACCTATATTGATTTGTAGATTATCTGATTTTGTAGATATTAAAAAGAATATACAAAACCCTATAACTCTAGCATTTATGCGGTTCTGTAGGATATAGATGAAATATATTAAATTTTTAAGTTTAAAGGCCGGAGCTTTTCTTTTGGGCAAGGTGATTGATGAATTGGTTTATCTTATGTCGCTGGACTTGCGTAAACATGTTATAATATCTTTGCGATATGATATTGCATTATACGAGTGAGAACATTTATAATTATCGGGTTATAGAAAAATACGGAAGGAAAGATCAAGGAATCTGGATATGAAAATAGGATTTTCAGAATTAATCATCATTTTCGTTGTGGCTCTCATCGTCATCGGTCCTGAAAAGCTTCCTGAGTACGCAAGAAAGCTGGGAGAATCCCTTAAGGCATTCCGGAATGTTTCCAATGACCTTACAAAGGACATCAGGGAATCGGTGATAGAACCCTTGGAGGAAGCGCAGAAACCCATAAAAGAAGCTATGCAGCCTGTCACCGAAGTGGCAGATGAGATCAGGAAGAACATTGATGATGTGAAGAAATCGGTCAATGACATCGGAAAAGCTTCTTCTGTGAAGCCTGAAGCTAAAACCGTGGATAAGATTGAAGAAAAGGCTGAAGAGACACCGGAGGGTGATGGTAAAGCGGAGGAGGCTGAGACAGAGATGCAGACAGGCTCCATCCCCATAATTCAGGAAAAGTCAGTGGCAGCTGAGACCGATAAAAGTGCGGACTCTGATACAGCCGAAGAAGCTGACGCAGCTGAAAAAACTGACAGCACTTCCACAGGAGCTCCCGACGAGGGATCATCAGAAGGTAAGGCAGTCTGAGACAAACGGTATAATTGCCGGAGCTGAGCATTACAGAGAAGAATGTTTTAATTAAAGGAGTTATTTATGAGAATCGGAACACAGGAATTACTTATCATACTTGCAATTGTTGTAATCGTATTTGGACCTACACAGCTTCCCAAGCTTACAAAGATGTTTGGAAAGTCTGTAAAGAGCTTCAGAGACGGGATCAGTGATGCTGAAGAAGAGAATAAGGATAAGACAGTAAGCGAGACAAAGGCAACAACTGATGAAAAGAAAGACTGAGAAGAAGCAGCAGGCCGAAGGTGAGATGACTCTGAGCGGTCATCTGACGGAGCTTAGAAACCGCATCATCGTCATAGTAGTGGTGCTGGTGATAGCGATGTTCATAGGACTGGGACAGGCCGAGAAGATCGTGTCGGCGCTCCTCGATATCGGAAGAGCCAAGGGATATCAGTTTGTATATCTGGCACCTCAGGAGATGCTGATCCAGTTTTTCTCTATCTCCCTTATATTTGCGGCCCTTATAGGACTTCCTCTCATATTCTATGAGGCATACGCATTTATGAGTCCGGGACTCAGGAAATCCGAAAAGCTGTTTTTTCTTCTGGCTATCATCTTTGGAATCATTTTCGGATTTTTGGGAATACTTTTTGCCTACAAAGTACTGATTCCGTTTATGCTTTACTTCCTTTTGGATATGAGTAAAGGCGTAAGCGTCGCGGCAGCCATAAGTGTCGGAAATTATATTTCCTTCCTCATGACCATTTTTATCATCTTTGCGGTGATATTTGAGTTCCCTGTAGTCACGGTACTTCTCACTCAGATGGGAATACTGAAAGTAGAGTGGATGAAAAAAGCCCGCAAGGTAATGATTGTTGTGATCTTTATCATGGCAGCTATCGTTACACCGCCGGATATAGTATCCCAGATAATGGTGGCCCTGCCTATGATCCTTCTGTACGAGCTTAGCGTCATCCTCTGTACCATATTCGGAGTCTTCAAAAAGAAACCGGCTGAGGAATCTT
>JAGAGL010000121.1:0-4313 GCA_017627595.1 Oribacterium sp. | reverse complement strand
AAGTATGTTGAATGGAAAGCAGAGCAGGAAGGCACTTCGTGGAAAAAGAGACTACAGGAAGATATCGACGAATGCGTAAGAATTGCAAAATCCTATGAGGACTTCCTGCGCCTTATCCGTGAAAAAGGCTACTCTGTCTCCAGCGAGAAAATCGGTGATCCTCATGCAAAATACATAAAGTTCATCGCACCGGGTCAAGAGAGACCTGTGCGCGGGAGCTTTCGCAATTTCGGAGCAGGATATACAAAAGAAGAAATCAAAGACAGGATTGAAAACCCCGAGAAATGGCAGAACATCGAACAATCTGCCAAGGAGCAGAATGGCGCAGATACGCCTAAACAGAAATCACGCATTAAGATACCCAAGAAAGATATCATCACGCGCACCGGCGCGAGCAGAACGCTCATAGACACCACCGGAGAAAAGTTCCAGAACAGCCCCGGACTGCAACACTGGGCTTCTGTCAAAAATCTCAAGACTGCCGCAGCCAGCTACGCCGCCGCAGATAACCTTTCTGAGCTTCAGAAACAGATTGATGATAAGACCACCGAGGCAAAAACTGCCCGTACCGAGCTTGTGGAACTTGAGCATGAAATGAAAAAAGTCTCCGAACTGCTCCTTTATGCGGAACAGTACAGAGACAATAAACCATTTCAGGAGAAATATAAGAAATCCAAGAACCCCGACAGATACCTACGGATGCACGAAACCCAGCTCATCCTGTATGACGGTGCAGAGAGGATGCTTCTCAAAATGGGGCTTGATCCAAAATCCGTCAATGCCGATGAAATACGTGCGGACTATGAATCAATGCAGGCCCGCAAGGCTTCTCTTGAGAAAACTTATAAATCAGCAGAGAAAGAAGCCAAGGCTCTTCAACAGAAAATGGCTAATGTTGAGCAGTATGTCGGAAAGGATAATTCCCGTAATCAAGAACAACAGCAGATCAATGCCGACCGTAATAACGGGAGAACATAAACAGAGGGAGCGGCTATCCACTCCCTCAAAACATTGAACACATTTATCAGTCTGAATATATATCAAGCATCTTCTGCGTGCATCTTGTAGTCACTTCCAGATAATACTTTGCATCTTCGGTAGACATTTCTTTTGAATCATACTGGTCAACCTTTTCTGCGAAGTCAGCATATTTCCCCATGATCTCCGAATATTCAGTCAGCATCGAAACTGCATTTGTAGGATCAGCCATATATTTCTTCATGAATACCACATACTCGTCAACGAATTCCTCATAACTGTCCAGGAAAGCTTTCAAATCCGGATCAACGCCGGTGGTCTGACCGGAGCTTTCTGTTGCGTCTTCATCTTTAGCTTCATCAGCCTTATCTGTTTCGGCAACTGCCGTAGTCGTATCACGGCTATCTGTCTGTTCACTATCATCCTTCTGATTAAACAGCTCCGTCTTGGGTCCATCGTTTGAAGTGGATGGTTCAGCCGCTACCTGCTCCGTTACTGTTGTCCGCTCCTCTGATAAGTCCTCCGCTATCTTTTCATTGCCGGGTATCTTAAACATACCGTATTTATTTGCTTGCGTAACTCCCGCCAAAAGACAGAACGCAGCAAGAACAATAGCCGCAATCGGAAACCCCTTTAGCTTATATTTTTTCGTAAGACAGAAGATCGCTCCTCCTATAATCGCCGCCGAAAGTATAATTGTAAGTATCGGGGGATCCGTGGCAAAGTCCACTATGGCAAGGATCAGAAGTCCTATCCCTATAAACTTTCCATATTTATCAAGTCCTGTGACATTTCCGGCATCCGCCTGTTGGCTTATATATGATTTCTGCTGATAAGCATTCTGCTCATAAGCACTCTGATTATCCACGCCGGGCTGATTTCCGTATGCTCCACTGCTTTCAAATACTTTATCAACCTGAGCATCGTTACTACTGTTCTGGGTACTGCCTACAGGTGCGCCGCAATTTGCGCAGAACTTTGTACCTTCAGGAATCTCACTTCCGCAGTTCGTACAAAAAGCCATATCTCGCTCCCTTCCCCTACTTGCTATGGTAGGTAATCAAAACATTTGAGTTCTTCGGATAAATATCTCCTTCCTCAAAATCATCATTTCCATTGATCGTGACCTCTTCGACCTGTCCATTCTTCTTCTGATTAAATACCGTGAGGTCATTTAACGGAACCGCTGTCACATTTACAAAGCCGGCTCCCTTAAACAGAAGTACCGCACTGTTAAAGTTTTTTTCACAGCAGTCCGTCATGGCACTTGAAATAACAACTTCATTTGCACCTGCGACAATAGTTGCCTTTTTCTTCTTATTGTCGCCCATGAATAAACCTATACCGCCCCACATTCCTACGCACATGGCAAAGAGCATACACATCCCCATGCCTTCATTATCTATTGTGAAGCCAATGATTCCGATGAGGATAAGGATCGCCGTTGCCGCAAGCCATGCGACTATCAGCGTTTTTCTGGAGAAATTTGACTTTTCCTCCATATCAAGCTGGCGCAGTTTCACTATTCTATCCGTCTCCGCCTGCTTGATCCCAGCCTCATCTATAGTGCGGTAGATATACTCATTTTCATTGTTCAGCATCACCTTTGTTCCGCAGTACTGGCAAAACGAAAACTCTCTTGTGCTTTCGACTGACAATGTTGCACCGCACTCCGGGCACTTAATTGAAATCAAGCTGATAGCCATATGTCCTCGTCCTCCTTTACCAAGTCATAGCAGAGCATTCGATGGTATCATGCTCCGGCCAGTTATGATACCTTTGGAATTCAAAAGCCTTTGTTTTTCCGGCTTTAAGCCCGTCCACAAATGTATTCTCCATATACACGATCTTTCCGTCTTTTCTAAGAACAATGGAGAGATTCACCGTATCAAGATCTATTGAGGAATTGTTTGTAATCTCCCCTGTTATGAAGTTCTCATCACTGCTGCTTCTCTCTGACACATTTGTGAATGTAAAATCTGTAGTCTTCACAGCGTCATAGAAAGAATTCCCGGATGTAAAATCACTCCAGTCAACATCAAACATGATCTGAGCATCGTCAGTGATATCAGCTATAGGCATGGAGAACATTCCGCACAGCGTTATTGTGTCTCCCGGCATTATGATACTTCCAGTCTGTTCCTCCGTTGCCAGAATGCTTCCATCACCGTTCTTTACAGTAACGATAGCTTTAGGAAATTCAGCTATGAAAGAATCATTCGGGTTATAAATCATGGTGCAAAAATCTATATACGCACTGTCATCGTATGAAGATACCTCATTCATAAACCAGCCGTAATCCGTAATTTCCAATGGTTTCTCAGCTGTAGAAGAACCACCACCGACTGCAAAAGAAGAGGAGCTTCCGGTACCCTCAGACTCCGATGCCGCTTCCGTATCCGTTGCCGGTGTCTCTGTGGATTCACTATTTTCAGTTGAAGCACCACCTGATGATATGGTTGCATCCGTAACCTCTGCGTTATCGACCTTCTCATATTTGATAAACCACGATCCAAGCGAACTGGTAATCTCGCCCGCTCTGACCACCACGGTATCTCCTGCTTTTATATCAGGATTCCTGCTGGATATAAAATTCAGGTGTTCTCCCGCCCATACGTTATATCCCGCAGCTGAATCCGGATGAAGCTCAAGTGCGGTAAATCTAACCACTTTCCCCTCCAGATTCTCTCCGGCATTAAGCGCAGCCTCGAATGACTCGGCATCACCGTAATCAATAGAGACCTTTGAGCCGCCTCCGCAGCCGCATAGCGACATTGCCAGAACCAGTACAAGCACAAATCCTACAACACTCTTAAAACCTTTTCTCATTGCTCGCCCTCCTTGCTACTCTCTCCGTCCGGTCTGATGACCTTATACCCATATGACTCAAGGGTTGCAATCACCTCCGGCGTGATGTTTAACTTAAGATCCACATCTTTCACGTCTGCCCTTTCAATTATCCTGTGCAGATCATCCACGGACACATTTATAACTTCCGACAGTCGTTTGAGATTATCACGGTCAGGAAGCCCACCATCGGTCTCCCATTTTGCTATGGCGGACTTTGATACGCCAATCTTTTTCGCCAGCTCTTCCTGGGTTAATCTCATATACTTGCGTCTTGCAGAAATGAAGTGTCCTAAGCTCTTTGCATCTTTCATCCTGCCTCCTTATGTCTCCGACAACAGGTTTTCAAAACCACTTTTGACTTACGCTGCGTAATCTCGTTTTCTGTTTCTATTGATATCCTATCAGTTTTTAAAAACAAAAATCCCCACCAAAATGGTGGGGAAATTCACTCTGCGTAAACATTTTTTATTCTGTCGTAAGTTTTT
>JAGAGL010000120.1:0-3216 GCA_017627595.1 Oribacterium sp. | reverse complement strand
CTATAAGGTAAACGATGATTATGAAATCTGCGAATACGGAATACCGGAAGAACTGTACAAGGAGATACAGTTGTATGTAAAAAGAACCAGGAAGATCAGAAGGGACGAGAACATAACGCTTCTCATTCCGGGGAAAGACGCACAGACATGGTATCTGTCTTACCAGCAGATGAATTATCGCTTACACAAGTTCCTGAGACAGGAGCTCATGATGGATGAGACAGCTGTTAATCTTGGCGATACAAGGCATCTTGCAATGATAAATCTGATGCTTTCAGGTGGATCGCCTGTGATCTGCAGGGAGTTGGCGGGACATGAGGATATAGACATAAGCTCAAATTATTATTCCAATCTTTCGACCATCGTTGAAAGTACGGTCTATGAATACTGTCATTCCGGTGATCAGAGAGCTGTGCTGGATGGAAAATTGTTTTTTCCGATAACGCTTCCGGAACATAAGGTACGCCTGTCTGATGGGTATTGTGACTATCTTCCGGTTGAGAGGGGAGATATATCAGAGTGCGTTAAAAACTTTCAGGGTCAGATGCGCCTTGGCGAATGTCATGACTGCAGGCATTTTTATCCGGACAGGCAGGGCTTGAGATTGAGTATCCGTAATGAACGGAAGGAAGCTGTAGATATGTCGGGAGAATTCCTGATGCAGATGATCGAGGCTGTAAGAAAGGGCAACGGACAGACCGAAAGCATACAAGCGGCAATGGCAAGGCTGTGTAAGGCCGGTAATGATTATGCAGGTGTTTTGTTCAGACAGTACATGGAGGAAATGTGACAATGGGTAGAAATAAAAAGAATAGCTCGGAAATGTTGGTGAATTTTGCAAGGGAATACTTTGAAACAGAGGGTGAAGGAAACATTGCCAGGCTGAAGTGTTCCAACTTTGCCAGGTACGCAGAAAAACACGGGAGTGATGCCAAGGCTTATGACTTCAGGAGGGATAAGGCTGTCAATGATTTTATTGAAGACATGAAGAAAAAAGCAGGTGGCGATAGCGGTGTAACATCAAAGGCATATCGGACTCTGGACATTGATGCGCTGCTTATTAAGAGCAGGAACATCAGTGAATTCAAGACCTGTATACGAGAGCTGGATGAATATTGGAAATCTGTATATGAGGCTTCAGTGAATACGGAAAAGGAAAATGAAAGGCTGAGATCGCATAAGGCAGATCCAAATGAACTTCAGGAGGCCAGAGATGCCAATAATCGTCTTGAGACAAGGATCAGAGAGCTTGAAAGAGAGAACCGACACCTTACGCTTGCTTGCAGATATATGAGGAAGATGCTCAAGAAGTATCTGTACCCGTCTGTTGCAAATGAACTCTTAAAGCAGGAAAAAATACCAGTTTCTGAGAACAATACGGTGTGTGCCGATGCTTTTGATGAGCTTATAGAAGCTAAGTTTCCGGAGGCGTTCAAGGGGATCAGGGGAACAGTTCAGGAGCAGGAATCAAAGCAGGATCGCCTTTTTAGAGCTATGGAGGAGCAGGTGAAAGATGGGATCGAATAAACTGATATGTGATAAAAATTCACTTGCGGTAGTTAATCCTGAAGTGTCTCAGGAGTGGGATTATGAAAAAAACAGTCCACTCACCCCATACGATGTTGCCGGCTGCAGTGATAAAAAGGTTTGGTGGATCTGTACTGAACATGCCCATAGTTGGAGAGCTTCAGTGGGAAGCCGGAATACGAATGGAAATGGATGTCCATATTGTGCAGGGCAAAAGGTTTTGAAGGGGTTCAACGATCTTGCCAGCGCAAATAAAGAGCTTGCTAAAGAATGGGATTTTGAAAGGAATGGTAACTTAAAACCTGATATGGTGACTGCCGGAAGTAACAGAAAAGTATATTGGATTGATTCTAATGGCCATAGTTGGATGGATACTGTATCGAGAAGAAATCATGATGGGAGGGGGTGCCCATACTGTGCAGGCCAGAAGATACTTGTAGGGTTTAATGATCTTGCAACGACATATCCTTTTCTTGCGGATGAGTGGGACCGGGAGAAAAACTATCCTTTGACACCTCAGATGGTTATGGCAGGAACTGAAAAGAAGGTGTGGTGGAATGGCCGGTGCGGTCATAACTGGCAGGCATATATCTACGCAAGAAAGGCCGGCGCAGGCTGCCCGTATTGCGCAGGGCAAAAGGTTTTGAAAGGATTTAATGATCTTGCCACGAAATATCCGGAAATTGCAGCTTCATGGAATTATGAAAAGAATAATAATGAAAAACCGGATATGATCACTTCAGGGACTAACAAAAAATACTGGTGGATCTGCCATAGTGGGCATGAGTGGGAAGCACCAGTATCGGTAAGGACGAGGGGCGGAGGCTGTCCGTATTGCAATGGTAAACGTGTGATCGAAGGTGAAAATGATCTGTTTCATGCCGCACCTTACATGGCGCAGGAGTGGGATTATGAGAAGAATGGGGATAAAACGCCAGTGAATACTTCATTTGCGTCGAAATATAAAGCGTGGTGGAGATGCAGTCTCGGACATGGCTGGCAGGCAACTGTTGCTAACAGATTTTATGGGACGGGCTGTCCATATTGTAGCGGTAAGAAAGTGTTGAAAGGTTTTAATGACCTTGCGACTACATACCCTGATATTGCTGCCGAATGGCATGAGGACAGAAACAATGGGACCTCTCCGGATAGTATCAGTCCAAGTAGCAAGAAATATATATGGTTTAAGTGCAATAAAGGACATGAATGGCATGTCAGGCTGGCAAGTCGGACAAACGGAAATACTGGTTGCCCATATTGCGCAGGTACTAAAGCGGAAACAGGGGTAAATGATATAAAGACGCTCTATCCTGAGCTTATGGAAGAGTGGGACTGGGAAAGGAACAAGAGAATTGAGTCTTCAAATCTTTTAAAGGGCAGCCGTCTGAAAGTCTGGTGGAAATGCAAGTATGG
Source organism: Oribacterium sp. (assembly GCA_017627595.1). Taxonomy (GTDB): domain Bacteria; phylum Bacillota; class Clostridia; order Lachnospirales; family Lachnospiraceae; genus Oribacterium. The sequence goes on along the minus strand of JAGAGL010000120.1, from coordinate 276 downwards.
CCATAGCTGGAAAACATCTGTAAGTGATAGAACAAAGGGTACGGGGTGTCCATATTGTAATCGAAAAAAGAACAAGCATGTAGTATATTCCGGCTATAACGACTTGAAAGAGAATAATCCCGAAATGGCAAAAGAATGGGATTATCAGCTTAATGGGGATTTAGGACCGGAAGATGTTTTTCCGAGTTCCAACAGGGAGGTTTGGTGGAAGTGTAGTAACGGACATAGCTGGAGGGCTTCGCCAAATCAAAGGTCAGTAGGGCAAGGGTGCCCTTT
>JAGAGL010000119.1:0-3993 GCA_017627595.1 Oribacterium sp. | reverse complement strand
TTCCTTTTTCAAAAGCTCTTTGACCTCTTTCCTACTGTACCATCCAGCCTCAATCTCCTCTACCGATGAGCTGCTCTTGGCAAACTCTCCCGATGCTGTCCCGACAATACACACATTCTTCTCATTCGAAAACCCGACAGCCGAGTATGATGCCGGAATAAGATCACAGATAGAATCCAAATGTAGTCCTGTTTCTTCCCTTAGTTCCCGTTCCGCCGCTTCCTCCGGCATTTCACCAGGGTCGATCAGACCGGCCGGAAAATTATAAACCCATTTCCCCGGAGCCAGACGAAATTCCCGGTTTAGCAGGATCTTATCACCGGCCAGATTATGGATGATCAGGACTACAGCATCTGCCGGTACCTTTCCATGCAATTTATCGAAATCTGTAATATTAGGGTCACGGCTGATCATTTCATAGACTTTCTTCTCACCGTCTTCTGTCTCATAACTCACATCATAACGGTTTATATATCTTCCAGATTCCTTTTTCTCGATATCAATGAATTTCATGATTCTCGTCCTTCCCTTGAATGTGCTACCTTCTTCATAAACTCTACAGCCTTCTGATAATACATTTCTTCTGCATGCAGCATCGCATACTCCGGAGTATGGTCTTCATCTGCCAATGTTACGATTTCAGTGATACCACATTCTAAGATCCCCTCATAACCATCTCCGGTACATCCGCAGATAGCTACACATGGAATTCCTGCTTTCTTTGCCCGTAACGCTACGCCCTGCACTGCTTTTCCGGAGCAACTCTGCCCGTCAAGTCTCCCCTCTCCTGTAATGATAAGATCCGCACCTGCTATCAGCCTATCAAATTCGCACAGATCCAACAGAGTTTCAATGCCTGAACAAAGATCCGCTTTCAGAAAAATCTTTAAAGCTGCCCCCATTCCTCCGGCAGCCCCCGCCCCCGGAATATGATCAGGATCGATCCCGCATTTACGGATTATGGTATCACGATAGTTCTGCATACCCTCTTCGAGGATTCTTACCATATTCTCATCTGCACCCTTTTGCGGGCCAAATACATGACTTGCTCCCATAGAGCCGCATAGTGGATTCGTTACATCGCACATAACTTTTATATGTACGTCTGACAATTCAGGGATCATACCACTCATATCGATATCGTTCACTTCAAACAGATTTGATCCACAGCCATCCAGGATTTTTCCGCTTTTATCGACAAATCGTATCCCTATAGCTGACAAAGCTCCCATGCCACCGTCATTGGTTGCAGAACCGCCTATCGCAATAACAAGTTCCTTATGCCCTGCCTTTAATGCTGCACCTATCAATTCTCCGGTTCCATAACTGCTGGTATATAAAGGATTCCTTTGATCCTTCGGTATCAAGGTCAGCCCGGATGCCTGTGCCATCTCGATCAATGCCGTACCATCATCAAAACTCCCATAACAGGCTGTGATCTTATTTATAAGCGGATCACTAGCCAGAATCGGAACCTTTTTTCCGCTCTTGACCGAAAGCACTGCATCCAGTGTTCCTTCTCCACCATCGGCCAGGATAACCGGAATCATCTCACATTTTCCAAAAACATCTTCTGCCGCTTTAGTGAGCAGCTCTATTATTTTTTCACTTGAAAGACTCCCCTTAAATGAGTCCGATGCAAATACTATTCTCAAATCGCTATCACTTTCTATTAATTTAACTCGTTATTTCTTCTTCCAGCTTTTTCACAAACCCAAGCAGATAAGCATGTCGTTCTTCTGCGATTTCTTTTGCCTTTTCGGTATTCATCTCATCCTTCAGCAGCAACAATTTATTATAGAAATGCTGAATTGAATCTTCCAAAGATCTGCCGTGCTCGCCACCATATGCAAAAGTTCGAGCAATGCCAATCGCCCCCATAGCATCAAGACGATCTGCGTCCTGTACGATCATTCCCTCTATTGTATCCGGCCGTTTTCCTCTATTCTGACTAAAAGAAACAGCATTGATCGTCCCTATGATCATTTCAACCATTTCCGCAGGCACATTGTTATCACTCAAAAACCTTCTGGCATTTGCATTGGATTTTGTTTCAAACAGTTTATGATCATCTGCATCATGCAATAAAGCTGCCAGCTTTATTACGATAAGATCCCCCCTCTGTTCTTTTTCCGCCAAATGCACAGCATTACGATAAACCCGCATCGTATGATTCACATCGTGCCCGCCGGAGTTATTACCAAACAGTATCCTAACATAGGACTTGGCCGCCTCTATCAGATCATCCCGCACAATTCCACCTCTTCTCCCAGTTTTTTGCCTTGAATAACATCGCCCACTCATCTGTATTATAGGCACGATCCTCCTCTGTTGCAAGGTGGATTTTGGGGCAGGATGATGGGTACCCAGCCAGTCCTCTGAAGTATATTTGCAAGAAAAAACCATCTGTGGGTACTCTATTGGCTCGCTTCACCTTATCAAGTGCCTTCTGTTTTTTGAGTGAAATCTGTTGCTGTTCCATTTTGAAAATCTCCTTTCTTTGTTGTGCTGTTTCCGGCGATTTTTGGATAAAAAAAGACGGGGACGAATGATTCTAATCAATCGCCACCGTCTGGGGTATCATTTATACTCTTTTGGGGAATTCTTATTGGCCTGGCCAATCCTTTATTTTTTGCTTATGTCTTTTAAAATAACTTTAACATCAGCGGAACTGATAGAACATGTAATAATCCTATATATAAAAGAAAAAGGAACCGACAATTTCTATATGAATCTAGTCTGAAAGAAACTTGCCAAAGGAAAGAGTTTCTTTCAGATTGCTGATGAATGCGAATTAACAGAAGAAGAAACCTTTGGGGATGCAGCAGATAAATATCCACTTCCCACTCTGCTTTCAATTTCTTCCACTTTGTAAGATTTATACCATCTTTTTTCTATCCCGTAGGAGTGGCATTTCTTAAACCGGATATCATTATGGAGTTCCGGGATGATGCGTAGCTCCATACAGTTTCTCTTCAAACTCCGTAACACTTCCCACTCTGGCAGCCCACTTCAGCAGACGCTTCAACTGTGCCGGATCCGAGATCGCTTCCAACCGTGCTTTCAAGGATTCCGTGATCTCCCCCTCCGCGTCCTCCAGCAATTCCAGAATCGCTTCCACCTTGGTAGAATGCGTCACTTGTTGCGTCACCTTCCGGGTAGTCTCCTCAACGGCTTCCTCTACTTCTCTGTCGATCAGATCACCTAACGTCATATAGTTTCCCTCCGCTTCCGGATTGCTCCGCACGTCCTGCACGTATCCATCAATCTCCGCAGTGGCATTGTCCACAACGGAACTCACTTCGCTTCTTTGCAGATAGTTTAGCATATTTCGGATTGATTGACTACCGCCTTTTGTTCCCAGAGTATTATATCCGATATCATGTTGCTATTCACCGCTAATGTCAACTCTTCCTAAAAAGGCACTTGCATAATATCTTAATATGTGATATTTTATCCTTGTTTCCATACAGAAGGTTTCCTTTCTGATCGGAATCGAACCCGACCGGGTTCCCGTTGCTATGCTCGATAGCAGACGGATTTCACAAAAGTTTTTGCAGTAATACGGCAGTTGTGCTTTGCGTCCTTTATAGACTCATTCTTTACTTTCTCCGTATTTTCTGCATCTAAATCTGCATACGGAGGTATAAGAATGAACAAGCAACTAAACAACACGGAAACAAGAGATAACGGTGCCAAGTTGATGTTTGGAACTCCAACACTATGTGCTCAGTTTTTACGTGGCTACCTAGATATCGACATTCTGAAAGACGTGCAGGATACGGATATCGAAAATGTAACCGAACGATTTCTGCCAATGTTTGTCAACGAGAAAGATGCCGATATCGTTAACTGTTAGCGCCGGGCAGAAACAGCCATTCAGAGTCGGCTAGAAACGACCAATTCCAGCCGAACAGAAAAAGCCAATGCACCCGTCCTCCTTTTAAGTTATTTTTGTAAGTTGATCATTTCTCCGGCTGAAAGTGTTACCGT
>JAGAGL010000118.1:0-2743 GCA_017627595.1 Oribacterium sp. | reverse complement strand
TTTTTATCGAACGGCATATACCAAAGCTGAATACCATTATCAGCTTCATCGCTCACGACAAATCCTTTGTACTTCAGAAACTTCGGATCAGCCAGAAACGGTTTCTTCTTTGAAGCGCAAAGAATACAAAGCCCCTTTTTCCCCTTTTCCTTACTATCCTCGATGCAGGCAGTAAGTAGATCAGTAGAATATCCATGTCCTTTGAAAGCCCCGGACACCCAGAGACAGTCAATGTACATATATCCATCTGCTTCGATCGGAATCCATGCGTTTTCCGCCGGGATATATTCGATAAAGCACTTTCCGCGCTCTACGCTCTTTAGGAAAACAAGTCCTTCATCAAACCTCTCCGAAAGCCATGCCTTCTTGGAAGAAACCTGAACATCCTTATTATTTGATATTGCGCAGCAAATATGCTCCTCTTCAATGTTATCTTTTGTTACTCGGATATATTCCATAACCGCTCCTTTCAGCAATATGCCAAGGAACACTTACGCTCCTTGGCATAGATAGTATTTACTCAATAGGGAAACAAGCTTCCGTTACATACTCATCAGGATTCTGTGTCTGTGCAGGACTCACATGATAGATATTAAACATAGGTCCATTCATTTTATATCTATTAGCTTTGATCCATGACGCCACAGTTGCATATGCCTCACCCATCTGATCGTAGCTGCCTTTAATAATACAACTTGCAACTTTTACTTCAGGAAGAGTTTTAAACTTCACATGTTCCGTATCGTTATAAGAACCACTCACGGTCATCCACGCAATGATCTCAACATTTTCTTCCTTGTACTCGGAATCAAGAAACTCAGCCGCCGCAAGACACGGGTCTGCCGGCACAAGATCCTTGCATTCGCTCATCATTGTATTCCAGAGCATTCCTTCATCCTCATAGTGAGGAACCACCATCTGAACCGTGGCCGCATATCTCTCCGGTATTGTTTTTACAGTTACATCAAAACTCATATTCTGCTCCTTCCTCAGCCTCTTTCTGGCTGTTTCCAGAAGCATCAGTTTGTACTCCGTTTCTTTGGAAAGCTTTGAAAGCTCCTTCTGCCTCTCTGACAGAAAGGCATCCATCTTTTCTTTATCATCATAGCTGTCAAGGATCTTAATAATATCTGCAAGGGCAAAGCCCATATCCTTGAGTGATGTGATCCTTCCGATGGCAAAAAGCTGTTCCTCGCGATAATAGCGGTACCCGGTAAAATCATCGATTTCAGCCGGTTTCAAAAGTCCGATATCATCATAGTGACGTAACATCCTGATGCTTACTCTGGATAGTTTTGAAAATTCGCCTATTTTAAGCATTTGTTCCTACCTCCATGGATGTTTTTCTCTTGAGCTCACTACAACGATAATCCCTCACATAATGTGAGAGTCAATATACTTTTTTAATTTTTCATAAAACGTAAAACTGGAGTTTTATATTACCGTATATCCTTCGGCAATCAGCACTTCCAACGAACGTTCAAAGTTTTCTTCCTTCACAAGGATATAATCCGTGTTGTAGGTTGAAACAGCAAAAATTTCTGTGGTTACTTCTTGCAATTGTTTCAAAATCCATTTTTCATACCTCTTTATCGCTTATATTTCATGCTTCAAGCAACCTCTTCAGAATCTGTTCACGACTATTTATAAACATTTCCGTTACCTGATAGCTGTCCGTCTCTTCATATGTGCACGGGTGTATCCGGCCTTCATCAAAACTCAATATCTCCGCTCCCGGAATCCCCAGCAGTATCGGCGAGTGCGTAACGATGATAAACTGTGACATATCACTGGCGCATCTGACGATCTCAAGAAGCAGGGTGAGCTGTCTCTGCGGAGAAAGCGCCGCCTCCGGCTCGTCCAGAAGATATATGCCATTCCCCTTGAAATTGTTCTGTGCCATTGCCAGAAAGCTCTCACCATGAGATTTCTCATGAAAGTGCTGGGGACGACCGCCGTATTTGCTATATTCATCTTCAGCCGTAGCCACGTTATAAAAACTCTCTGCTCTTAAGAAATAGCCCCAGCCTGGCTTATGAATGCCTTTTATCAAACGGATTGCCTCACATAGTTCCGAATGGGAATCATATGTCGAAAAGCTGTAGTTCTTTGTTCCGCCCTCCGGATTAAAACCATATGCCACGGCTATCGCTTCGAGCAGAGTTGACTTACCGCTGCCGTTTTCGCCCACAAAAAATGTGATTGGTTTATGGAACATGAAGCTGCTTACTCCCGCGATCGACGGAATATCCCTCAGATAGCTTCCTCTGCTGATCTTATCCCAGTCAATGCTTATCCCCTTTATATGAAGTTCAGCCTCTCCACCAAGCATCTCAACACCCTTTTCTTCCGCTCTTATGATCCTCTATGGAACAGGCATCCGGCGCTCCATACTCGATAAGGCCTGCATCTGCAGGATCAATGGATACTTTTCCATCCTCAAATACAAATGCCGGGATACCCACGTCCCCTGTCTCTTTACAATGATCGAAGACCGGGCTTGTATCACGCAGTCTTGTAAATGCACTCATGTTGCGGATATTCTCGCCTATATTTATGTATTCAAACTCATTCTCCCGTCCTTTGATCTGTTCATGAACATAATCACAATATGGACAGGTTGGCATTCCATATATCTTTATCATAGTTTATTTACACCCTCCTCTTCCGTATTCAGTCTATCCCGTATATGCCTGATCCGCACCGTTATGGAAATCCTGCTTTGACAGCCATTCTTCCTCTT
>JAGAGL010000117.1:0-3571 GCA_017627595.1 Oribacterium sp. | reverse complement strand
CCTGCTACATAAACTGAACCTTCCAGAGCATAATTTACTTTTCCGTCGATTCCCCAGGCGATGGTGGTGAGAAGACCGTTCTTTGAGAATACCGGTTTCTCTCCTGTGTTCATCAGCATGAAGCATCCGGTTCCGTATGTATTCTTGGCTTCTCCGGAATCGAAGCAGGTCTGTCCGAACAATGCACACTGCTGGTCTCCGCCGGCGCCCGCGATCTTGATGGGGCCTCCGAAGAACTCAGGATCTGACTCTCCGTAAACGTAGCTGCTGGGCTTAACCTCGGGAAGCATGCAGCGTGGAATGTTAAGCTTTTGAAGGATCTCATCATCCCAGTCAAGAGTATTGATATTGAAAAGCATGGTTCTGGAAGCATTGGAATAATCTGTTACATGAACTTTTCCCTTTGTGAGCTTCCATATGAGCCAGGTGTCGACTGTTCCGAAAAGCAGTTCTCCCTTTTCTGCCCTCTCCTGTGCGTTAGGCATATGTCGGAGTATCCACTGAAGCTTTGTGGCTGAGAAGTATGGGTCAATGATAAGTCCTGTCTTCTTTTGGAAGCATTCCTCAAGTCCTTCTCTCTTCAGAGCTTCGGCTTCCTCGGCGGTTCGACGGCATTGCCATACGATTGCGTGGCATAAAGGCTGACCTGTGAGCTTATCCCATACGATAGTGGTCTCACGCTGGTTTGTGATTCCGATGGAAACGATATCCTCGAAGGTTGCTCCGATCTTCTGCATCGCGTGTCTCGCTACAGAAAGCTGTGACTGCCAGATCTCACCGGCATCATGCTCAACCCAGCCGGGCTGAGGAAAGAACTGAGTAAATTCCTTCTGAGCAACCGAGCAGATGTTTCCTGCTTTGTCAAAGAGGATGCAGCGGTTGCTGGTTGTTCCGGCATCCATGGCCATTACGTATTTAGACATTTATATATTCCTCCGTTAAAGTTACTTATAAGATTCTTTTACTAACATCAGCACGATACATTTTCCTGATTTTAAGGCTGATGTGATGTGACAACCTTAGTTTGTAAACCTGTCACATTTTCATTAGTAGTAAAACTACATGTTCCGTATTTCCGAATTAAATTTAAAATGATTTCACATATCCCAGATCTTCTGGTTTGTGGTTGAAATTGAAATCACGCCGTTGTTCAGTGCGTTCAGCACTTCTTCTTTAGTACTTATAAGGCCGCTCGCCATGATGCGGACTCTTGAGATCCTTCGTAAATTCTCGAAGAACTCCGGAAGAAGTATTCCAGGCAGAACCTCGATGATGTCAGGCTGTATATCCTGGTGGCTCTGCTTCTCAAAGTTCTGAAGAGCGATGGTGTCCAGCATGAAGAATCTGAGGACTGTATTTAACCCAAGCTCTTTTGCATGTTTTATAAGGTTCTGTTTTGTTGTGATGATGCCGTCGGCCTCAGTGTGTTCCTTTATGAAATCCAGTGAGATTTCTTTGGAAGTGAGACCGTTTATCAGATCCATGTGTACCACAACTGTTTTTCCCGCATCCTTGATTCGTTTTACGATATTCGGGATGCTGCAGACGTCGCCATAGAGAACGAAGATGACGCCAATGTCGGTTTCGAGACATTTCTCCAGTCCCGCATCATCCTTTATTGCAGCAATAACCGGATTGTCCTCGATTTTTTCGATAAAGTCTTGTCTTAGCATGTTTTACCTCGTTTTGGGCACAAAAAAAGAGTACAGCGAGTAAGCAGCCTTCATAAACTGCTCACTGCCATACTCTCTACTCTCCGTGGCAAAATATTTATGTATGTATACTAGCACTTTAAGACAAAATGTACAACAGAAAACAGCAAAAAAGCCAAAAAATTTTTTCAGCTGTGTTTGTGCCTTGTCTATTTTACACTATAAATGCGGTCAGAGCCAGTAGGCATCTACTTGTTCATACAATGGATGCATACCAATTGTAACAGTTCAGCCGGTGGACCACTAACCCCGTCCCCATGGTTCACCGGCTGAACTGTTACTCTTTTCTTTCATTGTTGCGATGATTATCTTTGTTTTCCCGTTTCAAACGCTCCGAAGCATTTCTCACTTCTTCCGATGTGATGGTGACAATGTTTGGATTTTTATATCGTACTTCTTCTAATGCTTCCTCATAATTGTTGATGAAGAACTCAATGCTTTCACGCATCAGCAGCATGGCGGAGCTTATCTCGTTATCGTATACGATGAGGCGGCATTCGGCCATAGCCCTGGTATCGGCATGGCTGATTTTGTTTCTGACTTCTCCAAGATGATAATAGGCGTAAAGAACTTTCTGTACGGTTATAGTGTCGTCGCAGGCTGTGTAACCTGTTATTTTTTCAGGTGATTCATTATCGATGGACAGGATTCTAAGATAGGAATAGATCTTGTTTCTGTCTTCACCTTTGGAACCGTTTAGTATTACAGCCGAACGGTCATAAGTCTTGATGAAATAGTGTTCTATGTCCTCCATCTTATAGTATTCATAAGGTTTCAATGCCAGACGCTGATGTGCAAGGATCTTAATGACATCTGCAGCCTTGTTCTCGTCATCGCAATAGTAGAAAATACCTGATCTGACAATATTTGCAGGTGCATGGGATTCGATCAGAGTTAATACCTGTTGGTACAGCTGATGCTTATAGGTCCATTTGATAAGTTCTATAAACGGAATTGTGCCGTCACCTTCAAGAAGTGGCTTATAATCCGCCTTAATGCATTCGGCGATGATACCGAACAACAATCCATATTCACTTTCTTCTTTCCAGGATGACTCATCCCGGAATATCTCGTGCAGACGGTCTATGCCTTCCTGAACCTCAGGGATATTACACATGGAAATGCCTACATCAACATGGCGTGCAGCATAGATAAGCTTGCTTATCCTTTCATCCTGTACACCAGAATTCTCCCAGAAATTCACAAGCATATCTGTCTTACTGTAGTTAAGAAATGCATGAGCTGCCGAAACAAGTTTTGTGGATTTGGAAAGTGCCGTGCTGTCTTCTATTTTTACTGTCAGGCTTCCTGCAGGATCTATCACCTTGTATATTTTCTTAAGACAAACATTGCTCCCGGGCGTAGATATTAGGATGTCAAGCATGTTGAGGATGAGCTGACCGTCTATAGCGGAATCATTACTCAGGACTACATAAAGATTTATCTCATCTTCTTCCCCGTTTACGACCGGATCTGTGTCAAGCATGCTGTTGACCCAAAACTCCCGTTTTTCAAGCATAACCGCCGGGATGTATCGTGCAGAGACATTTTCATTCACTTCAAGACACTCAAGCTTTGCAGATGGCTTTAATTCGTTATACAGATAGTTCTCTACCCACTTGACAACTTGTGCCGTATTTTTTCTTAGATCCGGAAGTGACGTAAAGAGGTAAGTTATTAATTTCTCATATAGATCCCGGTTGCCGGAAAGCTCATCAAAAAATCGGTTAAGACGTTTTGTTTCCCGCTCTGAATACGACTCCTGAAAATCATTTATGAGTTTGACCAGATTCTCACGAAGTGCCTCATCCACTAAGGTATCACTATCCTCCTCGGTACTGACTTCATTTATGAACTGT
>JAGAGL010000116.1:0-19822 GCA_017627595.1 Oribacterium sp. | reverse complement strand
AACGAACATCCTGCGGCTCAGGAAAAACATGCGCCTATAGTGATAAACAACGAGGACGGGCGCCTGGAAATATCCAAACCTATCAAACAACTGCTGCTGATACTCGGGTCTATCGCTCTTATTGCAGGAGTTATCTTTCTCATTTACTACCTGTTTGAAAGAAGAGAAAAATATGCCAATAACAGACGAAGATCCCGCATGCTTAAGCATACCAGAGATCTTTCAAAGGCACAGAAGATACGAAGAGATATGCTTTTAAACAGCCGCTCAAGAAAGAAATATCCTAAAAAATAAAGAGCCTCACGGCCTTCGGGATTGAAAATCCCGGACATATAAACAAATGCAGATGTCAGAGCTGATCACTCCCCTGACAACTGCACTTTTTCGGTACTAAAAGGCACTGCGGAATTGTTTTGCATTCATTAAACAAAGCGATTCTGCAGTGCCTTTTTTATTCCATACGTCCGATTATCACTCCGCCATTTTCATCAAGCCATTTTCGTCTTTCCCTGTAATCAGGTAAAACCTTTTCAACAAGTGCCCAGAACTGAAAGGAATGATTCATTTCCTTTCTGTGGCATAGCTCATGAACCACTACATAATCTATTATCTCCGGAGGTGTCAGCATAAGAAGGCAGTTAAAATTCAGATTACCTTTGGAACTGCAGCTTCCCCATCTGGACTTTTGGTTCCTTATGGTTATGCGGCCATACTGAACTCCAACCTTGGGTGCGAAGTATTCCACACGTTTTGGTATGTACTCCACAGCCTCATCACCCAGTTTATTCAGTTCCTCGTTACTCAGGGGCTCTACGCTTTTAGCCCGCTCCCTTTCTTTCTTTACTTTATCCACATGATCCTTGATCCATTTTGCTCTCTTCTGCAATATTTCCTGGATCTCGGCATTTGTTGTTCTATAGGGAGCCTTAATGATCACTTCTGCTTTACTGTTGACCGTGATCACCACCGATTTTCTGTTGCATCTCTGTATCTCTATCTGCATTTCTTACACCTCGGTGACTATCATATCATAATTTAGTGTATATACAAGAAAAACGCCCGGAGCGGGAATTCTCCCAATCCGAGCGCTTTTAACGTTTTGAAAAAATTACTCAACAATGTAATCCTTGAGAGAAATCTTTGCGTCTGCAAGATTCTCTGTTCTGACCTTAAGGTTCAAAACCTTTCCAAGGCCCATATAAATTATTCCAAGTACTGATTTTGCATCAACGATCTTTGACCCCTGAACAAGATCCATCTCGTATGGAAGCTTTGATGTTAATGCTACGAAATCTCCTACTGCCTCACGATTTGGAATCATAATGTTTAATTCACTCATCGCTTTTTCCTCCTGAAATCTGCAAAAATAAAAACTAATCCCAAGTAATCACTTAAAATATCAGTAAATACTTACACTCTGCTGTCTGTCAATCGGTTTGCACGATGATAACACCTTCGTTCTTAAATTGCAATGAAATAATTTCGAATTTAATTTTACAATTACCTTGCCTCTCAATAATTTAAATTTTTTAAATAAAACATCATTTGGCTCCCACTGATTTTTTGTTCTTAATGTCATGCGTAGTTCGTGTATCCTATAATACATTGTGCATTATCTATTTATTTTTAAATTTTTTTGATGACATTTTGGAATAATGTGCTATAATTTTCACCTGTATATAGAGTTTGCACAATAATTCCGGTTGCATCCGGAACATATTCAGCACTTTGAAAACTGAATAAGGAGGGGATAATATGGATAGAATTCATTCAGTTCTATCACATCTTAACGGAGATCATCAGATCAGCGTTTACCGTGTTAATTCCCATCTTGATATCGAGATGACAAACACTTCTGTAAATACTTTTCTTGGAATGATCTCTAACGGTACCATCGACATCAGTCAGGTGGTTCAGATCAACTGTGATAAGAACATCATTTATAATATTTGTGCATAATAAAAGAGAACCCGAAACGGTTTTGCTGTTTCAGGTTCTCTTTTCTATTTTACAGAACCAAACCCACAGTGAATGGTTCTTACAGGACTACCCCATCCTTAAATATAGATATCTCTCTGAAGCCATGCTTTTCCGCCTGAGTCTGTTTTCCTGAGGCAATCTCTTTAACAAAGTCAAACAATCTTCTTCCGGCATCATCTACCGACTCTCCTTCCGAAGCAACAGGACCTGCATTGAAATCTATCCAGTTCTTTTTCTTTTCTGCAAGTCTGTCATTGGTAGCGATCTTAGCTACAGGAGCGGGTGCTCCAAAGGGAGTTCCTCTTCCGGTGGTAAACAGGATCACTGTACAGCCTGCTGCAGTAAGATTTGTACTGGATACAAGATCATTACCAGGACCGTAGAGAAGGTTAAGTCCCTTTGTATGTACAGGTTCAGCGTATGAAAGTACATCTGAGATTGCTGCCTTTCCGCCCTTCTGTACACATCCGCAGGATTTATCCTCAAGTGTTGTTATTCCACCCTCCTTGTTACCGGGAGACGGATTATCGTAAACCACCTCATTATGGCTTATAAAGTAATCCTTGAAGCCATTAAGCATATTTGATGCCTTCTCAAAGACTTCTTTGTTAATGCATCTGTCCATGAGCATACTCTCTGCCCCGAACATCTCAGGCACCTCTGTAAGAATTGTGGTTCCTCCCTGAGCAACGATCATATCGGATACTCTTCCGACTGTAGGATTCGCAGTTATGCCCGAAAGGCCATCCGATCCGCCGCACTTCATGCCAAGTACAAGCTTATCTATACCTACTGTCTCTCTCTTGAACTTTCCTGCATAGTTTGAAAGCTCATGTAAAAGCTTTGAGCCTGCTTCAAGCTCATCCTCAACCTCCTGGCAGGTAAGGAACTTTACTCTCTCAGGATCATACTCACCAAGCTCTTTAAGGAACTGCTCATGTGTGAGATTTTCACATCCAAGGGAAAGCACAAGCACAGCACCCGCATTTGGGTGACGTACAAGGTCTGCAAGCACCTTACGAGTCTGGGCATGATCTCCGCCTGTCTGAGAACATCCGAAAGGATGTGTATAGGTGTAAAGCCCTTCTATGGAACCCTGAACTATATCCTGGTTCATCTCCACAAGGTGCTTTGCCACATCATTAACGCACCCTACAGTAGGAATGATCCAGATTTCATTACGTGTTCCGACTTTTCCGTCAGGGCGTACGAAACCTTCAAAGGTCTCAACAGGCATTTCTTTTTTCTCCGGTACAGCGGGGTTATAAGTATAAACCACCTCACCGCTTAAGTTGGTCATCATATCATGAGTATGTACCCACTGTCCTGTCTCAATATCTTTAGTTGCGTGACCGATGGAAACACCGTACTTAATGACCTGCTCATCCTTTTTGATAGGCTTAACAGCCACCTTATGTCCCTGAGGGATATCTTCAGCTGCAGTTATGTCAATGTCATCAACCTGTATCTCCATGCCCTTACTGATGGGAGCTATGGCAACCACAACATTGTCTTCTGCATTTATATGAACTACCTTTGCTTTTGACATTTCATATCTCCTGTTCTAAAAAACGTCAGTCTTTTCGCAAATGTCATTTCACAAAAGACTGACGTCGTATAAATCACTTATTTAAAATCCTGGCGCATCTTCTCCGGATGATCCTTAAAAGATCGCATCCGATAATTTCTTTTACAGTACTGATGCGTATGCAGCCTTGGCACCCTCTTCTCTTATGAGAGTAAGATTCTTAACTGTTGTCTCTTCGAAGTCCTTAACTGCTGTAAGATCCTGTCCCCAGAAGTCAACATTGGACATAACTGCGTGAACAAGTGTCTTTACGTCATCTGCCTTATGTGCCTCGTAGAAGTCGAGAACTTCCTTGTCGTCCTGGATCTTGTATTCATTTCCGGCAGGGCGCTTGCATACGAGTCCATCCTCTTCACGGCGCTGTACTTCATTGCTGTAGAAAGCGATGTAAGCAGCAAAGCTCATTGCAAGAACCTCGGGAAGCTTTCCGAACTTCTCAACATACTCAAGGAATGACGGCATATTTCTTGCTTTCCACTTTGAGGTTGAGTTAAGGGAAATGCTCATGAGCTGGTGATCTACAAACGGATTGTTGAATCTGTCTTCAACAGCCGATGCAAATTTTTCGCAATCCTCCTTATCAAGAGGAAGGATAGGAATGATCTCCTCCTGAAGCATCTTGTTCATATAGTTCTTAACCACATCATCATGCATACAGTCACGAACGATATCAAAGCCTGCAAGATAAGCACCAAGTACGAAGCCTGTGTGTGCACCGTTAAGGATGCGAACCTTTCTCTTCTTGTATGGAGCAACCTCAGGAACAACGTGAACATTTACGCCGGCCTTCTTAAACGGAAGCTTGTCCTCAAGCTCCTTAGGTCCTTCGATATACCATACACCGAATACCTCACCTACATCTGTAAGAGGATCTGTATAGCCATTCTCCTTCTCGATCTCCTCAACTTCCTTAGGATCACGGATACGGCCCGGAACGATTCTGTCAACAAGTGTTGAGCAGAAAAGTACCTCGTCATTTACCCACTTCTTGAAATCTGCTCCGAGATTCCACTCATCGATGT
This sequence comes from Oribacterium sp., assembly GCA_017627595.1. GTDB lineage: Bacteria > Bacillota > Clostridia > Lachnospirales > Lachnospiraceae > Oribacterium. The sequence continues at coordinate 15,232 of JAGAGL010000116.1, read as the reverse complement.
GGCGGTTAACGATCTTCTTAAGCTCCTGACCGTTATTGTCGATAAGCTCGCAGGAAAGAACCACAAGTCCGCCCTTTCCGGCCTTGAATCTCTCAAAGAGGATCCTTGTCATCTTTCCTGGGAAGGATACAGGAGGCTCCTGATCGAACTTTGTATCCGCATCGTAAACGATACCTGCCTCTGTTGTATTTGATACGATATATTCAAGATCATCTGACTTGGCAAGCTCGAGAAGTGCCTCAAAGCCTTCCTTTGTATAAGGGTTGATAGCGTCCTTGCAAACAGAGATAACTCTCTTGTTGTTTACCTTCTGACCATTCTCAGATCCGCGAAGATAAAGAGTGTAAAGACCCTCCTGCTCATTGATAAGTTCAGTAAGTCCTGCAGCGATAGGCTGTACAAGAGTCACCTTGCCGTTCCAGCCGGCCTTTTCATTTGACATATCAAAGAAATAATCAACAAATGCTCTGAGGAAGTTTCCTTCTCCGAACTGCATAACCTTAACCGGTGCATCCTTAAGGATGTAACCCTGATAGCCGGATTTCTCAAGTACCTGATAGTTTAATTTTTCCATTTGAACTTATCCCCTTTCAGATAAATCATTTATTATTTGATGTAAATGCCTACATGTTCCTGAAATAAAGCTCTTATCATTTCTGTAAGCGCTTACATTTAATATATTCTGTTTATCTTGGGATGTCAATTAGTAATTTTGAAATATTATAATAAGGTTCTTTTGTAACATATGTACTGATACCGGACTCATACGGTATCCAAGCCCGAAAAAAATCCTTCCGGGTTCCGGGTGACTGCATTATCACGAAAAAAGACCGTTCGAAACATAATGTTCCAAACGGTCTTACGATCAAAATATCAATCTATTTTCTGTCGCTCTTCTTAAAGTGACTTGGGTCTACTTCCGGAACCATTTCTTCAATGATGGTTCCCAGCATATTATCGAACTTTTCTATGTCTTCCTTGGAAAATCTGCTTTCACATCTTTCAACCAGCTTCTTAAGAAACTCATAGCTGTTCTTATTGTATTCATTAAGTTTTGATGTTGTTCTCAAAAAGTATTCTCTGTGATCAGATTGGGACTGAACCTTTTCGATGTAACCCTTTTGCACCAGGGCATTTACCTTATAGGCGGCATTGGGTGCAGAAATCCCCATCATTTTAGCAAATTCTGCCACAGTTGGCTCACCAAGAGCCTTTATGCATTCCAGACTGAAGGCCTCTACTGACGTAAGGTTATCATCCAAAGTGTTTCCTTTTGAGAATACCTGAATATAAAAATGCACTCTGAATCGATTATATAGTTCTTCTACTGTCTTGCTAAGCATATCAAATCACCTTAATATAACAAATATTTATACAAAATTAGAGCGGTTCAAAAGAATCCGTCAGGCTTCTTTTCATAACAATCTCACTTAATTGCAAATGTAAGCTCAGCCACTACAGCTACCTTGCCGCCAACAGTTGCCTTTGCGGTACCTATTCCCACAGGTCCGTGCATCCTGGTAAGTTCACAATGAAGTTCCAGTACGTCACCGGGTCTTACCTGACGCTTGAAACGTGCATTTTTGATACCTCCGAAAAGGGCTATCTTTCCCCGGTTTTCAGGAATACTTAAAAGGGCTACTGCTCCGGTCTGGGCCAATGCCTCGATTATGAGCACTCCCGGCATAACCGGATACTCCGGAAAATGTCCCTGGAAAAAGGGTTCATTTACGGTGACACATTTTGTAGCATCAGCAAATTTTCCAGGCTCATAATCATTAACATGATCTAAAAGCAAGAAAGGATATCTGTGAGGTATTATATCTTTTATTTCCTCGATACCTAATTCCTGAGGCTTTCTTTCCTCAGCTTTTAATTCTTCTGCCATATTTCCTCCTGATGACATTCTCCGTCTGCCTTATGCTTTTGCAAAAATGATGCAGGCATTGTGGCCGCCAAATCCAAGTGAGTTGCTTAATGCATACTTAAGGTCTGCATTTCTTCCTTCGTTAGGAACTATATCCAGGTCACACTCAGGATCCGGTGTCTTATAGTTAATGGTTGCAGGAATAAATCCTTCTTCGAGAGCCTTTACACAGAATACAGCTTCAACTCCGCCTGCTCCTCCGAGAAGATGACCTGTCATGGATTTTGTTGAAGATACAGGGATCTTGTAAGCATTCTCTCCGAATACAGCCTTGATAGCCTTTGTTTCGCAGGAATCGTTAAGATGAGTTGAGGTACCGTGAGCATTGATGTAAGAGATCTCTGAAGCATCAATTCCGGCATCCTTAATGGCAAGACGCATGCACTCAGCACCACCTTCGCCTTCAGGGTTAGGGCTTGTGATATGGAATGCATCACAGTTGGCACCATATCCAACGATCTCGGCGAGTATCTTTGCCCCTCTGTTTAATGCATGCTCTCTTTCCTCCATTACAAGGACTCCCGAGCCTTCTCCCATTACGAAACCGCCTCTTTCAGCATCAAAAGGAATACTTGCACGATTTGGATCTGTTGCCTGGCTGAGGGCTCTCATGCTGCTGAATCCGCCTATTCCAAGCTGGGAAATGCTTGCCTCTGTTCCTCCGGCAACCATAACATCTTCATATCCGTCTCTTATTCTGTGGAAGGCGTCTCCGATGGCATTTGATCCACCGGCACAGGCTGTTACAGGACAGGTGCACATTCCCTTGAAGCCGTGGCGTATGGCAACATTGGCTGCTGCCATATTGGAGATAGACATGGGAATAAAAAAGGGTGAAACTCTCTCATAGCCATGGTTTAAGCCTCTTGAATGCTCTGCTTCGATGGTATCAAGAGCACCGATACCTGAAGAAATGATAACGCCGATCCTGGATACGTCATACTCTGTAGTATCCTTTATGCCGCTCTGTAAAATAGCTTCTTCTGCAGCAATAAGTGCGAACTGAGTGAAACGGGATAAATGTTTCTGTTCACGGCGATCTATAACCTGTGAAGGGTCAAAATCCTTTACTTCTCCTGCAAGCTTTACTACGAAATCTGTTGTATCGAAATGTGTTATAGGTGCGATTCCGCATACTCCATGGCGGATATTATCCCATGACTCTGCCACAGTATTTCCTGTGGGGTTTACGGTTCCTACTCCTGTGATCACTACTCTTCGCTTATTTTCCATGACATACTCCATTCTGTATTTATATTTGCTTCGTGAAATATTCTACTTGGCCGTACCCGCTGGCGCTCCGCCGGTCAGAAACGGTCTTAGGTAGACCGTTTCTGATCCCTTCGGGACCAGAGCTTCGCTCTGGCCATATCGCTCCGGAGTTTTGCCGATGCAAAACTCCTACGCTCCAAGGCCACCATCTACACCTAACACCTGGGCGGTGATGTAACGGGCATCATCTGATGCAAGAAAGGCTACGGCTTTTGCGATATCCTCAGGCTCACCGAACTTTCCGGCGGGTATACGTGTAAGCATTGATTCCTTTACCTTATCCGGTAATGCTTTTGTCATATCCGTATCGATGAAGCCGGGGGCGATAACATTGGCCGTAATACCGCGGCTTGCATACTCAAGGGCAGTTGTCTTTGTAAGACCGATGATTCCTGCTTTTGATGCCGAGTAGTTGGCCTGACCGGCATTTCCATGTAATCCTACGATTGATGAGATATTTACGATGCGTCCGGATCTCTGCTTCAGCATGATCTTTCCGGCATACTTTGTCATAAGGAAGGCTCCGCGAAGATTCTTTGAGATAACCTCATCAAAATCATCGGCACTCATCCGAAGCATCAGATTGTCTCTTGTGATACCTGCGTTGTTTACCAGGATGTCAATGCTTCCGAACTGCTCCTGTGCTGCAGTAACGATCTCGTTAACCGCTGCCTCATCGGAAACATCTCCCTTCATGGCTACGGCTTTTACTCCTGCCTCCTCGCACATCTTTACTGTTTCGAGGGCAGCTGCCTCATTACCTGCGAAATTTACAACAACGTTACAGCCTCTTCCGGCAAGCTCCAAAGCGATGGCTCTTCCGATACCTCTTGAAGCACCTGTAACTATAGCTGTCTTATCCTTTAAATTATTCATCATACACTCTCTTTATCTGCAATAAGCTTTTCCACTTCCTCAGAGGTTTCCACTGAGCAAATGTTGAAATCCTTGATTTCCATATCCTTGGCAACCTTCTTTACAAAACCGCCAAGTGTATGTCCCGGACCTATCTCAACAAAATCCCTAACACCCTTTTCAAACAGACTTCTGATTATCGCTTCCATACGTACAGGCTTCTGAACCTGCATTACAAGAAGCTCGGGGATTTCCTTACGAAATGCCGCAGCGGTTGTTGCAGTTGTTGAGTTTATGGCTTCGGTAACTGCCTCTGATTCACCGCCAAGGTAATTGAACATAACAGTGCATTTAGGACGGTTCATACGGATATTTTTGAAATACTCCTGAAGCGCATCTCCGGCACTTGACATAAAGCTTGTGTGGAAAGGTCCTGATACCTTGAGAGGAATGCAGCGAACCTTGTCGTAACCCTTTGCAAGCTCAGTAACCTTGTCAACAGCCTCTGTTTCTCCGCCTATAACGATCTGTCCCGGACAGTTGTAGTTACAGATGGAAACAACCTTTCCGGTTTCTGTTCTGACCTTCTCACAGCATTCCTCAAGGTCAGCTTCCGCCATTCCAAGCACGGCTGTCATTCCGCAATCCACACCTTCGCTTGCTTCTGCCATCTTCTTTCCGCGATATGCCACCATATCAACCGCTGTATCGGCATCCATGACTTCGGCAGCCTCCAGTGCAGAGTACTCCCCAAGGGAAAGCCCGGCAGCATAGTCAGGACGGATGCCATGAACCTTAAGTATTTCCGTTACGCCACAGGCAAATGCTACCATAGCCGGCTGTGTGTATCTGGTTTCATTGATCACTCTATCAGGATCTTCAAAACAAAGACGACAAAGATCATAGTTCTTATCATCCGGGTTCTGATTCTGTAATTTCTCTGAAACTCCATCAAATATTCTGCGGAACTCAGGATAGTCCTTGTAAAGGTCTGCGCCCATACCGGCATGCTGGCTTCCCTGTCCTGCATATAAAAATGCTGTCTTCATTTATTTCTCCTCCGGGTCAGCGGGACAGTTTCCCTGCCCCTTTGACTCTCCTTTTAGTCTTAAAACAGATGCCTCCGAGCCTGATGGCTCTATGAAATATTTACATCTGTGTCAAATCCTTAAGTATCTCTGCCAAAGGACGGATCTCCTTAAGCTGTCCGCAGGCCTGTCCTGACATAAGAGAACCGGTCTTTACATCTCCATCAAATACAGCACGGCGTAATGATCCGAGAGTGTACTTCTCAAGCTCCATCTTGTCTGCTCCTGCCTTTTCCTGCTTTAAGTACTCAACTGTCATCTGATTCTTAAGTACTCTTACAGGAGTTCCGCCTATACGTCCTGTAACGATGGCATCTGTACCCTTTGCCTTAAGAAGAGCTGCCTTATAGTTATCATGTATAGGACACTCAGGTGATGCCAGAAGAACAGTACCGACCTGAACACCGCAGGCTCCGAGAGCCATGGCAGCTCTGAACTGACGGTTATCTGCAATTCCGCCTGCTGCGATTACAGGAATATTTACAGCATCAACTGTCTGAGGAACAAGTGTCATGGTAGTCATCTCACCAACATGACCGCCGCTCTCAGTGCCTTCTGCGATAACAGCATCAGCTCCGAGTCTCTCAACGTGCTGTGCAAGTACAGGCGCACCTATTACAGGGATTACCTTTATGCCTGCTGCCTTGAAATCCTCCATATACTTTCCGGGATTTCCCGCACCTGTTGTAACCAAAGGAATCTTTTCCTCGATACAAACCTTTACAAAATCATCTGTTGAAGGATTCATAAGCATAAGGTTAACACCGATAACCGGCTTATATCCGTCTGCTGTCTCCGGTGCAAGCTCACGGGCTGTGCGGATCTCATTTCTTAGCTCGTCTGCCGTTCTGATTCCGCCTGTTCCGATAAGTCCTACGGCGCCAGCATTGGCACAGGCTGCTGCAAAACGTCCTGTTGCGATATTTGCCATACCACCCTGAATAACCGGGTAACGGGTTCCTAAAATTTCATTTAATAACTTCATGATATACCTTCTCTGTTTTTGTTGATTGTTTTGTTTAATGCTTTATCTGTAATTGATTACACATCCACCCCAGGTGAGTCCGCCGCCAAAACCGGCCAGAATCATCCTGTCTCCTTCATGCAGCAGTCCCTTGTTTTTCATATCGTAAAGAGCGATAGGAATTGAGGCTGCACTGATATTTCCGAGAGTTTCCATATTCATAAAGAACTTCTCATCCGGAGCATGCATGGCTCTGATAACATGTTTTATGATTCTTGCATTCGCCTGATGGCATACTACATGGTCCACATCCTCAAGACTTAGACCTGTTTTATCCAGAAGTCCGTTTATAATCTTTGGTATGATATCGCAGGCAAATACAAATACGTCCTTGCCATCCATGAGCATGTGATCGATCTTTGGTTTTTCCTGCCCCTCTTCCGGAGTGTTCTTTCTGATACACTGCTCATAAGCACCTGTGTATATTGATGGTGCCTCTATAGCGCCGGATCCTCTTGAACCAAGAAGGCTCACATAGCTGTTGTTATCTTCCTCATGATCCAATGCCACCACCGCAGCCCCGGCCCCATCTCCAAAAAGGATGGCTGTAGTTCTGTCTTCCATGGATAAAAGCCTTGAAAGCTGCTCAGTGCCTATAACCAGGGCACATTTCTGTGAAGACTCCCGGGAAGCTTTCCTCTCTTCTTTTTTATCGGGGTAAATATCATAGACATCGAGACCTGCTGATAAAAGACCTCTTGCAACTTCCAGCGCATATATAAATCCGCTGCAGGCAGCGTTAAGATCAAGTGCAGGTACTTCCGGAAGCCCCAGCTCTCTCTGTATAAGGGCTGCCATACTTGGGGTCGCAAGATCCGGTGACATTGATGCAACTATAACGGCACCTATTGACTCTTTCTGTACCCCTGCATCTTCAAGGGCTTTTCTTCCTGCTTCTATGGCAAGTGTCAATGCACTTTCATTTTCTGTGCAGAATTTTCTCTCATGGATTCCTGTTCTGGGATAAATCCAGGCATCAGATGTATCCATGATCTCTCCGAGAGCATCGTTTGTGACTGTTTTACTTGGGAGTGCTCCTCCCAGGCCAATGATTTTTATTCCTTTCAAAACTATACTCCTGATATAAAACCTTATACGTTAAAATTCTTTATATATTCCTGTATTTTTCCTGTCTCTGGGCTCTTAATTCCTCAGGTGACAGCTTTAACAGGTCCGTAAATGTCTTCTCAAGAACTATATCAAGACTCGCATAGAGTCTTTCCGGATCCTCCTGCGCACCTCCGAGAGGTTCAGGTATAACATGATCGCAGACACCTGTCTTTCTCAGGTCCCGTGCTGTAAGCTTCATTACTTCGCAGGCTTCTTCGTGACGTCCGGCATCCTTCCATAATATAGATGCAAATCCTTCGGGACTGAGAACTGAGTAAACAGCATTCTCCAACATAAGGATCTTATTGGCAACACCTATTGCAAGGGCTCCTCCGGAATTTCCTTCACCTGTTACTACAGAAATAACCGGTACATGGAAGCTGCTCATGGCCGCAAGGTTTCTGGCAATGGCTTCGCCCTGACCATGCTCCTCTGCCTCAAGACCCGGATAAGCACCCGGAGTATCGATAAAGGTTATGATGGGACGGCCAAACTTCTCCGCCTGCTGCATTAAACGAAGAGCTTTTCTGTAACCTTCCGGTCTTGGCATTCCGAAATTATAGGCAAGATTTTCTTCCATGGTCCTGCCCTTCTGATGTCCAAGTACTGTTACAGGACAGCCTTTGTAACGGGCGATGCCACCATAGATGGAAAGATCCTCATCATATAAATGATCTCCCTTCTGCTCAAAGAAATCGGTAAATAGATTTTCGATAAAGTCCTTTATGTGAGGACGCCTGGGATGTCTTGCAAGATACACTCTGTCAGCGGCACTTAAATCTGTGCACTTTGAAAGAAGATCATTTCTTGTTTTATCAAGCTCGCGTATCTCTTCAGCGTTCTGTTCCAATAATTCATCATTTTCAGAGAGAGCATTGATCTTTTCCTCAATCTGTTCTGTTTCCTGTATTATCTCTTTTATCATCCTTATTTCTCCGAAGCTATATCTGTTCTTGACTGAAATTTTCCGGAATCCATATGTAGTTTCAGTACATCCGTGAGTACATCTCTCATTTCATATCTTTCTACTATTCTGTCCACAAAGCCGTGATTCTCAAGATATTCGGCACGCTGGAACCCCTTAGGCAGCTTACGGTTGATGGTCTGCTCTATAACTCTCGGACCTGCAAATCCTATAAGCGCACCGGGTTCAGCCAGGGTAATGTCTCCAAGTGTGGCAAAGCTTGCTGTTACACCGCCTGTGGTAGGATGTGTCAGGAAACTGATAAACAGTCCGCCATGCTCACTGAATGTCTGAACTGCTGAGGTTGTCTTGGCCATCTGCATCAGGCTGTAAATCCCTTCCTGCATACGGGCGCCGCCGCTTGCGCTGAAAATAACTAAGGGTAATCTTTCCCTGTCTGCATACTCTATGGCACGGGTAACCTTTTCTCCCACTGCACGGGACATTGAACCCATAAAGAATCTGCTGTCCAGAACCACTGTTACAATGCGGATCCCCTGAATGGTTCCGACTGCTGAAATAACGGATTCGTTCAAACCTGTTTTTTCTTCCTGCTTTTCAATCTTCTCTTTGTAGCCCGGAAAATCCAGCGGGTCTTCTGCCTTGATATCTGTATCTATTTCTTCAAAAGAACCTTTATCCAGAATGAGGCTTAATCTGTAATAAGCTCCGATGGGTGCATATTTTCCACATTCAGGACAGACGAAGAAGCTGTCTTCCCACTTTTTTCTGAGAGCACGTCTTCCACAGGATCTGCAGGTAATAAAACTTGAAGGTATCATTACCGCAGGAATACGGAAACCGTTTTTGTCTCTTACTTCTTCTGCACCTTTTTCGGGAGCAGCAGTTTTCTTATCGGAACTCTTGGATTTAGCATCCTGAGAATCTTTTCCGAAATTGAACCTGAGTCCGCTGTGTCCGACGGTGTCCGCCAGAGCCTTTTTACGTAAGGCTCTGTCCTTGTACATTTCGTATATCTTTGTAATTGGAGATTCCATTTATTCCTCCATACTTCATTGAAAAAGCCAAAGACGAGCTTTGGCTTTAATTAGTAAACATCCATGCCTTCATAAGTCCCGGCAGGAGCAGGACCCCTGCCTGACCTGATGAAGGCAGATCATTTCTTCGGATTTAATTGATTATTTGTTGCAGTAATCTACAAGCTCCTGAACTGTCGAAAGCTTTCCGATCTCACCGTCCGGGATTGAGTGTCCAAGCTCATCCTCAAGAGCCATGTGAAGTTCAACGAGTGAAAGTGAATCTACCTCAAGATCTTCAATGAATCTTGCCTCAGGTGTAACCTTGTCCTCGTCACAAGCAAGTGTGTCAACAATAATGCTCTTAACTTTCTCGAAATCCATGTTTTCTCCTTTTGGTCGATAAAACGACATCTCAATTCTTTATTTGTTGATATTTACAAGCAGATAGAAAAAAATTTTTTATTAAAATCTTTTAACTATCCTCTCGCTGTTGTTGATAATACCTAAAGGTTAAACCTTAGTCAATGAAAGAAATTTTCGAATAAAAGTAGTTTCCGAAACTATGACTGATGGAGATAAAAGCGCATGACGCTATTACGTCGTTTGTTTCAGCTTGTCTATTTAAAAAATTTGTGTGTACTTAAATTATTTAAATAGCATCGATACCCCCCTGGTCCACTGCCTAAACTGTTACGCCTTAAACCTGTGTAAACATCACCTTATATGTGGTATAATCCTACTTATTTATATTATGTCTTTTCAGAAATCGGTTTAATCCCGATATGTAACAAAGATTAATGAAAACAAATTTAAGCACAGGAGAAATACAATCATGGATCCAAGAGATAAAGAAATGCTCCCTTTTAATGAAGAAAATCCCGACAACAACGATGATACCTATAAGGATTTTCAGGACTCACTAAATGAGTTTCAGAAAGAACCCTCCAATGCCGAGATCATGGCAAAGCTTGAACAGAACCACAAGCTGATGGTCACTACTCTTGTGATAACGCTTCTGGCAGTGGCAGTTTTCGTTATTTTAGGATTCTATCTTTACAATATCGTCATCGATTATAAAGCTGAGGTTGATGCAGCCATAGAAACCATGAAAAAAGTGGATAGCATGGTTGAACAGCTGGAGGCCGATTACTCCAACTATAGTCAGAAGATAGATGACTTCTTCGATTCAGTAGAGACTCTTAAGTCATACCTTGACAGCATCAATTCCGCCCTGAGCTCTATCCCATCCTTAAGGCTTCCTTTCTGAGATACGAACTGACCCCACCGGGGACGGTTCTCACCGGAGAGAACCGTCCCCGGTGGATATAACTTGAACAACCACCCGCATAACGGGTGGTTTTGTGTTCCACACGCTTTAAGTTTTGCTGCCGGAAAAACTTGAAGCAATGCGTGTCACGTGGTCTCGACCTACAATCGAAAAAGCCGGAAACCCGCTGATTACGGGGTTCCCGGCTTTTTTGGTATCAATCTTTAGATTTCAGATTATTTATCACAATTGAACTCGTTCATCGGTCCTCTCATCATGGAGAACTTGTCCATAGGATAGTTCTTAAGGTTGTCCAGGATCTTACGATCATCAGCCTGGTTAAGGAGATCCTGACGTGCCTTTCTTATCTCAAGCTCTGTCTTGTGCTTTGAAGGTCCGCCTACACAGCCGCCTTCACAAACCATTCCTTCGATAAAGTCTTCAGGAAGCTTTCCGAGCTTAAGGAGCTGAAGAGCGGTTGTACACTCTTTTCCGCCTGCTGCTGCACGAAGCTGGATCCCTGTTGAATCCTGCTTACGCTCTCTCATACACTCAAGAACAGCATTGGCAACTCCGCCTGAGCTTGCGAAGCTCTTACCCCAGATTGAAGACTCCTGGTATGGATCGACTACAGGCACCATCTCAACATTCTTTGATCTCATCATTGCCTGCATCTCACCGAAGGTAAGAACGTAGTCAGCATTATCCTTTATGCCCATCTCATGAGCTTCTGACTTCTTGGCGATGCAGGGTCCTATAAATACAGTCTTGCATCCCGGATGTGTTGCCTTTAAGTATCTTGAGATAGCACACATAGGTGATACTGTCTCTGACATATTCTCTTTAAACTGATCAGGATAATGCATTCTCAGCATATTTATAAATGCTGGGCAGCAGGAGGTTGTCATCTTCTTTCCTTCCTGACGTGCCTCATACCATTCCTCAGCCTCATATGCAGCAGTCATATCTCCACCGAGACCAACTTCAACCATATCTGTGAAGCCAAGCTTCTTAAGTGCCTCTCTGATGGAGCCCATGGTGATATCCTTACCAAACTGACCCTCGATAGCAGGCGCACACATTGCGTAAATCTCTTTGCCTTCCTTGATATCCTTTATGATATCGAGAACATCAAGCTTTGATGCGATTGCTCCGAAAGGACAGCTGTGGATGCACTGACCGCATCTTATACACTTCTTGTCATCTATCTTGCAAATGCCATTTTCATCATAGGTAATTGCATTAACAGGGCAGGGCTTACGGCATGGTCTCTCAAGGTGAGCGATAGCTCCGTAAGGGCAGGCATTGGCACACATACCACACTCTTTACACTTGTTGGGATCGATATGTGCTCTATGCTCGCCCATGGTTATGGCGCCGAAACGGCAGCTGTTCTGGCATGCCTTTCCTAAGCATAAGCGGCAGTTATCCGTTACTGTATAGGAAGAAAGCGGACACTCCTCACAAGCCGGATCTATAACCTGGATAATGTTTGGATTAGGCTCAGTTGCATAAGGATTTGCATCAAGATTCTCTGTGAGACGGATACGCCATCTCAGGATCTCCCTCTCTTTATAAACACAGCATCTCCATGTTGAGTGAGGCCCGGGTGAAATAGCCATGATAGTCTCATTCTCTGCTTCCCTGCCGAGTCTGTCCTCCCATGCGGCTCTGGACAGTCTTTCGATGACTTCGTGTTTAAGCCCGATAGCACCCTTATCATTTGTTACCATTCGTACCCTCCTGTGTAGACATACATATACTCATCAATCAAAGGCTATATAACAGTGTTCGTGAAAATAGCCCATATACAGTTCTATCGTAAAAAAACAGTTAAACTATAAATGTCTGACCAATGAAAAATAAAATGTTTTGACTCTGTAGCCGCACGAAACCTGACTTTCATGCAGCCTGATGAGCTAAGTATAACATCCTTAATACATTTAAACTATTATGGCGTTATAGAATTAACAATCTTTTTATTCTTATATTTTGTTCATGTTTTTTTGCAGATACCAAGAACTCAGTTTTGTACGACCTTTCGTACAGCTATGCCGGATATCTCAAATACCATGTCATTATTTATAAGAACATAAGGACCGTCATCCTTACCTATAAATATGCCGGCATCCTTTGCCGCGGTCTTCAGGAGATCCTCCGTTACCACAGCTTTTATAAGTCCGGGAGTCCATATATTGTCTTTAGCCTTTTCAAGAGCTTCTGCGTCCTTGTATTCCTTTCCGTCAATAAGAATCGGATACTGTACCTTTCCGGCAAAAGACTTGAAATCATTATTCGCAAAATCAAGTATTACTTCACCTGCTGCCACTGCGGCCTCGGGATTGTTTATGGAGACATCCATACTTTCCAGAGAAAGTGCATCGCCGTCTTCATTGAAGAATACGCGGACACCGTCACCGGGATTAACCTTCCCACCTACTGCACTTTTATCGGTTTCCTTGCTTACAGTGAACTCAACAGGACCTTCAACAGTCTGCACTATAGTTCCGTCTTCTCCGGAAACTTCTATAACAACTCCGCTAACGGCTCCGGCATTCTGAATGTCATAGCTGAGGTCTGCCACAGTCTTTACTCCGCTCTGAAGCTGCTTAACCTCATCACTTGAGACCGCTGCTTCGCTTTCAGCCTCCTCTGTCTCACCTACAAGATCAGTTCCGGCAGGTCTTATGGATATAACATCTCCATGGCTGTCCAGCTCCACGGTAACATCCATTCCGACTTCAACTCCCCCCTGGAGCATGCTAATGTCTACACCATCCACTTCGCTGAGCTCATAGGTATTGCCATCCTTATCCTCAAGTACCAGAGAATGCATTGCGGCATCCACTACTTTTCCTGTGATTTCTTTTTCGTCTTTAGCTGCTTCGGTAGTTTCCGCTTCGGTGGAAGCCTCGGTAGCAGCAGTAGTCGCAGCAGTAGTTTCCTCAGCCTTTGGTTTCTTTCCACAGGCGATGCTTGTTCCGAGAAGGAGCATGATGAGTCCTGCCGCAGAGCCTCTCTTTATCACTTGTTTAATGCTTCCATCAGATATTTTTCTTTTCATAATTTTTCCTCACTTTCGGGAACTACGGTCCTTTTAAATATTCCTGTAAAGAACCGGAGCTTCATTTCGGATTTTCAAAATAATCCTGACTTAATCCCTGTTTTCATTCAAATATAACATACATCATATTTTTGATTAATCCTATCTCTTTTTATCACTCATGATTATATGATTGCTTTAAATACAATCTTTTCTTAAACTTATAACAGTTGAAAATCATTCTCATCTTTAAATGCATGTTTTTTGCCGTATGTATCTGACACACGTCAGTCTGATCGGCTCTACACCCGGAACGGAATCTATATGAAAACAAAAATGATGATCTATTCAGAATCCGAGGCTTTTCTTGATACTGCAAGGATACTGTCCGAAAGGCTCCGGATTCCCTATACACTTGATAAAGCAGAGCTTGATGCCTTTTTATATGAAGATAACTCTAAAATGCAGAAATCCAAGGAGGATCATAATGAGCCTTCTTCTATAGATGATCATCCAAAGCACGCCTCCAATGAGACTCATCCTGAGTCTGCTTCTCCGAATAGTTCTTTGTATTTAAAGCTGGACGAAACAGGATTATCACTTACAGACGGAAATCTTTCCCTGCGAGGTGATTTTACCGACAATGCTTCCAGATTAAAAAAGAGCAACCTGGAGCGGGAGCTTCTTGTGAAATGCGCCAAGATGAAGGGTCTTGACCACACACCTGTCATTATTGATGCAACGGCAGGTTTGGGCGAGGATTCCCTGCTTCTTGCCGCCTCAGGCTTTAAGGTTATCCTTTATGAATATGATCCGGTCATCGCTTCCCTGCTTGAAGATTCCTTACGCCGTGCCGCAATGGATCCTGATCTGAAGGAAATCGTTTCCCGCATGGAATTGCATATTGAAAGCAGTATAGATGCAATGAAGCATCTGGATCATTCCCCTGATGCTGTTCTTCTGGATCCAATGTTTCCTGCCAGAACAAAAAGCGCACTGGTAAAGAAGAAATTCCAGCTTCTTCAGCAGCTGGAACGTCCCTGCTCGGATGAAACCGAGCTGTTTAACGCTGCCCTTCAGGCAAAACCTCATAAGATCATCATAAAAAGACCTCTGAAGGGTCCTTTTCTTGCAGGCGTTAAGCCCGATTATTCTTTATCCGGAAAAGCAATACGCTATGACTGTATCCTGCCTGAAACAAGAAAGCTCTGACAAATGAAGCACAACGACTACTTTTCAGGTAATGCGAATTTGAATTTCGTGCAGGCACAGCACGCACTTGTCAGGTAATGAGGATTTGGATTTTGTGCAGGCACAGGGTACACATGAAAGACTTATACCAAAAAAGACCCCACCGGTTTTTCCGGCGGGGTCTTTTTTGCGTAGGATTATGTTTATCATGAGAATTTTTGTTATATGTTTTTCTTCTATATCAGATTAAATTCCGAATTCCTGTGCCCAGTATGTTCTTCCGTTCTGAGTTGTTGTTGAGATTGCGCATGTTGTGAAATCAGGCTTTAAGATGTTTGCTCTGTGTGTAGGTGATGCCATCCATGCATTTACTACGTCGTCAGCTGTGTTGTAGCCTTCTGCAAGGTTCTCGCCGTACTGAAGATCTGCATTTACTGTGTACCAGTCTGTTCCGTCCGGTCTTGTGTGTGAGAACTTGGTTGTGATCTCGTTTGCTCTTACTACTGATGTT
>JAGAGL010000115.1:0-56071 GCA_017627595.1 Oribacterium sp. | reverse complement strand
TTATTGCCTTTTGATTGACTTAATTTCTATATGGCATCATCTGAGTCATGTGATGATCTGTGTGTGAATGACTTAAGTTCTGGTTTCCGTTATCTGAGTCATACATAGGACTGAGCCTGAATGACTCAAATTTTGGTTTCCATTATCTGAGTCAACATTTTTTAAAATACTGTTTGACCGCAATTTAAAATAATCCAAAATGGGTCAAACATGTAGTTGTGAATCATTGACTTAAATATAGTTTTTACGTTAATGAGTCAATCGAGTCCTTTTTTGATATGACCTCAAATTGCATTATGGGACATTAGGTCAAACATGAGTACTTATCATGTTGACTGCAAATACAGAAAACAGCAAAGAAGTCAACCAGCGGTACCGAATTGTCCTAAAAACCTAATAAACTTTGTTCTTCATTAAACAAGGGTCGGCTGAACTGTTACAGATTGAAAGAACAGCCTAGCCACACATCCCTTGCATTTTTTCCAATTTACGTATTGGTTATCCTACATCAAGGCAACTGCCACCGATGAACTCTCTAATAATAGAATTCTGAGGTATCAACTCGGGGCTGATGGGGAGGATGTAGTCCAGGAATTTCAGGAGACGCTTGGCTTCCTGGTATTCGGGGTCGGTGGGTTTTATCTGGAAAAGTAAGGGTGCAGCGAAGATCTTCAGTACAGGGAGCTCGTAGATCATGCTGGAATTTACCATGACATCGGCGCTTTCCTGGTATGGGAAGATGTTCATGTTCTCGCCTCTTCTCACGTTTTCCCACATTGCTATGGTATCCTTTGCTTTGTAGCCTCTGGTACGGTTGTCACGTACGATACGTCTCAGGAGACGGCCATCTGTTGTTGGGATGCGGTTGTGGCTGTCAACATTGATCTGGGTCAGGGCTGAGATATAAATGCGGTATTTCGCATCAGCGCTTAATGCATAAGACATTTCGTCATTGAGGCAGTGGATACCTTCGATGACCAGAACGTCATTTGCCTTCATTCTGCAGAAGTCGCCCTTATACTCTCTTTTACCAGTGAAGAAATTATATCTCGGAAGCTGTATGGTCTCACCCTCAAGAAGCTTCAGCATGTCGTTATTGAAAAGCTCCACATCAACACACTTTATGGATTCGAAATCCTTTTTGCCGTTTTCATCCAGGGGAGCAAGATCGCGGTCCCGGAAATAATTATCAACTGAAATAGGATGAGGGTTGAGACCCAAAGCTCTCAGCTGAATGCTTAAGCGTCTTGAAAAAGTGGTTTTTCCGGAGCTTGAGGGGCCCGCGATCATAACCATTTTTTTCTTCTTCTCTTCTATGTCCATTGCGATGTTTCCGATGGTCTTTTCGAAAAGCGCCTCCTGCATAAGGATAAGGTCATCAGAGTGACCGTCCACCACCATTTCATTCAATGAACCTATACAGGAGCAGCCGATCTTTTTTGCCCACTTTGAGGAGGTCTGCTGAACGTTATAGAGCTTATCAAAGGGGACAAAATCCGTTATCTTATCGGGCTCCTGACGGGATGGAAGGAGCAATACAAACCCCTCTCCGTACGGTATAAGATCATAGAACTTTATATAGCCTGTACTCGGAACCATGTAGCCATAGAAGTAATCCCTGAAGCCGTCCATGTCATAAACATTGACATTGGCAGTCATGCGGAAACGGAAAAGCTTTTCCTTACTGTGCATTCCAACCTTACGGAAAAAATCTCTGGCTTCGTTGGTTCTTATGGAGCTTTTTGTGATGGGGATGTTCATCTCATGATAAACGTCCATCTGTTCCTTGACCTTTTTCAAAAGCTCGGGTGTGATTTCTACACCTCCGTTCAGGTGACAGTAGTACCCGCGTCCCAAAGTATAATCTACTATAACTTCGAAACCTTTTACGTCGGAGCATAGCTTATAGAAAGCCTTTAGCATCATAAAGATGGCTGAACGCTCATAGGTCATCTGGCCTATTTTTGACCTTCCGGTTATGAATTGTATATTCCCGTCTTCCTTACAGGGGTTAAAAAGCTCATACAATACGCTGTTAAATCTGGCAAGTAAGATATCTTCCTCGTACAGTGACTGGAATTCTTTTGCCATATCAAGAAAGGTTGAGCCTTCCGGGAACTCATAGGTATCTCCGTTTAATGTAATGATCATAATAAACTCCGTTCGTGAATAGCTGTTAGTCTTGTTTTTCAAAAACAGGATTCCCCGGAAAGCTGCGGGAAATCCTGGGACAGTTATTTCTATAGTAGTTTTTAAGATGTGAAGTATATTGCTCTCATGAAATCCGGATCAATAAGCGGAGACTATGAAAAATCACAGGGCCCTGGCCGGAAAACGGTAGTAGTCCTTGACGATGTCAGCCTCAGGAAAACTGTCTCTGAGGAAATTTCCGATATGCTCAACAAAGATGTGCTCCAGACCATAGTGTCCGGCATCGATGAGACTTACACCTTCTTCGTTAAGATCGATTCCTTCATGATGTCCCATATCACCGCTTATAAATGCATCAACATGAAGAGACAATACTTCTTTAAGCTCGCTTCTGCCGGAACCCGGACAGCAGGCGATAGTTTTAATTGGTGCCCCTGCGTCATAAAAGCTTACAAACGGAAGGTCAAATTTTTCCTTCACAAGCTGAGCCAGTTCATCACAGGTCATGACATTGGGAAGCTTTGCAACAAATCCGATGCCATATTCTTTTATTTCGACAGTATTTCCGGAATTATCAGTTACGAGCTCCGGGGCAGAAATGCTGAGACCTTCCGGGGTTCCGTTTTCGTTACCCACGGGAACATATCCTGTGGGGTCCATGATCTTGGATTTCTCGAAGCCAAGTGTCTCGCATACTATGTCTCCCATGCCTCCGGGACAGCTGTCATAGTTTGTATGCATAGAATAAACAGCTACATCGTTATGAATCAGATCCATGAGCTTGATTCCAAGAGCCGAGCTGTCATTTATGCATTTGATTCCTTTAAAAATGATTGGGTGGTGAGTTACGAGCATGTCGCAGCCGGATTCAATGGCTTCACTGATTACATCCATGGTTGCGTCCAGTGCAACACATACTCTGAAAACCTCTTTGTCTCTTCTGCCCACAAGAAGTCCGGGATTATCCCATTCGCAGGCTGATGCCGGTGGTGCCAAAAGGTCAAGTCTGTCTGTAATATCCCCTACTGTTAACATAAGTACCCCTCCAATGCTTTTAAACAGTGTTTATGTGCTTCTTTTATTGATTCATTCTGCGTTTTCTGAAGGATGCTTTCATAGCGTTTCTTTTCTTTCAGAAGAAACTTATGAAGTGTTTCATCCTTCTTGTGCAGCAAGATTCCGCCGTAGATGAAGTCTTCTTCGTTTTTGTAGAAGTCTTCGACTGATGGTTCCTCTTTCCTGGGACTATCAGGCGAAATAACAGTCATCACTGTGTAATATTTCCCATCCTCCATGAGCATCGCCTCGTCTCTGATGATCATGCGGTTATCTATGAGAAAGTGCCGGAAATGTTCTATATCCGACTGCGGTGAAAGAATAAAAGTATCAAAATCATGAAGGCGATCCTGAAGTATCTTTTCCATCAGAAGTCCGCCCATGCCGGCAATGACTACAGTGTCTGCTTCGTGAGTCAAAACCTCTTTTAATCCGTCACTGAGTCGTGCTTCTATTTTGTCTGCAAGACCGGCGTTTATAATGTTGCTTTTTGCGGAACTGAGCGGTCCTTCATTAATGTCACAGGCGAGAGCCCTTCTGGCCTTCCCCTTTAAAACCAGCTCGATGGAAACATAAGCATGATCACAGCCTATATCCGCCACGGTTTCCGAATCCGGAACCAGTTCCACGATTTTTTTAAGTCTGTCAGGTAAATTGGTCATTATAGTTTAAGGTTCTGAAGATCCGACTGTTGTTTGAAAAGCTCTGTAAGTCTGTGCGGATCTACTTCGTTTTCTATTTTCGTATTAAGTGAGGTGAGTTTAATGTTTCTGATGATGTCTTCAAGCCCCCGCTTAAATTCATTTTCGTCGGTATCCTCCGAAAGAAGATTTCCGTTAAACATGCCTGCCACTCTCTCATAGTCTTCGTCGGAATCCCGGAACCGGTCAAGAATCTCATTGGCAGGAGTTTCGTTATAAACCATGGTGAGAACCGTTCCCATGATTTCATCACTCATATCCTCCGGAAGTATAAACTCATGTACCTTAGGAATAAGCTCCGGTTTTTCCTGAAGCCAGGTTATAAGCTGCTTCTCTGATTTCTGCAGAGCCGTTTCCTTCCTGCGAACCTTGTCCTCCTTAGGAGTGAAGTTTGTCTGAGTATACATCCTCTCATTAAGAGGTGATGACTGACGTTCCCTGAGATCGCTCATGTTATTCACAAGCTTTCTCAGACTGTCAAGGTCGATAAGCTGCTCTCTTGCAACGGCCTTTACATAGTTTTCTCTTTCGATAGGTTCTTTTATGTCACTAAGCTTTGAGGCTACTTCATTTGTGTACTGTGTCATTCCTGCAGGATCGGAAAGATCGTAATCCTGCTTCATTACATCCATGAGCCACAGGAAGCTGTTTTTGGCGTTGTCGATGCGATCCTGAAATGCCTCAACCCCCATTGCCTTTATAAATTCATCCGGATCCTTGTAGGGCTTCAGATTTATGACTCTTGTGTTAATGCCTACGGTCCGAAGCATTGGCATGGCTCTTTTGGCTGCATTGATACCGGCACCGTCCGAGTCATAGGTTAATATAACATCATCCACATATCGCTTTATAAGGCGGCACTGCTGGTCGGTAAGTGCGGTTCCCAGAGAGGCAACGGCATTGGTAAAGCCTGCCTGATGCATCTGGATAACGTCCATGTAGCCTTCGCAAAGAATGAAATATTTCTTTCTGGATTTCTTTGCGTAACACAGACCGAAAAGGTTTCTTGATTTTTCAAAGAGCTTTGTCTCGGGACTGTTCAGGTATTTCGGTTCTCCGTCACCGAGAACACGGCCTCCGAAACCTATAACCCTGTTATTGGCATCCATGATAGGGAACATGACACGGTTAAAGAACTTGTCATAGATTCCTTTTTCCGAGTAATTAATAAGTCCGGACTGATGGAGTAAATCCTCGGAATATCCTGCGGACTTAAGGTACTGGTAGAGTCCGTCTCTGGTCTGATCCGCATAGCCGAGCCCCCAAAGCCGTAAGGTCTCATCACTGAGCTCACGCTTCTTGAAATAGTTCATGCCGATCTGGCCTTTTTTGTCTCTCAGAGCATTATAAAAATAAACCGCAGCCTTTTTGTTAATGTCAAGGAGCTGAACCCTGAGGTCATTTTCCTTTTTTTCTTCCTCCGACTGATTTATCTCGGGAAGCTTATAGCCTACATCATCCGCTACTTTTCGGATAGCCTCGGGAAAAGTAAGGTTCTCGTATTCCATGGTGAATCGGATCACATCTCCGCCCTTACCGCAGCCGAAGCAGTGAAATATCTGCATCCTGGGGTTAACGGAAAAGGATGGAGTTTTTTCGCCGTGGAATGGGCACAGCCCAAAGTAATTGGCTCCCTTTTTCTTTAAATTCACGTACTTTCCGACCACGTCAACTATATCTGCCCGTGACCGGAGTTCCTGAAGTATTTCATCAGAATAACGCAAGGTGAATCTCCTCATCTATTAACGCTGCTTTTGGAGCCTTGATATCTGACACACAGATGCACCTCTGACCGACTCTTCAAAGCATGTTTTTTTGTTATTTTTGGCTGACAAATGTATGTTGGTCTATCCGGCTCCTGTTAGAATTTCTGCCATCCTATAGGGACAAAATATTCTTTAAATTTGTATATACAGTAATCATCCGTCATGCCGGCAATGTAATCACATACACTTCGTTCATGTGCCAGCAGGATTTTGTTTTCTTTATCAGGGTCATCTTTACTGATGCCTGAAAGGGCATTCTCAAGCATAACCATGTACTCTTTTGTCATGGACTCGGGATTATCCATGTAATATTTAAAAAGAAGTCTGATCATGCGATGAACCTTGACTTCCTCTTTCTTTGCCTCACCACCCATATATACATGGTTAAACATCCACATACGAAGTGCCTGCATAGCCTTTTCGGTGGTTGGTGACATACTGAGTTCAGTTTTATCTTTGGAACTGTATATCACATCGTGGATAAGCGTGTTAAGTCGTTCCTTTACCGAGTGTCCGAGAACATCTGTTATCTCCCGCGGGATCTCTTCTTCTTTCATGAGTCCGGCCCGGATGGAATCATCGGTGTCATGATTGATATAGGCAATCTTATCTGCGAAACGAACTGCCTGTCCTTCAAGTGTATGCGGATGACCGGAGGTACGGTGATTAAGGATACCGTCACGTACTTCTTTTGTAAGGTTCAGTCCCTTTCCTCCTTTTTCAAGGACCTCTACAACACGTACACTCTGTTCAACATGTGAGAAGCCGTTGTGGCAAAGCTCATTAAGAATTCGTTCTCCGCTGTGTCCAAAAGGTGTATGGCCGAGATCATGTCCCAGAGCTATGGCTTCAATTAGATCTTCATTGAGTCTTAAAGCTTTTCCAAAGGTGCGGGCAATCTGACTTACCTCCAGGGTATGGGTAAGTCTGGTGCGGTAATGGTCTCCTTCGGGTGCGATAAATACCTGTGTTTTGTGTTTAAGTCTTCTGAAGGCTTTGCAATGTATGATCCGGTCTCTGTCACGTTCGTAGCAGGGGCGGATGTCATCCGGATCTTCGTATGTATCACGGCCTGAGGACTCGGCTGACAGGGCTGCATAGGGTGACAATGTGATCCGCTCAAGTTCTTCAAGTTCTTCACGTATACAGCTCATATTTGCCCCCAGATTATAAAAAATTTATAAATATAGGATACCATTTTGGGACGTCATCCGCAATATATTGCGATCATTTGCGCATGCTACGCTACAGAGTGTAAGGCGTTTGTAATGCATTTTTTAGCAATCGTAAGGTCATGAAATGGGTCAAAAAAATGCCGCCACTGAAGGGGCGGCAAGGTGAGTTTGAATTACAGTTCTGCGATGGCTTCGATCTCGCATTTTACACCCTTTGGGATGTCCTTTATGGCGACGCAGGATCTGGCGGGGTTTGAGGTGAAGTATTTTGCGTAGACTTCGTTGAAGGCTGCGAAATCGCTGATGTCGCTGAGGAAGCAGGTGGTTTTTACTACTTTGTCCATGGAGCTTCCGGCAGCTTCTACGAGGCCTTTGATGTTCTTGCAGCTCTGTTCTGCCTGTTCACCTATGGTTTCGGGTACGTTGCCTGTGGCGGGATTTACTGGGATCTGGCCGGAACAGAAAACGAGGTTTCCTACCTTCATAGCCTGTGAATATGGGCCGATTGCTGCGGGTGCATTGCTTGTTGTTACTTTCTCCATGATAATTAGTCTCCTTGTTCTTTTATCTTTGTTATCGCCAGGGTTCCGGTGCGGGCAAGTTCGATGATGCGGATAGACTTGAGGGTGTCAAGGAACATCTGAACACGTTCGGGAGTATCACACATCTTTATGGTCATCATGGTCTTTGAAAGATCAATGATCCTTGCGCCCATGATCTGGCAGTTTTCCATGATGTCTTTACGGTTGTCACGGTTATATTTTATTTTGACCAGTACCAGCTCCTGGGACAGGCCTTCGCTTTCGTCAAAGGTTTTGACTTTTATTATATCAAGCTTTTTGTTTAACTGTTTTTCAATCTGTTCAAGAGTCCGTTCGTCGCCGCTTGAAACGATGACCATGTTGGAAATGTTTTTATCCTCAGTTTCTCCAACTGTCAGTGAATCGATGTTGAAGCATCGTCTCCAGAAAAGACCTGCTACCTTTGCAAGTACACCCGAACGGTTTTCTACAAGACATGAATATATACGTTTCATTCGGACCTCCTTAAGATATCTCAGATGGATCAACATCAACTTCCATAAGCACGGATTCATCCATCTTGAGGAATTCTTCCAGACCCGGATCGATGCTGTTGTTATTTGAAACTCTGATATATTTCATGCCATAGGCCTCGGCTATCTTGTCAAGCTCGGGGCTTCCGGAGAGATCCGTTACAGAGAATCTGTCATTGTAGGTGAAATGCTGATACTGTCTTACCAGTCCCAGCCATCCGTTTTTGATGACGGCGATCTTTACTGGAACATTGTACTGGCGCATGGTGGCAAGCTCCATCATACACATCTGGAAGCCGCCGTCTCCAACAACCGCAACAACCTGCTTTTTCGGATCGGCAAGTTTTGCTCCCAGGGCTGCCGGTACGGAATAGCCCATGGTTCCCATGCCGCCGGAGGTGAAGAATTTGCCGTTTCGCATAACGTAATTACCGCAGCTCCACATCTGATTCTGACCAACGTCAGCTACGTAGATGGCATCATCCTTCATTTTGGTGCTTAGCTGTATGATGAATTCTTCAGGTGTTACAAGCTCAGACTTTCTCGCTCTTTCAAGAAGATTCTTGAGCTTTTTGTCTTCGGATTCCTTTTTGTAGGTTCTTAATATATCAACCCATTCGTGATAATCAGCATCGTTTTTCTGTTGATTGAATTCTTCGAAAACGCTGGCTATGTCACCAACCAGAGGGATCTCGGGACCTGCATTTTTACCTATTTCCGCTGGGTCTACGTCGATATGAACCAGGGTTTTGTTTTCTGTGATGAGATCAGGCTGGCTGATGGATCTGTCTGCAACTCTTGCTCCTACCATGATGATCATATCAGCTTCATTCATGGCTCTGTTTCCGTAAGAGTTTCCGTTATTGCCCACCATTCCGAAGAACATGGGATCCGAGGTTTTCATTACACCGATTCCCATCATTGTGCAGACAACCGGGATACGATTTTTATCTGCAAAGGTACGGGCTGCTTCTTCTGCTGCAGCGAGGTGAACACCGCCACCCACACAGATTATAGGCTTTTTTGCATCCTTAAGTCTTGCGAAGACTTTCTTTATCTGAACGGCATTACCCTTGACCGTCGGACGGTAGGTACGAAGCTTTGCCTCCTCAGGGTAATGGAAATTCTTAATCTCCTCTTTCTGGATATCTATAGGGATGTCTATGAGAACAGGTCCCCGTCTTCCGGAGCTTGCGATATAAAATGCCTCCTTCATGATTCGGGGAATTTCCTTTGAATCTCTTACGATATAAGAATACTTGACAAAGGATTCGCAGGCACCGCAGATGTCAGCCTCCTGGAACACATCCGAACCCACCAGGTGACTGTTAACCTGCCCGGTTATGACTACTATAGGGATACTGTCAGCAAAAGCTGTAGCTATTCCGGTGATGATATTGGTTGCACCGGGCCCCGAGGTAACCGCAGCAACTCCGACTTTTCCTGTGGTTCTGGCATAGCCATTGGCCGAATGAGCAGCATTCTGCTCCTGACGAACAAGTATGGTTTTAATGTCGGTGTCCAGGATGCTGTTGAAGAACGGAGCGATAGCAACTCCGGGATAGCCGAAAACATATTCAACCTGTTCCTGCTCAAGACATTTAACTAAAGCGTCTGCACCTGTCATATGAGGGGATCTCCTTCTTGAGTTTTTATAGAGCCCGCCGGCGTGGTGATTTAAAAATTGAGCTGACGGGCTTCGAAATTTATTGCCATTAAATACGGCTTATGACTTTATCAGGGTCTGGTTATGAGTTTGAAGCCTTCCTCCACAAACTTCTGGCGGATTGCTTCGATATGCTCGAAGTTTCTTGTCTCCATCTGGAGAGTGAGGTAACAACCGTTGATGTCTGTTCCCATGGAGATGGAATTATGATCAACCTTTGTGACATTGGCACCCATGGATGCAACGATGTGTGAAACCTCTTCAAGCTGACCCGGCTTGTCCAGAAGCTCTATAGTGAGGTCGGCCTTTCTTCCGGTCTTGATGAGACCGCGGTTTATAACTCGTGAAAGGATGTTAACGTCGATGTTTCCTCCCGAAACCACGCATACTACCTTCTTGCCGGCTACAGGTATCTTGTTAAAAAGTACAGCGGCTACGGAAACTGCACCTGCACCCTCTGAAACCACCTTCTGTTTCTCCATAAGTGTGAGAATTGCGGCAGCAGTCTCATCATCTGTAACTGTTACGATCTCATCCACATACTTGCTTACCATGTCGTAAGTTACATCACCGGGACACTTTACAGAGATACCGTCTGCAAAGGTATGAACAGTCTTGAGAGGCTCGATCTTCTTGTTCCTGATAGCTTCAGCCATGCTTGGAGCTCCCTCTGCCTGAACTCCGTATACCTTACAGTTAGGGTTCAGCTTTTTAACAACGAAGCTTACACCTGAAATGAGTCCGCCGCCTCCGATGGGAACTACAACTGCATCGGCATCTGCAAGCTGGTCGCAGATCTCCATACCGATGGTTCCCTGCCCTGCAATGACATCGATATCGTCGAAAGGATGGATAAATACAGCGCCTGACTCCTTCTGATATGCAACAGATGCTGCATAGGCATCGTCATATACACCGTCTATCATGCGGACTTCGGCACCAAAGCTCTTTGTGGCTTCAACCTTTGAAATAGGCGCGATGGCAGGAAGGAAAATTGTTGATTTGATTCCTGCTCTCTGGGCTGCAAGCGCTACGCCCTGTGCATGATTTCCGGCAGAACAGGCAACAACTCCCTTTGTCTTCTCTTCCGGTGAAAGGGTTGAGATTTTGTAGTAAGCACCTCTTATCTTGAAAGAACCTGTATTTTGAAGATTTTCAGCCTTCAGATAAAGGTCGCAGCCTGCATCGATTCTGGTTGCGTGTACAAGTTCGGTTTTGTTGATGACAGGCTTGAGTACATGTGCTGCCTGGTATACGCGGTCTAGTGTAAGTTCGTTCATGATTTTTTAGTCCTCCCAAATTTTGCGATCTTTGGGTGTTTTCCTGAAGAATTGCTATTCTGTGAGAAAGCCTCGAAAATCGTAGATTGATTTCATTCCCAGAGAGCTCTTGTGTAATGTCTTGCAAGGTCGTCCGGCCTCTGAGTTTGAGGGATAGTGCCCTCTGATTTATTTAGTCTTCCTTGAATTCCGTTCTCAGGTCAACCTTTCTGATATCATACAGTTTTTCAAGCTGTGAAATAACCTGAGTTCTCATATAGTCGTCTCCTGTGGAAACGATCTCTATCTTGGTTACACCGGGAACATCTGTGGGGCCGGCGTGGATCGTCTCGATGTTATAGCCTCTTTTTGAGTAAAGACCTGTAATTCTGTTAAGCACCCCGAAACGGTTATTTACCCAAAGATCAATGATAAATTTCTCTTCCATGATTTACTCCGTTCTATTGCATTAGTTCCTGCATTACATAAGCAAATGGCCGGCAATGCAGGAAAAATAAAATTGTTGGTCAAAAGACTGATATGAGTTTTTTAATCTTTAAGGATAATGCTCTTAATGGACTTTCCTGGCGGGATCATAGGAAGAACCTTTTCATCCTCGCTTATATGACAGTCTATAACGAAGGAACCTGCCGGTTCTTTATCGGTCTCTTCCAGTACTTTCTCAAGCTCTTCAAGAGTTGAAACAGAGTAGCCTTTAGAGCCGAAGGCATCCGCAAGGGCTGCAAAGTTGGTTTTTCTTGCGAGAGTAGTCTGAGAATATCTGCCTTCGTAGAAAATGCCCTGCCACTGACGTACCATGCCGAGAACATTGTTATCAAGGATAACTACGGTTATGGGAAGCACCTGGCTTACCACTGTACAAAGCTCATTCAGATTCATACCGAAGGAACCTTCTGAGGTGAAAAGAACTGTCCTCTTACAGCCTGAACCGATGCAGCCTCCGATGGCTGCGCCGAGACCGTAACCCATGGTTCCGAGACCACCTGAGGTAAGTAAGGTACGGGGCTGTTCAAAATCGTAGAACTGTACCGTCCACATCTGGTGCTGCCCTACATCGGTAGCAACGACTGTGTCATCTTGCACATGTTTTCTGACGGTTTCGATGATATTCTTCGGACAGAATTCTCCGGGACGATCCGGAATCCTTGTCTTCTTGAATTCCTCAACCTCTGCTCTCCATTCCTTGTGGCGAACACCCTGGATATCCTTGAGAAGATCCTGAAGGATACCCTTGATCTCACCCTGGAGACAGACATCGGGGCTTACATTCTTTCCGAATTCAGCCTTGTCTATGTCAATGTGAATGACGGTACATTTTCTTGTGTATTCACCGATATCTCCCGTTGCACGGTCTGAGAATCTAACACCGATGGCCAGCATCAGATCACATTCTGACTGAGCCTTTGTGGCTGCGTACTGTCCGTGCATTCCGCACATTCCCAGGTTATATTCGTAGGAATCGGGGATTGCTGTTCTTCCCATCATACTGAGACCTATCGGCGCATCCAGTCGGTGTGAAAGCTCCAGAACCTCTTTTTCCGCACCTGATGCGAGAACACCGCCGCCGCAATATATGAATGGTCTGTGGCAGTTTTTTATGGCCTCCAAAGCAGCTTTCTTTACGTAAGGAACCTTTGGCTTATCCGGCATGCGGGGGACAACTGCGATTCCGTACTCACACATATCGGTCTGGACATTCTTTGGAATATCTATAAGTACAGGACCTTTTCTTCCGGAGTTTGCGATGAGAAACGCTTCCTTGATGGTCTGCTCCAGTTCATGGACAGAACGTACCATGAAATTGTGCTTTACCACCGGCTGGGTGATACCCACAATGTCTACTTCCTGGAAACTGTCACGGCCCAGAGCATTGACGGAAACATTACCGGTGATAGCAACCAGAGGAACCGAATCAAGGTTTGCATTGGCAATTCCGGTAACAAGATTGGTGGCACCCGGACCGGAAGTTGCGATAACTACTCCGGTTTTGCCTGAGGCTCTGGCGTAGCCGTCAGCCGCATGGCAGGCGCCCTGCTCGTGAGCTGTTATGATATGGTTGATCCTGTCACTGTTTTTATACAGCTCGTCATAGATGTCGAGAACTGCGCCTCCGGGATAACCGAACACGGTATCAACGCCCTGCTTGACAAGTTCTTCGATCAGAATCTGTGCTCCCTTTAATCTCATCTTAGTTCTCCTTTGAAGGTGAAAATAATCCTATGATATGAGTCGTTAAAACGCTGCAGAATCCGGCAGATACCTTTCGGATCCCGTGTAACCCTCACATGTGCGTTTGTGTATACACAGCGCCCGCGTGACGGCTTTATTGCGGATATAATAAGTTTTATTACTATAAATCACAAATATAACTATACAACTATTTCGAATAAATATCATGGATTTTCGACGGCTTTTTCTTCATTAAGAAGAGGAAGTTCCCTGCTAAAAAAATAACCTTGCAGTTGTAAAGCTGCAAGGTTTAAAAGCGCGTCATGACTTTATATCTCCTGAAAAGCTTTACACAAATAAGCATTATTGCTAATGACAATAATGTTCACGAGAATAATAATGACTGCTAGTACAACACTGTAATTATTCATGCTTCTTTGCGTGCCTTTCATTAAAATATATAAAACAATTATGACTTTCTAAGTACGGCATGTCAACAATCAATAAGTTATAAGAGCTATGCTATAAGTTATAGCTGTTATGCTTTGAGATTGAAGACCGGGCGGCTTTTTCGACAGGTTCAAAACTTATGGTGAGGCAGTCTTTCCCGGATTCAGGGAATTAATGAACTGCTGTGCAACTCTTCCGGTGTGGCCACCCTTTCTCACGGACCAGACATTGGCAGCGGCAAGAAGCTCCTTCTCCTCCATATCGATGTGATATTTCTTTGCAAGATTGATGACTATCTGCCGGAATTCCTGCATGCTTGGTTTGGTGTACAGGATGTTGAGACCAAAGCGGTCCACAAGAGACAGCTTCTCTTCCAGGGTGTCGGAGTGGAATACATCTCCGCCTACTCCCATATCGTCACGGTCCTTTGTGTTTTCCTTTATGAGATGACGGCGGTTGGAGGTGGCATAAATCAGGATGTTGTCCGGTTTTGTTTCGAAGCCTCCTTCGATGACTGCCTTAAGGTATTTGTATTCGATCTCGAAATCCTCAAAGGAAAGGTCATCCATATAGATGATGAACTTATAGTTTCTGGTCTTGACCTTTGAAATCACGTATGAAAGATCCTTGAACTGATGCTTGTAGATCTCGATGAGTCTGAGACCCTTAGGGTAAAACTCGTTGAGGGTTGCCTTGATGGTGGTGGACTTTCCGGTCCCGGCATCGCCATAGAGAAGTACGTTGTTGGCACTCTTCCCTTCCACAAAAGTAAGGGTGTTGTCATAGACCTGCTTCTTCTGCAGTTCATATCCCACAAGGTCATCGTAGTTTACCGACTCCAGGTTGTTGATAGGGATAAGCTCAGGAGAACCGTCAATATTATTTCTGATACGGAAAGCTTTATTGAGACCAAACATTCCGACGCCGTAGTTTTCATAGTATTCCGAGATGGCATCATAAAAGCGCTCCCGAGTACCGGCCGAGAGAAGTCTGACCTTCAGAGAGTTTACGGTTTTTGAAATGTAGCTGTAATACATTCTCTCGTGCTTCTGCACAGCCTTATAGGACTGCAGCTTTTTCATACAGCTGATCCCAAGCTTCAGTTCAAGGAAGGAGAAATCATAATGAATCAGGTCCATAAGATACCGGCAATCTCCGAGAGCTATCTCGGAGGCGGAACCTCTTGGAATCACACTGTTTTCGGAAACCAGAGCAAGAGGATTTTCATCATTCATGATGAGAAAGCTAATGTAGGCTGCCCAGAGATTCTCAGTGAAACCGTACTTTGTTGCAGTCTCCATGATGTAGTGAACCTCATCCAGGCACTCCGAAAGAAGCTCCTGAACAGACTGCTCCTCATTGTATCTCAGGAGATTCTCCGCTTTCGCCAGAGTTCTCAGAGTCCGGTCATGTTTTACATTGTTGTATAAGATGAGATGGTCAAGTATTTCAAGCATTATTCACCTCCGTGCCTGAATAGAAATAAAGACCGGCGTTTAAAACAGCCGGCCTAAAAAACGGTTTTAAAATCAGTTATTAACGAGCTTGTCGGATTCGTTGTTCCAGCTGTAAAGCTTTCTGATATCTGCACCAACTGTCTCTGTAGGGTGCTGAGCAGCCTTTGCTCTCATTGCCTGGAAGTGAACCTTACCGTTGTTCATATCCTGAAGGAACTCAGATGCAAAGGTTCCGTCCTGGATATCTGAAAGGATCTTCTTCATAGCCTTCTTGGTATCCTCTGTAACGATCTTAGGACCTGTTACATAGTCACCGAACTCAGCTGTGTTGGAGATAGAATATCTCATGCCTGCGAAACCTGACTGATAGATAAGGTCTACGATAAGCTTCATCTCGTGAACACACTCGAAATAAGCATTTCTTGGGTCATAGCCGGCCTCAACGAGAGTTTCGAAACCTGCCTGCATAAGTGCGCAAACACCACCGCAAAGAACTGCCTGCTCACCGAAAAGATCTGTCTCTGTCTCTGTCTTGAAGGTTGTCTCAAGGATACCTGCACGTGCGCCGCCGATGCCTGCGCCGTAAGCAAGAGCCTTGTCAAGTGCATGACCTGTAGCATCCTGATGGATAGCTACGAGACAAGGTGTTCCCTTTCCTGCCTGGTACTCTGAACGAACTGTGTGGCCCGGTGCCTTAGGAGCGATCATAGCTACATCAACGTCTGCAGGAGGAACGATGAGCTTATAGTTGATATTGAAGCCGTGTGCGAACATGAGCATATCTCCGGCCTTAAGGTTCGGCTCTACATCCTTCTTGTACATACCTGCCTGAAGCTCGTCGTTAATGAGGATCATAATGACGTCTGACTGCTTAACAGCCTCTGCTGTAGGAAGTACTGTGAGACCCTGTGACTCTGCCTTAGCCTTTGATTTTGAGCCCTCATAAAGACCAACGACTACATCACAGCCTGACTCTTTAAGATTGAGTGCATGAGCATGTCCCTGTGATCCGTATCCGATGATGCAGATCTTCTTGCCGTTAAGGAAAGATATGTCACAGTCTTTTTCGTAAAATAATCTTGGTTCTGCCATTTTTAAAATCCTCCAAAATATAGTAATTAACTCATAAGCTTATATCGCTTGTAATTTAGTAAAATTATAGTTTTTGCACAATCAAAATGCAACATGAATTATGAGAAGATAATATATTATAACTTCATAGAATGTATAACCTGCTGCATAAGTCCTGTATCAGGCATAGAATCATCCGTCAAGCTCAGTTGGAATCCACCGGGGACGGTTTCTCGCCGGTGAGAACCGCCCCGGTGGATAGCTATTGTGGCAAAAAAACGGATTGAATGTTTACATTCAATCCGCGTTTTCTTAAACAATTTTAGAAATATTATTTTATTCTTTCAGCAATCTCTCTCGCTACATATACTCCGCTTGCTGAAGCATGTGAAAGCGAATGGGTAACACCGCTTCCGTCTCCTATTACAAAGAGATCGGGATAAATGGTCTCAAGCTTCTCATCAACAGAAACTTCCATATTGTAGAACTTAACCTCTACACCGTAAAGCAGGGTGTCATCATTGGCAGTACCCGGAGCGATCTTATCGAGAGCGTAGATCATCTCGATGATTCCATCAAGGATTCGCTTCGGAAGAACGAGACTCAGGTCACCGGGGGTAGCCTTAAGGGTAGGTCTTACAGTGCCCTCTTCTATACGCTTAACGGTACTGCGGCGTCCCCTTTCGAGATCTCCGAATCTCTGTACGATAACTCCTCCGCCCAGCATATTGGAGAGGCGGGCAATGCTTTCACCGTAGCCGTTACTGTCCTTAAAAGGCTCTGAGAAATGCTTGCTTACCAGAAGCGCAAAGTTTGTATTCTCGGTCTGAAGTGAAGGATCCTCATAGCTGTGACCGTTTACTGTGATGATGCCGTTGGTGTTTTCATTAACAACAGCACCACGGGGGTTCATACAGAAGGTACGGACAGAATCCTCAAACTTCTGTGTCTGGTAAACGATCTTTCCTTCGTAGAGTGCGCTTGTGATATCTTCAAATACAACTGCCGGAAGCTCCACACGGACACCAAGGTCAACACGGTTTGACTTGGTCGGGATATTAAGCTCTTCACATACTGACTGCATCCACTTACTGCCGCTGCGGCCTACAGATATGACGCAGTATTTACAGGTGGCTTTACCGTCCTTAAAGGACACCTCATAGCCATCCTCAAGCTTCTCAACCTTTTCGATAGGTGTTCTGAAGAAGAATTTGATGTGATCCTTCATCTCTTCATACATATTTTTGAGAACCACATAGTTCTTGTCGGTTCCCAGATGTCTTACGGATGCATCAAGGAGTGTAAGCTTACTCTGGATACACTTCTTTTTAAACTCGGATCCTGAGGTGCTGTAAAGCTTTGTGCCCTCTCCGCCGTGGCTCATGTTAATGTTGTCAACATATTTCATAAGCTCGATAGCATTGTCACGACCTACGTGCTCGTAGAGAGTTCCGCCGAAAGCATTGGTAATGTTGTACTTACCGTCAGAGAAGGCTCCCGCACCGCCGAAGCCGCTCATGATGGAGCAGATTGGACAATTGATGCAGGACTTAATCTTGTCACCGTCTATGGGACATTTTCTCTTTTCCAGAGGATTGCCGGATTCATAAACTGCTATCTGAAGCTGTGGGTCCAGTTTCATAAGCTCATAGGCCGCGAATATACCTCCAGGTCCCGCACCGATTATTATAACGTCAAAATTAGTGTTCATTGATTTTCTCCTTAAAAAAGCCGCCATTTACAGTTTGCTTACGACAAAAAAGTCATAAGACGCTGTAAATGGCAGCTTGTAGAAACGCCCAACCATACCAAGGGCATATTATGACTATAGAATTTTAAAGGTTTTGTGCTCCATCGTCAAGCATAAAGTACCTTGGCAAAAGCATAAAGTGTCTTCGTATAATCATTAAGCATTAAGTGCCTGTGAAAGATCATCGATTATGTCCTGAACATTCTCGATACCAACAGAAAGTCTGATCATATCAGGCTTGATTCCGCCTGCCAGAAGCTCTTCATCTGTCATCTGACGGTGAGTTGAGGATGCGGGATGAAGAACACAGGTATGTGCGTCGGCAACGTGGGTTGCGATGATGGCCAGCTTAAGGCGCTTCATAAACTCTTCTGCGCTTGCTCTTCCGCCCTTTACACCGAAGGAAATAACTCCGCAGGTTCCGTCAGGCATGTACTTTTTAGCGCGATCATAATACTTGTCGCCCTTAAGTCCCGGATATGTTACATAAGCCACCTTCTCATTAGCCTGAAGGAACTCGGCAACCTTCTGTGCATTTTCACAATGTCTCTGCATTCTGACAGCAAGGGACTCAAGTCCAAGGTTCAGCATGTAGCAGTTCATAGGTGAAGGTATGGAACCGAGGTCTCTCATGAGCTGTGCTGTGGCCTTTGTGATGAAGGCGCCTGCTTTGCCAAACTTTTCTGCATAGGTGATGCCGTGATAAGAATCATCCGGTGTGCAGAGTCCCGGGAACTTGTCAGCATGAGCCATCCAGTCAAAATTACCTGAATCAACGATGGCACCTCCTACTGTTGCATCGTGACCGTCCATG
Source organism: Oribacterium sp. (assembly GCA_017627595.1). Taxonomy (GTDB): domain Bacteria; phylum Bacillota; class Clostridia; order Lachnospirales; family Lachnospiraceae; genus Oribacterium. Next base: position 37,511 of record JAGAGL010000115.1, on the reverse strand, counting down.
TATTTTGTGGTTGAATGGGTTACGATATCTGCTCCCCATTCGATAGGTCTGCAGTTGATAGGTGTTGCAAAGGTGTTGTCGATGATCAGAGGTACGCCATGCTTGTGGGCTGCATCGGCAAAACGCTCAATGTCTAAAACTATAAGAGCGGGGTTTGCTATGGTCTCTCCGAAAACACACTTTGTGTTTGGCTTGAATGCTGCTTCCAGCTCTTCGTCTGAGCATTCCGGATCCACAAAAGTGAAATCTATGCCCATTTTCCTCATGGTGACATTAAAAAGGTTGAAGCTTCCGCCATAGATACTTGAAGATGCGATCACATGATCTCCTGCACTTGCCAGATTGAAAACAGAGAAAAATGTTGCTGCCTGACCTGAGGATGTGAGCATGGCTGCTGTTCCGCCTTCAAGAGCTGCTATCTTTGCAGCAACATAATCATTGGTGGGATTCTGGAGTCTTGTGTAGAAGTAACCTTCAGCCTCAAGATCGAAAAGCTTTCCCATGTCAGCACTTGTGTCATATTTAAAGGTGGTGCTCTGATATATAGGAATCATGCGTGGTTCGCCATTTTTTGGTGTGTAGCCTGCTTCAATACATTTTGTTTCTTTTTTCATTTTGCTTTAATGCTCCTTCGGTATTTGATTTGCAGAATAACTCTCAAAGGCTGCTCAGTCATCATTCTGTTTCTGTACAGGATGTGTCATTCTGTAGCCTGACCACATACATATTATTGCAGCTATAAACATGATCATGGCGCTGTTTTTATGCAATTCATGATAATTCATATTAATTCTCCTTTGAAGTAGATATTATCTATAACTGGTAATAGTATATGTCTAATACGAGAAATTATCACCCGGAATTTTTATAAAAAGAAAAGACCCAACACTTTTCAGTGCTGAGTCTGTCTGAAGGTTTAGTCGATGCGACAAGATTCGAACTTGCGACCTCTGCGTCCCGAACGCAGCGCTCTACCAAGCTGAGCCACGCATCGTTTTGTGCAAATGAAATCTTAGCAAAGCAATGGGGATGTGTCAAGTTCTGATTATTTTTTTCTGAAATAATTCTCGACAAGCGGATTTAAAGTACAGATTTTCGTTTCAAAACGGCAAATATTGCTTGCATTGTAATCTTAATTTTACGTAATGAACCTAAGTGAGTTATAATGATCGGAATATAATATATATAGGTTTAAGATATATCTTATTTAAATTGTGGCGGTATGAAAAATAACATACTGCGGGAGGTTAAACAGTTGAATGATCAGAAGTATCAGCTGCTGTCTGCCGGATACAAGTCGTTTTTGTTTTCGTTGCTTGTGATGACAGTTGCCAACAACATAGCTTTTTTTGTGGACTCGGTTTTTATCAGCCACTTTTTGGGGATTGAAAAGCTGCCTGCGGTGGAGCTGTGTTTCCCGGTTATGACATTTGTGAGTATGGTTTATCTGATGCTGGGAGTTGGCGGCAGTACGCTGGCCCTGAACCATATGGCAGACCATGAAAAGAGAAAAGCTGATGAGACCTTTACTGTTTCAGTGGTGTTCATAACTCTCTTAGGTATATTTTTAGCTGTTTTTGGACGCATCTTTTCAGAACAGTTCGCCGAACTTTTGAGTCCGGACATATCTTATTACAATGATGTTTTGGATTATCTCAGCATCCTGGTGCTGGGAATGCCCCTTGTATGTTTGATGATGTCACTTGCATATTTTGCAACAGCTGACGGAAAACATAAAATGGCATTTCATGCAGTAGTGATTTCCAATGTCATCAACATGATCATGAATGTGGTGCTTATAAAGATTATGGGAATGGGACTTTCCGGTGCAGCCTTTGCTACCATTATCGGATACTTTTCCGGACTTATGTATATGATGAGATACTTTTTCAGCAAGGACCGTCAGATGGTGCTTGTGAAAATGTCTAAGAAGGCCGTGCTTTCACATCTTCATGACATAACTCTGAAGGGATTTCCGGAGTCCTCTTATCTTCTCATGATCACTTTGAGAGTCCATATTCTCAATATGATAGTTGCAGCCTACGGAGGAAGCAGAGGTCTTCAGGTATTCAGTATTTTCAATAACTGTATCTATATGTTCTTTACACTGGCTCTAGGTATCGCTCAGACACTGGTGCCTTTGGTTATCATTCAGGTACAGAACGGCGATTATGACAGAGTAAGGAAAATGCTGTTTAAGTCCATAAAAGCAGCATTGGCGGGAGCTCTTGCTCTCTGCTTCATTCTGGAGCTTGCACCTCAGATCATACTCATGCTTTTCAATGTTTCGGATCCTCAGACGGCGGCTGAGTGCATAAAGGCTATCCGCATTTCGGCATTGTCGTTTATGGGAATGGCATTTTGTATTATCATGGTACATTATTTCCAGGCGGTTAAACGTTTTAACTACTCCCATATCATCACTATCATGGAGGGACTTGTACTGCCTATAGCGATTATGGGCATATTTGCTCCTTTTTTGGGTGTCGATGGTTTGTATATGGGCTTTCTCTTCATAGAGATTCTGGTGCCGCTTCAGATACTGTTTATGGTGCTTCGGGAAGATTCATTGGTTAATCATAAGAAATACTCTTTCATGCTTCCCAGGAAAATCCATGACAGAAGATTAGAGTTTACTGTAGCCATGAATCCGGATGAGGTTGTAAGTCTTTCAAAAGAAGCCAGCGACTGGGTGAGTGAAAGGACTGATGATGTCACAGCCATGAAGACCTGCCTCGCCGTTGAGGAAATGCTTACCGGCATAACGGCTGGAAACACCGGAAGCAGCGATATGATCGATGTGGTGCTGCGTGAAGAGGACGATAACATTATCATAACCATACATGATACCGGAAGGGAGTTTAACCCCACCATAGTTGATGAAAACTTTGATTATGCCTTTGACAATGCCTACGTCCTTAATAAGATTGCCGATGAGATAACCTACAATCGCGCCATGGGCATAAACAGTACTATGATAAAAATTCAGAAGAAGTAACTGCAATATTCGGATTATACGGGAATCAAAGGTTTATGAAAAAACAGTAACAGTTTAGACTGTGTACCATAGGGACTGTTACAAAATATAACCTGCAGCAAAGAATGAGAAAAGACGGATGCATCAGCTTGAACTGATACATTCGCCTTTTTATGTGAACAGCGCGGTTGGAGTTTGGGATGCTGCTCTACTCTTTCGCTTTATCATTATCATCCGGGTAATGATAAACTATCTGAACGTCATCTATAAAAGTGATATCTTCTGCAGGAAATTGGGCAAGTGTTACATTATCCTTACCATCGTAATCCGTCACATGGATTCCTATATAAAACTCGTCACTTATCTTATCAGAGAAAGGAACAGATACTGTTGTGGTCACGTCCTCATCCTTACTGAGTGTCCTCAGATCAAGGTCAAGTCCCTGCCAGAAAACCTTATTCCTGTCTTTATCAAAGACCACCATAGTCACGGGCCAGTCAAAGAAAAAGCCGGCATTTCCGGAATTTCTGAAGGTAAGAGACATACTGAGTGTGTTTGAGGAATAATTGTAAAGCATCTTCAGTCTTGACAGATAGATGCGGTATCCCATTCTTCTCAGGATAGAGTCACAGGCCGATGCATTTGCTTTATCTGTAAAATCCGGTACTTTGGGACCAAGATAGGTCATCCTTGAAGTTGTTACATACTGCAGTACATCTCCAAGACCGCTTCCTACAATTTCCTCCATGGGAACACTGCTTGTAAACTCTCCACCCACAGGACGTGTCAGTCCTATGTCGGGAACCGGTTTAAGCTTCAGCTCCTGACGATTGGAGGTGTGCTGAACACCACCATTGTTCAGCCATTCAATCCATATAGCAGTATCTTCACTGTGACCGACCATATCATTGAATACGCCAAAACCCTGATCAATAGCAAAGTCATAGTTACGCCTTGTCATAAGAAGGGCATTTTTGAAAAGCTCCGAGTACTGATTAACATACGCTGTGCAGCCCTCTTCTCCCGGCATGAGGGACTCATCATGATTTCCGGTTGCATGCCATTCGCCCCAATGTCCGAGACTTCCAAGCTGTACGAAGGATACGAAATGATCCCGGTTGCAGTATTCTGCAAGAGCTGACAGGGCTTTTTTATGGTATTCCAGGAAAACAGGGTCTGTATAATCAGGACAATAGCCTTTTCCGAGACCTGTGTCATAAAAAGTGCCGGTTGGAGTTTTGGAATAAAGCCATTCAGGTATATCCATGTGAGACTCGGATCTTGGTATATCGCACATTAACCTGAGAACCGCATGCTTATGTTCGGACTTCCATCTTTGTATATGGTACCTTTCTTCCAGTCCTTCTATATCAAAGACTCCTTCTCTTGGTTCCCATTCGGCCCAGGTAAGTTTGATATAAACAAGTTTTGCATCCTCACATAACTGTACTTCATCTGCCATGGGGCAAAATCCTATAAGAGGATTATCGTACAGGGTATTGTCGGGCGAATAAGTCAAATTTATGTTGTAGTTTGATCTGGACTTGATATAAAACATCATGATACAAATTGCTGTTGCCAGAATCAGAATTTTGATGTACTGGATCAAACGTTTATATTTAGCCATTATATTCACCATTATACTGAATCAGATTTACATCCTTTACGCCTGAAATTTCGTTTATCATATCAGCTATAATAAGATTGTCATGCTTATTTCTGAATTCGACAGTCAGTTCAACATTTTCTTTCCTCAGAGTCTTTGACTTAATCTGATAATGCTGGCTTCCGAGCAGCTTCATTATCTTTGCTCCCGTGACCTCTCCTTCATAATGTATGACAAGAATGTAAATCTGACCATTTTTCTTTAGAGCATAGAATCTTTTTACCAGTAGGTACATTACTATCATAGTGATGGCGGCCAGGGGATATATCTGGGCGGCCACAATGATACCAATGGAAATAGACCAGAACAGATACAAAAGATCCATGGGATCCTTGATGGCGGTTCTGTATCTTACAATGGAAAGGGCACCCACCATACCGAGGGAAATGACGATGTTACTGCTTATGGCCAGGGTCAGGGAGCAGGTAAGGATCGTCATACCCACAAGTGTCATTGCGAATGAGGAGGAATAAACTACTCCTCCGTAGTACTTTTTATATAGAAACTGTATCAAAAAGCCCAGAATTATGGCTATGGTGAGAGCTATTACCGTACTTATGATAAAATCAAGAGTAAGCCCGTTTCTTGTTGTAAAGGTTTCTATAACGGATTTTTTAAAATAATCACCTGCATTCATATTTGATTCCTCCACCCGATATTAGTTTTACTTATTCCCGCTGTTACATCAGTGAGATGATGAGCTGCATCATAACAGCCGACATATTTTGAAAATGCGACGAACTCCAGTCCGTCAGCAGGCAGCAGCTGTTTTATGATCATCGGTAAAAATTCAGTATATTTGACTTCCAGTACTTCTGTTTCAGGTTCAATGGCCGGAATTTTCGGAAGACTTTTATCAAATATATCGAAACCTCCCACTGCAGCAGCGATTTCGCTGTCAAAGGTTATACGTACAGTTCCTTCTTCCTGTATCAAAGGTATACGGTTATAATCAACGATGACCTTTGGTCTCAAAAGCTTTGTCATGAGCTCAAGGTAGAATTCTTTGCAAAGATTACTTTCCTTATCCAGGAGAAACTCATAATCTCCATTCAGGATCATCTCAACCTCGGAGCGGGTAAGTTCGGACGATTCTTTAAATATATAATTCCCGTTTTTCAGTTTTCTCTCAAGGGAGATTTTTGAATCGCTGTAATTGTAGATTCTAATACGCCATTTTTTTCTGTAATAGACACCCATTAGTTTTTCCTGATAGGCAGAATTGTAATAATCATCGAAGTAAAGACTTCGTATTTCATAGCCTTCAGGACCTGCATGGGGATCCAGCTTCAGAAAGGGTTCAAGTCTATGTCTAAGTAGTAAACTCTGGCTTCGGGATATGACGTATTTCCATTCATTTCTGAATAAGCGTTTTTTTTCGGTCATTTGGGTTCCTCTCTGCACCGGTTATTTATAAGTTAATTTTGTGATAGATCCATCTTCTTTCACATAAAAACACATGATTCCATGTATTGTTTTTTTGGTTTCAGTGTTATAGTACTCATACGCTTCCTGCTGAAGATCATAACCGTTATCGGATTTCGCCACGACTTTCAGAAAATACTGACCCGGAGCCAGTGAATCTATTTCAAGCCCGGTAGTGGTTAAGTCAGTTTTGTTCAAAAGAACCTTTTTGAAGCTCCAGGTATCTGACAAGGTTACATCATAGCTTATATTTCCATTGATAATATAAGAAGCATCCCAGTTCAGGATTATTCTGCCATCCTTAACGGAAGGTTCGTTTATGTGGAAAGGCCATGGTGTAAGTATGGAATCATAGTAAGAATAGTAATTATCTTCCATTTGGGAAGAGATTCCGCTTACAAGCTTGTCATATTCCTCTTTTGTTACTCTTGCATATTTCATATCAGGAAGAGAAAACAAATAGGGCTTGACAGTTTTTGAAAGTTCAGTTGCTTTTTCGGATACATTGTCAGGACTGAGGACGGATTCGTGAAGGTTTTTTATATATTCATTCAGCTTATTTACGCATTCTTTGTTCCTGATAATCTTTGAGAAGAGAACGGAGTCGGTATATAGATATATACCTTTTTCCCATCCTGCATCGTAATCAGGATCCCTTATCAGCTCATATTGTTCTCTCAGTGCTCCATCCATATCTCCCGGAATAAAATAGAACTTTTCATATCCCAATGGACTGTACAGATAAAACTTTTCGGTATCCGTATCCTTATTATCCATAAGAATATTGAATGCCATAAAGTTGTACAGGTTCTCTTCATCAAAATAGGTTCTTACTACATCTTCAATATTTCCGGAGTCGGAATTTAAGGCATCCAGCATTTTGATGAGCTTTGAATAGTCATTGCTGCCCTCTGCTTCCAGAAGCATCTCAAATTTTTTCTGGTCATAACGTGAATCTGTCGGCTGCATGATCACGTCCTCGTGTCTTCCGAAATCAAAGTTTTCAATTTCGTACAGTTCACCTGTGCTGCTCAGATCTCTGTTTGAGAGATAACGTTTATTGACAGATTCAGTCAGGGTATACAGACCATAATCAACAAAAAGCTGGTTTTCACCCAAAGACTTATCCTTTACATACAGATGTACCAGGCCGGTTCTGATGGACAGCAGAGAATATATATCCGTCATCAGATCATATGACAGCTTGTTCAGAAAACGGAAAGGATCTCCAAAACTCTTTTTAAGATTAAAGTTCTTAACACCTGAGATATTGCCGCTGCCGGAGTTTATTTTTATCTTGTAGCTTTTTTGCGGCCTTTTAGATGCTTTATTTCCCACAAGTCTTACGGTTGCATTTGGTGAAAAGCTTCCATATCCAAAGCTTCCGGGTCCAGGGCTTTCTTCATTTCCAAACTGGACAAGAGCTTCACAATAGCGGATCTTTTCATTGTTGTCATGGTACCAGGAAAGGCTGTGTTCGTTTATATCATTCCAGGAATAGTACTTTGAGGTTTTGCTTCCTGACTCCCATCCGACAGTAAGATAGAGAACCGGTTCAGAGAGAGGTGTTTCATAAATTGTTTTATTATCCCTGACTGTCACGAGTTCTTCTTTTGAAGCTTTTTTATAGGAGTCTTTTGAGTTTCCGCAGGATGATAATAAAGAAGCAAAGCCTAATAGACATATGATAAAAAATATTTTGTTAATAAGACTATCTCTTTTCATCATATATTTTCCTCTTCATAGTTAATTACCGTTCCATCTTTATTAATGATAAAACAGTAACAGCCGTAACATTTGTCTCCATCTTCCAGTGAAAAATAGTCAAAACAATCCATGGTATAACCTGATTTACCTGTGGAAGTAACCTTTAGATAATAAGTTCCCGGAGCCAGACTTTGGGTTGTGGCAATCGGTACTGTTAAATCATGTTCCTCGTAAAGGATATTTTCAAAATAATAGTCGGTAGAAACATATAAATCATAGGTTACATCTTCACCGTAATTATAAGAAGTGGTCCAGGTAAAGATTGTTTCATTTTTAGCATAATCGACAATCGGAAGTCCTATAAAGAAAGGCCATGGCCATTTCATGGATTCTTTAAAGACATTGTAGTTATTCTCAACCTCTTCACCTAATCGTGAAACCAGTTCCTCATATTGTTCGGGATCTTTTACAGGGGCATGATGCAGATCCGGCATGGAGAAAACATAAGGTTCTACCACGTTGGCATATTTTAATGCTCGTGTCTGTACAATATCCGGAGTGATATAGTGTTGATAAAGATCTTCCACAGCATCAGAAAGCATATCCCTGTACCTCTGTTCTTTCATCAACCTGTTGACAAGGGTCAGACCTAAATATTTTGTCATACCACGTTCCCAGGAAAGAGCATCAGAGTGATTCTTTTCTTTTCGGTAGATATTCATAAAAGTATTGTCCATATCCCAACATATAAAATAAATCTTTTTGGAATTAAGAGGACTGTATAAGAACAGATTACGTGCGCCCACATCGGCATTGCCATTCAATATGTTGAATGCCAAAAAATACATCATGTTTTCAACATCAAAATGTTCTTCCAGAATCTGATCTATGGGGATGGAATAGTTTTGTAAGGCTGTCAATGTATCACGAAGGTTTGAATGGTCGTTGTTTACTTTTGATTCAAGATAATCATCGAACTTTGACTGATCAAATGAGGGATCGTCTTCATCGATCATAAGCTCATCCATAGTATTCCATTCAAAAAAAGTAACTTTATACAGTTGGCCGTTTTCATCAAAACCATGGGTTCTCAGATAGGTTCTGTTTACCTGTTCTACCATGGTAAATAAACCATAATCCTCGTATCCATCCGGGGCAGTAATGTTAATTCCGGTGTCGGTTTCATAACTGGATTGTTCATTACTATTGGTTTTATCATCTGCGACGGAAGCATTATCGGGAGAAACTGTTTTGGGAGAGGTGGTGTCTTTAACATATAAATGGACAAACTGGGTTCTCCCGGCTATAAGTTCCGGGATGCTGTTTGCAAGATCATAACTCATTTTATTGGCAAAACGAAAAACATCACTTCTGTGTTTATTAAGGTTAAGAGTCCGTTGCCCCCTGAACTCCCCTCTTCCATCTTTTATCCTTATTTTGTAGTTTTTTTGTATAGCCATTGATGAGGTCTGACCTCTGACCTGAACAGATACGTTGGGGATTGTTTCATCGTATCCAAATGAGTTTTCCGTTATGCCGTTTCCGGTTTCATCGATCTGAAGGAGGCCTTCAACTTTGTAACGTTCTTTTATACCGGCATTTTTATAATCGTAGGTGGAATATTTGTTGACTTCTTCCCAGGTGTGACGACTGCTGTCACCTGTATTCCCTTTGCTCACAGTAAGGTACATGGTTATGACAGAATAATCGTCCTGATTTTTGTAAAGTTTTTTGTCGTCATAGAGATGTTCTTCGTGAGGTTCAGCTTTTAAATAAGCTTCAGTCTCTTCTGCCGGTTCATCGTTGGTTTCGTCAAAATCATAAAGCGACTCGGACATGGCAGGAGTTGAGCTTTCTTCCGAAGCACTCTCCTTATTTGAACATGCTGTAATAACACAAATACAGGCAAGGAAGGCTACGAAATGATGTAGTGGTTTTTTTATCATGGTTTGCCTCCACCTGTATCAACTGCCATTGATCCTTCAGATGCATCTTTATAATTATCACCGGATTGCATAGCTTCCAATTTATTGCTGAGCACGGTAAAGAATCCTTTTTCTTCTGTACGTATAAGGTTTTGCCTTGAAAGAAGAAAATAAGGAAGTTTTCTGGAGTACCAGTTAAGTCTTGTAATTATATAAAAATAGAATACGATAACACCTGCAAAAAAGCCCATTCCGTAAAACTGCTCATTGCCATATAAGATCTGCCATGTGTTAACCGCAACACTTATACCTGCAAAAAGTAATGAGCCTATAAATGCTCCGGTATAATCATCAAAATACAGTTCGATAAGATGAACAGAATTTGCTACGGCATAAACTCCGTAACCCACGCACAGTATCTTATATATGGCAAGGGACAGAGAACTGACTCCCGGGAATAAATACTCAACCAGAGGAGTGCCGACTACTATAAATATGATAGTGGTAAATACCTGTTTACTTGCAAGATAGGCAAGCTCACGGGAAAGAACTCTCAGCATGTCCTTTTCTGCCAGTTTGATATCTTTGATAGCGCCTTTATAAGCAAAAAGACCATAGTAGTTACTGTACTTAGGATAGAAATTCACCTCCACGGAAACCACAAAGTTGATGGTGGATATAAGGATGGAAGCAAAGGCTATAAGAGCCGGAACCTCATATTCCGGAGCTCCGTAAAACAGGCCTCTGTATTGAATCTTGAGAGGACCGAAATACATGACTAAAACATGACCGAGAAGCCCTACCTTCATAAGAAATCCCGAGGCAAGGAGTTCCGGATATTTATCGATATATCTGATAAATGAGTAATAGCTTCCTGAACTTTTCGGAAAATAATCCAGCATCAGCATATACATTCTTGTTGCCAGTATTCCGTAGGCAACAGCTACAGAAAGTAAAAATCCTTCCATGCTTGCCATTCCGAGAACGATCAAAATCAGCGCCAGTAAAAAGCCTGACATAAGTGAGATGGTAAAGGAAATAACGATGGAACTGAAATCCTTCAGGGCTGTTATGAAGATCATTTCTGTCCAGACCACCATGAGTATCATGGCAAACCAAAGGCATAAAATCAGTTGCAGGAAATTTTCCACAGAAGCTATTAATATAGGTGTATATGTGATAAGACAGATAACCAGTTCTATGGATACGGCTCCGTAAAAGGAAGGCATAACCATTTCATTTTTGCCTTCATAAAGCCTGTCGGAAACATATCTTGTTACAACCATATCGAAGATGGAGGTTATAAAGAATGCAAACATCAGACTATAGGTCAGGGCACAGTTTAAAATATGTCTTTTGTAATCGCTGAGCCCTATACTTTGTGATAGCATGGATATTCCGGAAAGGAAAATAATGCCCAGCAGCATAGGACCTATGGTTACTATACCTGAGTACCCGTAGGCCTTGCAAAGATTGAATATTCCTTTTTTACTGAAGAGTTTTTTTAAACTGAAGCCTATCCCTGCCATCTTTTAAATACCTCATCGTAAACACTCTGATATTTCCTTATCATATCGTCATGGAGAAAAAACCTTGCAACTCTGTTTCTTCCTGCTATTCCCATCTGATAACGGGCTTCAGGTTTCAAACACATTTGGATAAGAGCATTTGTCAGCTCCGGAATATCCATGGGAGGAACGCAGATTCCCGCCGGTCCGAAATTGTCCTCAGGAGATCCTGCCAGAAGCTCCTTGCAGCTGCCAACATCCGTTGTGACACAGGGTCTTCCTGCCGCGAAGGATTCAAGTACCGAAAGCGGCATACCTTCTGAGACACTTGACAATATCGTGAAGTCAAAATCTCCCAGGTGTTTTACGACATTGATGGGTCCCATGAAATACACGTCATCAACCTCCAGAAGATCCACCAGGTCGTAACATTCCTTTGCATATTGCTTGTCATCCTCAGGACCTGCAATAAAAAGTCTTGCATTGGGTACTCGCTCTTTGCATCCGGCAAAGGCATATATCATGGTCTTAACATCCTTTATCGGGGCAATACGGAGAACGGCTCCCATATCGATATGCTCCGAGGGCTGCTTCATGGGAATGTCTTTAAATCTTTCATAATGTATTCCGTTTCCTATAAATACACATTTATCCGGGTCACAGCCCATCTCTATCTGTATCTTTCTTGCGTCCGAGTAGAGACTTGTGACCATTGAAGCCTTATCATAGGCACATTCCGAAAGCATGTAAAAAAACCTTACCCAGAGCTTTTTAAAAGCAGGAATAACCCACTTGGCACGTATGATCTCCTCTTCCCGTTCTCTTGTATAGATACCATGCTCTGTTATCAGATAAGGAACTTTAAACTTATAGCTTCCAAGCCTTGCCAGAAGTCCTCCGTAGCCTGTGGCTATGGAATGGAAAAGGTCGGCTCTCGGGACTTTCATACTGAGAAGATACAGTACCGGAAGGAACATGGATCTTACAGTATGGAAGAAATCAGAAAAAGCCGTATAGGGATATTCATCTTCGCAAAGATTTATAAGAATATCCAGAAACTCTTCACTCATAAGGAAAGAAATTGGATCGATCCTGTCCTGGGAATACATCTTTAACAGTTGATCCCAGTCGGGAGAATCGCAGTTGACAAAATCGCGAAGTGCCTTTATCTCCCTTTGTGAGAACTTATATTTTTTAGGAATACCTTTTTGGGTCAGAGCGTCATTTAAAAATACCTCATGTATTTCTACTACGTTTTCAGGTAATGTGTATTTATATTTTCCTTTCATGGAGGAATCCGCACCTATGGCCCATATGACAAATTCATGCTGGGGCATGGCAGACATATACTGGTGTATCCAGGTAGATACACCTCCTGTAACATATGGATAACATCCTTCCAGGATCACACAGATTCTCACGTTCCACCTCTGTTTAAAACATAAGTCCTATTATCAGGTCCCCCTGTGGGGCTGATGATTTATGAAGTCAGTTTTATATCAACCTTGTCTCCCGTGCATTCCACAAGATACAGATTTTCAGCTACCTTCGTATAGTTTCCATGAACTATTGAATGTATGCTTTTTCCGTTATTGATCCTTACAAGCATCCATGCTTCATCGTAGAAGCTGCTGAAGCTGAGGTTAATGTCAGTGCCTGTGTATTCACGGTCGACCTTTATAAGATCATAACGCTCTATGGCACCGGCGAGTTCCGTGCCGGTAAGGTTTCTTATGGCAGGACAGCATCTGTAAAGCCATCCAAAATACTCAAGCAGATTATCATGAAGCTTTGACCATCCGAGTTTCGCACCTCTGTCTTCATCAAGCACATCATCCGGGTGATGAAAATGTGTATTGACAAGATGGAAATTAAGTTCGGAAAGAGCTGCTATCTTCATGTAATCATCGATGATACATCCGGAAGTTACTCGCGGAGCATTTATAATTCCATCTTCAGAGATATCAAATTCCTGTTCGAAACACATTTCTCCCGGGAAATAAATCGAAGCAATGCATCGGGTAGAGGTATCCTCACTTAATATTTGGCGACCTTCTTCAGATAGAATGTTTGAAGGAGGTACATAGACATTCAGTTCCTCATTAGGAAACAATTTATGTGTAAAGTCGAACACCTCATAAAGAGATCTTTTGATAGCATCCGTTGATGACCAAGGTACATAACTGTCATACTTATCCTGATAATCAAAGTTTTCGAGAACCAGAGGCATATGGTTATATCCGTGGATTCCTATCTCTCCACCTTCATCCAGAAGCATGTTTCCGTAATATAAAAACTGTGTGGTTTCATAATTTCTCGGAAAGTCACCACTTACAACATCTGAGTAATCCTCTATTACAAGTCCTGTATAGTCGATACCGTATTGCTTAGCCATCTTGTATAAGTCGTTCCACCATATCTGCATATAAAAATCTGCAACAGGGATATTGTAATCCCTTTTGATATAGGTGTTGTCTCCCTCAGGGACAGGTGATGGGAAATCATCTATATAAAATGAGGCTCCGTTAATGACCGGATATGCACAGTAATCTCCAAGCAGGCTGAAGGCTGAACTGTGTATTCCTCTGTAGGCTTTTTCCAGGTATCCGAAATTATCTACAACTACAGAGCCTTTTCCGCATTGTCTTCTCCAAATAAGAGGTGTAGGGTAATTCCCGCTTGTTTCAAGGTAAACAGTACAATCGTCTTCCAGGGTATAGCTTAGTGAAGAGTCATAAGCATCAGTTACAGGAAAATCATGGTCTGTTCCGCCAATCATAAAATCATTGGTAAAATGAAGGCATTCCACTACTACCGAGGATTCACCGCAGGCCTTGATACCCAAGGTGTTAAACAGGCTTTCGTAGCTTCCCGAATAGGAAGGAGGATAAGCTATCATCAAATTACCGCCTTCATTTACCCAGTTTCGTATTCCCAGTATTTCATCGGAGAGTTTGGCATATTCAGTAATGGAAATTATGAGCTTGTCATAAGATGCCAGATTACCATGACTAAAAGCTTTTGCATCACAAACGTCATAAGGTATTTTCATCTGATTTAGCAAAGGAATCCAGATATCTTTGGAATCATTGCTTTGATCATCGCCCTCTTCAAAGATCACAAGAACTCTTCCATCCCCGGTAGCTTTAACTACACCTTCGTTATTCTCTGTGGTCTTGATCCGTGACAGCTCCTCTTTAGACATTATGCTGAGTCTGTCAGGCCTTATACTGTACTGGATGTTCATCTGGAGAAGTACAAGCGCAGCCATGGCAAGGCAAAATACGGCTCCTATGATGTAGAGACCATCGAAGCCGGCTTTGGCAAGTATAGTATTCCTTCTTTTATGTCTGTGGTTGATATTCTCGTTATCCATTTTTAACAGGCCTTCTCATCCCAGAAATCCATCAGATCTCTGAGTTCTTCCGGAATGTATTCAACGTTCTTTTTTATCTGACTTATTATGTCATTGATAAGAGTTCTGTTCTTTTTCAATATGGCCCAGTGAAGTAAATAGATGTAGATTCCTTCTCTTTCAGGCCATCGTTTGGTCATATAGTCAATGTCTTCATATAAAGCCTTAAGATCCTGTAACTGAAAATCTGCATTAGCTTTCTTGTTTATGAGTGACCATCGGCCCTTGACATTATCCTTCATAAGCTCATCTGCGATAAGATCGGAGTATTTTCTCAGATTATTCCTCAGTCTTTCACCGCTTAGAAGTCCGCTTTTAATGTATTTTTCAAGCAGATTCATGTATTCCAGATTCAGCTTCCGGTCATCCGGATACAAGGCCTTTTTGTTTAAAAGGTCGTTCAATTTAAGGTCAAAATCCTTTTGTATTTCGGTAAGCGCCGTTGCCGCATAGTGTACTACCTCAGTGTCACCGTTTGATTTTGCATAGAAAAGCTGTTGTACAAAATCAGTCGGATTTGAGTAAAGGAGATCGATCATAAGGGCTCTCTTGGTTTTTGTGTCATTTATGGCAAGAGCTTCAGAAAGCGGAACAACATTTCCGGCTGCACTATCATCACTTATAACGATGCTCTTTTTAATATCACTGATCACATCCATCATTGTGTCGCCGCCGGAGGAACGGGTATCATCTCCGGCAGCTTCGGACCCGGTGGTATCCTCTTCGTCATCGTCAGAATCTTCAAATTTCATTTTGGATGAAGCGTTCAGTACTTTTGCCTCGTCATCAGGCTTTACTTCCAGATCTATATCAATGGCAGTTCTGTCACTTCGTATATCGGAAGATTTTTTGGACAGCATGAAGACAAGTCCGAATATGGGAATAAATACAGCTATAAAAAGGTTAACGTAGCTGTGGCGGAGT
Organism: Oribacterium sp.; assembly: GCA_017627595.1. Lineage (GTDB taxonomy): Bacteria > Bacillota > Clostridia > Lachnospirales > Lachnospiraceae > Oribacterium. Next base: position 21,964 of record JAGAGL010000115.1, on the reverse strand, counting down.
TTTTTCAGCTTCATAAGGATAAACAGAGCTATGCAGATGATGTAATGAAGTGTGAATAAAATCATTAAAAGGATCATGATTACACTCCTTCCACAACGGAAAACTCGATGCCATTATCCCTGAGACGCTGATCGATGATTCTGAATACTTGGGCATCGATCTGTCTGAGCAGCAGATAATATTTTCCATCCTCTCCTATTCCCAGGGAATCCGTATGACGTATGAGATGTCCCAGCTTTTTATCGGTTTCGACAATGTTAAAAGAATGCAGTTTCAAAAGCACATGACTTGCGATGCCCTTATCTGCCATATTCCTTTGAGCTTTAAGCTCGGATATGAAAAACTCCGGCTTGAGGATTCCGGTATTTTCGAAGTATTTGTTTTCTTCCAAAACTGTCTGGTATCTCAGTGCTCTTATAAAAGCGAACCTTATGAGGTGGCAGATGATGGTGAAAAGGTTCATGTAGTAAAGACTCATCTGCATTTGTGATGCCTTATAAATACAGATCATGATACGGACTTTTCCCTCATCCAGAATTCCGTAAGCATAGGCAGGAAGATCCTCTTTAAAATTAATATTCTTCCAGGTCTCACGGTTTTTGATCACCTCATATACTTCACTTATCTGTTCAATGTACAGAGATTTAGGCTGATAAGTCAGAAGCTCTCTTGAGCATGCCACCAGTCTTCCGAATCTCTGGTATTTGTCCAGGGTATATATGGCTATAGTATGGTTATCCAGGATATTTTCCAGTGTTTCAATGCTGTTCATAAAGATCTTTTCAGGCACTGAGCTGTCCAGACTGTGGACCGCTTCAAATATCTTTCCGAAACTGTCCTGATAACCGAGAATCTGACGCTTATACTCTTCCTTGTTGTTTATAACGGACATATAAACATCATTCAGGAAGGCATATTTGTTATGTAACGAAATTGCTTCATCCTCCGCAAATTTCAGCTTCTGATCCTTTGCACTTACAAGATAGCCTGTGATGGCTCCGGTCATAAGGTAGATGGCAAAGGGAAGCCAGTAGTCCATATTGTAAAACAGCATTTTGATCGTGATTCCTGCCTGGGAATAAGAGTGTATCAATGAAAAACACATCAGAAGTCCGGCAAGCATTCCCGGTATCATTCCGTAGGTAACACCCAGTATGACAACAAAGAACAGTCTCAGATCCACATATTTAAAAAGTGTATTATCCGAGGTGTAGGGTAAAAGCAGCTGGACGATGACAAACAGAACCAGAGTTTCGGCAACTGCCAATGCTATCTGTGGGAGCCTTGGTATCCTTTCCAGAAGCTTTTCAATGAAATTTACTTCTTTATTAAGACCCTGTTTGTATATCTTATAGAAGTCATTCAGGTTTTCGACAATATTATCCAAAGGTATGAAACCATACTCTTTTCTGATATTTTTGTTTTCGTTTTTCTCATCAAGCTCCAAAACGCACGGGTTTCCTTCGGAAAAGCTTGCCTGTGTTGAAGGTTCACATTTTTTCAGTAATTCTGCAAATGATTGATAAGTAAGTCCTGAATCCGAGGTTAAAGTGTAGGTTCCGGCATCATCCAGGGTTTCCTCGGTTATAAACATCAAAAGCTCTGTAAGATCCCGGACAGAAAGAAAATCAATCTTACCGGAGGCATCATAAGGAAAAACTATAGGTTCGATTTCTTCCATCCTGCTGAAGATACTGCCCAGATAGTTTTTTGTATTATTATATTTGCTGTACAGGTAGGGAGCTCTCAGGATTATGTATTTCAAATAGTTTTTTGTGGAGCTGTATCTGCAAAGGTTTTCAAGCTGACTGCATTCGAACCCGGTTTCAGACAGGTAAATCTTCACTTTGCCGCTGACGGTATCCTTGAAGTAGTAGTTAAGGCTGCTGACAGAGGAGATAAAGATCAGCTTCTGAACTCCTATTTCAGAACAGTAATGTATGAGAGCTGACAGCTTCTTGTTTTCATCTCTGAGACCATCACATCCATCTGTATAGCCCGAAAAATACCATACTGTGTCCGGTGAAAAAGCCTGAAATATCTTTTTACAGTTGTCTGAGGAGAGATCCTCTTTGTAGGTTTTTATTCTTTTGGAATATTTAGCGGAAAGCTTAATCGTGGCTACATTATCAGAGTTGTCTGAAATGATGACAACTTTGTAATAATCCGCAATATGGTTAAGGGTTTTCGCTTCAAGACAATTGGTATTTCCTGCAATCATGATACAGGAAGTTGAGTCTTCTTTTGTTTTGATATATTTCATGTACTCACCTTTTAGAGTGGCCGATAAGTTCGAACAGTGGATTTAAAGTGAAATACGTTACATGGTTTACGAATGTTAAGCTGCATCGTGTATTACGATTCTGCCTTGTCCATATGGATCCTTGTACTCGTCACCAATCTCACCCTTTAATGTATCCGAAATGTAGTCTATCAATATCTGGTTATCCAACTTTTGGTCGTTTTGCACCAATTTACAGCCATCGAAAGAAGTGATACCGTTTCCGTTTTCCTGAAGAAGGTAATTAATACTTGCCACGGTATAAGATTTGGAAGGGTCTATGGGGTCATCGCCTATTTTTACATTCTTTACACGCCGTTTTCCATTAAATCCTGTACACATACCGTTATTATCTGACTGAGCACCGCTTGGGATGGAAGCATCAATTTCGTAACTCATACCTGAAACTTGTAAAAAGCCTCCGTTTTCATCGGGTATTCCCCTGGCGCCCCATTCAAGAACATCGATTATCTGCTGCCCCTTGGCTTCTATCACACAGACAGTATCTCCAAAGGGATTGACATTTATGATGTCACCGTAGGTTATATCTCCTTTAGAAATCTCGGCCCTTATGCCTCCTCCATTTATAAAGCCAATGTCGGCTCCTGTCTGATCCCTGTAAGCATCAGCACAGAGATCACCAAGATTTGTTTCGGCACGCCTTACCATTCTTATCGGCTGTCCGTTCTCATCTTTTTCAGTTGGGTCGTTAACAGTCAGGTCTACTGAGGAGTGGGCAACAACCTGCTTCATAAGTTTATCAGTCTCTGCCATATCCTCATCTATCACTTTTGAAATCCTGTTTTTGACACCCAGAAGATCAGGCAGAGAAACACTATTTGTCCAACTCCATACGTTGGTATCAACGATTCCGCCATCTTTTGTGACGTGGCTGTATCCAATGACATTTAACTTTGTGCCGAGACCAAATCTCGGTACGTCTTTTCCGTCTTTGTCCTTCATGATTACATGCTCTGTATCATGACTATGACCATCAAAACAAACATCTATACCGCTTATGTGTGATATCACATCTTTATAGTTCCAGGGATGGTCGCCTTCATTCATTCCGAGATGTCCTACCAGGTAAACATAGGAAGCACCCTGGGCTCTTACTTCATCTATAGATTTCTGAACTGCTTCATACAGCATATCGCCGGTATCATCCTGCATAAAATCGTAGATATATTCACCCTTGTCATTCTGGAAATATTTCGGTGTTGAGTTTGTGATGGTCGTGGGGGTTGTGACGCCCACAAAGCCGATCTTTAAACCACAAACTTCTTTAATGACATAGGGGTCAAATACCAAATCTCCGTTTTTTCTGAAATTGCAGCTTATCAGAGGGAAATTTGCCATATCAGCTATCTTCATGAACTGATCCATACCGTAATCAAATTCATGATTTCCAACAACCGCAAAATCATAATTCAGGGAATTCATAAGTTTCACAAGATCCTCACCTTTGGTGAGAGTTCCCACAGCTTCGCCTTGAATGAAATCTCCGTTATCTATAAGCATGGTGGTATAGCCTTTATTCTCCAGTTCATCTCTTATATCCTGAAGTCCGACGTACCCGAATCCCTTATCCATGCCGCAGTGAACGTCACTTGTGAATAGAAGGACTATTTCTTCGTTCTTTTCTGCGGCTTTTGGATCATCTGATACGTCCTTGGTTTCAGCTGTTGTACCGCCGGCTTCTGTTCCGGTGGTAGAAGCGGTGGTTTCTGCATCCGTCGGTTTTTCGCTGGAAGTCTCCTTGGGAGTGACTTGTATTTCCGGTATTTGATCCATACAGCCGGTCATAAGAAGCATGGCTGTTGTTATTGAAATTAAAGCACGTAAAGAACGTTTAAAGCTGGATTTAAACATGTATTTTTACCTCGATGTAATTGAAAAAAAAAAGAAAAAAAATATAAAGCCGAAATGTAGCCTGACTCGCTACATATTTTATCGACTTTATATTTGTAATAATAATATTTAATTTTCTTTTTAGAAATTTTACTTCAAAATCCTCAGGCTGAAAACGGATGGACCAGCCTCTCGCACTTTTATAGGTTGCAGACTGAGATTTTTTTGATTCAGAGCTTTCTTCTGTGGACGCATCTGTAGTATCGGAAGCCATCAACATCTTCCCTGAACAAAATCTTTTATTTGTAGTCCATTACCAGAAACATCGGTTTAACCTGAACAACCTCGTCATATTCCTTTTGAGAAACAGTAACATCGCTGTTCAGCTTCTTAAGGTCTTCCTTCATTATGGTGAATGCATCACTGATGCTGTCAGCTCTGCCCTCCCTTATGACTCTGATCATTCTCTCCAGAACAACAGGATGTGCATACTGAGGAGGAACCGGGAAGTCTTTGTTATCCTTCATGGTTTCAGACATGTCATTAAGAGCGTCTGCCCATTCCTTCTCCGCATAAGCTTTATTGTTTCTTCCTGTGGGAAGTATCCTTGAGGAAATAACGATAAAGATAAAGGAGAAACCAAAAAGTACAAAGTAAATGGCCAGGCCCTGTCCTTTGATAAGAGCAAAAATACCAAACAGTGCCGAAGCTATGGAAAGCATCAGGATGGCCAGTGCAACCTTTTGATAGGTTGGGCTTATGCGTTCGATGACACGCTTCTGTTTAGCAGTTACAGAGAGTTTTGTATACTGCTCAGGATAAGCTTTAACGACTTCCTCTGCCTCCCTCAAAACCTGAACTGAGGTTTCCTGTTCAGGAGAAAGTTCCTTCAGGTATCTCTTCCTTTCCTCTTCTTCAGCCATTCTCAGCTTGTATTCGGCTTCCACGCTGTGAAGCGGCATTTCAGGTCTTATCTTTGAAAGCTCCTGAAGGAACATGTCAACTTCTTCTTCGAACTTGAAATTGCACTGCTTTTCAAGCCCGGTGCCGTACTGAACAACGAGGTAAGGCATACTTCCGAAAACACCTTTCCCGGTAAAACCGCCCTTACTCATGGCAACCCTCTTAAAGCATCTGTTTATATCCTTGTAGCTTATGTAGTAAACCCTGTCCAGAAAGAAACTGTTAAGATACAGTGCCTTCGCTCCGAGTCCGCAGGGACCGATCTTCACGCATTTTGCCTTATCTTCTTTCAGTTCCTCTTTTGTTAATGTTGTGGTTCCGAGACATTTGGGAGAAAATAACATATTGGCCTCCGTATAATATAGAAGTTTATTTTTTGTCCACTATATAAATACTCCAAGAATTCTGAGTTTTCACGGATTCTGTAAAAGTATTTGTATATTGGTCTGTTCTTATATTAATAAATCGAGTAGGGGTCATCCCCCTACTCGAAAGATATCATCGGTCAAGCTGACATCTGATTATTTAATTGAGCACCTGCTTTAAGCGTGAGCTGAGTGAAGATTTACCTTAGGATCATACTTTTTTGCTGCCTTAAGGAAAAGACCAAGGAAGCATACTGCAACGAGTATTCCGAAGGGATAAGCAAATGCTCTGTTGTTTGTGAATACAGGAATGAGACCTAAGCACTCCGGAGCCATTGAGAAATATGTTGCGGAAACTGCTGACATGAAAGTTGCAGGAGCTGCACATACCCAATAGTTTCTCTTCTCTTTTACAAGATACATTGCACCTGACCAGAGAACAAGCATTGCAAGAGTCTGGTTTGTCCAGGAGAAATATCTCCAGATAACAGCATAGCTGAAAAGTCCGAAGGAATTTCCGAATCCAAGAAAAGCACCGCAGCCGAGAAGAGGTATGCAAAGCTTAAGTCTGTTTGCGTAGGACTTCTGATCGATCTTTAACCAGTCTGAAAGTGTAAGTCTTGCTGAACGGAATGCTGTATCACCGGAAGTGATAGGACACGCTACAACACCGAGCATAGCGAGGATAACGCCTACATTGCCCATGGTCTTAACGCAGACATCATAGATGGCTGCCGACTGTCCTGCTGCAAGAGCTTCCTGAAGACCTGTATTGAGACCTCCGTCTGCTGCATAAAGAGAACATCCTGCTGCAGCCCATACGAGAGCGATACAGCCTTCGGCTACCATTGCACCGTAGAATACGAAGTGTCCCTGTTTCTCTGACTTAAGACATCTTGCCATAAGAGGTGACTGAGTTGAATGGAAACCTGAGATGGCACCGCAGGCAACTGTGATGAACATAAATGACCATACAGGAGTTGTCTTAGGATGCATGTTATAGAAATGATCCCAAAGCTCAGGTGTATGGAAACCATGTAAAGGAAGTCCGATAACTACACCGATTGCCATGATGATAAGGCAGATTCCGAATACAGGGTAAATCTTACCGATTATCTTGTCGATGGAAACAAATGTTGCGATGAAGTAATAAGTAAGGATGATGGCAAGCCATACTGCCGTACTCGCAAAAGCTCCTGTAACACCTTTGTTGGCAAGAAGCTGAACGATAAGTCCTGCAGGACCTACTGCAAATACAGTACCAACCATTATGAGAAGAACAACTGAAAAACCTCTCATGATGGTCTTCATGGTATTTCCCAGATACTTACCTGTAACCTCGGCTATGGAATCACCGTTATTTCTTTCACTGAGCATACCTGAGAAGTAATCATGTACGCCGCCGGCAAAAATAGTACCGAAGGTTATCCAGAGAAATACTATAGGTCCCCAAAGGGCTCCCTGAAGTGCACCGAAAATAGGACCAAGTCCTGCGATGTTTAAGAGCTGAACCAGGAACAGCTTCCACTGTGGTAAAACTACATAGTCAACACCATCATTAATGGCGACAGCCGGTGTCTCACGGTCATCAGGACCAAAGGTGTTGTCTACTAACTTACCATAAGTAAAGTAGCCCGCGATCAGTAAACAGAGACAAAACAAAAAACTGATCATACATTACCTCCTGAATTTGGGAACGTCAGTCCATGGAGAATCAGTTCTCCGGGAACTGACAATACATGTAGATCCGATGATATTTTATTGACCGTATAAAATATCATTGGACCAGTTTATAAAATTTTCATATTTATTTTAGAATTACCGGAAAGCGTTTTCAATAGATTTTAAGAGTCTTAAGAATATCTGTGAAATGTGTAATAAAAAATATTTTCTATTTGTTCAATTTTTGGGTTGATAAATTCATAACGACAAGTAAAACAGTTTAGTGTCATGATTCAAAGAATAATCACCGGGACGGGTCTGTCTGGCATACTGAAAAACTTACCGGGAATCATCCCTGACACATTCTTATAAGGGTGTCAGGGATGATTCCCGGTAAGTTTTTCAGTATGCCAATGAAAACTGTCGTATCGGCAGGGGTATCGTTCCTTTTGGTTAACTATTGAGATTGCTGCATTTTTGTTCTTTTTAAAAAGTGTTTGTTTTCATACATTCTCTTTTCTGCGATTTCAAAGACTTCAGCTACGGTGTCTTCATTATGGAATTTCGCCATTCCGCAGGCGATGACGGCACATTTTCTTTCCGGAGTTTTTCATATTTTCCGGATAATCTTTGAAACTCTTTGTTGTGCTTTTCGTCAAGGAATCCGTTGCGCTGATCTGATGAAGATAGTACGGCAACCATTACAGCCGAAACCTTTGTCACGGGATTCACCGCCACTCTCCAGGCCATGATCTGAATGATCTTTCCGTCCTTTGTCATGTCATCAAGGATGATTCTCTTTCCATCCTCTGCACATTGAAAAACTGCATTAAGGGAAAGCTCTCCGTTTTTACCTTTAAAATCAGATAAATCAAACTCATATTTATTGGCGAAATCCGGGAATAGTTTGTCGGTATAGGCTTTAAAAGAAGTATTGTATTTTATGATCTTTATGTGACCATCCTTGCATTCAGTCATGACCATGGGCCAGGTATCAAAATAACTGTCACCGCCGTAAATATCATCTGCTGAAATAGAAAGATTATAAAGATTTACTTTACCAAGCTGGGTATAATAATCCTCTTCCCTGGGATTTTCAAAACCTATCTGTATTCCTTCTCTGTTTCTTTTAATGATTTCTTCCGGAGGTATCGGCTTGCAGAAATAGTATCCCTGAAGCATATCGCAGCCGATGTCCTTAAGGAATTCAGCCTGTTTTTTTGTTTCAATTCCTTCGGCGATTGTATCCATTCCAAGTGCCATTGCCATTCTGACGATCTCGGTCAGTATGATCTTTGCCCTTTCACCTTCTTCGAGCTGCCTTACAAATTGCATATCTATCTTAATCAGGTCAAAGGGTACCTTCTGAAGAATCATAGGAGATGAATAACCGCTGCCGTAATCATCCATCCAGACCTTAAATCCCAGTTCCTTAAAACGATTGATTCTATCAATCATGTATTCAATGTCATCGCCTACGATACTTTCTGTAATCTCTATAACAATTCTGTCTCTAGGAATTCCTGCCTCATCTACACGTTTTCTGACTTCTTCAACGATATCACAGGTATAAAAATCGGATCTTGACAGGTTTACGGATTGAGGAACCAGATAAAGACCGCAGTCTGCCTGCTCTCTCATTTTTACCAAAATAGAATCTACAACATATAGATCGAGCTTAAATATGGTGTTGGATTCTTCGAGAGCAGGTATGAATTCTGCAGGACTAAGGAAGCCCTTTACAGGATCTATCCATCTGGACAGTGCTTCCTCATGACATACCATGCCATTGGCGGTTCTGATGATGGGTTGATAGTAGACCTTGATCCAACCTTCTTTTATGGCTTTGTCAAGATTCTCTACCACATATTGACGATTCTCAATAGCCGTCATCATTTTTTGGTCAAAAACATACAGCTTTGAAGTAAAGGTATTTTTGCCGGAATCACAGGCCATCTTTGCCCTGTCACAGGCAGCACTTATGCTGATGTTCTCATCCTCATAAACATACATACCTATACGAATACGGAGTTTCTTTTCAATATCGATTCCTGCATTACTTGAGACAAGCTGCTCTGCTGCCGAAAGTCCTTTATCCAGGTTCGTATAGATGCAGAAGTGGTCCGCGCTGAATCTGCTACAGTTTTCATGGGTGAAAATCCCGACCAGTTTATCTGTGAATTCCTTAAGAACCTTATCGCCCTCTTCCATACCATATTTTTGGTTATATACCTTCATCCCATTGAAATCGGTAAAGAGAATAACAGGTTTTTTTCCTTTTTCACGGATCCTTTTGCAACCCGCTTCCGCAAGCTCAAAGAAATAAGTCATGGAAGGAAGACCTGTCAGATAGTCATGACTGGTCTGTGCGATAATGCTTCTTTCTGCTAATTGATTCTTAAAAAGATTCATCATCCAGTCTTTTTCGTTTTTGCCGTCTTCAACATAGGCACCCTGGTCCGTATACCAGATAAAAGCCAGACGTGTACCGTCTTCCTTGTGAATATGTCTTCCGTAGGCATGGATGATCCTGTATTCTCCATGCGTTTTGGATCTGTAGATCACATCATAGGCACCGCCTTCAGTTGCGAAACGATAGGCAGCATCCCCAAGAGTAGCCATGTCATCAGGATGTGTATCACGGTACATGTTGTTATCCATGAGAGCATAAACATCTTCTTTTTTCATGCCCTCAAATCCGAACAGGTCAATGAAGCCTTGGGAAAGAATTATGGTAATCACTCTTTTATTTATAAACTGATAAACAGCGAAGGGAACATGACTGTTCTCCATCAGTTTAAGTTCCTCGTCACAGTATCTGTATTTTTCCAATTGAACCCCTCCTGAATTCAATATGCAGGATTAGTTCTTGTGGTATTACTGTTCTATGAAACAGATTTAATCCTGCAAATTATTTAGAGATCATTGTTTTCTCAGATCCATCTGGGTACCGGGTAAAGTGTATCCATCATATCGAAGAAAGCTGCCTTTTCTTTTTCTATAGCAGGCTTTCTTATATCTCCGGAGATGGTCGGGTTTGTCACCAGCTCGAATATCTGATTCATTTTTGTATAACCGCCAAGAACCCTGTTCACCTCAGGGATATCATCACTATGTACCTCCCCAAGGTATGAACGAAGAATTGTGTTCCAAAGAGGTTTTAATATATCTTCTCCGAGACCCATCATCGGTTTTGTCCAACCTGCTTTTGCTCCGGTGACATAAACCTGATACATTCCCATAAGATCCCAGACCGGATGTCCGATTCCGGAATCATCCACATCTATGAGGATGAATTCGTCATCCATCAGCATGATGTTGACAGGATTAAGATTCTGATGAATAAAGGTATTTCGAGGAGGAATGGTGCGGAGGAGTTCATGTACCCTCTCTGCTTCATCCGTTGTGTATACTCCTATTTCCTCAAGATATTTAAGGCTCCTGAGATAAGGCGCCCTGGCATCAGGAAGAACTCCTGTTTCAAATTCGGTTGAATGAAGTTTCTTTATAAACCCGGCAACAAGTTTTCCATACCTTGTTGTGTCTTCGGGGTGTGAAGAAAGTATGTTTGCCAGAGAACTTCCTGCCATCATTTCAAAAACGAGACCGTAGTGGGATCCCACTTTGACCATGTCGAAAGGTATAGCCGTAGGGATTCCTCCTGTAAAAATCTTTTTGGCAAGCTCCCGGTTTTTTTCTATCTTCTCACGGGTATATAAATCCCCCTTATAAACCTTCACTATGGTTTCCGGGTCAAGACGATAAACTTCACAGTTTGGAGCACCGCCCAGTTTTTCACAGCCCTCAATGGAAACTTTCCTGAGGACTCTTTTTACATTAAACAGATCTGTAAACCCTGTTGTTTCGAAAATATCATATACATCACGGCTTGCTTCTGTTACAGTAACCGGTTTTCCCAGTTGTTTTCGCACCTTCATGAGAACACGCAGACCCGCACTGGAAATATATTCGAGTTTTTCTGCATCAAAAAGGATTTCCTGTCCGGGCTTCAGTTCATTGATTATTGATAATATCTCTGCTTCAACCTTTGAGGCATTGTCTGTATTGATCCTTCCCTCAAGGTATATGATGGTTTTCCCTTTATCATTATCTGTTCTCATACTGCATCTCCTTTATACCGGTCTATGTGACGTAGGTTTGAAAGAAAAACTCCGGTCATTATTATCATCCCGGGGCATTACATACCATTACACATAATTTTCGTCACAAAAATAAGCAGATATAAGGATTTTTTATCAGTGTTTATTGTTGAAGCTGATTTTTCATGTATTCAATGAATTCTTCCGGCGGCAGCGGCCTTGAGAAGTAGTAACCCTGCTCGTAGTCGCAGCCAAGCTCGGCCATCTTGTTTTTCATCTCTTCTGTTTCGATACCCTCAACAACTATTGCCATGTTGGAGCGCTGGAAAAGTTTTATAAGATCCGGCAGGAATTCAGCTTTTCCGGCGAAGAAGGATCTTGTGAAGGTCAGATCAATCTTTACAACGTGGATCGGAAGATTCATAAGGCTTGTCAGATTCGATGCACCTGTTCCGAAATCATCAAGAGACAGCTCTGCACCCATGGAACGAAGTCCTGCTATCTGCATCTGGATCATTTCGTAATCTTCTATCAGAGACTCGGTTATTTCAAAATCAAACATGTTCATGGATAAACCATGTTTTTTGGCTATATCCGAAAGCTCCTCTGAAAGACTGTTGCTCATGCACTGTATGGGTGAAAGATTTACATTGATATATTTAATCCCTAATTTTTGGGTGTCGGTGTTTTCAAGGAAGAGACAAACCTTTTCAAAGATCTGCCGTCCTATTTCGATGATATCTCCGTTCTTTTCTGCTATTGAAATAAAATCAAGAGGTGATATGAAGCCCAGGCTCGGATCATTTAATCGTGCCAATGCCTCTGCCCCTTCTATTATCCCTTCTTTAACAGAATAGATGGGCTGAAAGTAAACTTCAAATCGGTTTGTTGCGATGGCATCTTTAACGGCTTTTTCCAGGGACTTCTGTTTCTTAACGTCTTCAATCATGGCATCGGAGAAAACATAGTTTCCGCGGCGGTTTTCTGAATAGGCATCGATCCTGGAGTATCTTGCCAGATCACCTATGGTTAGATCATTGTTGTTTACCAGATATGCAGGCAGCATCATTGCGGATATCTTCATGGTTACCGGAGTATCACAGCTATTTTGGAAAGCTTCATACTTTTCTTTCCAGTTTTTCATTATTGCTTCCGGCTCTGCAGGCAGCTGTCCCTTCATAAGAATGATAAAGGTTCCGTTTCTGGTATAAAAACAATTATAACCCGGGTAATTCTTCATTACCCAATCTGCCATCCTCTTTAGACTTTCGTTCACCTGGCTGATGCCGTAAACTGACTTGGATGTTTCATAGTTATGAACGATCATAACCAGAAGACTATAGGAAATGTTTCTCTCCCAGTAATCGAAGCCGATCATATCCAGAGCTTCTTTGTTTAGAAGCTTCGTCCTGCTGTCCCGGTATAGATCGGGATTTTCCGTGGTGAGGAAAATGATGAGTATGGAAAGAATGCTGAAATAACTGGTTACCAGCATATGGTAGAACTGCTTTCTGATGATGATACCGAAAAGCAGAAGCAGATTAAAGGAAAGAAGTCCGCCCTTGACTCTGGGTGACAAAGTCTTCCACTTAAACAAAACTATAAGGATCGATAATATGATGTAAAAATAAGTATCAAAATAGATAATGCCGTAGAGAGAACAGTTATGATAACCATCTGCCGCAATGGTATAGATAGCCGAGGTCCAGGGGGTTGAAAAGATCAGGAAGACAGCCACCATGGCCGGGATGGAGGCAATGACCTTATACAGAGAGTTGTTCTTGAGGAAATGTGAGGTTTCTGCAGTATAGGCAAAAAGTGCCCAGCCTCGTACGATGAATCCGAGAAAATATGCATGATTGATGGCATACATGACCCACAGAGGAAATTCTGTCCAGATCTCATTCATCTCACAGGAAATGATATCGGCCGAAGTCATCACCAGATTGGCAACCATAACAAGCCAGAAGCAAAAGCTCTGGCCTACGGGAAGATTCCTTCGTACTCCATAAAACACAAGAAGTATTATCTGGATAGGAATCGTTGCTATGGCAAAGTCGTAGTTAAAGTTACTTATCCAGTTAAGCATCAAACGCTCCTATTTCTGTAAGACAATAAGCATTAGCATCGTCCTGTTTTGTAAAACGATGTTAATGCTAAAGTATAGTTTTTATTTCTTTAAGAACTTCAGTAACCTCTCAGTGTAGTCGGGGGCACAGTCATATGCTGCGTGACCGTATCCGTCATACATATAAAGCTCGCAATCCGGGCTGCCGGTGAGATGTGCGGCAATGATTTCAGAAGCTTGTCCGCCCAAAACATTATCGGTCTTCGAGCCTATAACCAGTGTCGGGCAGGTGATCTTAGGAAGCTCTTCTGTGATGTTAAAATCCCTAAGGCTTTCAGCGAGAACGATAAAGCGGGAAAAATCTTCTTCTGTTACGGTTTTTGAAATCTGTATAAACCCTGTTTTGATTGTTTCAAAAACATCTTCCGGATAAACCTTTTCTCCGAAATTCATATATAACCCTTCCCCGTTTCTTTCCCTTGCAAGTCTTATCCAGTTGTCAAAGACAGAGAAGCCTTCCTCGCTTATATGGGAAGAGGTGGATCCGAGTAAAAGCTTCTTTACCAGTCCGGGATGTTCCAGGGCTATCTCCATTGCGATCATTCCGCCCTGGGATGCGCCAAAGATGCAGACATTGGAAAGACCAAGTTCTTTTATGGCTTCTACAGTGTCTTCTGCCATATTTTTAATAGTATAAGGTATATTCAGAGTTCCTTTTTTTCTGTCAAATACATAAATTGTATAATCATCAGACAGCAGTTTGTAGGCATTGGCCATAAGCTCAGCCATAGGCATGACACTCTGGGCACTGAGACCCGGAATCACCACGAGAGTTTCGGCTCCTTGGCCGAATTTACAATAGTCCATTGAGAAACGCTGTGTTGTAACTGTAGCTACCTGTGCGGTCATCGGATTTTCTCCTTGTTATCGATATTTATAATCTGAAACTTTAGTCGACAGCTTTTTTATTAATATAAATCATTCATTTTTCAGGATAAAATGAGCCGGAAAACAGGTTTATATCTGATAAACCTATCCCCGGCACCGGAAACATTCAAATATGCCTTACAACTTCGAATCTCTGAAGCTTCACAGGTTCATCAATGTCTATCCCACCCTTCTGTCTCGCGATGGAGATCTGCTGTTCAACAGTATCCACTCCGTCAAGATCAGGAAGAAGCAGGCCCCTTCTGTTTCCGCAGCTTACTATGACACCATATCTTTTTACGTCAAGCTCTTCAGGACTGGAAATATCTTCGGGGTCACCGAGGACGTCAACATTGATATCAAGATATGGTAGTTCATCCGGCGTAATGGGATTGAATCTGGGATCCCGGGTGGAGGCACTGATGGCGTTCCGGATGATTTCCTCGGCAACAGATGATGTGGTTGGAAGTATGGTTCCGATACATCCACGCAGACGACCGTCCTTATGGATGGAGACAAATGCTCCGGCTCTTTTCCCAAGCATTTCAGCGGGAAGATCATTGGGAAGCTCCAGTTTTCGATGGTTCAGTATGTAGCTCTCGAGAGAAGCCCTTGCGAGACGTACGTACTCATCGGAATGTTCAGCTTTTTTACTTAATTCATCTTTGATCATATTCAGGTATTTTTCACGAAAATGTCTGGAATCATCCGGACCTGTCGGATAAAAAGAAGCAATCCCGTAACCTACTCCGGTGATGTCCTGATGAGAGTAAACATTGGATTTTACATTTATCCCATCCCAGGCTCCTGCCATGATGACAAAGGAACGGTGGCCGCACTCTGCTGCTCTTTCACAAAAATCCTCATCGAAGTCGAACATTTCCTGAAAAGCGGCTCTTTTTGCAACGTCCATTATCCTCTTGTCATAAACAGGACCTTCAGAGGCAAAACCGTAAGGACCGTGGGCCTGTAATTTATGGGACAAGTCACCGCTGGCCACAAACACAACCCGCCGGTTACAGTCATTAACTGCCATTTGGATTATTTCTCCCAGGTGATAATGTTCAGGGAGTCCAAGTCCCGAAAGACCTATGCGAATGATTTTACCGTCTTTGTATTTGTTTCTAATAAACCATAGAGGAACCATGGTTCCGTGATCGAGTATCGGGTCCTTTTCGCCTAGGGTTCCTGCCGGAAAATTCTCTGTTTTGGCCAAAGCGCAGATCCTGTCACGAAGCTCCTCATCATAGAGTTCATCAAATGTGACTTCAGGTGCTCTGAATCTTGAAAAATTGCCTTTGGCTCCACGTTCCGGAGAGATATGGAAGTAATCCGAATACATGATGCTGTGGGGGCTTGTGATGATGATGGTTTCGGGTCTGAGTTCAGCTATTTCATCTGCCACCTTCTCATAAGAATCTATCGTTTCCTGAACACTTTTCTCACCGCCCTGTCCGACGGCAGGGATTATAAGAGGTGGATGTGGCACCATAAATGAAGCAAGTATAGGCATATTAATACTCCTTCGGTATCAAACAACTCATTGAGGATATTTCCAAAACCGGAAACAAATCACGGAGTACCGGGGATTTGTTTCCGGTTGATTGCAGTATTATTTATAGTCAAATTTGGGACTTATAATTCATTCAGCATCTTTTCAGGATCGTCAGCGGCCTTTACCTTGTCATTGGCTTTTATGATGATACCTTCTTCGTCAATAAGGTAGGTTGTACGGACTACGCCCATGGAAACTTTTCCGTAGTTCTTCTTCTCTTTCCAAACATCGTAGGCTTCGATCACCTTGCGCTCCGGGTCTGCCAGAAGTGTAAAGGCAAGACCATATTTCTCCTCGAACTTTTTGTGGGAGGCAACGGTATCCTTGCTTACACCCAGAACCACAGCACCCTTCTCTCTTATCTGAGGATATCGTTCTGAAAATCCACAGGCCTGTTTTGTACAGCCCGCAGTATTGTCCTTTGGGTAAAAGTAAAGGATGACTTTCTGACCTTTGTACTGCTCAAGAGAATGCATTACTCCGTTCTGATCCGGAAGTTCAAATGACGGTGCTTTTGTGCCAACTTCCAACATATGTAAAACCTCCTACTCATCTATAGATGTGTTTCTTACGCCATTTATTTCTGACATACAGATTAAGATCTAACCGGCTATAAAGACATGGTTAAGACACCTTACATCCGGTAAGGATGTTATCCTTCTCAGTCGACATGGTAAATGTAGTTTGATTTTCTTGGTGCAGCTTCATTAGCGGGACCTGCGGCATATCCCAAAGCACAGTGGCCGATGCCTTCGTAGTCACCTTCGATACCAAGTTTTGCGAGAATCTGCTTTCCGAAATCGGATTCAAATTCCTGCTTTGCTCTGTGAATCCAGATGTTTGCCACACCGAGACTTTCAGCCGCATTCATAAGGTTTCCCATTACGAGAGAACCATCATAGATATATGTTGGAACAGATTTGTCAGCTAGAACGATAAGGATAACGGGTGCTCCGTAGAACGGATCAAAGTCTTCCTTCCAGCCGCCGATCTTTCTGTTTTCCTCTGAGATGGCATCTCTCAGTTCCTTATTGGTGACAGCAATGATTATAGGACTCTGCTTTCCCATTCCGGTTGCGGAATAGGTTCCCGCTTTTAAGATGGCATCAAGCTTTTCTTTTTCAACCATATCAGGCTTAAATTTTCTGCAGCTTCTTCTGCTCTCAAGTACTTTTAATGTTTCGTTCATGCTTTTGTGTCCTCCTTTAATGTGATGAGTGTGTCAAAAACGATAATGAATTATTTTATATTAAGGATGTTTTGATGGTGTATTCCATCCTCATCAAATAGTGTTTGCTATTAATCAGTATACTTCATCCGGGCAAATATTATCATTTGATTTTTTTATATTTAATTGCTTCTATCAAACCACTACATCCCTTATATATCTCCCGATAAGCCAGTTCGAAATCCCTCGTATACCAGGGGTCATCAATTATGGCATCAGGAGTATCCGTGTACTCCATGAGATAATGGACTTTATTATTCGGATCATTATCAAAGAGCCTGTTGAGGTTATTTTTGTTTTCTTCATCCATGGCGATGATCAGGTCAAATGTCTCGTACTCGGGTTTATTGACCCTCCTGGCATGGTGATTCCCGATAGGAATATGATGTCCCTCCAAAGCCCTACGCATGGGTGGATAAATAGGATTACCTATTTCTTCCATTGAGGTCGCCGCCGAATCCACAAACACCTCCTCGGAGAGATGTTCTTCCTGCAATAAATAGTTCATTATGTAATGTGCAGAAACCGATCTGCAGATGTTGCCGTGGCAAATAAAAAGTATTCTAATCATTAAAAAATCCTCTCTGTAAGGCTTTACTATGCCGTGTTTATGCCCTTTTTGCCAATCATCAATGGAAAAACCCAAAAATACATTTAGCGGACTTTTATTGCAAAAAGAGTCAGAGAAAGGCAAAAGTGTGTCATTATACGTATTTTATCCGTAGTAGAATACGAAACGTTATATTCCGCAGCACCCACTAAAAGGAGGGGTGCAAAATGCACATTTTCTCAAAAATGTAGTTTTGGTGTGTACATACTTATTTTATCATATATCTCATCACTAAAAAAAGCCCTCGGAACATATGCTCCGATGGACTTAAAGTTATAGGATTTTGAATGTTTTTATTACCGTATTTTCAAGAACTTAGCTCCTGTATTTCGAAGCCTGTGAGATGGATTTTTTCCGCCGATAAAACATAGTTTCTTTCCTGCGGCAGCTGCATCTTCTGCGAGAATTCGGAATCCACCGTCGGAAGAGACTATGCACACCAAGGCGACATCAGGTTCAATTAGGTACCTTCGAGCATCCTTCTGTATTTTGCGGTCGACCTTGTCTTTCTCAGGATCACCGTAAAGCTGGATGTCTTTGTAGTTGCCGTCTTTGGATTTTTCGGTCCAAGCGCGGGTGCCTCGATCCTTCTGATGATGGTACACCTTGCGCTCTGCGACAACGCCAAGGCGGTTACTGATTGTGACGATTTTTTCAGCATTATTTGCGCTTACGTTCTCGCCATCCACTAGGATGATGGTTTTCTGTTTCATGTGGGTTTGCTCCTTTCTTGATAAAAAAAGGGACATCGAATCTGACAGGTGATCCTGTCAAATTCGATGTCCCTAAAGTATTATTACTTAAGTTACATGAATAGGTGCCTTTCGAGTTAATTAGGTCCTACGGGCACCGCACTCTCCATATTAAGGAGTGCTCGCGCGGGGTGGATATTCCATAATCCCGTCGCTTTATAAAGCGACAATAACACAGAACAACTTGTTTTTCAATCTTAAAGTGTTAAACAATGAATTAAAGATATTCGAAAAAAGGCCCCCGGAACATATGCTCCGAGGGCCTTTAAGTTAAATGACTCTGAATAGATTCTGTTTTACAGGCTTGTTGCCACTAGCCTTTTCTATCTCTTTACGTGCTTGGTTAAGTTCCTCAAGCCTTATCATCTGTCCTATCTTAAGTCCTAGATTGAAAGCCATACGAATCTCCTTCATGGGTATATGTTAATGATAACACAAAAAGGCGGCTCCCGTTAAGGAACCGCCTTAAACACATAATCACTATATAGTTGTGAGGCCAAAACCCTAAATTATCAAATTAAAAATTAGTTTCCGATATATAGCGAGCTAATTAGAGAAGAATATGTACCAAAGATACCTGAGCACCTTTGGTACATTTACGGATTGTTGTTTTCGATTTTACTGTGTGGTAGAATCAGAAACGCAACCGGGAGGATTTGAACCTCGGTTTGAATTTTTGAGCATTGAGTGGTTTGGTATCTAGCTGACCACTCATTTTTTATACCCTATGGCACCTGTCTTCACTGTAGCAAACGTTCAGGCTGCTTCCGTTATCCCAGGAAACAAGGATTGATCCGATATCATCAACCCCTATGACGGTTCCTTCAGTACCAACCGGTGGGGCCTGCGGATCATCCATATGGTCAAGTACTACCCGGCAGCCTACCGGGTAGCTTTTTCTTAGTCTTTCTATTATTTCTCTCATGCCTTAGCCTCCTTCGCTGCATCGCGCTTTGCTTTCTGCTTTGATGAAAAGGCTGCAGCTTCTTCCGCTGTCCTGAAGGCTGCGTTTCCGTAAAGGTTCTGAAAGAGGATCTTTCTTGTGGTTTTGTACTCGTCACCCTTCATTCCGATCCTAAGAAGCCAAATCCTAAAGGCGTATTTCTCATTCTCTTCGTCAACCACCTTAGCCTGAATCCGTTTCTGGTTAAGGGCCTGTGTGTTCATGAGGCTTGCCAGGTCGATCTGTGCTTCCAAAATCTCTGAATCCTGAAGCTCCGGAAAGCCTAAAAATTGTATTTCGGTGTTCGTGATCTTAAGGCCCTTCAAAGCATCGGGGTATTCGTTAAGGCATTCGAAGAATCTTTCCTTTGTAAGGTTGTCGTCCTCTTCCACCAGGGAATCAACCAGTTCCTTTTCAACTGAGAAGGTTGCTCCGGTTGCCTTGTTGATGAGCTTTGCTCTCTGGTAAAGAAGGTTCACAAGGTTTCTAAGTGTTGAGCCTGTGTGGTTCTTAAGTGGAAGCCCTATGCAGACATCGTAGTTATCATCAGCGGTTGCTGTTTCCTCTGCCTCTAGCTCCGGCTCTTCGAAGTCTGGCTTCTCGATAATGCCCTCTTCGTAAAGGGTTCTGAGTATTTCTTCATCCGGGTTCTCAGCCTCAAGAGCTCCCTCTTTTGTTACTGTGTACTCCCCGATCTCGTATGCGTAGGTCGGTGTATAAAGGTATGTGGGTCTTATTCCTAAAAGCTCTCCAAGTCTATTTACAAGAACCTTTCTGTCTTTAACCTTCTTTTCTATGTGTTTCATGGTATTCCCTTTCTGGCCTAAGCCGCTTGTTTTTTTGTACTCTATACATCACTCTAAAACGGACACTTATCCAGTGAATTACTCATATTCGGGAATACCGACAAAACAACGGCGATATCACTGTGTAATATCGATATCCTTGGTTGCTTCCTCAAATGTAAGCTTTTGGCCATCACGGATCACATAGATTTCTGCCTTCTCATCAGCCGATGCTTTATATCGCATAACGGCTACGTCTACGAACTTTGGCTCAAGTTCAACTCCGTAGCAAATGCGATCCATCTGCTCACAGGCAATAAGTGTTGATGCAGAACCGAGGAAGCCATCAAGGACTAATCCATTCGTCATGGTGCACTGCTTTATAAGATAAGCTATAAGCGGTACCGGCTTGCTGCTTGGATGTCCAAAGCCATCCTTGCCGGAATCCTTTATGGAATCAAACTCGAAAACGGAGGTCTGCTTCTGATCTCCATACCAGGTGTGCTTCCCATCTTTCTTCCATCCCTAGATGATCGGCTCCATGTTAAACTTCCAGTCTGTTCTCATAAATGGGGCTCTTGGCTTCTTCCAGATAAGTCCGGCCCCTACACGGAAGCCAGCATCTTCAAATGCATCGTAGAATACACGAGTTTTCATTGTAGCGTAGAACTCATATATACAAGCATCATTGGCCATGGCATTTTTGAAGTTGGTAAAGGCCTTCATAAGAAATTCATAGCCCTGCTTATCATCAAGGTTATCGTTTGCTATGGTTCCGGACTTGTTCTCGAGCTCTACGAAATATGGAGCATCGGTACAAACCAGGTTCACCTTGGTATCACCGAGCAGCTTTTCATATGTTGCCGGATCAGTGGAATCACCACAAATTACCGTATGTTTTCCAAGATGCCAGATGTCACCAGGCTTTGAGAAACACGGCTTTGCAAGCTCCGCATCTACATCAAAGTCATCTTCCTTTGATTCTGCGGGCCAAGCTTTATTGAAGAGCTCTTCCATTTCTTTTGGCTCGAAGCCCGTCACCATAGTGTCGAAGCCACTCGCTTCAATATCTTTTAGAAGCTCTGCGAGCATCTGCTCGTCCCAGGAACCGGTGATCTTGTTGAGCGCAATGTTCAGGGCTTTTTCTCTTACCTTGTCTACATCAACAACGGCACAGTGAACCTCGGTATATCCCAGGTCCATCGCCACAGTTAATCTCTGGTGTCCGCCGATAATCGTCATGTCGGAATTAACAACAAGCGGATCAGCGAATCCAAGCTCTGTGATGGAGTCCTTGATCTTCTGATATTCCTTATCGCCAGGCTTCAGCTTTTTTCTTGGGTTGTATGATGCCGGGTTAAGTTCAGTGACCTTGATTACCTTGAGTGTTGCTGTTATCAGGTAATTTCATCTCCTTCTTACGTTTTCTAATACGGTGTTTATCAAAGGCCCACCGACATCTATCTGAGCATAATGTCCTGGGTCTTCCTTTTTGCGATTTCATCACCGGAGTGCTGCACCAAGGGCAGAACCGTTTCGCGCAGGCCCCAGAGAACTCTTCAAAATCAAAATCCATTTATGTGTCCTCGAAAGTCGTAGGTGTCACGTAGAAACAAATGTTTCTGGTATTAAAAATTTTTATATCTTCCAGCTAGGATTTAACTGGAATTTAGGTATCAAAAAACCGCAGGAGCCTTGATTTTTCAAGGTTTCCTACGGTTCTTTAATTATTAACTTAAACTTCCCACATAAATAGTGGGTATCGTACCTTGAAAACTCTATATTCTAGACTATAAAAATACAATTACGCCACTTTGTAATCACTTGTTAGAGCATCCTGCATATATTCAGGCAATCTGAAAAAGAAATCCTTA